>DASZTL010000090.1:0-90396 GCA_035548055.1 Mycobacteriales bacterium | reverse complement strand
ACCTGGCATCGCAAGGACTCCGGCATCTGGGAGCTTCCCACCCAGCGGCATTACACGATCTCGAAGGTCGGGTGCTGGACGGCGTTGGACCGCGCGGTCCGACTGCACGAAGCAGGTCAGCTGCTGAGTGACCACGTCGACCGGTGGAAGAGCGAACGGGATGCCGTCCATGCGTGGGTCGATCAGCACTGCTGGTCGCCGAAGCGGTCTTGCTACACGGGCTACGCCGGCACGGACGGCGTGGACGCGGCCACCTTGCTCATGGCCCGCACGGGATTCGACCGAGGCGAGCGGCTCGCCGGCACGGTCGAGGCGATTCGCAAGGAGCTCTCGGATGGGCCCGTCGTACGCCGGTACAGCGGCGCCGACGATGGCGGCGGCTTCATCGCCTGCACGTTCTGGCTGGTCCACGCCCTCGTGCAGCTCGGAGATCTGTCCGAGGCCAAAGCGTTGATGGACGAGGCCGTCGCATTGGTCAACGATGTCGGGCTGCTCGCCGAGATGATCGACCCGTCCACCGGATCGATGCTTGGCAACTTTCCGCAAGGCCTGAGTCACCTCGCACTCATCAACGCCGCTTGCGCTTATGACCGCGCGACGAGATGACTGCGCTCCGACACCATCGCGCGCAGCCGGCGCGCGTCGCGCACCGCGGCGGCGCCAGGATCGTTGTTCGCGTACGCGTATCCGTCAGCAGCCGCAGCCAATCTTCCCGCCCACCGACTCAAGTCGCGGTTGTCGTAGCCCCAGCCGTCGCGGCCGTGGTGCAGCCGAAGGTATGCCCACCCGGCCGTTCGCCACAGCGGTCCCAAACTGCGCCCTTCGCGGTCGGCCCACACCAGGGCAGCACCGTGCTGTGCGAGGAGGTCGCGCAGCTCGGCGGTGAACCACGACTGATGACGCGGCTCGACCGCCACGCGGACACCCGCCGGAAACTCGGCGAGCGTCTGGTCGAGCCGGTCCAGCTCCGCCGGCAGATCGGGCGGGAGCTGGATGAGCAAGGGGCCGAGCAGACCGCGCGCACGAAGCGGTGACAAGACCCCCATCAATCGCGCGACCGGCTCGGCAGGCTCGCGCAGCCGCTTCACGTGGGTGAGAAAGCGACTCACCTTGAGGGCCATCACGAAGCCGTCGGGAAGCTCTCCCGCCCATCGCCGAACCGTCTCGACGGTCGGCAGCCGATAGAAGCTGGAGTTCACCTCCACCGTGTCGAACGACTCGCAGTACGACGACAGCCACAGCCGCTGCGGCAGCTTCGGCGGGTAGAAGGCGCCCCGCCAGTCGGCGTACTGCCAGCCGCTGGTCCCGACCCGAACCGTCATGTCTTCCGCCACCGGTCAGCGTCGTCGCGCAGCGTGAGGCCGTGGCCCGGCCGACCCGCAGGACGAAGGCAGCCGTCACGAGCGGGCACTGCTCCGTCGAACAGGAGGGTCTCTTCGATCCGGACGTGGTCGTGGAAGTACTCGATGTGGCGCAGGTTGGGCACCGCGCCCACGAAGGCCGCGTGCAGGTGCGGCGCGCAGTGCCCGGACACGTCGAACCCGTTCGCGGCGGCGACCGCCGCCGCACGCAGGAACTCGGTCACCCCGCCACACCTCGTCACGTCGATCTGCAGGCAGTCGACCGCACCCGCACCGAGCATCCGCGCGAAGTAGGGCAGGTCGTATCCGTACTCGCCGGCCGCAACGTCCGCCGCGACGGACCCGCGGACCGCCTTCAGGCCAGCGAGGTCGTCGGACGACACGGGCTCCTCGAACCATGTGACGCCGTGCTCGGCGAAGCGATGGCCCATCCGGATCGCCTGGCCGACCGAGTACGCCCCGTTGGCATCGACGAAGATCTCGCCCCTGTCGCCGACCAACCTCGACACCAGTTCCACTCGCGAGAGGTCACGTTCGGGTCGCGTCCCCCAGGACTCGCCGATCTTGATCTTCACCGCGTCCACACCGCACCGCTCGAGCCAGTCACACACCTGATCCGTGGTCTGCCGGTCGTCGTACGTCGTGAAGCCACCGCTGCCGTAGACCGCCACCGCATTCCCCTCGACGCCGAGCAGTCGGTACAGCGGCACGTCGAGCAACTTGGCCTGCAGGTCCCATAGGGCCACGTCAACCGCGGAGATCGCAGTAGCCGCGATCCCGGGGCGTCCCACGTTGCGCACCGCCTTCGACATCGCGCTGTTGGCACCGCGCGGGTCTGCCGCCGAACGGTTCACGACGGCGGGCGCAAGCAGGTTCTCGACCACGTCCGCCGCGGCGGCCGCTGCGTAGGTCCAGCCCAGTCCCTTCTTGCCGCCGGCACTCGCCACGACCGTCACCGCAGTCGTCTTGTCCCAGGACAAGGTGCCGTCGGCCTCCGGGCCGTCGGTGGGAATCTCGTAGCTCGCCGCCGTGACCGACTCGACCACGGGTATGCCGTCACCGCCCATCGCGGACTCCCGTGCGCTGCCCAGCCACCAACCGGTCTGCTGCCCGGGCGGCGACGGCCATGATCGTCAACGCAGGGTTCGCGGCGCCCTGTGTCGGCAACACACTCCCGTCGACGACGTACAGATTCGGGATGGCCCAGGTACGCAAGTCGGCGTCGACGACACCGGCCTCAGGACGCGCACTCATCCGTGCCCCGCCGATCAGATGCGCGGTGCGATCGATCGTGATGACCTCGGTCGCGCCGGCCGCCTCGAGGATCCTGGCCTGCATGGCGCGCGCATCGTCGAGCAACAGTTTGTCGTTGTCGCACAGGCTGTAGGTGAACTGGGCGACGGGCAGCCCGTAACGGTCGGTTTGCGCAGCGAGCGTCACCCGGTTCTCCGCCTGTGGGAGGTACTCGCACAGCGCGCCGATCGTCGCCCAGTGGACGTAGTCAGCCATGTACTCGCGCAGCACCGTCCCCCAATGCCCTTGCGCGGCGACGTGCTCCGCCCAGGTGATCGGCAACGGGGAGACGGTCTGGATGCTGAAGCCTCTCCGATAGGGCTTGCCCGGCATGGTCTCGTAGAACTGCTCCGAGCTCACCTCGGGCGGAGGCGCCTTGAACATCCGGATCTCTTCGTCGAAGCGGCCCGCCGCCTGCGGCGCGCCTTGCACCATCACGTAGCGCCCGACCAGGTCGTTGTCGTTGCCCAGCCCGTTGGGCCATCGCTTCGTCGCGGAGTTCAGCAGCAGGCGCGGGGTCTCGATGGAGTAGCCGCAAACGGCCACCATCCGCGCCCGCTGGCGCCGCTCACGGCCATCTTTGAAGTAACGGACGCCAGTGACCAGGCCCGAGTCGTCGTCGACCTCGATGCCGCTGACCATCGCGTCGGGCCGGATCTCGGCGCCGTGGGCGAGCGCGTCGGGGATGTGGGTGATCAACGGCGACGCCTTGGCGTTGACCTTGCATCCCTGCAGGCAGAAGCCGCGGTAGATGCAGTGCGACCGGTTGCCGAAGCGTCCGTTGGTGATCGCCACAGGGCCGACCCGCATCTCGATGCCCAGTTCGAACGCCCCGCGCTGCGCGATCAGCCCGTTGCCGCTGACGGGGTGCGGCGAGTGCGGGTAGCGATGCGGGTGTCCCCAGGGCCAGGACTCACCGGCAACCGGCAGCTCCTCCTCCATCAACCGGTAGTACGGCTCCAGGTCGGCGTACGTGATCGGCCAGTCGGCTCCGACGCCATCGTTCGTGTAGGTCGAGAAGTCGGACGGATGGAAGCGCGGCGCATAGCCCGCGAAGTGGACCATCGAGCCACCGACGCCTCGACCGGAGTTGTTCGATCCGAGCACCGTCGGGTTGGCCCCGTCGATGACGCGCGGCTCGGTCCAGTAGAGATGATGTGAGCCCGCCTCGTCGCTCACCCAGTCACGGTCCGGATCCCAGAACGGCCCGGCGTCGAAGGCCACGGCACGCCAGCCCGCTCGCGCTAGCCGTTGGAGCAGCACCGACCCGCCGGCACCGGCGCCGACGATCGCGATGTCGACCTCGTCGTCATCGGCGAAGCGACGCATGTCGCGGCGTAGCTGATGGTTGACCCTGGTCCCGTCGTTCGGGATCAACCACGCCGACTCGTTTCGGTGCCGGACCTGCGTGAGAGCACTCACTGCGACTCGCTCAGCCGGTCACCGACGCCGACCGGACCTTTCGGGTCAGCCTGCTTCAACTGCCGGGTTCTCGCCTCGGCGTGCCGCCGGCGGGCCTGCTCGATCTCATCGCCGCGCCCGACCGGATCGCGATCGGTGACGTCGGCGACCTCCCACGGTTCACGGGCGTCGACGCCGAGGTTCTTGTAGCCGCGCGGATACGCCGGACCACCGAAGCCGATCTCGTTCCAGGCCCACGGGTGGCTGTAGAAGGCGGTGCACGCGTATCGCGTCCACAGGCTCCAGACCCGGTCGGCGCGCAGTTCGTGCCAGTCGGTGTCCCTGAGTTGCTGCACAGACTGCACCAGGTCGGCCCGGTCGAACCACTCGAGCTCGGCGAACGGCCGGCCGAACGCTCGCCTGGCGTCATCGTCGAGGGCCGCGAAGCTGCGCCGGAACGCTTCGCCGTCCTCTGGCATGTCGGCATAACGCCAGCCGTCGGTCTGCGCCTCGGCCAAGCGCGCATCGATCATCTCCAGGACCGGAACCCGCGGTGGCTCACGTTGATCGAGCAGCTGGTCGAAGAGGGCCCGGCCCACCGCCTCCTCCGCGAGGGAGAAGAACCGCAACGGCGGGCAGGGGCCAAGGCGCGACAGGACGACGCCGGCGGTCGCGGCATCCCAGTGGCTGACCTCGTCGAGGACGTCGAAACCCGGGAAGCGCTCGGCTGCGCCTCCGATTGTCCGACCTTCGCTTTCGATCGGCTGCCGGAAGATGGCCACGGCTACTCGCCCTCTCGCCGCAGGATCGCGGCGAGCAGCCCCATCCCCCCCACCATCGTCATCAGCAGCGGGGCGAACACCGGAGGGCCCATCTCGACGTTGTACTTGCCGAGTTTCCAGCCGCCGGGTCGCTGCCCGATCCCGCGCATGTGGAGATAGGTCCCTTGCAACCCGTTGGCGACGATCGCCGCGGAGGTGATCGGCAGCAGGGTCTTCGCTGCGTGCTTGCTGAAGACGCCGGCGAGTCCCGACGCGAATCCGATCGGTCCGAGCGCGACCGGCAGCCACATCATCGAGTTGCCGAAACTTGCGCGATCGTGTTCGAGGTAGATCTCGGCCGCCGTGATCACCGATCCGATGGCCGTCAGCCCCGACAGCGAGCGCTCGAACCGCCCGGTCTCGATGTTGCGGACGACGCGATCGATCCCGTGAACCGCCTTGGCGCCGCTGGTCCTACTTGTCACGGCCACCGGGAAGGAACTCCTGCGCCTTGAGCTTCACGCCTTCCTTGATGACGTCCCACCGGTCGGAGTCGCCGCGCACCACGGCGCCGATCATGTTCTCGATCTGGTCGAGCGTCGCGTGCGGTGGGATCGGTGGCACTGCCGGGTCCGTGAGGAACTCCAGGAGGCACGGCCGGTCCGCGGCAAGTGCCTTTCGCCACGCGGTGGCGATCTCGTCCGGCTTCTCGACGAGGATCCCCTCGAGCCCGATGCTCCGCGCGTAGTGCGCGTAGGGGAACGACGGCAGGTGCTGCGACGGCAGGAACTGCGGGGCACCTTCCATGGCCCGCATCTCCCAGGTGACCTGGTTGAGATCGTTGTTGTGGAGCACCGCGACGACCAGCCGCGGGTCGCTCCACTCCTCCCAGTACTTCGCGATGGTGATCAGCTCGTTGATGCCGTTCATCTGCATCGCTCCGTCTCCGACGAACGCGACCGCCGGACGTCCCGGATTGCTGAACTTCGCCCCGACCATGTAGGGCACCCCGTTGCCCATCGTCGCAAGCGTCCCGGACAGCGAACCGCGCATGCCGGGGCGCAACTTGATGTTGCGGGCATACCAGTTCGCCGCAGAGCCCGAGTCGGCGGAGACGATGACGTTGTCGGGAAGGACCTCGGACGCTTCGGCGAACACCCGCTGCGGGTTGATCGGATCGGCGTCGACGAGCGCAGAGCGGTGGATGACGTCCCACCAGCGGGCGACGTTCTTCTCGACCGAGGTCCGCCACGACCGATCGCTCTTGTGCTCGATCATCGGCAGCAGGTGCTTCAAGGTCGGCCCCGCGCTCCCGACGAGGTTCAGCTCATACGGGTAACGCATGCCGATGAAGCGTGGATCGATGTCGATCTGGATCGCGCGCGCCTGGCCGAACTCCGGCATGAACTGCGTGTACGGAAAGTTGGACCCGATCGTGACCAGCGTGTCGCAGCCCGTCATGAGCTCGTATGACGGTCTGGTGCCGAGCAATCCGATCGCGCCGGTCACGAACGGCAACTCGTCGGAGACCACGTCCTTGCCGAGCAACGCCTTCGCGATGCCGGCACCGGTGAGCTCGGCCAGCTCGAGGACTTGGTCCACCGCGCTACGAGCGCCTTGCCCGATGAGGATCGCCACCTTCGATCCGGCGTTGATGATCTCTGCGGCGTGGGCGAGCTCGTGCTCGGGTGGGGTCAGCATCGGCTCGACGATTCCGAGGCTGGACGGAACCATCTTGAACTCGTGCGTCGGCGGCGAGTACTCGAGCTCCTGAACATCGGACGGGACGATGACCGCCGCGACGGTGCGCTGCGTCATCGCCGTACGGATCGCGCGATCGAGCACGTTCGGCAACTGCTCCGGCACCGTGACCATCTGGCAGTACTCGTTGGCCACGTCCTTGAACAGGCTCAGCAAGTCGACCTCCTGCTGATACGAGCCTCCCATCGCGCTGCGGTTGGTCTGCCCGACGATCGCGACGACCGGCACGTGGTCGAGCTTCGCGTCATACAGGCCGTTGAGGAGGTGGATCGCGCCAGGGCCGGAGGTGGCAGCACAGACCGCGACCTTGCCGGAGAACTTGGCATAGCCCACCGCGGCGAACGCCGCCATCTCCTCATGGCGCACCTGGACGAACTTCGGCTGGTTGCCGGCGCGGCCCCAGGCCGCGAGCAGTCCATTGATGCCATCACCGGCATACCCGAAGACGCACTCGACGTCCCACTCGCGAAGTCGGCTAAGGATCTGGTCAGCAACCGTTGGCATGAGGGCGGCATACCCGGCATCGCGGTGGCCATTCCGCAACGCAACCTTTGCGCGTGACCCAATCCGCTGACGGGTAGCGATCATGCGTGATCGACTCACTGCTCGCCGCCGGGCTCGACGAGGTCTCCGGTCAGGGCTGGGCGCAAGTCGGCGACTTGGCACTGGCTGTCGGCCTCGGCATCCTGATCGTCCTCGAGCGCGAACTCGGCGGCAAGGCGGCCGGACTGCGGACGCAGACCGTGGTCGCGCTCGGCTCGGCGTTGTTCGTCCTCATCTCGAAGTACGGCTTCCTCGACGTACTCGGCTCGAACCGCTCGATGGTCGACCCGTCCCGCGTGGCCTCACTGGTCGTGTCCGGGATCGGGTTCATCGGAGCCGGTCTGATCTTCGTGCAGCGTGACCGGGCTGTGCGCGGACTCACCACAGCGGCGTCGGTGTGGCTGACGGCGGCGGTCGGCTCGGCGGCCGGTGCCGGACTGTGGCTGATCGCGATCGTCGCCACGGCAATGCACCTCGCGGCAGTCCGGGGGCTTGCGCCGGCGTCCAACTGGCTTCGCAACCGGCAGCCGATCGACCCGTCCGGCAGCGACAACGACTAGGTAGGCGTGCCGCGCGGCCGTCCGTGATCAGACGCGGCTCAAGGCCCGACGCTGGCTCGGGAGAACGGGACGGGCGGTAACGGCATCGGCCAGCTCGGCCGGGTGCCCCAGCAGGAAGCCCTGTCCTGTGGTGCAACCGAGCTTGGTCAGGGCCCGCACCTGATAGGGGTCCTCGACCCCCTCGGCAACAGTTTCCAGACCGAGCGCCTCAGCAAGGCTCATAACCGCCGCCACCATCGCGAGGCCGTCCTTCTGCTGGATCTGCGAGACGAAGGATCGGTCGATCTTGAGCTCCCGAAGTGGCAGCCGCTGCAGATAGGTCAGAGAGGAGAACCCGGTCCCGAAATCGTCGAGGCTGAGCTGCAGTCCGAGGTCCGCCAGCTCGGTCATGATGGCGGCCGCGGCGTCGGCATCGGGCAGCAGCGCGGACTCGGTGAGCTCGAGGCACAGCCGATCCGGCGAGGCGCCGGTCTCCGCGAGGATGTCCGCAAGGTCGGCGACGAGACCGCTCGACAACATCTCGCGCGCCGACACGTTGACCGCCATCCGCGCGGACTGGTTTCGAGTTCGCTCGAGAACCACCGACGCGCGACACGCCTCGGCAAGCACCCAGCGACCCAGCGGCACGACGAGTCCGCTGTCCTCGGCGACCTCCATGAAGTCGGCCGGCAACAACCGGCCGCGCTGCGGATGATCCCAGCGCACCAGGGCCTCGAACCCGACGACCGCGCCGGTCCCGAGGTCGATCTGGGGCTGGTACATGAGCAACAGCTCGCCGCGGATGATCGCCAGCCGCAGCTCGGTCTCGGTGTCGAACTTGTTGACGATCCGCGCTCGCGTGTCGGCAGAGAAGATCTCGGTGCGGTCGCGACCGGTTTCCTTGGCGTGATACATCGCCGAGTCCGCATCACGCAGGAGCGTCGCGGCGAGTTCAGCGACTGTTCCGTCGGACACCGCTTGAGCGGCCGCCGTCGCGGCGAGCATGCTGGCGCCGACGCTGGCGGAAAGCCCCAGCTCCCGTCCTGCCACCGAGATCGGTGCGCTGACAGTGCTGTGCAGACGATGCGTGAACGACCGCATCGCGGCCGGGCTGAGCATGTCGGAGATGAGTACGAACTCGTCCCCACCGAATCTGCCGATGACCTCGCCGCTCTGAGCGGCCTGTTGGAGACGTCCCGCGACCGCCCGCAGCACCTCGTCCCCGGCGTCATGACCAAGGCTGTCGTTGACGAGCTTGAAGCGGTCCAGGTCGAGGAAGACGAGGGCGAGCGGCCGCTCGCCGGCCGCGCATCGGTGGATCGCGGCCACCAGCTCTTGGTCGAGCAGCGCCCGGTTGGGTAGGCCGGTCAGCGAGTCGTGCGTCGCCCGGCGCTCAAGTTCCAGCTTGGCCAGATGTCGTTCAGTGACGTCAGTGATCGTCCCGGTGGATCCGAGTGATGCGCCAGCGGCGTCGCGAAAGATCCAGGCGTGAATCTCCATCCACCGCACGCCGCCGTCGGCGGTGACGTAGCGCGCCTCGAAGCGGCACTTCTCCTTACCTGTCGTCAACGTGTCGACGAAGATGTCGAGGTTGGCCTGCCGGTCCTCCGGATGGACGTAGTCGAGAAACGGCGTCCCGAGGCACTGATCGACGTCGTAGCCGAGGATCCGGTGCCATGCCGGGTTGAGGTAGGTCCATCGCCCCTCCGGGTCAGCCTCGAAGATGACCTCTTGGACCGACTCGACCAACCATCGGTAGCGATCGGCCGTGGGCCGTCCACCCACCTTCAGGGGCCCGCGCACGTGTGGCATCGGCGTCCACCATGGGATTGCCTGAACCACTGCCGCCTCCAGCCGAGAACCTCCATCCGAGCGTCACCGGAGACAGGTGGCATGGCAATGACGCGAAGTGACTATGTCTGTCAGATTGTTGCCCGCTATGCGACGCTTTGGCCGGGAAGGTCTCGCCTGTCGTCGTGGGTGAGCCGGCAGCGCGGCCGTCAGAGGATGCGGGTCGTGCGACCCTCCCAGTAGCGGTCGCGGATCCGGCGCTTGTAGAGCTTGCCGTTGGGATCGCGTGGCAGCTCGAGGTCGAAGTCGATCGAGCGCGGGCACTTGTACGCCGCGAGATTGGCCTTGCAGTAGTACGCCAGCTCCGCGGCGAGCTCCGGACTCGGCGAGACCCCGTCCAGCGGTTGGACGACCGCCTTCACCTCCTCGCCGAAGTCACTGTTCGGCACGCCGAAGACCGCAGCGTCGGCAACCTTGGGATGCATGATCAGGACGTTCTCGGTCTCCTGCGGGTAGATGTTCACCCCGCCGGACACGATCATGAAAGTCGCGCGGTCGGTGAGATAGAGGTAGCCCTCGTCATCGACGTAGCCGACATCCCCGAGGCTGCGCCAGCCCTGCGCGTTGGACAGCGACTTCGTCTTGTCCGGGTCCTGCCAGTACTCGAACTCGGGACCGCCCTCGAAGAACAGCTCGCCCGCCTCACCGACCGGAAGCTCCTGGCCGTCCTCACCCATCACATGGACTGTCGTCAGTGGTCGACCCACCGAACCGGGATGGGCCAACCATTCCTCAGGCCCGATGGTCGCGCCTGCGAAGCCCTCGGTACCGCCGTAGTACTCATAGATGATCGGGCCGAGCCAGTCGAACATCGCCTGCTTCACATCGACGGGGCATGGGGCGGCGGCGTGCACCACCCACTGCAGGCTCGACACGTCGTACCTGGCGCGGACCTCGGGCGGCAGCTTCAACATCCGGACGAACATCGTCGGGACGAACTGGGCGTGGGTAACGCGATGCTGTTCGATCAGCCGAAGGGTTTCCTCGGCGTCGAACTTCGGCACGATCACCGTCGCCGCACCGATGCGGTGGATCGCCATCGTGTAGTTGACACCAGCGGCGTGGTAGAGCGGGGCGGGCGACAGGTACACGCTGTCACCGGTCACCTTGTAGAGATGCAGGGCCGCTTGCTCCAGGACGCCCTGCGCCCATGACCCGTTCTCGGTCGGAAGCGGCCGGCGGATCCCTTTGGGGCGTCCGGTCGTGCCGGAGGAGTAGAGCATCTCGGAGCCGTCGGAGACCTCGGCCCGCTCAGTGACGGCCGCCATCGCGTCGTCGTACGTCGACCAGCCGTCCCAGTCTGCGCCGACTACCACCCACACATCGACACCGCTCTCGCGACTGCGGAGTTCGGCTGCGAGCTGCACCATCGACTCGTCGATGAACAAGGCACGGGCTTGGCAGTCATCGACGATGTAGGACACCTCGTCGAAGGTGAGGTGGGTGTTGACCGGCGTGTAGTAAAGGCCGGAGAGCTGGCAGGCCCATGTGACTTCGAGGAACTCGCGGCGGTTCGGCAGCATCAAGGCGACGGCGTCGCCACGACGCAGCCCGGCTTCGTGAAGCAGGCCCGCGACGCGCATCGCGCGCTCGTGCAGCTCGCCGTAGGTGACAGTCTCGTCGCCGGGCAGCAGCAGTGCGGCAGCGGCGGGCCGGCCGGCTGCGTGATCTGCAATGTTCACGTCGCGCGACCCTACCGTCGCACCGTGGTGGACGGCCTCCGTACGAAGCAGCACACATCTCTGGGCCGCAAGCGCCGATCCGTACCTGGATGCCCGATTCGAATCGTGAAACGGCGTCAGTCCTGTGCTACTTCAGATCGGAACTCCGTCGTGGTGCGCAGTGGTCCGAGAGCGGCAGGCGAAGCAGGCGAGACGTGCCTGTGAAGTTGGGTCACGGCTGTTGTCCTGGAAGGACACTCAGGCCGGCTCGGCCTTGCCGACGCGGTAACCGGTTTCGCAATCGCATGCACACGCTCGACTCGTGGGTCACCAGACCACGATCGAGAGCTGCCCTCGCGCACCCTGGGGCCCTGCCACACGTTCGTAGCACTCTGCTACGATGATGTTTCAGTGTGTTACGAAGGAGTGTGCGTGATGGCTGACCGGGTTACTCGATTCGCCGAGGATCTCCTTGACGCTGCGGCCGTCGAAGGGGCTCGACAAAGCCGCTCCGCCAAACAACAACTCGACCATTGGGCTCGCGTCGGCCAAGCCGTCTCGCTACGTCACAGCACCGCGCGCCGGCGGGTCGAGGAGGTCCTAGCTGGCCGGCTGCCGCTGCGCGACCTCGGGGCGGAAGAGCGCCTGGTCGCTAATGCCGAACTGGATGTTGCGATCTCAGAGCACGCATCCGCGGCCTCCTACGGCGAGCTTCTCAACCGGCAAGGCCTCTGTGCTGTGGCCGTCGACGGCGACGGCACGTTGACCCGTTTTCTTCCTGACGGATCCGTCGAGGCGATCCCCTAACCGCGCCGGTGCGCCTCGACCTCGTCGTCGGACCGAACGGCGCCGGCAAGTCGACGTTCGTCAACCTCACCCTGGCGGAGGCGCTGCCGGCCGGCACGCCATTCGTCAACGCTGACATCATCGCCGCGTCGCGGTGGCCCGACGCGGCGGAAGAACATTCCTACGAGGCGGCGCAGGTCGCCGCCCAGACCCGCGCCGCGCTGATCGCCCGCGGCGAGCCCCTGATCGCCGAGACGGTGTTCTCCCATCCTTCGAAGCTCGAGCTCGTTAGAGAGGCCCACCGTTGCGGCTACTACGTCGCGCTGCATGTTCTGCTCGTTCCCATGGAGTTGTCGATCGCGCGCGTCGCTGAGCGAGTGCGTCAGGGCGGGCACAGCGTTCCAGAAGACAAAGTGCGCAGCCGTTATGAACGTCTATGGCCCCTCGTAGCACAGGCAGTCGCGCTATGTGACATCGCAACCGTCTATGACAACTCGCATTACAACGGTCCGCGCCTCGCAGCGAAATACCAGAGCGGCCTGCTGGTCGGTACCACCCATTGGCCGATCTGGACGCCCTCCGTGCTCGTCGACCTCACCCAATAGGCGACCGCCCGCGCATGCGGCGGGCGAGGCAGAGACGAGCCGCGACACGGCGTCGTGAGCATCTGGCACAACAGCAACAACGGCCAGCCAACGTCGTCGGATGCGTCACGACGACGAGACGTTGAAGGACACCAAGAGACAAGACGGGACGCAACATCCCAGTTGTGTCGCTCCTGAACGCTAGGTTGCCGGGGGTCGCACCAGAGCTCGCCTGGTAGATACACCGACGACGAAGAGGACGACAAGCCTCTTCTCGTAACCGTTGACGCTGCCGCCCGGAGGCTCCGCGTCGGGGCAGCACGATCTTTCGCTTGATTCGATAAGGAGGCCTGAACGCCGTCCACGTCGGTCGATCACGTGTAGGTGACACTTCGACCGTGGTACGTGAAGGACTCTCAACGATGTCGCGACTCATCACAATGGCGGAGGGCGTGGGATTCGAACCCACGATGCGAGT
Organism: Mycobacteriales bacterium; assembly: GCA_035548055.1. Lineage (GTDB taxonomy): Bacteria > Actinomycetota > Actinomycetes > JAFAQI01 > JAFAQI01 > DASZTV01. Next base: position 77,377 of record DASZTL010000090.1, on the reverse strand, counting down.
CACCCCGCATAGCGGTTTTCAAGACCGCCGCCATCGTCCACTAGGCGAGCCCTCCAGGATGGAGAGGCTACGGGAAGCGGCCGTTCGTCAACGCGGTGGTCTGACGATCGCGTGAGCGCTGGGCACCTTCCTTACGGCGAGCGGCCACCGTTGTTAGGCTGCTGCGACCTTGGTGGGGGGCGTCGTGATGGGGCTCGGCGGCGTGAAGGTTTCGCTGACTCGACTAACCGTCGTTTTGGCTGTCGGCACCGGATCGCTCCTGGCCTCCGCGTTGCCAGGTCGGGTGGCGCGCGGGGAGGTCCCTACGCCAGTGCCGACGACCACGTCAACGGCGACGTCAACGCCGACGCCGACGCCGACAAGCTCTCCGACGTCGACCACGCTGCCGGTGAGCAACCCGCCGACGCTCGCAACCCCGCCGCAAATCCACGGCACCGTCGCGGTCGGCGAGACCGTCACCTGTGTCGTGTCCTACAACGACGCAACCTGGCAGGGGACCTCGTGGCTGATCGACAGTCACCGCGTCCCGGGGCACATTTCGTCGTCGTACCCGATCACGGCCGACGACTTCGGCCACGCCCTGAGCTGCCAGGCCGCCGCACACAACGACGCGGGCTGGACGCCGACGACCGCGACATCGCCGGTACCGATCCGGCGAGGCGCAGCGTTGCGCCCGGCCGGGAACCCCTTCATCTCCGGCGGTGCGAAGGTCGGCGATCGCCTGACGGTTCATGTCGGCGGCTGGACACCTGCGGCCGCACACATTCGCTACCAGTGGCTCCGCGACGGACATCGGATACCCGGTGCGACAGGTCGCCACTACCGACTTCGGCAACGTGATGCCGGCGCCCGAATCGAAGTCGTCGTGATCGGCACTCGTCACGGTTACGCGCCCGGCAGCGCCACGACGGCGGCGATCCGCGTCGACTAGCCGGCTCGCTAGATGCCATGCACCTCGAGAGCGTCGAGCACCAGATCGTGGCGCCACTCCTGTGTCAGTACGGCGGCCAGGACCGGGTCCGTGCTGTCCACGCAGTACGGCGTGTGCTGTCGCTTGCGCACTGCGGCCTTGACCGGCTTGCCCAGCAGACCCCAGCCAGGCAGCGAGTTGGCGAGCCACCCGTCCAGGACCAGATCGAGGTACTCGGGCCGGTGCCACACCGCCGAGGCGCGTTGCAGGTCGTCTGGCTCGACCAGCAGCCAGACCCCGAAGGTGACGGTGTGACCATCGGTGAGCGAGACCGGGATCAGCGCGCGCACGAACGGTCCGACGCCAGGAACCTGCATCATCACCGAGGTCTGCGCGTCTGCATGACTCATCCAGGCGCCCGGCGCGTTCTCCTGCTCGATCGTCTCCTGCACCGGATCGGGCAGCCGGAAGCGGATGTTGCGCTCGTGCCGGTCGAGCGGCCGGCCACAGGTCGGGCAGTCGCCGGGCTCGTTCTCCACGACCGCGAGGCTAATCGCCGCTCCTCGGTAGAGGTTGCGGGCGGGTTGTGCTGTCCTGGGCCGATGCGGGTCCCAGCCGTCGCACCTCTGCGCAGCCTCGTCGCCACCGCGCTGCTTGCACTCCCAGTCCTCGCCACGACTCCTGCCAATGCCGTCACGGCCACGCCGGCAGTCGGGGTGCACGGGGGCGACATCTCCTGGCCGCAGTGCCCGAAGGGAATGGGCATCAAGAAGCGCCGAACTGAGGGCCAGCCGATGCCGACGAAAGACGCGAGCTTCGTCGTCGTCGGGCTGACCAACGGGCCCGGCTTCCATCCGAACCCGTGCCTCGCCGACCAGGTCGCCTGGGTGTCATCGCATCACCGGTACCTCTCGGTCTATGCGATGACGACATACCCCCATTCGAAGAAGGTCGCGACGTACGGCCAACGCGGTCCGTACGACGGGTCGAAGGCAGGAGGCGCGCTTCGCAATGCCGCCTTCGCAGAGGCGACCTTCAACCTCTCGACCATGCAGTCGATCGGACTGGTGGCGCCGATGATCTGGGTCGACGTCGAGCCCTATCCGGTGTCGTCCTGGAGCAAGAGCCACCGGCACAACCGCGCGGTCGTCCGCGCGGTCCTGCGCGCCTACACCGAAGCCGGCTACCAGGTCGGGATCTACACCTACCCCAACGGCTGGAAGAACGTCGTCGGGTCGTGGCAGCTGCCCGATCTTCCGACCTGGTCGACGATCGGTGGCGGCCACGCCAGGCAGGCCCGCCACGCCTGCGGGCGCGGACCTTCCGGCGGGAGCGACTGGCTGATGCAGTGGTGGCACAACAACCGCGACAAGGACGTCATCTGCCCGGCCGGCGCGGCACAGGGCGCCATCATGTTCTCCGCCCCTGATCAGCCGTAGCAGTGCCACATTGCCTCGGCGAATTCCGGGCTGAGGAGCCAAACCGCCCATGCAATGGCGCATTGCTTACGCAATGATGAGCCGATGCCGCTTGATCCGCAGATCGCCAACATCCTGAAGTTCCTCGCCAACTCCGGTGCCCCGTCCATCGCGTCGGGGACGGTCGAACAGGCCCGCGCCGGGTTCCGGGCCGGCACCGTCGGGGTGCGCAACGTCGCCACCCTCGCTCAGGTCCGGTCCGTGGCGGACATCACCGTCCCCGGCGCCGCCGGCGATCTCGCCGCGCGCGTATACCGGCCGGACATCGACGGTCCCGTCCCGACGATGGTCTTCTTCCACGGCGGCGGCTTCGTCATCGGCGACATCGAGACCCATGACGACCAGGCTCGGCTGATCTGTCGCGACGGCGAGATGGTGGTCGTCAGCGTCGACTACCGCTTGGCGCCGGAGCACCCGTTCCCCGCCGGTTACGAGGACTGCCTTTCGGCTACTCGGTGGGCCGCGGACAACATCAGCGACCTCGGCGGCGACGCGAGCCGACTCCTGGTCGGCGGCGACAGCGCGGGGGGCAACCTCGCCGCCAACGTTGCGCTCGCCTTCCGCGGCGAGGATCCCACGATCGCGGCGCAGTTCCTCATCTATCCCGGGCTCGACCTCCGCGAGGACTCCGACTATCCGTCACGGGTAGAGAACGCCGAGGGCTACTTCCTCACGGCCGAGGACATGCTCTGGTTCCGTGACCAGTACCTACCAGCCGGCCACGACCTGTCGCGACCGGGTCACTCGCCCATGATGTCCACCGACCTGACCGGCTTGCCGCCGGCCGTGATCGGTGTCGGTGAGTTCGATCCGCTGCGCGACGAGGACCTCGCCTACGGAAAGGCGCTCGCCGACGCAGGGGTCGAGGTCGTCGTACGGCTCTACGACGGACTGATCCACGGCTTCTTCGGCTTCACGCAACTCAGTGCGGCAGCGGCCGACGCGACAGCCGACATGATTGCCGCACTCAAGACGATGCTCGCGGTGGAATCCGCAACCAGCTAACCGTCGCCGCGCAGCCGGCGCGCAGCGAGCGCCGCGCCGACGAGCTGCAGACCGCGCGCCGTCGCAGGATCGATCCCGGTCAGCTCGACGACTCGACGAAGCCGGTAGTCGAGCGTGTTCGGGTGCACGTGCAGCGCCGCGGCTGTGCCGCGCCGGTCCAGATCGTGCGCAAGATAGGTCTCCAGCGTCAGCACCAGATCGGGGTTTCGCTCGAGCGGCTCCAGCAGCAGACCGAGCTCCGGAAGCGCATCGCTCGGCCGCGAGAGCTGGTACTCCAGCAGGACGTCGCTCAACGCGTATGCACCGGGCCCACGTCCGAGTCCGGCAGCGAGAGCGAGGACGTCCCCCGCCTGCCTCGTCGCGCCGGCGAGCTCGCCAACCGACGCCGCGACGGCGACGCCCGCGCTCACCGGTGCCCCCGCGGCGGTGCCGAGCTCCGCGATCAGCTCCGGCATCGTCGCGACAACCTTGTCGGACTCGTCGGGTGTCGTCGCGATGAGAACCGGGCCACCGGCCGGCTCGAGCAGGCCGATGACCGGCTGGCCGGCCCATCGCTCGAGACGACCTTGGACCCGCCGCAGCTTGCGGCGAGCGGCGACGGCACCGCCCACACCGTGCTCCTGCTCGTCGGGATGATCGCCGATGCTCACATCCAGGACGACGTACGCCGGCGCGATGCTCAGCCCCACCCGCGACGCGAGCTTGTCCGCCGGCTCGCCGGCGAGGAGCGCCGACGCCACAGCTCTGAGTGCGTCGCGCTCTTCGCCGTAGATGCTCTGTCGCTCCTCGAGGTAGGCCGAGGCGACAGCGCCGGTCACCTGCTGCACGAACTCGAGGACCCGTCCCGCGACGACGATCAGCACCTCGCGCTCGTCCGGTTCGGCCGCCTCCACCAGCGCTTCCCATCCGATGCGACCACCGATGTGGTACGCCGCAAGGACGGCGTCGAGCGGGACACGCTCCTCCGCGCGCCGCGCCGCCGAGCTGCGGATGTCGACGAGCGCGTCATCGGGAATCGGGCCCTCGACGCGCAGCGAGTGAAAGAACAACCGCAGGTTCAACGCCGTGATCGAGGCGATCTCGCCTTCTACCTGCTCCCTCGGCAGCATGCTGTAGAGCGGGATCTCCGCGACGAACCGATCGAGCATCCGCCGAGCGAGCTTCGGGATGTCACGCTCGACCCGCGTGAACAGCGGTGAGTCCTGCGGGCTCATATGTCAGATCATGTCCCTTTGGGTAGCCATTGATACAGCGGGACCGGGGATTCGGCAGTTGGCGGCCGACGGGTCCCGGTGGGTTCGTACGGTGAGGGTATGAAGGCGGTTCGCTGCGCTGGAGCCGGTGACCTCGACGTCCTCGAATGGACGGAGATCGAGGACCCTCAGCCGGGGCCTGACGAGGTCGTCATCGAGGTCAGCGCCAGTGCCGTCAACCGGGCCGACCTGCTGCAGCGGATGGGCCTCTACCCGCCCCCAGCCGGAGTGAGCGACACCCTCGGCCTCGAGTGCAGCGGCCGGATCGCGCGGGTCGGCACTGCGGTGTCCGGGTGGTCGGTGGGCGACGAGGTGTGTGCACTGCTCGCCGGCGGTGGACAGGCGGAGCGTGCCGTCGCTCCCACCGGTCAGGTGATGCCGATCCCTGCCGGCGTGGACCTCGAGACCGCCGCCGCGTTGCCCGAGGTGGCGGCGACGGTGTGGTCGAACGTCGTGCACCTCGCCGCCCTCCAGCCGGGCGAAACGCTCCTCGTCCACGGCGGTGCGAGCGGCATCGGGACCATGGCGATCCAGGTCGGCAAGGCACTCGGCGCGACGGTGGCGACCACCGCGGGCAGCGAGGAGAAGCTCGAACGCTGCCGCGGACTCGGGGCGGACATCGCGATCAACTACCGCGACGACGACTTCGTCTCCGCCACGATGACGGCGACCGGCGGGCGCGGCGCCGACGTCATCCTCGACCTGATGGGGGCGGCCTATCTCGAGCGCAACATCGCGACTCTCACGACCAACGGCAGGCTCGTCATCATCGGCATGCAAGGCGGGACCCGCGGCGAGCTGGACATCGCCTCGCTGCTGGCCAAGCGCGCGAGTGTTCACGCCACGTCGTTGCGGGCTCGACCCCTGCCCGAGAAGGCCGCGATCTGCCGGGCCGTGGTCGACGAGCTCTGGCCTCTCGTCGCTGCCGGAAGGGTCAGGCCCGTCGTGCACACCACGCTGCCGATGAGCCAGGTGGCCGAAGCACACCGCCGCGTCGCCGAAGGCGAGCACGTCGGCAAGATCCTGCTCACGCCGGGCTAGCTCGTTCACCCAACCGATCGGCAAGCCCGGTCGTCTTCCGGATGTGAGTGTCGTTGTCCCGCTGATCGATACTGGGCTCTCTCGTGGTGTGGGGGAGGCTGCTCGGGTGGACATCGCCCCGGCCGGTGAGGCAACCTTCCGCCTCCACTACGCCCCGCTGGCCGGCTGGTGCCGCCGAATGGTCGGCGACGACGATGTGGCACACGACATCGCCGCGGAGGCTTTCGTTCGGCTGCTGGGTCGATGGAGCACCGTCACCGACCCACGCGCCTACCTCTACACGACTGCTCTCAACCTGATTCGCGACCGTTGGCGGCGCAGTGAACGCGAGCGCGTCGCCTTGCGCAAGACGGCCACCGCCGCGGCCACCGCGGCCGCACCGGCGCCGGAGCTGCGGATGCTGGTCGAGACGCTGCCGCGTCGGCTGTCCCAGGTCGTGGTGCTCCACTACTTCGCGGACCTCCCCATCGAGGCCGTCGCCCGTGAGCTCGGCGTCGCGCCGGGGACGGTCAAGCGAGACTTGTATGACGCCAGAGCGCGGTTGCAGTCGCTGCTCGAGGACTCGCGATGAACGACAAGGTGGACTTCGAACAGCTGCTTCGTGGCCGCGGTGAGGAGCTCACACCGCCGGCCGGTACGTGGGTGGCGATCGCGCGTCGGGCGCGTCGCCGGAAGCGGGCAAAGGGACTGCTCGCCGGGATCGCCGGGATCGCTCTGATCGCCGGTGCCGCCCCGGCGGTGCTCGCCGTTCGCGGCTCCAGCGACAACCAGCGGCTACAGGTCGCCCAGTCACCGCCGCACAGCGCATCCGCAACACTCGGCGACAACGCGTCGGAGCCGATCGTGCGTCCGTCCCTGGAGCGCCTGATCCCGGCGTCGGTGAGCTTCGTGTCTCAGTCCGAGGGGTGGGTGAACGGCCCGCTTCGCGTGCGCGGCGGCACGGTAGCGGGTGGGCTCGCCCGCACCGAGGATGCGGGCACGAGCTGGGCGATCGAAGCGGCCAACCCGGCCCCGCAGGGGACGGTCCGCTTCGCGGATTCGATGCAGGGACTCAGCTTCGGCGAGCAGTACCAAGCGACGTACGACGGTGGGGTCGTCTGGCGGGCGTTGGACAGTCCCGGCTACATCGTCGACCTCGAGACCTCGAACGGCGTGATCTGGGCACTCGTGCGGTCCTGCGTTCGATGCGAGAAGCTGCGGCTGTTCCAGGCGACTTTGACCCGACCGACGCTCGTCCGGGTAGGCGCGGTCAAGCCGATCGACGACGTCGATCCGGCCATCACGCTTCGTGAGCACGCGATCTACGTCACCGGCGGCAACGACATGTGGGCCACCACCGACGACGGCTTCAGCTGGCGTCACCCGGACAACCCGTGCGGCGGCGGCAGCCAGGCGTTCGCGGCCTGGAAGGAGACGGGCCTGGCTGCGGAGTGCACGCCGGCCCGCGGCGTCGGGAGCCTGTTCGAGTCGATGGATGCCGGTCGCCACTGGACGAACATCGCCGACGTCCCGCACGTGCGTGCGGCGGCCGGCACGTTGTCCGCCGCATCGCCGGACGAGTTGCTCATCACCACGGGCTCAGGTGCACCGTTCGTCAGCCATCACCACGGCAACCGCTGGCAGCGCGCCCATGTGGCGGGCCCGGTCACCTTCGCGGCGTACATCAGCGACAGCCACATCGTCGGCCTGACGGGCGGCCGATCACCGGCGTTCGTCTCGAGCTTCGACAACGGGCGCACCTGGACCCATACGCCGTTCCGGGCACCTGCTCACTGATCACCGGTTGCGAGTGGCCTACTCGCGGGTAACACTCCAGACAGGGGATCGAGCCGGGAGTCGCACATGAGCCAGATCAGCGAGAAGCAGGCCCGCGAGGTTGCCGAAGCCGCCCGAGAGACGGAATGGACGTTGCCGAGCTTCGGCAAGGAGTTGTTCCTCGGTCACCTTCGTCTCGACCTGATCCATCCGCAGCCCACGCTCGCCCCCGACGCGGTCGAGCGGGGCGAGGCGTTCCTCGCCGAGCTGCGGTCGTTCCTCGAGAACAAGGTCGACCCGCTCGTCATCGAGCGCGACGCCAAGATCCCCGACGACGTCGTCGAGGGTTTGAAGCAGCTCGGAGCGCTCGGGATGAAGATCCCGACCGAGTACGGCGGGCTCGGCTTGTCCCAGGTCTACTACAACAAGGCGCTCGCGCTGACCGGCGTCTGGCATGCCGCGCTGTCGACATTGCTGTCGGCCCATCAGTCGATCGGACTGCCGCAGCCCCTGATGCTGTTCGGGTCCGAAGAGCAGAAGAAGGAATGGCTGCCAAAGGTCGCGCGCACGCACATCAGCGCATTCCTCCTGACGGAGCCCGATGTCGGGTCCGACCCGGCGCGCGTCGGCGTCAGTGCGGTCCCCAGCGAGGACGGTACGACGTACACGATCGACGGCACGAAGCTCTGGGCGACGAACGGCGTCATTGCCGACGTCGTCATCGTCATGGCGATGGTCCCCAAGAGCGAAGGCCACCGCGGCGGCATCACCGCCTTCATCGTTCCGATGGACACCGCGGGCGTCACCGTCGAGCGGCGCAACTCCTTCATGGGACTGCGCGGCATCGAGAACTCGGTCACCAAGTTCGACAACGTGGTGATCCCCGCCGCCAACATCGTGGGCAAGGAAGGCATGGGGCTGAAGATCGCCCTGACCACGCTCAACACCGGACGGCTTGCACTTCCCGCAATCTGTGCCAGCGTCAGCAAGTACTCGCTGAAGATCGCGCGCGAGTGGGGCACCGAGCGAATCCAGTGGGGCATCCCGGTCGGTCAACACGATGCGGTCGCTCAGAAGATCGCCTCGATCGCCGGCACCGCTTTCGGTCTCGAGGCGATGCTCGACGTGTCGAGCCGGCTCGCTGACGAGAAGCGCAACGACATCCGGATCGAGGCTGCGCTCGCGAAGCTCTACGGCTCGGAGATGGCGTGGCAGGTCGTCGACGACATGATCCAGGTGCGCGGTGGGCGCGGTTACGAGACGGCCGAGTCGCTCAAGGCGCGCGGTGAGAAGCCGGTGCCGGCCGAACAGCTGCTCCGCGACATGCGGATCAATCGCATCTTCGAAGGCTCCACCGAGATCATGCACCTGATGATCGCGAGAGAGGCCGTCGATCAACACCTCACCGTCGCCGGCGACATCATCGAGCCGGACGTGCCCTTGTCGGACAAGGCGAAGACCGCCGTCAAGGCCGGTGGCTTCTACGCGAAGTGGCTGCCAAAGCTGGCGACCGGCAAGGGCACCAACCCGACGTCGTACGCCGAGTTCGGCGAGCTCGCAGAGCACCTGCGCTTCACCGAGCGCCATTGCCGAAAGCTGGCGCGGTCGACCTTCTACGGGATGAGCCGGTGGCAGGGAAAGCTCGAGAAGAAGCAGTCCTTCCTCGGCCGGATCGTCGACATCGGTGCCGAGCTGTACGCGATCGCTTGCGCCTGCGTCTACGCGCAGACCCAGTCACGCGAGGACGCCACCGGGGCCGGCATGTACATCGAGCTCGCGGATCTGTTCTGCCAGCAGGCGCGCCGCCGGGTCGACCGACTGTTCCACGATCTGTGGTTCAACGACGACTCCGAGAACTACGACGCCGCGCGCCGGGTGCTCGACGGTCGATACACGTCGTTCGAGTCCGACCTGATCGATCCCGCCGGCGAAGGGCCGATGCTCCCTCACCGCGCGACCTGACTAGACCAGCTCGTAGCGCAGCCCCTCGATCATCGCTGCCATCCCGAGCGACTGATAGAGCTCGACCGCGCCGGTGTGGTTGTCGACATCCACCCCGAGCATGACCTTGCGAAGGCCGCGACGGTGGAACTCGGCGAAGGAGGTGAGCAGCAGCGCCCTGCCCAGTCCGGAGCCGCGATACTCGAGCAGCGTTCCGAGAGTGTCGACGTACCCGCCGGACGGTGCCGTCGTTCCGATCAGCCCGGCTGCCGGCACCCCGTCCACGCACGCCAGCCACCACAACGACCGGTCGGTCAGACCTGTCGCGGTGAGCCGCGCGTGCCACTCGTCGAACGCCGTACCCGCATATCCGTAATGCTCACGGAAGGCGGCGTCGACCACGCCGTGCATCGTCTGCAGGTCCGCCGCGTCGTCGCCGAGGCGGCGGATCTCGACTCCGGGCGGCGGCTCGGGCAGTCGGGGTGACGGCGAGTCCGGCAGTTCCACCGCCATGCGAAGGAAGCGCCTGACGATTCGCCCACCGGAAGCCTCGAGCACGCGCCGCTTCGGTCCCATCTGGGATGCCGCCGTGATCTGTAAGGGCAGGGTGGGATCGAGGTCACGGGCGGCCGGGCGGACCAGGTCGAGCAGCGGCTTGTAGAGCTCGGTCCGCCCCGGGCGGACGGTGACGTCGGCCTCGATCGAGGAGTGATCCGGGCGGCGCTGCGCCCATCCGTATCCGGCGAGGCCGTCCGGCTCCTCGATCACCCAGCCGCGGAAGTCCTCGCCGATGGCGGGTCGCACGTCGAGTTCGGTGTGGTCCGGCTCGCCGAGCTCAGCGACGTCGACGAGGGTCACCAAGTCGAGGATCGCCGGCGTGTCCTCGATCGTGACGTCGCGAATCGGCAACTGGGTAGCCATCCGTTTCCACCCTGGTACACCCCACGCGTGCGTGCAAGTCGGGGGGTCGGGGACGATAGACCCATGACCTCACCGACTCCCCCACCACAGGAGGGCTTCCGTGTCGTGACGGTTGGCCCCGACGGCGCGCCGATCGAAGACGCCGCGGACGAAGCCGGCACCAGCGACGGCCTCGCCGAGATGGTCGAGCAGCCGGCGAAGGTCATGCGGATCGGCTCGATGATCAAGCAGCTGCTCGAGGAAGTCCGAGCCGCGCCGCTCGACGACGCGAGCCGCGCGCGGCTGAAAGAGATCCACGAGAGCTCGATCAAGGAGCTCTCCAGTGGGCTCGCGCCCGACCTTCGCGACGAGCTGGCCCGGCTCTCCCTGCCGTTCACGGGCGACGAGATTCCCTCGGACGCCGAGCTTCGGGTCGCCCAGGCGCAGCTGGTCGGTTGGCTGGAGGGACTCTTCCACGGGATCCAGGCCACGCTCTTCGCGCAGCAGATGGCGGCGCGAGCACAGCTCGAGGAGATGCGCCAACGCGCGCTGCCGCCCGGATCCAACCCGCAGCAGGGCGGTCAAGGCGCGGGGCTCTATCTGTGACATCGGCAGCGTTGCCGGCCGCCGCCCTGCCTGCCGACTGGAACCGTCACGCCTTCCTCGACGTCAACCAGTTCGCCCGGGACACGTCCTGGCTGCATGGCGTCATGGAGTGGTTCGCCAAGGACGGCGTCGTGCTCCTCGCCATCGCCCTGGTGGTTGCCTGGTGGATTGCGCGGCGCCGGCGCTCTCCACATCAAGTAGCCGTCGCGGTGTGGGGCGCTCTCGGGGCACTGGTCGCGCTGGCGATCGCGCAACCGATATCCAGCGCCGTCGATGAACGACGACCGTTCGTCGCCATCCCGAAAGCGCTGCTGCTGATCCGGCATTCGAGCGATCCAGGATTCCCGTCCGATCACGCAACCGCGGCCGGCGCCGTCGCCTGCGCCGTGTTCCTGGTGTCCTGGCAGCTCGGCGCGATCACGACGCTGGTCGCTCTGCTGATCGCGTTTTCAAGGGTGTACGTAGGCGTGCACTATCCGCAGGACGTGCTCGGCGGTCTAGCCCTCGGCGCAGCCGTCGTTGCACTCGGCTACTTCGTGATCGTTCCGTTGCTGGCAAGGATCGCCGAGTGGCTCGCTACCACTTGGCTTCGACCGCTGATCTCTGCACCGACCGCGTCCGAAGCAGCACACGACTCCCAACCGTAAGCGCCCGTCCGTACCGGAACGTCCACTCTTCTCGGCGACCTGGCGCCAGATGTGTGCTACTTCGGGTCGATGCCGCCGAAGAGGCGCTCGAGAACTTGAGCTACGCCGTCGGCGTCGTTCGTCCCGGTGACTTCGTTGGCGATCGCAAGCACCTCGGGATGGGCGTTGGCGACGGCGACCCCATGCCCGGCCCACGCGATCATCTCGACGTCGTTCGGCATGTCACCGAACGCCACGACGTCGCGTGCGGTGAGGCCGTGCTCAGCGATCAGCTGTTCCAAGGTGGTCGCCTTGCTGACGCCGCACGCCATGACCTCGAGCAGCCCGTCGATCGAGGAGTGCGTGAGGTTCGCGACGCCCTCCGGAATCACGGCACGCGCCATGGCGAGCAGGTCATCCGAGCCGGCGCCTTCGACCCGACCGAGGAGCTTCGACACCGGGACGTCGAAGACCGGCTCGAGATCCCCGATGATCGTGCTGTCCTCCGGCTCCCAGCGAGGGTGGTAGTCGGGTTCGTGAGCGAACTGCCCGTCCACACGCTCGATCGCGAATGCCACGCCGGGAACGTCGGCGCGAAGCCGCTCCATCACTGTCCGCACCACGTCGATGTCGAGCTGCCGGTAGCCGACGACCTGCTCGGTGGCGAGGTCATAGGTCAGCGCACCGTTGGCACAGACCGCGATCCCGCTGTGGCCGGTCGCCTCCGCGATTCCAGTGAGCCAGCGCGGCGGCCGACCAGTGGCGACGACGATGAGGGCCCCCGCGTCGCGTGCGGCGGTCAGAGCATCGCGAGTTCGGGGCGAGATCGTGCCGTCACTGCGCACAACGGTGCCGTCGAGATCAGTCGCGACGACGCCGTAGCTGTTTGGTGCCGTCACCGGACGGACCGATGGTGTCTCACGAGGCCGGTTCGATGACCTCGCGGCCGCCGAGGTGCGGCCGCAGCGCGGCCGGCACCCGGACCGAACCGTCCGCTTGCTGATGAACCTCGAGCAAACAGGCGATCGTTCGGGCGATCGCACACAGCGTGCCGTTGAGGGTCGCGACCGGAGCAGGGCCGGCTTCGGTCCGGTAGCGGATCCCGAGCCGGCGTGACTGGAACGTCGTGCAGTTCGACGTCGACGTCAACTCGCGGTAGCGGCCCTGGGACGGGAACCACGCCTCGCAGTCGAACTTGCGGACCGCACTGGACCCGAGATCGCCCGTGGCGATGTCGACGACCTGGAACGGCAGCTCGAGCTTGGTGAGGAACTCCTTCTCCCATTCGAGCAGGCGACGGTGTTCTGCCTGTGCGTCCTCGGGCGGGACGAAAGCGAACATCTCGACCTTGTCGAACCAGTGCACCCGGATGATGCCGCGGGTGTCGACGCCGTACGACCCCGCCTCCCGGCGAAAGCACGAGGAGAAGCCGGCGTACCGGCGCGGCAAGAGCGCTGGGTCGAGGATCTCGTCGGAGTGCATCGCCGCGAGCGCGACCTCGCTCGTGCCGACGAGATACAGGTCGTCGGCTTCGAGCCGGTAGACCTCCGACGCGTGCGCGCCGAGGAAGCCCGTGCCCTCCATCGCCTCGGGGCGTACGACGGCCGGCGCGACGACGGGCACGAATCCCGCGGCAACCGCCTGCTCCATCGCGAGGTTCACCAGCGCGAGCTCGAGCAGGGCGCCCGGACCGGTGAGGAAATAGAACCGCGAGCCGCTGACCTTCGCGCCGCGCTCGAGGTCGATGGCTCCGAGAAGCTCGCCGAGCTGCACGTGGTCGCGCACCTCGAAGTCGTACGACGGGACCTCGCCGATCGCCTCGATGACGACGGCGTCATCCTCACCACCGATCGGCGCCTCGGGCTCGACCAGGTTGGCGATGGCGTACGCCGCAGCCCGCAGCGCGGTCTCGGCCTCGTCCTGCTCGACCTCCGCGGCCTTGACCGACTCCTTCAGCTCCTTGGCGCGCTCGATCATTGCCGGACGCTCGTCGGCCGGTGCGGACTGGATCGCCTTGCTCGCGGTGTTGGACTCCGCCCGTAACGCATCGGCCTTGGTCACGGCCGCGCGGCGGCGCTCCTCAGCGGCGAGCGCCACGTCGATTGCCTGCGGGTCGGCGCGGCGCGCGGTCTGGCTCGCCCGGAACTGGTCCGGGGCCTCACGCAACGCACGAAGATCGATCACGAGAAGCCAGATTAAGGGGCGGACGCGATCGGGACCGCCTCATATGTGGAGCAAGACCCCCGCGCCCAGCCGCGGGGGTCTTGCACCCCTAACGATGCCTTAGTTGATCACCGGTAGTCGAGGGAGGTGAGGTTCTGGCCCTCACGAAGCGCTGCGACCCACCTCTTTGCTGCCTCGAAATCGCCGTCGGCGGTGCCCGCGCGCTCCCTCAGGCGAACGCCGTCCGCGGCTGGGTAGCTGCCGAGGAACCTCACGTCGGCGCAAAGCCGCTTCATCGCTGCCAACGCTTCACCGACTCGTTCCTGGTTGATGTGGCCTTCGGCATCCATCGAGAAGCAGTAGCGACCGATGCCGACGCCGGTCGGGCGGGACTCGATGCGAGTGAGGTTGACGCCGCGGACGGCGAGCTCGGTCAGCAGCTCCAGCAGCGCGCCGGGGTGATCGTCGCCGATGTAGGCGACGACGGTCGTCTTGTCGGCACCTGTCACCGGTGGTGGCGGAGCCGGCCGGCTGACGAGGACGAACCGCGTGACCGCGCCGGCGGTGTCGGCGATGTCGTCGGCGAGCGCGGTGAGCTGATAACGGTCCGCGGCGAGCGGCGCGGCGACCGCCGCGTCGGCTTCACCTGCCGCGACCGCACGAGCACCGTCCGCGGTGCTCGACGCGGCGATGAAGCGCGCATTCGGCAGCGACTGTCGGAGCCAGCCGCGCACCTGGGCTTCGGCGTGCGGAATCGTGGTGACCGTGGCGATCGACCCGAGCGTCGTACCTGGACGCACCATCAGAGCGAAGCTGACCGGCAGCACCACTTCGCGCACGATCTGCAACGGCTCGCCTGCGGCCAGCTCGTCGAGCGTCTCGCTGACCGAGCCTTCGACGGAGTTCTCCAGCGGCACCAGCGCCGCGACCACTTCACCGCGCCGGACCGCATCGAGGGCGTCGGCGACCGACACGCACGGGATTCGCTCCGCGGCTGTGGCCTCCGGGATGGACCGAAGCGCGGCTTCGGAGAAGGTGCCCTCCGGGCCGAGGTAGGAATAGCGGTCGGGCACCGCTAGCCCCTGGCCTTGCGGCCGAGGGCGAGCGCGATCGCCTGCGTCTCTTCCGGCGACAGCGACTGGTCGCTCCGACCCTCCTTGACGCCCTTTGCGTAGGCCCGGGACTCGGTCCGGCCGTTGATCGATGTGATCACGAGTCCGTCACCGGAGTCGTCGAGCAGCGCGGCGGTGAAGGACAGTCGCCCGCCCATGTCACCGAAAGCGTCGTAGCGCACGACCGCGACGTGGCGCAGCGCGTCGGCAAGCTCGGTTCGCGCGAGGTCGAGATCGGACTTTGCCTTGGCCAGCTCGGCGCGCAGCGCCTGCGTCTCGGCCGTCCCGCGGTGCAGAGCATCCAGCACGCTCTCCGGACCCTCCGGCCCGTCGAGCACCTCGAGACTGCGGCGAAGCCGCCCGATCCGCAGGTTCGAGATCACGGCGGTGACCAATGCGATGACGGCGCCGCCGGCGGTCCCCAGGGTGATCTCGTCGAGCAACGGACGATCGAGCGGCAGCACGGAGGTGGAGCCTACCGTCGCAGATCGCCCGATCTTGACGGTTTAGCGTGGCCGCGTGGACGCGGACGAGCTTGGACGCTTGCTCGGGGACGTCGCCGCGGGCGTCATCGACGTCGAGGACGCGGCGCGCGCCCTGGCTGACGCACCACTCGCCGGGTTCACCGATCTCGGCTTCGCCCGGCTCGACAGCAACCGCGGCATCCGCACCGGTGACCCCGAGGTGGTGTACGGCGCGGGCAAGACGCCCGAGCAGGTCGTGGCCCTGCTCACCGCCTTGCAGCAGCGATCCGCCGACCGACCGGCGCTCGCGACCCGCCTCGGCGCGGAAGCGATCGCGGCGGTCCGCGCCGCCTACCCCGACGCCACGATCGACGACACCGCACGATGCGCCGCACTCGGTGCCTTCCCGGAGCCGGTGGGTGCGGTGGCGGTCGTGTCCGCTGGGACGAGCGACGAACCCGTAGCGGCCGAGGCGGCGTTCGTCGTCCGCGCCTTCGGCGCCGGGGTGCGCCGGATCTGCGATGTCGGAGTGGCCGGGCTGCACCGCGTCCTCGCCGAGCGAGAAGCCCTCGCCACCGCCGACTGCCTCATCGTGGTCGCGGGTATGGAGGGCGCGCTGCCGAGCGTGGTCGGGGGCCTGGTCGGCACCCCCGTCGTCGCCGTCCCGACGAGCGTTGGTTACGGCGCCTCCTTCGGAGGCCTCGCCGCGTTGCTCGGCATGCTCAACTCTTGCGCTGCCGGGGTCACCGTCGTGAACATCGACAACGGGTTCGGCGCCGGAGTGTTCGCCGCCCGGGTCGCGCGGCGGGTGGCCGCCGGATGAGTCGGGTCGGGTGGGTCGACTGCAGCTCCGGCGTCAGCGGCGACATGCTGCTCGGAGCTCTCAGCGACCTCGGTGCGCTGCCCGACCTGGCAGACCTTGCCGCGGCGCTCGACTCGCTCGGCGTGACCATCGAGACCTCGCGCACCAACCGGGGCGGGCTGAGCGCGGTCTCGGTTGCCGTCGGTGCCGCAGCCGAGCAGCCACACCGCCGGCTTGTGGACATCCGGCGGATCGTCGAGGCGGTCGGCGTTCCCGACGAGGTGAAAGCCCGGGCACTTTCGGTCTTCGGACGCCTCGCGGCGGCGGAGGCCGCGGTCCACGGCACGACATCAGACGACGTCGAGTTCCATGAGGTGGGCGCCGTCGACTCGATCGTCGACGTGCTCGCCAGCTGCCTTGGTTTCCACTCGCTGGAGCTCAACGAAGTGATCGTCTCGCCTATCGCGCTCGGCGGCGGGACGGTCCACACCGCTCACGGGGAGCTGCCGGTGCCGACGCCGGCGGCACTCGCGCTGCTCGGCGACACGAGCCTGCGCGGCAGCGGCGGTGGTGCCGTAGAGCTGGCCACCCCCACCGGAATCGCCGTACTCGCCGAATGGGCAACCGGCTGCGGCGCGATGCCGCTCCTGGCGGTTCATCACGTGGGCACCGGCGCCGGCTCACGGGACCTGCCGGACCGGCCGAACGTCGTACGACTCGTAGTCGGCGAAGCAGCCGACGACGAGGCAGCCGAGGAGTGGGTCGTCGTCGAGGCGAACGTCGACGACCTCGATCCACGCCTGTGGCCCGGAGTGCTCGCGGCGTTGATGGACGCGGGCGCGGCCGATGCCTGGCTGACGCCGATCCTCATGAAGAAGGGGCGTCCGGCACACACGGTGAGCGCGTTGACGTCCACCTCACTCCTCGGCGCCGTCCAGGGCGCGATGTTCACGCACACCTCGACCATCGGCCTTCGCTGGAACC
The DNA here is from genome assembly GCA_035548055.1 of Mycobacteriales bacterium. Lineage (GTDB taxonomy): Bacteria > Actinomycetota > Actinomycetes > JAFAQI01 > JAFAQI01 > DASZTV01. The sequence goes on along the minus strand of DASZTL010000090.1, from coordinate 60,337 downwards.
ACGTCGGCAAGCACGCCCTCGACCGCCAGACGATCACCGTCGAGGTACAAGGACAGGCGATCCGGGTGAAGGTCGCGTTCGCCGAAGGCAAGCCGGTGAGCGCGACGCCCGAGTTCGACGACATCGCGGCAGCCGCGAACGCGCTCAGGGTCCCCACGAAGCACATGCTCGAGGCAGCCGTCGCCGGGGTCCGCAACGCGTTGCACGGTCCGGGCAGCTGACTGAATGAGCCTCGCTGTCCTGTTCACGGTCTACGGGCTGATCCTGCCGGCCGAGCTCCCCGACAAGACGATGGTCGCGACGCTCGTGCTCGCGACCCGCTTTCCCGTGGTGCCGGTGCTCATCGGCACCTCACTCGGGTTCATCACCCAAGCCGCGATCGCCGTCGCCGCAGGAAGCCTGATTGCGGAGCTGCCGTCGACTCCGGTGAAGGCAGTGAGCGCGGCGATCTTCCTGCTCGGTGCCATCCTCACCCTGCGTTCGGCGGAGAACCCGGAAGAGGAGGAGCGCGAAGTCGAGGAAGAGCTAGCCGGAACCTCACCGAAGACCGGCGCCTGGCATGTGATCGGGATCAGCTTCCTCATCCTGTTCCTCGCCGAATGGGGCGACCTCACCCAGCTGCTCACCGCGTCGCTGTCGGCGAGGTACCACGACCCTGCCGCCGTGTTTCTCGGCTCGTCGGGCGGCCTGGTGACCGCCGGGCTGATCGCGGCCACCGGCGGGAAGGCGCTGCTGCGAGTCCTCCCCATGATCTGGATCCGCCGGATCGCTGCCACCGCCTTCACTGTGGTGGCTGTGATCACAGCGCTCGAGGCGGCCAGCGTCGTCTAACGTGCCAGACGTGGGGTGGGCGAAGGCGACCTACGGTACGGCCGCCGTGCTGCTCAGCCTGCTCGTGGCGGCACCCTCAGCGGCGCGCGCGGCCGACGCAGACCCGGCGTCCGGTTCCGCCCCGAGCTCCCAGCCGAGGATCGTCACCGTCACCGGCTGGTACACGCTGGACCCGTCGAGCTCGATCACCCTCTACCGGCCGGCTGGCGACGGAACCTCTCCCGCAGTGCTCTTCGTGCACGGCGGTGCCTGGGGCCGATCGCAACCCAACTCCTACGAGTTGAGCTGGGCGCGCGACCTCGCGGAACAAGAGGGCTGGCTGGTGGCCGTCATCGGCTACCCCACCAAGGTGCCGCGCGAGCACGTCGCCGAGCCGCGGGCGATCGCCGCGGCAATCGATGCACTCGCCCACCGCTCCGATGTCGACCCGCATGCGATCGCGCTGTGGGGCGAGTCGGCGGGCGGTCAGCTCGCACTGCTCGCGGCGTACCGGGACGCCGCACGGCTGCATCCGGTCGTCGGCGGAGTCGTGTCGATCAGCGGTCCCACCGACATGACCACGGAGTACTCCTCACTCGCGCAGACCGCACTCGGTGCGGTGACCCGTTTCGAAGGACTCTCTCCCCGCGCCGCGCAGCGGGCACGGTCGGCGCGATACCGGACCACGTCGCCCGTGCACCTGGTGAGTCGGGGCGACCCCGCCACCTTCCAGGCGATCAGCCGACACGACCGGCTCGTCCCGCCGGGGCAGATCGGCCGGTTGAGCCGGTTGCTCACCCTCGCCCACGTCACGCACCAAACCGTCAGGCTGCCGGGACGGGCGCACTCGACGACGCTCGAGAGCCAGCAGCCGCCCGGCAGCGAGCAGACGGTTCAGGAGCTCGCGGTGCGATTCCTGGAGCGAGCCTTCGCCGCCCGGCGTGTGGTGTTCAGCTGAGGAGCTGATGGTGTCCTGGCGTCGCCGCCTGCTCCTACGCTGACCACGTGGACCATCCGTCGTACGGCGCCGACAGCGAGGTCGGGCGGCTACGGACGGTCGTGCTGCACCGTCCAGGCCCGGAGATCAAGCGGCTGACGCCGCGCAACTCAGCCGACCTTCTCTTCGACGGGATCCCCTGGGTCGAACGCGCCCAGGAAGAGCACGATGCGTTCGCCGCAGCGTTGACCGGCCACGGCGTGGAAGTGCTCGCCCTGCGAGACTTGCTCACGGCTGCCCTCGACGTCCCGGCAGCTCGAAGCGAGCTCGTCGAACGCACCTTGGCCGACCGCACGCTGGGCCAGGAGCTCCGCACCGCGCTGGCATCCCATCTCGGCAACCTGGACGCCGCGGCGCTCGCGGACACCCTGATCGCCGGCCTTTCCCTCGCCGAGCTCGGCGCCGGGACGGGCATCGTCGCGAGGTTGCTCGGCCCTGGCGAGTTCGTCGTCCCGCCGCTGCCGAACCTGATGTTCACCCGCGACTCGGCGGTCTGGATCGGCACCGAGGTGGCGGTGACGAGCCCGAGCATGAAGGCGCGGCGGCGCGAGGCATGGATCACCGCGACCGTCTACCGCCATCACCCGCGCTTCGCGGGCACACCAGTGCTCTACGACCCGTCCGACGAGTGGCTCGAGGGTGGTGACGTCCTGCTGATGGCGCCGAAGGTCATCGCGGTGGGGGTCGGGCAACGAACTCGTCCCGAGGCCATCGAGACCCTCGCCGGCCGGGTCTTCGATCGCGGTCTCGCCCATACGGTGCTCGCCGTCCCGATCGCCCAGGAACGCGCCACGATGCACCTCGACACGATCTGCACGATGGTCGACATGGATGCGGTGGTCATGTATCCCGCGATGGCCGACTCGCTGTCGGCCGTGGTCGTGACGACGAACGACAGTGGCGGCATCTCAGCAAGCGAACCCATGCCGTTTCTCACCGCGGCCGCCGCCGCGATGGGCATCGACGAGCTGCGAGTCATCGACACCGGGCTCGACCCGGTGACCGCAGAACGCGAGCAGTGGGACGACGGGAACAACACCCTCGCGATCGCCCCGCGGCTCGCCGTCGCCTACGAACGCAACGTCGTCACCAACGCCGCGCTCGAGGCAGCGGGGATCGAAGTGGTGCGTATCCCGGGCAGCGAGCTGGGCAGCGGACGTGGCGGTCCGCGGTGCATGTCATGCCCGGTCGAGCGGGAGCGCCTCGCGGGTCAGTACGGCTAGCTCGCGATGTGCAGGGCTTCGAACGGGTGCTTGAACGGGTCCTGGGCAGGCGGGCGCGTCAGGTTGGCGCGCGGGCAGCTCGCCAGGGTCAAGCCGGCGTACCCGAGAGCGTCATCGCACAGGGAGGCGATCGTCCAGCCGAGCTCTGCACCATGTGCGGAAAGCGTCACGCGGTAGAGGGTGATCTCGTAGCGAGTCGGCGATCCGTAGGCGGACCCGATCGTCCCGATTAGCTTCGAGCTCCCCGTCATGCCCGCGACGCCGTCCCACGGCTTGTCGAAGCGCTGCCACAGCCCCGGCAGTACCGACCACACGCCGCCCTTGCCCACGTCCTGGTTGCTGAGCTCTTCCACCATCTTCTCGGCGGCGTGGCGCGGCAGGACTGCGGCGGGACGAAGTACGACGCCGAGCTCTTGCATCGCGAACTCCCCTGGGTGTTGCCGGATGCAGTGGGCCTGCCCTATCTACTTCGACTGCGGCCAACGCCGAATGTGCGGCCAATCGGGTGAGGGCTGAGCGCTCTCAGCGCTCGAGTCGCTCGAGTCGCTCGAGTCGCTCGAGAACGACGTTCGGGCGGTTGGTGATGATCGCGTCCACCTCGAGGCTGGCAAGGAAATCGACGTCGTCGACGTCGTCGACGGTCCACACGTGGACTTCGCGTCCGCCTCGGTGGGCCGCGGCGACGTAGTCGGGATTGGCGCGCACCGCCGCGACCGACGGTCCGGCCGTCGTCGCGCCGGACCAGAGCGTGCCGTTGCGCCGGCTCGACGGGATCCGCTGCATCAGCTGAACGGTCGGGATCTCCGGCGCCAACCGGTGCGTCGTCCGCAGCGCCGGCGGGGAGAAGCTCATCACCCGAGCCGTGACGCCGGCGCGGTTGCCGGCGGCGCGGAGCCCGAATCGCTCCAGCAGGGCGATGACCTCGCGTTCGACCCTCCCGCCGTACCGAGTGGGGTGCTTGGTCTCGATGGCCAGCTCGAGTGGACGGTGCGCCGCCACCAGCGTGTCGACCAGCTCTTCCAGGGTGAGGATCTCCGCGGGATCACCTCGATCCGCTGCCGGCTGCACCCCGAAGTCCAGCCGGCGCAGCTCCGCCAACGTCATGGCCGACACCACGCCGGACCCGTTCGAGGTTCGCTCGACGGTCCGGTCATGAAGGCAGACAAGCACTCCGTCGCGGGTGAGCCGCACATCGCACTCGACGCCGTCCGCGCCCATCTCGATCGCACGTCGATAGGCACGCAACGTGTGCTCGGGCTCGACTGCCGACGCGCCGCGATGGGCGATCACCCGCGGCCGTGACGGTGACTCGGTCATGGCTACTCCGCAGCCGTGCGGACCTCTATCCGGCCGAGCAGCTCGTGCAGCTGCTCCATGCCGAGCCCCACGGCGCACCACACGGGGGCGTACGCGGGACGGACCAGACCGCGCCAATGTGCCGGGACCGGTTTCCTGCCGCGGGCGCGTGAGTAGTCCCACGGCACCTCACCGGTGATGGCGCGGATCGCCTCTCCTGACGCCGCCTCCACGGCGTAGATCCCTCCCGTCCAGAGCAGGGCGCGACCCCACCACGGTGTCCCGGCGCGCTTCGTCGCGGCGTACGCCGGCTCGAAGAGGACCGCGGCAAGACCGTAGACCGGGAGCATCCAGAGGTAGGTGTGGCTGGTCAGGCGCCAGTCGCCGTCTCGGCCGTGGCTGCGCAGCCCGGTGCTGACGACCTCACTGCACCAGCCGGCGAGGCCATACACGAGGGCGCGCTCCATGCGGTTGAGATTGCGAGTCACGCAGCCATCATCTGCCGTCGGCGACGCCACACCAAAGGAACGGTGAACAGCGCGGCGATCAGGAAGGAGAAGACGGAGGCGCTCATCCAGGTCTCGACGGTGAGGTGCAACCAGCGGTCGACGTGCTGCCACATTCGCTGCCACCAGCCGATGTATCCAGGGTTCAGCAGCTGGTAGGCGACGAACCCGGCCAGCCACGGAGCGAGCATCAGCGGCCGGGCCGGCGCGTCGGCGGAGACGTCCCAGTCCCGCAGCCGGCGAGTGCCGAAGTAGTCGACCAGGAAGACCGCGACCAGCGGCACGAGCACCGAGGCGAGCAGGTACAGGAAGTTGACGTACGAGGCGATGTTCAGCCACAGCGCACCCATCGTCGCGACGCTGCACACGACGACACTGAAGACGCGACGGTCGACATGCGGCCAGACGTTCTGCAACGACATCACCGCCGAATAGCCATCGGCAAAGGACTCGTCGAGCTCGCGGAAGACCAGCACCCCGAAGGCGAGCCAGCCGACCGGCACCGCGATGAACGCGGCGAACATCTCGTGCTGGAGGTCTGCGGCGCTCGCCTGAACGACCGTGGCCAGAGCGAGCAAGCCGAGGAGGTACCCGGCGATCTGGGTGGTGCTGTAACCGAGCACCACTCCCCCGAAAGCACTCCTCGACGACTTCGCGTGCCGGGTGTAGTCGGCCGCGAGCGGTGCCCAGGAGACGGCGACGGCGACCACGACGTCGGCCCCGGCCCAGAAGCCCGACCAGGATCCGTCGGTGAACGACACGTGCGGGTGGCGAAGCAGCTCGATGAAGAGGTACGTCGTCGTGGCGACGACGGCCCCGAGCGCATAACGTCGCAGGATCCGTACCGCCCCGAGCGGTCGGACCGTCATCGCGGCGGTCAGCACACCAGCGACCAGGACGTACGGCCAGCGATGGCCGTGCCACGGAAACAGCTGTCGCGCCGCCGAGGAGACCACGACGATTTCGAACACCGTCCAGCCCAGCAGCTGGATGATGTTGACGAGCGTCGGCAGGTAGGAGAGGCGGCGGCCGAACAGTCCACGCATCAGCACCATCGCCGGCGCACCGGTCTGCACGCCGGGGACCGCAGCGGCACCAAGCATCAGCGCGCCGATCACGGTCCCCACGACGACAGCGAGGCCGGCCGCGGTGAAGGACAGCTGAGGCGAGCTACCCGGGATCAGGACGAACACGGCGCCCACCGGTGCCAGCAACGTGACCCCGAGATTGCCCCACAGCCCGAGCTGGTCGAGCCAGCCGAGAACCTTCGGAGCCGGTTCGTTCAGCGTGAGCGGCGCCTCGCCGTGACGGTGGCTCGCTGTGTCGACGGTGACGCTCATCAGCCCACTCCCTACGCCGGCATGATCCGGGTCAGGTCCGCGACGAGACACCCTCGCCGCTGCGGTCGGCGGCCCGACAGCCGCCCTCTCAGCCCGGTACGCCGGACTCCCGCGTGACAACCGCAGCGTACCCAGCGGCGAGCTGTGGTGGGCTACTTCAGCAGCTTCGACATGCGCCGATCGGCCAACGGCTTGCCTCCGGTCTGGCAAGTCGGGCAGTAATCGAGGAATGACGTTGCGAAGGACACCTCGCGAACCGTGTCGCCGCACACCGGACACGCCTCGCCGGCTCGGCCGTGCACCCGCATCCCGATCTTCTTCTCGGCTTTGAGGTCGGCCGCCGCGAGGCCGTGCGCGCGGCCGACTGCGTCGAGCAGCGTCGTGCGCATCGCCTCGAACAGCGTGTGCACCTCCGCGGCCGTCAACGTCGCCGCAATCTTGTACGGCGACATCTTCGCGACGTGCAGGATCTCGTCGGAGTACGCGTTGCCGATGCCGGCGATCACGCCTTGGTCGCGCAGCAACCCCTTGATCTGCACGCGTTGCCCGTCGAGCAACGCGGCGAAGCGGTCGACCGTGAAGTCGTCGTCCAGCGGCTCGGGACCGAGCCGGGCGATGCCTGGGACGAGCGCTGGATCGCGGACGACATACACCGCCAGCCGCTTCTGCGTACCTGCCTCGGTGAGGTCGAAGCCGCCACCGGTGTCGAGATGGACACGCAAGGCGATCGGACTCTTGCCCGGCTTCGGCGGTGTGGCCGGCAGCTCATCTCGCCACTGCAGCCAGCCTGCCCGAGACAGGTGAGTGACGAGGTGCAGGCCGTCGACGTCGAGGTCGAGGAACTTTCCGCGCCGCGCGGCTGCGATGACGGTCAATCCGGCCAGTGCCGTCACTGGTGGGTCGAAAGTCTTCAACACGGCGATTGATGCGACATCGACGCGGGCAATGACATGGCCTACGACGTGGTCGCCGAGGAACTCGACGAGCGACTGCACCTCCGGTAGTTCCGGCACCCCGCCAGTCTGCCGTGAAAGGTCCTACTGTGAGCGGGTCCGACCCTGGGCCGGAAGGAGCTCCCGACCGATGCAGCGCGTGACTCGGGCCGCCTGTGCTGCGCTGGCGACCGTGTTGCTGTCCGGTGCCGGTGCCACGACGGCGACCGCGGCGTCAACCCCCAACAAGCAGCTGCGGACCTACGACAAGCACCTGCTGAAGTACGTCAACCACGCTCGAGCGAACAACGGCCTTGATCCGCTGAAGCAGAGCAACCGGCTCTACAAGATCGCCCACCGCTGGGCCGAGCACATGGCCAGGTCCGACAATCTCGAGCACAACGCGCACTACGGTCTCGGGGCGCCGTCGCTCGCCCGCAAGTGCCCTCATGTGACGATCGCCGGTGAGAACGTGGGCGCGCAGGCCAGCACCAACGCCAAGAAGCTGTTCCGGCTCTACATGAAGGAGCCGTACCACCGGGCCAACATCCTGAACCCGGTCTACAACAAGCCGAAGCATCCGAAGTACACCGATGTCGGCATCGCCACGGTGAGGGCGTCTGACGGCTCAGAGTGGAACGTGATGGACTTCGCCAACCACTGCGGGTAGCTCGACCGGAGCCGGGTCCCGATGGCCGGACGTGTGCCCGAGCTGCAGCCAGATCGTCGCCGACCACAGCAGCGTCGCGCCGGCGACGTGCAGCTCGACCACGCCTGGCGGCAGGTTGAGGAAGTATTGCGTGTACCCGATCGCAACCTGCAGCACCACGGTGTAGGCCAGCCAGTTCGAGCGCGCCCGCAGGACCGCCGACCCGCCCGCGAGCCGCACCGCGAACAGTGTCGCGACGATCAACCCGGTGAGCAGAAGCGCCGAGTCGGCGTGCAGCTGGGTGACGCGTTCCAATGCGAACGGCAGCCGCTTCACCTGAGCCTTGTCGCCCGCGTGCGGGCCGGTCCCGGTCGTCACGGTGCCGAGCAACAACACGATGCCGGCGACGACGACCAGCACCCGACCGAGCACCAGCAGCTCCCGTGGACCCTCAGGGGTGCGCGGCTGCCAGTCGGGATCGGCACGATGCACGAGGACCAGCCCCGCCCACATCAACAGCATCGACAGCAGAAAGTGGGCCATCACCCAGCCGGGCGAGAGCTTGTACAGGACGGACAGGCCGCCGATCACAGCCTGCCCGACGAACCCGGCGATGAGGCTCCACGACAACCAGACCAGGTCGCGGCGGCGAGGTGTCCGCAACAGCGAGCCGACGGCCGCCAGACCGACCACAACCCCGACCACAGTTGTCACCACGCGGTTCCCGAACTCGATCCAGCCGTGGTAGGACGGCGGGGCCACCAGCGAGGTGTCCGTGCAGCGCGGCCAGGTCGGGCAGCCGAGGCCGGACGAGGTGAGGCGGACGGCCGCGCCGGTCGCGACGATCAACCCGAGCAGGACGGCAACAACGACGGCCAGCTTCCGGAATGCAGAAGGTGACAGCCGCGGAAGCCTCATACGGCTAGCGTATTCAGGTGAACTTTCGCCGACGCGCGGCCGTATCGCTGGGCGGCATCGTCCTGGCGCTCGGCCTGGTAGACGGCTCGCTCGCCTCGGCATCACCTCCTGCCCATCCCGATCGTTCCGCCGCCCTCGCCTCCAACGCCCAGCCCGCCCAACCGATCGGCCACGCCGGACGCTGGCTGACCGACGCCCACGGCCGCGTGCTGCTCATCCACGGTCTGAATGTCTCGATGAAGGGCTCGCTGTCCCAGTCACTGGCGTACAAGTTCGGCGCCGACGACGCGGCGTTCCTCGCAGCCAACGGGTTCAACGCAGTTCGGCTCACAGTCGAGCGCTACGACATCGAGCCAACGCCCGGCCACTTCGACTCGGCGTACCTCCGGTTCATCCGCCGGACCGTGAAGCTGCTCGACTCCTACGGCGTACTGACCTTGATCGACTTCCACCAAGACGAGTTCGGGCCCGTGTTCAAGGACAACGGCTACCCATCCTGGATGACCTCGACCGGTGGGCTGCCGAACATCACCTCCGTCGGCTTCCCGTTCCAGTACCTCGCGAACCCGGCCGTCAACCACGCCTTCGACAACCTCTGGAACAACGGCAAGGACACTCGTGGCGCGTCGATGTGGACCGACGATGCCCAGATCCTGGGCAAGGCGGTGGGGGCGCTGCACGCCACGCCGGGTGTCCTCGGCTTCGAGATCATCAACGAGCCCTGGCCGGGAAGTCAGTACCCCACCTGTTTCGTCCTGCTGCTCGGCTGCCCCGGATTCGATCAGGGCAGCTTCAGCAGCTACTACGCCGCGATGGACGAGGCGATCCGAGCCAAGGATCGGAGACACCTCGTCTTCTACGAGCCGCTGGTGTCGTTCAACTACGGCATCCCCACCTCGGTCACACCGCCCCCAGGGGACGCCCGCCTCGCCTTCTCCTTCCACGACTACCCGCTGTGCTCGGCAGCCGACGATGCCGGCCTGCCACTGTCGCTCGGGACGGCATGTGGCGCAGAGAGCAAGCTCGCGATCAGCAACGCGGTGAGCTACGCGACGCAGCACTCGACCGGACTGCTCGAGACCGAGTTCGGCGCGACGACCAAGCCGGCACCGCTCGCCCAGTCGGCCGCTGCGTACGACGCGGCGATGATCCCGTGGATGTTCTGGTCCTATCAGGAGCTGGCCGGACTCGGCCGCGATGGCGCGTTCACGACCCCACCCAGCAAGACGCCGGAACGGGCGGTGCTCGTCAGCCTGTCGCGGCCGTACCCCCAACTGGTCGCGGGCATCCCGGCCGGCTACGGGTACAACGCGAAGTCCCATGTCTTCACCGCGGCCTACTCGACCGAGCGGGCCAACGGCAACGGGCGGTTCGCCGCCAATGCCGTGTCCCAGTTCTCGATCCCGCGCATCGCCTACCCGCAGGGGTACGACGTCGCGGTGTCGGGCGGCCAGGTGGTCTCCGGTATGAACAGCCCGTTGCTGCTCATCACGGCGAACCCAGGGGCGAAACACGTCACGGTCAAGGTCCTGCCGGCCGCAGGGTCCTGATGGCGTCACCAACCCTCGTCGAGCTAACGCTCCCGTCACCGGTCCATGCCGTGGCCCTGGTGCTGCACGGCGGCCGGGAACACAGCTTCGAGACCGCTCATCCGTCACAGCTGACCGCGGTCCGGATGCGTCCGTTCGCTCGTGCCTTGCAGCGTCGGGGCAGCGCCGCCGGGCTCGCGGTCGCCGCTCTTGGCTACCGATTCCGCGGTTGGAACGGTGCCGAAGAGTCGCCGGTGGCGGACGCGAGGTGGGCGCTCGCGGAACTGCGTGACCGCCACGGTGACCTGCCGGTGATCCTGGTCGGCCATTCGATGGGCGGGCGCACCGCGCTTCGGGTGGCGGACGACATCGCAGTCGCCGGCGTTGTCGCCCTGGCGCCGTGGCTCCCGCCGAAAGAGCCCGTCTCGCAGCTCGCGGCAAAGCGGATCCTGATTGCTCACGGCAATCTCGACTTCGTCACCAGCCCGCGCGCGTCACGTCACTTCGCAGACCGAGCGCGGCGCGCCGGCGCCGACGTCACGTACGTAACGGTTCACGGCGACAACCACGCCATGCTGCTTCGGCCCGGTCGGTGGCATCGCCTGGTCGCACGCACCGCGCTGGACTTCGCTCGTCCACTTTGAGTGGACTGTCACCGGTGTCCGGTAGGGGACCTTTGAGGGATACCTCCTAGTCCGGGTGCGATGTTCACGACCATCCCATCGGGGACGCAAGTGAGGGCGTCCGGCCGTATCAAGTCGCACTTCCTGCGCACATAGTGTGTCGATGCGGGATAACCGGCAAGGAGGCAGCGCGCCGCTCGGCGCGCAGCTGACCGCCCTGTTCGCCGTCGGACTTGTAGCGGTGTGCGGACTGGTCGGCGCCAGCGCACTCGAGGACTTTCACGCGGCGCGCACGACCGCGGTCAACCAGGTCGTTCACGAGGCGGCCGCGCAGGCGGAAGCACTGCGCCTCTACCTCGGGTCCGACCTGCAGAAGACGCTGCGCTCGGTGACCCGCCAACCAGGGATCCGCAGCACCGACGCTGCCCTGTGCGGCGCTGCGCTTCGCAGCATCGCCAAGCTGGCCCCACACAGCCGGCTCGAGATCACCGCGGCGACCGGGACGAAGCTGTGCAGCTCCGACGGTGGTGAGATAGCAGTCGACGCGGCATGGATCGCCCGCGTCGCCCACGGCGACACCACGCATCCGGCGGTCGTGCCGACCCAGGGCCGACCGCACACGGGGTCCGTCGTGTTCGGCTCGCCGTTCCAAGTCGCGCGCACCACGAGAGTCTTGATGATCTCCGCGCCTGGCCAGGGCGACCTGCTCGACCCGGTCACCACATCGGTGGACGTGATGGTGGTGGACCGGCAATCCGGACTGATTCTCGACCACGACGCCGGTGCCGGTGTCGACAAGCCGCCGGCGACGCTCCACGCCGTCGGCCCCGGCCTCCTCGTGCCGGGCAAGTCACAGACGGCAACCGGCGCGGACGGCAAGGAGCGGATCTATTCGGCCAGCGCGATCCCGGGAACCGACTGGCTGGTGCTCGCCGGCATCTCACACGCCCAGGCGTACGCCCACGCCTACCACGACCTGTTCCGCAACCTCGGCATCCTCGGCCTGTTCGTCATCGTGATCTTCGTGCTGGGATGCGTCGTCCACCGGCGGATCGTGCGACCCACCCACCGGCTACGCGACGCGATGCACCGGCTTGCCGACACGACGATCGAAGTCGCCGACCTGCCATGCGGCGACGCCCGCGTCCCGGAAACCGGTCCGCGTGAGCTTGCTCAGCTCGGCGCGGCTTTCAACCACATGACCGAGGCCCGCGTGCGAAGCGAGGCCCGCTTTGCCTCACTCGTACGCCACGGCTCGGATCTGGTGTTCGTCATCGCGGCGGACGGTTGCCTCAAGTACGTCACCCCGAGCGTTCAAACGCTCCTGGGCGCAGTTGCTGCTGACGTCCTCGGAACCCACATCTTGGAACTGGTGGACGAGACCGGCCGGCCGGCACTTCAGGCCGAGCTCGAGCGCGCTCGATGCCGGCCCGACGTACGGGGATCGGCCCGAGTCGACTTCCGGCTGTCGATCGGGGCGACGTACCGCGACGTCGAAGCCCGCATCCAGAACCTGCTGGGGGACGCCACTGTCGAGGGCATCGTCATCACCTGCCACGACATCACCGACCGCAAGCAGGCACAGGAGCAGCTGGCTCACGCTGCGATGCACGACGCGCTGACGGGCCTTCCGAACCGAGCACTGGTGCTGGATCGGCTTCACGGTCTGCTGGCCCGCGCCGGACGCTCCGGTGCGACCGAGGCCGTCCTCTTCCTAGACCTCGACCGGTTCAAGCTGATCAACGACAGCAGCGGACACACCGTCGGCGACGAGCTGCTCGTCCAGGTGGCCAAACGGTTGCAGTCGGTAACCCGCCCCGGCGACACCCTCGGCCGCTTCGGTGGCGACGAGTTCGTCCTGCTCTGCGAGGCGCTCGAAGGGCCGGTCAGTGCCATCGCGGTGGCGGATCGCATCCTTTCCACCATGCAGGCCCCGTTCAAGCTCGGCAGGCAGGACGCGTACGTCTCGGCCAGCATCGGCATCGCGATCGCGCAAGCTGGTGACGAGCCCGGGGATGTGCTCCGTGACGCGGATGCTGCGCTGTATCGGGCGAAGGAAGCCGGGCGCGCCGGGTACGCCGTCTTCGACGACGGGATGCGCGCGCAGGTGCGGAAGAAGCTGCAGATCGACAGCCGCCTCCGGCAGGCGATCGAGGGGTCGGGCTTGTTCCTCCGCTACCAGCCGGTCGTGTCAGTCACGACTGGGGAACCGACAGGCGTCGAGGCGCTACTGCGATGCCGGGACGGGCAAGCTGTGCTCCCGCCGAGTGAGTTCATCCCGGTAGCGGAGGAAACCGGACTGATCGTGCCGATCGGCGAGTGGGTGCTGCGCGAGGCGTGTCGCCAGCTTGCCGAATGGCAACGCGACGGCGTCGGGTCCAAGACGCATGTGTCCGTGAACGTCTCAGCGCGCCAGCTCAGCAAGCCCGGCTTTGTCGAAGCCGTCGCTTCGGCGCTGGCCGACAGCGGATTGCGCCCGGCGTGCCTGACGCTCGAGATCACCGAATCCGTTGTCATGCGCGACTTCGAGGCGTCCGCGGCGACGATCGCTGAGATTCGCGCCCTCGGTGTTGCGATCTCGATCGACGACTTCGGCACGGGTTACTCCTCGCTTGGATACCTCGAGCGCCTACAGGTCGACGAGCTCAAGGTCGACCGGTCGTTCGTCGCACCACTTGGACATCGCGGTCGCGCTGCCGCAATCGTCGAGTCGGTCGTACGGCTTGCCCACGCCCTGGGCCTCAGCGTCGTCGCGGAGGGGATCGAAGAGCCCGAGCAGGTCGCGCTTCTCAAGGCAATGCACTGCGACTTCGCGCAGGGCTTCCACTTTGCGCGTCCGCTGGAGCCGAACGAGGCCGAAGAGTTCCTGCGGGGCGGCCGAGTCGACGTGCCACAGCAGCGCGCCGGTTACGGCGACGCGCTGGCGGTCGTTGCGACACCGGCCTAGTCGCGGACGGGCCAGCAGACCTCTGTGTGGTGAGCAAGCAGGTCATCGGGATCGCCGGTCGGCAGGTAGTACTCGCGGATCGGGCCCCGCGCACCGGCTGATCGCTCGAGCACCCAGGTGCCGAGTGCGCCGTACGTCCGGTCGAGATCGCCGAACGGCCCGTCGTGCACCGCGACCGCGGCGCGGATCCCCGGTACGACGGTCGCCACCACGCGATCCGGCAGCGCGCCGCCCGCCAGCTCCTCGACCGGCACGAACACCGTGACTTCCGCTTCCTCGTCCTCGAAGAACTCGGCTGGGAACAGCGCGCCGTCGGGCCCGCTGCGCCGGCCACCGCAATCGCGCAACGTCCGGTGCAAGAGGGTGACGGCCGCCATCCACCACGCCACCGCCTCATCGCCCGTGACGTACTCGCGGATCGCCAGCGCCGGCGTCGCCGCGATGTCGCGTTCGGCGACGGGGAAGCTGTCGTCGGGCTGCTGCAACAGGGTTCGCAGCGACGCGACCGTCTGTTGCGTCGCCTCGAGTTGGGCCTCCATCCGCCGCAGGTGCGCGACGAGTGCGGCATCACGCGCTGCGGCATCCGGGGCGCGCACGATCGTCCGTACTTCGTCGAGTGGCATGCCGAGATCGCGCAGTCGGCGGATCATCTGAGCAAGCCCAACCTGGCTCGGCAAGTAGAAGCGGTAACCGCTCGCCGGGTCGATCTCGGCGGGTTCGAGGACACCGACGTCGTGGTAGTGACGCAGCGCCTTCACCGACAGATACGTCATCCGCGAGAAGTCCCCGATGGACAGCTTCGTCGTCGTCATGGCCCTCACCTTCGGGTCTCCCCCTACCGGAGAGTCAAGGCGCTAAATCTGGGGCTTGACCCTCCGGTCGGTGGAGACCGGACAACAGTCACATGACCCAACCACTGACTGCAGTCCGCGTCCCACAAGCCGCTGCCGGCGGCCGAACGGTTGAGCGCCCGGCACACCGCTTCGCGCTTCCGGTGCTGCTCGCAGCAACCTCGCTGATCGTCCTGGACTTCTTCATCGTCAATGTTGCGATGGCCTCACTGCAACGTGACCTCGGCGCCGGCTCGACGGCGGTCGAGTGGGTGATCGCCGGCTACGGGCTCACCTTCGCTGTGCTGCTGTTGGCGACCGGTCGTCTCGGCGACCGTTACGGCCGGCGGCGGATGTTCGTCGCCGGCGTCGGGCTCTTCACGGTTGCCTCGCTCGGTTGCGGGCTGGCGCCGAACGCCGACCTCCTGGTGGCGGCGCGCTTCGTCCAGGGCGGCGGTGCAGCACTGATCAGCCCGTCCGTCCTCGCCCTCATCGGGGTGTTGTTCACCGAGGCGAGCGCGCGGGCGCGCGCGATCGGCACGTACGCCACTGTGATGGGCGTTGCCGCCGCCGGCGGTCAGCTCGTAGGTGGCGTCCTGCTTCGGCTGGACCCGGCCGGGCTCGGCTGGCGGGCGGTGTTCCTCATCAATGTGCCGATCGGCGCGGCCGTAGTCGGCCTGGCCCACCGTCATCTGCCCGAGTCACGCGCACCGAAGACCGAACGCATCGATGCCGTCGGCGTGGCGCTCGTCACGCTCGCGCTGACCGCGGTCGTGCTGCCACTCGTCGACGGTCCCGAGCACGGCTGGCCGGTGTGGTCACTGCTCGTCCTCGGCACCGCGCCGGTCCTGGTCGCCGACTTCGTGTGGTGGCAGCGGCGGCTGGTATCCAAAGGGCGGTTCCCGCTCCTAGATCCGCAGTGGTTCGCCGTACCGTCCTTCCGGGTCGGCGTGGTCACCCAGCTCGCGTTCTGGGCGGGTCAGGCGTCGTACTTCCTGGTCCTGGCTCTCTACCTGCAACTCGGCCTTGGGCTGTCGGCACTCGAGTCGGGCTTGGTGTTCTCCGTCCTCGCGGCGACGTACCTGGTGGCTTCGATGCGGGCGACGAAGCTGGTGGCCAGGTTCGGTCGCAACGTGGTCGTGGCCGGTGCCTTGCTGCTGGGCACTGGACACCTCGCGACCGCGTTCACGGCCGGACACGGCGGGCACGTCTTGGCGCTAACCCCCGGCCTGCTCCTGGAGGGCGCCGGGATGGGCCTGTGCCTCGCGCCGATCACTGGCGTGGTCATGGCGGGCGTCGAGCCGCAACATGCCGGTGCGGTCTCAGGCCTGCTCTCGACGATGCAGCAGGTGGGCAACGCCGCCGGAGTCGCGCTGATCGGCCTGGTGTTCTTCCGCCTCGCCAGTGACGGAACGCCGCACGCGGTCGCGCACGGCTTCGAGATCAGCACCGCGATGCTCGCGGCGCTGCTGGCCGGGGTCGCGGCGACAGCTCGCCGGCTACCGCGATGAGGCTTGTGAAGGGTTACCGATGGCGGGCCGCCGGCCGTAAGCCTCAACAAACCAGCACATGGTGGGCGAGGGGGGAGTTGAACCACTCGACCGCCGCTTCCTACCTGCGACTTTAGGCGAACCCGCAGGTCAGCGAGGCGGTCCTCGGTTGATGCCGGCCGCTCGACGCGCTTGTACGCCGGATGGTTATGCCTGAGGGCATAACCGATTCATAGGCATCCACGGCCGTGGGACCCGCCAGGGCGGCGGCAAGCGCCGGCCGACTCGACCGGGACGGCTAGCGCGTATCCCTCTACGCCACCAGCACAGCCAGCGCATCCAACGCGTCGCGCAGGTCGCGAAAGACCGCGCCCCCCGTAGATGCAACGAAGTACTCCACCTGCAGATTCACCGATGCTGCTTCGTTGTCGCCCGTCAAACGTAGATCTGACCGCCAGCCGACAATCGGTTTGCCGAGGGCCGCCGCGGACCCAATCTCGGAGGCTGAGCCCGAATCGACGTCTGGTCCATCAAGTACCGCCAGCACACCGGAACACTCGGCGATCATCCGAGCGTTGTACTCCCCGTGTCGGTGATTGGCGGCACCTAGAGAACGACGCCGGGCGTCCGGATCTTGAAGGCGAAGTGCAACCGCCATGTCATCGAAGGGCGCCGCCCACGGGTCCAGAGGTTCCAGCCCGCGGGTACGGATGAGCGGCAGAACGACATCTTCGTAGTACGCCCGAGTCGGGACCGTGAATCCCAACGGGCTTGCGAGGTAGATGCTGGATGCTCTGCCTAGGCTTTGTCCCACGTTGGCCATTCGGTCGCGTCAGCCGTGCTGCTCGTTAGGTCGTTCGCCCTGGCCTGCTCAAGCATCGCCGAAACAACCGCTGTGAAGGTGCCACCACCAGCAGCCGCAACACCCAGTGCGGCCGCCGCAGTCAATCGATCCGCCTGTGCGCCGGTCATCTCGGTCTTTTCGGCCACGAGATGAATGGCGAGCTCGCCCACCCCGCGAACTGGGCGACCGGCTGCGTCGTGAAGGGCGAGATCCATCTTGTCTCGCAAGTAGGCCAGCATCGCCTGAACTCTGTTCGGTTCTTCGCGCGCAAGAACAGGGTCGACGTACACGGTCGTCGCCCAGAGGGCCTTGTGTGCCTGGACGATGTGCTGGCTCTGCCCTCCGAGGCTGTCGAGGGGCGCGACTCCGGTGCCGCTGTCGACAAGTACCTCCGCCACCTTCAAGCGCATCGTCGGCTCCGGTAACCAGATCACTACCTTCCAGCCAGGACTGACCCCGGCAAACCGAGCGGCGTCCTGCTCGAGCTTGCGCCGCTCATCAGCAGAGCCAAACATCCGGTAAGTGGCCGTAGCCTCGGCCAGGTCCTCATGCGAGTCGGCGCGGGCCGCGCGTTTGAATAGGTGACGATTCAGCACTGCGGCCGCCAGCTTGCCGATACCTGCCCAACGGTCGCCGCTCCGGTCCCGCGAACGGTCGATCAGGAACTCGAGAAGCCCGTCGTCCGATCGGGTGGTGAACTCCGCCTCGAGGACGTCGCGCACAGCCTCGTCGATCTCGTGCACCGACTTCGGCACAGAGCGAGACCTTGGTTCGCCGTTCTCACCTGTCCCATCAGGCACCGAGACGGTCTCGGAACTCAGGCCGGCGATCGTCTCCTTAACCGTGTCGATCGGCCCGTCGACCACCGAGGCGACGGAATCGGAATGCAAGGCAACGGCCTTCTCCAGCCAAGTCGCGTCGGACCACATCTCGAGCAACTTTCCGATCATGGCGTCGGCGCTGGTCTTGGCGTGATGGGTAAGGACGCGCTCGGTCAGCTCGTAGCGGTATCGCAGGTATTTCTCGAGCTCGGTCTTGACGTCCTGGCGCTGTTGCCCGTTGCGCGTAGTCCGAATAACCATCTTCTTCGGGTAGCGCACCTTCGCAGAAGGCATCACGTAGAAGTGATCGACAAAGCGGTGCCCGATCTCCATCGGCAGGCCAGCGTGGTGATGGTCGCGGTTCAGGTAGTCCATGAGATCAGCGCAAATCGTGTTACCGACGATGTCCTCGACGAATGGGTAGCTGCTCTCCCAGCCCACGGGCGGCGTCTGCTTACTGAGAATCAAGCGGATCAGCTCGTCCTTGAGTTCGGTCACGCCGTTTCCCGCCGCCTCGATCGCTGTCCGCGCCTCAGCATCCAGCTGTACCCAAAGCCGCTTGAATCGCGGTTCGTTCTTGTCATGGGCAAGCAGGACGCCGAGGTCGTCCTCGATCGTGTGCCCGAGCGGCACGTGGCAAAGGTCGTGCATCAACGCGCCAAGTCGGGCGAGGACCGTCGCTTCCGCGAATCGCAGGGCGAGGACGCCGTCACCCACCTCCGACCATTCATCGAGCAGGTCGCGTACATGACCCGGACTGCGACGGTTGTCGGCGACCGCGTCGAGCAGATTCTGAGCCGCCCGGAGCGTGCCGAGGCCGTGGGAGAACCGGCTATGGGTTGCACCCGGGTAGACAAGATGGGTGGTGCCAAGCTGCCGCACGCGGCGAAGGCGCTGCATCGGAGGGCTATCGATGATCAGTTGCTCGAGCCGATTGACGTAGACGTCCCCGTGCACAGGGTCGGTGATCGTCTTAGCCGGCATCAGTAACTCCGGCGCAAGACCCCATGGCTTGATCCCAGAGTCGAGTTCTTCTTTGGTGACGCCCCATTTCGGCACGGTGTGCCCCCGTTCATGGCAAGGGCGTCAGTCTACGTGCGGGTATGCGCCAACGTCTGTGATCGTTACGCAGGCGTGGAGCTGAGCCGAACCTTCAGAAGCTCGTTCGCGAAGGCATCGCAAAACGCCTCCTCGGCCGGCGTAGCTGGCGCGGCCCGCCGCGGGACACAGCGGGCCGCGTAGAAGAAGGTGTGGGCGTACTCATGCGCCAGCCGCCAACCCGTCACAATCGCAGCCGGAACGCCCTGGCGCCGCTGATCGGGAGTCGGCTCCGGGTCAACAACGATGTGGAACCCCCCTCGCAGCCTCGGCAAGAGCAAGCCCTGATGCCCCCCAGTCGCTGCAGCGAGACGCCGATACTCAACGGACCAACCGAGCGCCCGTATGTGGCTCTCGCAGCCGTCCGTGCCGGCATCTGCCCATGCTTGGTGCACGCGCTCAACGATCTGCCGAATGTTCGCTTCAGCGGATGGAGGTCGATCAAGGGAGGCTCCGGTCGACCATGCCGCACCAGCAGATGGGCTGCCGGGGATCATGCGAGCTCCCTCGGGTCTTGCCAAGGGGTCCCCACGAGGCGGGCCATTATGAGGATGAGGCCGGCCCGACGGAACAGCCACTTGAACAGACGGTGGACCACCCGCACTCCATCCGGGACCCTGTGGATAACCAGAATCTGATAACCGGAATCTGGTATCTAGAATCTAGTTAGCGGGTGGGGCAAAACGTGGACGCAACGCGGGTAAGCGACCGACTATTCGGCCGTGGCTGCCGGCTGCCCGTCGCGGCCTGGGTGCTCTCATACGACAAACGGTTCGTTCAATCACGCCCGCCTGTCTTCGGAACGACGTCCCGGAGCAACATCAACCAGGAGTTGGCCCGACTCGTAGAACTGGAGATGCTGCTCGAAGAGCGACCCGGCGATGGCAAGGTCTGGTATGAGATGACCGGGAGCCCGCTGTGGCAGATCGTGCAGGTGGCTGTCGAGGTCACGCAGATCGAGTGGCGGGACGATCGACTTGTCGTGCCCCAGACGTAACTCGAGCCAAGCTGTGATGCGCTGCGGTCGCGCGGCCGCGCTCAGAGGGTGAAGCGAGCGCCTTCGGCCTTGAGCATCTGGAATGGTGTAGTCCACTTCACGCCCACCGCGTCACACGCATCCGGGATCTTGATCTTCTTCTTGGAGGCCGGCTCGGGTCGTTCTTGTGTGACCACGGTGTACCCGAGGGTCAATCCTTGGGCGACGATGAAGTAGTCGCCGGCCTGCAGGAACGCAGCGACCGCCGCCTGCTGATAGCCCGCGCCCAACGCCCACTGGCTAACCGTCGCGAGCGATGTCGCGTCGGCCGACGTCGGGACAAGTTTGAAGGAAGCCGGCTGCGCCTTAAGCCAGTCCGCAAGTTCGTCCGCGCCGGCAAGGATCTCCTCCGCCACGCGCTGTACGACGAACACCTTGCCCGCGAGATGCTGCTGTGCAACCCAATCCCAGAATGCGGGGACTACGTCGAACGCGTAGTGGCGATTCTTCGCGTCAATCAAGACATCGGAGTCGATCAGATACATCAAGCGACCCCGAGGCGCTGGCTTAGCTCCTCAAACGTCGAGTACTTCTTGAAGCCAAGCAGGCGAAAGGCGTCTCGGTGGAGCGTGCGTCCCTCGGCGGTGTCGGTGACGAGGGCGCGGGCGAACGTCCGACTGACCCGGATCGGCTCCGTGTTGTAGAAGTTGCCGCCAGTGCTGGTGCTGCGAGCAAACTCCATGACTCGAGTCAACTCTGCGTCGTAGGCACGATGGAAGTCATCTCTGGACATCCGCCCCGCATCGAAGATGCGCCGCAGTACGACCAGCGTGCTTACCTTGTAGAACTTCGCGAGACGATCAAGCTCCGCGGTGATATTCGAGCCGCCCTCAAACTCCTCAGTAATCGAGGCCAGTGGAACGAGCAGCTCCGCTGCCACGCGGTTACACCATGCCTCGACGCCACTTCCCAGGTCGAGGTTGGCGAGATCGGGACGCGACAACGCCGAACCGCCCAAAGCGATGTGGGCAAGTTCGTGGGCAAGGGTGAAGATCTGTGCGGCCTTCGTGTCGGCGCCGTTCACGAAGATGACCGGCGCCCTTTCGTCGGCGAGAGCGAAGCCGCGGAACTCCTTCGGGTTCAGCTTGCGGTGGGTATCGCTGCCGACGACGCCGCTGATCATGACCAGGACGCCGGCTTCCTCAGCGTGTTCGCGCAGGCCATCGAGCGCTTCGGTCCAGGTCCGGAAGTCAACCCGGCGGGCTAGCCCGAATCCGAGCGCGTCCCGCAACTGCCCAGCCGCCGTGATGGGATCGACGTCCGTCGTCAGGCTGCCTACAAGCTCCACCCGGTCGTACCCGCGGTCCTCGGCGAAATCTCTGTACCAGTTCTGCCGAAGCTCGCACGCGTACACGGTGTCGAGCAGATCGGGCGTAGGGGTTAAGACCTGCTCGTCACCAAACGTTCTGAAGTCGGGAAGCGGGACCGGTTCCGCAGGCGGCGCCGGAAGAAACATGAACCCGATCGGCGTGTGGGTCGCACGGGCGTAGTTCTCCAGCTGACGCATCGTCGGCAGAGACTCGCCGGCCTCCCACTCGGCGAGCTTCGGGAAAGACGACGAGAAGTCCGAGACCTGCCGGCCGGACCGTTCGCGCGCCCATCTGAGCAGTGCGGGGGCGACGCTGACACGGTTTGCCATGACGACTCCCCTCGCCTCCGGCGGCTTCCGACTGTCGGCCGCTGAGCTCCGCTCGACTCTTGCCCTACCGGACTCGCGGCGCCGCGACAACCAGGCCTTACTGCCTACTCTCGCAGACCGACAGTGCCGATTGTCGCTGCCCGCACGCGGCGTGGGTATCGCTGGATACCACTGTGTCTGTTGACCGGGCGACTTCGGGGGACGCAAAGGCGACGGCGGCAGCGCGAGGCACGAACCGCGGAGGAGCCGGGTCGACCACGCAGGCGCATGCTGCAGGCAGCCGCGCCCGCGAGTGCGCCAGGCTGACGTTCGTGGTGGCGGTCAGCGTGATCCGGATCTGGGCCTGAAGCCCGCACAGCCCCCCGCGGCGCGGCCCAAGCCAGCGCCTGGCTCGCTGAGTTCACAACCACGCGGACGCGCTCCGGGGGACCTCCGGGGGACGGCCCGGGGGCGCCTCGGCGCGATCGTGCGCCGGTGATCTCGATCGCGATGCTGAGCGGCGGTGCCGTGCGCGCGTCCTATTACCTGGACCGTGACGCCGACTGCCGGCCGTCGCGCTACTACCTCGATGAGGCCGAGCCGGCGGGCCATTGGTGCGGTCACGGCGCGGCCGCGCTCGGCATAGACGGGCCGATCACCGGCCGCGAGCGCGACCTCTTCGCCGGGCTGCTCGACGGACGGCTACCCGACGGCAGCCAGGTCGCGCAGCCCGTCCTGCGCCGCGACCCCAACAACCCGGACGGCGCCAAGATCGACATCCGCCGATGCGGACTCGACCTGGTCGTCTCGGCGCCAAAAAGCGTTTCGGTCCTCCACGGCCTCGCCGATCCAGAAACCGCCACGGCCGTCATGGCCGCACACGAGACCGCCGTCCAGGAAGCACTCGGCTACCTGGAACGTCACGCCGGCCACGGCACCCGCGGTCACCAAGGCGACGGACAACGCGCCAATCGGATCGAGACGACTGGGCTGGTCGCGGCTGCGTTCATCCACACCACCTCTCGCGCCGACGACCCGCAGCTGCACACCCACCTGGTCGTCGCGAACCTGCTCCACGGCGTTGACGGGAAGTGGTCGGCGGTCGACTCCCGCGCGATGCACCGTCACGCCCGCACCGCCGGCTGCATCTACCAGGCCGTTCTGCGCGGCGAGCTGACCAAGACCCTCAGCGTCGGCTGGGGTCCGGTACGCCGCGGGGTCGCCGAGATCGTCGGCATCCCGATGGAGCTGCGCAAGGAGTTCTCCTCACGCCGGAAGGCGATCGAGGACGAGCTGGACCGCACCGGCACCTCGGGGCGGAAGGCCGCGCAGCGCGCCGCCTACGTCACCCGGCCCACCAAGACCCACACCCCACCAAGGTCACTCCGGGCGAGCTGGGCGCAGCGCGCCGACGCACTCGGGCACTCGGCACCGGCTGTCATCGCCGACAGCATCGGGCGAGCCTCGACACCGCAATGGCCGGACGCAGAGTCGGTCGCCGCGGAGATGTTCGGGCCTGACGGGCTGACGAAGCACGCGACGTCGTTCGACCGACGCGACGTCATCCAAGCGCTCGCCGAAACCTTGCCGGCCGGTGCTGCGGTGACAGGTCAGCAGCTCGAAGCCACCGCGACCCAGCTTCTCGCCCACGATGAAGCGGTCCCGCTGCTCGCTCCGACAGCCGCAAGCGGTGAACGGCGCTGGTCGACGCGTGACCTTCTAGCGGCCGAACGATGGGCACTCGCCATAAGCACCGAACGATCCAACCTTCCCGCCGTGGCACCGGAGACCGTCGCCGCGATCACCGCCAGCCGCGACCTGTCCGCCGAGCAATGCGCCGTCGTCACCGGGCTGCTCATGTCCCCCGCACTAGTGGATGTCGTCACCGGCCCGGCCGGCTCGGGCAAGACCGCGTCGCTGCGCGCGGCCGCCGACGCGTGGCGCGACAGCGGCGTACCGGTCATCGGCTGCTCGCTAGCCGCGATCACCGCCCGCCGGCTCGAGGCCGCTACCGGCGTACGGTGCGCGTCGATCACCCGCACCCTCACCGACCTCGACCGCACCGACCCGGCCACCGGTCGCCCCGCCGGGCTCGCAGCGCACTCGGTGGTCCTGGTCGACGAGGCGTCGATGGTCGGCACCCGCCACTACCTCCGCCTCGCCACACACGTGCGCGCCGCCGGCGGGAAGCTCGTACTCGTCGGTGACCCGGCGCAGCTCGCCGAGGTCGACGCCGGCGGCATGTTCGCCGCGCTCGTCACCCTCCGCGACCCGATGGCAATGTCCGGCAACCAACGTCAGAGCGCCGACTGGGAACGCGCCGCCCTGTCCGATCTGCGCAACGGTGACCGCGACCGCGCGCTCGCCGCCTACGTCACCCACGGCCGAGTACACGTCCTGAGCACCCCTAGTCGTACCGCCCAGCAGCTCGCGGTCGACTACGTCGAGCATCTCGAAACTCAGTCGGACCCGCACGCCCTCGTCGCGCTTGGGTCCACCCGCCGCGACGTCGACCGGCTCAACCGCGAGATCCGCGGGCAGCTACGCGCCGCCGGACGTCTTCAGCCGGATGCCGTCGTCGTAACAGGCGAGGACACCGACCGTGGCTACGCCACAGGCGATCTCGTCATCATCACCAGCAACGACCACCGCACCGGGCTGCTCAACGGCACACGAGCCACCGTCACAGCCGCGGATCCCGACACCCTGTCACTGCGCACCAACACCGGCGCGCAGGTCAGCGTGCCAACCGGCTGGGCCGCCGACCACCTCGACCACGGCTACGCGATGACCGTCCACAAAGCGCAAGGGCTCACGACCGAGGTCGCGCTGCTGTACGGCGCATCCACGCTGTGCCAGCAAGCCGGATACGTCGCGCTGTCCCGCGGCCGCCAAGCGAACCACCTCTACACGACACCCGTTTCGCTGCCGGCGGACCGCAATGGCTTCGAGATAACGACGGAGGACGCGACGAACGCCGCCAACGTGATGCGCTGCCTCGCCGGATACCTCTCCCACGACCGACGCCAAGTCCTCGCCAGCAATCAGCAACCGATCGCGCCGCGGCCACTCTCCGCGACACGTCGGGATCTGCGGAGCAACCCATTGGGGTCGAATCGCGAGCGCGCGGAGGGCGTCGGACATTCCCGATGAGCAGCGACATCACCGAACCGGTCGCCGTTGAGCTGTACACGATTCCCGAGGCGGCGGACGTCCTCCGCGTGCCGGAAGGGTGGCTCCGCAAGAAGGTGACAGCTGGCGCTGTGCCGCACGCCCGGTTGGGCAAGCACGTCCGGTTCACCTCGGACCACTTGCGCCGGATCATCGCGGCTGGCGACGTGGAAGCAAGGCCGACAACGATCGTCGACAGACGCGCGGTCTTAGCCCACGAGCCCGTCGCATAGGGCCAGCCCTGTGATCCCGGAGGCGTCGGCGCGGCGGCGGCCCTATGCGTTGTCTGAGAGCGGCAGGAGCAGCAGATCCGTTGCGGGCTCAAAACCGTGCCGGCGGTACAGGGGAATCGAGCGCTCGGACGGAGCAAGCACCACTCGGACGAGCCCCTCGGCACGGGCACGATCGAGGACGGCGGCCACGAGCGACGCACCCACGCCTTCACCGCGGCGGGGCGGAACGACGAACAGGTTCGCGAGGTAACCCCATCGGCTCGAGGCTCGGTGCGGATCAGGCATCCGATCGAAGAGCTTCACATTGACCATGCCTACCGGCTCCAGACCGTCAACAGCGATCCACCACCAGCGATCTGCCTGCTCTCGCACGAACCACGCGCGGAAGGTAGTCAGGAACTCGGCGTCAGCTGTTCGCTCACGCCAGGTCGCGCGCAACCTCGCGAGTTCGTCAATATCTCTCTCGCCTGCACGCCGGACTTCCACGAGGCGTGAGTATGTACCTTGCCACCTCAATCAGGCCGGACAACGCGAATCAGCTCGGCGAATAGGCCTTCCGGGTCGAAGAGCACGTGCACCCCGTCGCGGACGACTCGTGCCGTACCGGAGTCGGGTGGAAGAGCAGCCCATTCAGCACCCGCGACACCCACCTCCACCTCCAGGGCATCGGGTCGACGCAAGCGCCGTTCCTGTAGCAGGCCGAAGTTCCTCTCTCCGACCAGGACCGCTTCGCTCCCGAAGATCGTCAGCCAGGATCGGTCGTCAAGCAACCTCGACGGCTCGTTGGCGAGTACGACGAGGTCGACATCCGAGTCGGCGCGACCGGCCGCCCTCGCCCACGAACCCACCACGGCGATGCCGACAACCCCTGACACGAGTCGTGGAAGCAACCGGGCGGCGTCAAGAACCTCGCCCACGTTCGCCGGCAGCCCGTCGAGTGACACGTCAACAGGATGACCTGAGTCCTCGAAGTCCGTCGCCGGCGCCTTCGGTGTACGTCGCGTCGGCCGACCATCAGGACCTACGAAGAATCTCCTCGGCGGCTTCGGCAACCGAGTCGACAACCAGGTCCGGCCGACGGTCGGTTAACGGCGGCGACTCGCCCCTCGCGATCCACGCGGTTTGCAGCCCGACGGCGGCGCCGCCTCCGATGTCGTGGTCAAGGCTGTCGCCGATGATCCATCCTTCGAGCGGGCAGCCCAGGCGAGCGGCCAACGCCTCGAACAGCGCCGGCTCAGGCTTGCGCGCACCGACATCAGCCGAGATCACCCAACCGTCGACCAGCGCGTCGAGCCCAAGAGCGCGGATCTTGCCCTGCTGGTTGTCCACCATCCCATTGGTGATGATTCCGAGACGCCACCCATGGTGGCGTAACTCGATCAGCGCCTGGCGGTCCTCGGGCGTACAGGTAACGAGCGCGGGCATCCGACGGCGATAGTCCGCCCACATCTCGTCGGCGTCGATAGGCAACTCGAGACGAAGGACGAGTTCCGCAAACACCTCGCCCTGGGGCGCCGTTCATTAAGCACTTCTGCGACTGCTTCGACAGCCAGGTCGAAGCCGTGCGAATCCGCGAACTCCCTGGCCCATCTCCTTGCAGCGGCGGCTTGGTCGACAAGGGTCCCGTCGAGATCGAGCGCCACCATCCGCACTTTGGAAGCGTATGCAACAAGTGCCGCTGGGCATCCCAAAGCCCGCGACCGAAGACTGCCGGTGCGATGCATGAGGATTGGTCCATGCGGCACACGGTGGGGTTCGACCTGGATATGACCTTGGTCGACACGCGACGCGGCATCGCCATGGCGCTATCGGCGCTGGCTGAGCAGACTGGACGTCCGATCGACGTGACCTCCATCGTCGCGAATCTCGGGCCACCGATCGGCGAGGCGCTCGCTCCCTGGTTCTCGACTGACGAGCTTCCGGGCGCGGTTCAGAGCTTCCGCGCGCACATGGCCGACATCGGAGTGGTCAACGCCGATCCACTGCCCGGAGCGGCCGAGGCACTCGACGCGGTTCGCACCGCGGGCTACGCGGTAGCCGTCGTCACGTCCAAGCTGGAGCACCTCGCGTTCGCAACGCTGCAACACGCGGGCCTCGAAGTTGATCAGATCTTCGGCAACACTTGGGCCGCCGGGAAAGCGGATCCGCTGCGGTCGGCGAACGCCGTGTGCTTCGTCGGGGACCATCCCGGTGACATGGTTGCTGCGCTTACAGCCCGCATCCCGAGCCTTGGCGTAACCACTGGCTCGTCAACCGAACAGGAACTGATCAAGGCCGGCGCGCAACATGTCGCCTCATCACTGTGCGAGTTCCCCGAGTGGTTCGAGACAATCGCCGGGTAGCGGACTCTCCGGTCAACGCTCAACGTGTGGCACGAAGGATCGACGCCTGCCGGTTGCGGCGCGCCATTCCTGCAAGCCGGGTCATCCCAAGGCGCTCGTAGAACGGCGCGACCTCGGGGTCACAAACCGCATCGACCATGTAGGCATCGCTGAACTCGCTCAGGACTCGACCGACAAGTGCGCGGCCGATCCCATGTCCCCGGTACGGAGCTCGTACCTCGAGCAACGGAATGTAGACCGCCAGCAGCCCATCGGACAGCGCGTTGACGAACCCGACGACATGGTCGCCATCGCACGCGAGTACGGCGAACGCGCTGCCGCGCAGAATCTTGAGAAGCGCATCGGCATCCGGCGCCGCCGGCCAGCCGTCGAAGAACCCTTCGAGCTGATCGCGTTCGATTCCGTCGAACCCGGTCCGGTAGTCGATCACGAGCCGAGCGTGCCGCATTCGAAGCGGCACCGCACCTAGGAGGCACTCGGTGAAGCACGTCCAGCTTTCGAGTCCCGCGGCACCTCCGATCCTCGCCGTTGCCACACATGTCGATCTGGCCAGCTCGGGTTGTTCTCGACGATCTCGTCGGCGGGCGGCGCAACCACCCACGGGTTCTCGTCAGGATCCGGCTCGTGAAAGAGGTGATCTCATCGGCCGTCGGCCCGGACAAACGCTATTCGGGTGACACGCGAGCGAACGAGCCGGCGGTGGGCCTACTTCTTCACCAATAGCCGCCGGTCAGCGCGGTTGACCATGCGCATCCAAGCCCCTGACGCATGAGCGAACGGGACGCCGAGTGGGGTCGCGGCGATCGTGGTCGCGATCGGACTCGGCCGCCGCAGTGTGCAGGCGAAATGCGCCGTTGCAACGCGTAGGCGCGTCACCGGAAGCCGCCAACGCCGGTACCGCTCGAGCGCGTCCGGAACAGAAGCGCCGCGCAGCACCCGGGCAAGGGCGACACCGTCCTCGATGGACGTGCATGCCCCCTGTCCGATGCACGGCAACATCGGGTGCGCCGCATCACCGATCGCAACTATCCGGTCACCAATGATCTCCCGCGTAGGTCGACGGTCCCGCGCCAACCACTGGCCGAGCCCGCCGACCGTCGTCAAGGCAGCCACTTCTCGGACAAGCGGATCGTCGTCGTCAAGGGCGTTTGCGAGGACCTGCTCGGCGCTCGCGTTACGGGACAGCGCAGGGTCTTCGACGAACCAGCACAGTTCATTGTTTGGCTGACGCCAGATGCCGTAGAACCGATGCTTGCCGAGCACAACTGCTCCGCCACCGCGCTCGATCAGGTCCGCACCGGTTGGCACCATCACCTGCCAGACCGCCCAAGGCTCGCCGCGCTTCTGCCAGACCGAGGCGTCAGGACGCAGCCGCGATCCGACCCCGTCCGCAGCGACCACGAGGTCGAAGCCGTCGTCAAGCAGCTCCGCCGCCCGAGTCACAGTCGTGGCGAAATGAATCGTGTCGTGTCCAAGACGGGCTTCGATTGCTCGCAGCAGGGCGCCGCGCTCGACGTTCACGTGCGGATACCCACGGGCCGGCAAGCGCATGGTCGCGCGGTGCCGTCCGCCAGCCCGAAAACTAATGTGGCTGTACGGCTCGCCCGGGATGTCGACGCCCATCTCATCCAAGAGAGATCCGGCGTTGGTCCACAGGTTGAGGCCAAATCCGCCGGTCCGAAGTTCGGCAGCGCTCTCGTAGACCGATACCGCGTGACCGTCTCGTTGCAGGGCCAAGCTGGCTGTAAGCCCGGCGACGCCAGCACCAACGACGGCGACGCGCATCGTTCAGCGCCGAACGTCTTGCGCGGTCACGGGCGCACGGTAGCCGACCACCCGCAGGTTGTGGCTGGGCGGGCTCATCTCGGTCAGCCATCGATCGAGCGACGTCAACTGCTGCACGTCATTCGTCTGCGTGTCCGGACCCGCGCTGGTCAGCCGACGCACGTACGCCGCAGCCATTGCACCTTGATGGTGGGCGAGGGGGGAGTTGAACCTCTGACTGCACGCGTCTGACCAGGCACATTACAGGAAGCCCTGCTGCGTCGCGCTCGTTGGGCGCCGTTGCGCGCCATTCCTCCTCATCACGAACCCATCCGTTATGCCTCGGGGCATAACGGATCCATAGGAGTCGACGGGCGGCAACCGGACCCGAACAACCCCTGGATTCCGTACCGCTCGCCTGCTCGTCAGCCGCCTACGGCGAGCCGATGACCTCTGCGCGGTCCGGATCGGGCTGCAATCCAGACCACAGCCCTTCCCTAGGATGCAATCTTTCCGCCGCGTTCATTAGCCTCGAAGACTTTGCTGCCCATGACGTCATTGCTGACGCGGGACAGCGCGGGCATGCCCGGTGGGGTTGCCTCGGGTAGTGATGATCCCTTTCATCCGTACGTCGAGTTGCTCCCCGGTGCGTTGCCGCCCCGCCACGAACCCCCCTCGCTGCCGGGTGGCCACAACGACACCTTCTTTGTCAGCCGGGCCATCCCGTCTCTCGCGTTCCTCGCGGGAAGCCTCGTCCGTTAGGCCCCAGTGCGCGGTATCCGCAGCGCATGCGCAAGCCTGCGAGAGCTGAATGCCCGAGATCCTCCCTTGACGCCCTCAGACCAGGGCCAGACCCTTGAGTTCAAGAAGATCGGTGAATCGACATGGCCGGTCGAAATGCGAGGGGGCACGATGCGGTCGATTAGACGTGCGCGAGATCTTCGGAAGGCCGCGCTGGTCTCCCTTGTTGCGATGGCAGCGGTATGTCCACCCGTGGTACCCAGCGCCCAGGCGGTAACCGGATACGCACCAGCCAACGCCGCTGCATACGCGGACAAGTGGGCGAAGAACGCCAATACTGGGACTTACATCGCGTATTCCGATGACTGCACGAACTTCGTGTCACAGGCGCTAAAAGCCGGCGGGTACAAGCAAGTCGGCTCGTTCAGCGCGAGCGGCTGGCCGGACACGAGTACCGCGCACTGGTGGGTGTATCTACCTAGCGCCCCTTCTCCGATTCAGTACAACAGCAACACGTGGTCGGTAGCTACGGAGCTACGCAATTTCCTGCTGCACACGGGGAAGCCCCCAATCAAGCCAGTAGGAAGCGTGCCGGGCAGCACCACCAGGCAGTTGTCAGGGATCAAACAGGGCGATTTGCTTTGGTACGACTGGAATAACACCGGCGTTAGCCACGTGACTATCCAAGTTGGTAACGGTACCGATCCAGACAAAGGGTACGTGGGCAACTACATCGACGAGCACACCTCGAATCGTTACCACGCGTTTTGGTCGCTCTATCCCTACAACTCGCAGTGGAAAACAACGAAGATCTACCTGTACACGTTCCAGTGATCTAGTCCCAAGATTTCGCGACTCTCGATTGCCGAATGGCGGTACACATGTCTGCTTCACGATCGTTGAAGGTTCTTGGGATCACTGTCGTCGTTGGGCTGCTCGCCGCATTGCCGTTTGTGCTGCGGCATGCCGACTCGAAAGGCGCGACGCTGAGGACACTCAGCACCGCAGCCGACCCCACTCCGTCATCCGACGCTTCGACGTCGGCCGTTGAGCAAGCGTTTGAACAGGCAATGGTGCAACACCAGCACTCAGGTGTCTTAACTCCACCTGAGATCAGCCAGCTGACGAACCTGACCTCGCTAACCAAGACCGCCGCTGCCGCTCTCCGCACGAACATCTTGAAGCAGGTGCAGACGCGCGATCTGGCGTTGACGCGGAAGTACTTCACGGGCAGCCAGTACAACAAGGAGCGATGGTCCCTGAATCGGGCGATCAAGGCCGAGCGGACAGGGTTGATAGTCGCAGACGGAGGGGTCACGAACGTCGACTACTCCAGCGTGGTAGTTGACGGAAAGTCGGCCACAGTCACGGCGGCCGTGACGGTGTACTCGGAGCTTCGACCGCTCAACCAGCCCGCGGCGACACCGAGCAACGTGCTCCTCGCTACGGCCACGATGCAGAAGGACATTCTCGGTCGCTGGCGCATGTCGAAGCTGGACTGGACATTCGAACCGGGGACAGGTCCCTAAGGCGCTTGTTGCAAAGTAGCTGCGGACCGCATCGTCCATTGCGGCCGGCCTGTTTGGACTTCGTCGTAGCCGAAGGGGCCGTCCGCCCGAATCCGATTCCACGAGCGACATGTCATTTGGCTGCCCGAGCCGATGGCGCCCTCGACTCAAGCGAGCATGGCGCCAACCGGGTCGTGCAGCTAGGTTGCTCGCATGCCCCACGCGGACCCGGTTGAAGTCAAATGCCGCTGTGGGAACCGTGTCTATCCCCCGGGAGCCGACATGAAATCAGAGTCGGCTCTCGCGACCGGCGTTGTTAAGTTCACCGTTCCCTCAGGCGCCGGAGGTGCCCAACCCGCCGCCAAGGGCTTGACCGCCGCGCCGTCAGTGCTCACCTTCAACGTTCGCACCGGCGAGTTCGGCTGACTGTCCGTGCCAAGGGCGCGCTCGGCAGGACCAGTCCTTGCGATCAGCCTTGTGCTGGCTAGCGCTTGCTCAAACTCGCCATCGACCGGCCCGCCGCCTCCACCTACGTCCGCGGAGGCGCCCGTCGTACGACCTGTGCTGTTGGTTCACCCGTCGCGAGCGTCGTGGGGCGACAACGTGCACGTGCGCGGATTGAACTGTCCACTTGGAAGTGGAACCGGCCTCTATTGGCATGACCAGCAACAGATAGCGAACCGTGCATCGGGCGGATTTCGCCGGGTGAGCCTGCACCAGTCAGGGGGGCAGTGGCGCGCGACATATCGCGTCCGACGCTCAGATTCCCTCGGCCGCGGCCTGCTCGTGCTCGATTGCGCGGGAGACGGTGGGAATGCGACCAGAGCGCTAACCATCGTTCGACCGCGAGAGTCCACTTCGTAGCGATGGTCCGCCTCGATACAAGTAGAGAAGGTTTGAACAGGGCGCAACGTGCGCTGCTGGCTATTGAGCTTCGGCTCAGCGGATCGGCGCGGGGAGCGTGAGCGGACCGCGCCGCCCCTAATGCTGCTTGTCCGCCTCCTCGAGCATCCGGATCGTCTCGGCAGCGTTTTGGGCGAGTTGGCGCAGGACCGCTCGGCCTTTATCGGATGTGGCTGCTGATGGTCGCCCGATGACGCCGCTGGTGGTGTAGGCGGTCATGCCGAGGGTGGCGAGGTGGCGCCGGTCGTCGTGGGTGTGATCGGCGTGTTGCCACCCGTCGCGGACGACCTCGGGGTGCGTGGCGAGCAGGATCGAGGTTTCGAGTTCGCCAGCGTGCATGTCCTCGTGGCCGCTGGTCATGATGCCGGCGGCTCGCCGTGCATCGTCCCAGTCTTCGCGTGCCGGGAACAATGCCATGCGGACGGGTCCGGTCGCGGACTGCTGGACGAGATTGGCGAGTCCGTAGTTGCCGCCGTGGCCGTTGACGACGACCAGTCGATCAACCTGCTGCCGGTGCAGCGAGCCCGCGATGTCGGCGATGACCGCAGCGAGGGTGGTCATGCTGATGCTGACGGTGCCGCGGAAGCCGGCGTGCTCGTGTGAGCAGGAAACAGTGATCGGTGGCAGTTGCAGCATCGGTCGGGTCTCAGCGATGGCAGCAGCGATGGCAGCAGCAACGAGCGTGTCTGTGACGAGTGGCAGGTGAGGGCCGTGCTGTTCGAATGACCCGACGGGCAACACGGCGAGCGTCGCGCCTTGCACTGCGGCGTCGGTAATGACCGCTGCCGTCAGGACCGTCGGCCGGGCGGAGGATTGGTGCTCAGGCATCGGGCGGGTCTCCTCGTAGAGCGTCGTAGATTCGCCGTTGGAGCTCGGTCAACGGAAGCATGCTCGGCTTGCTGCGAAGGTGACTGATGATGATCCTTCGGATCAGGCGTAGCTCGTGCCGTGTTCGCGCGGAAGGTGCTTGCCGGTAGAGGAGTCTGGTCGTTGCCAGGGTCTCAAGGGCCGCGCTGTAGTCACCGACCGAGGTGAGGGCTCGCACTAGCCGGGCAAGGGCGACCGCTTGGTCGCGTTGCTGTGCGTCGGGCCAGGCCGGGAGGTACGTACGAAGCAGGTCGGCGGCATCGTCCGCTTTGCCGAGCACCAGCAGTCCGACTGCGTACTCTGACGCGATGTACGCCGGGTCGGCGTAGGACGCGAGGTCGCCGATGGTGAGCGGGGCGTTCGCGAAGTCGGCGGCGCGGTTGATGTGGCGGAAGAAGCTGTCCGTGTCTCGTACGGCGAGCGCGGCGATGGCTTGCTGGCGCGCGATGCTGGCGCCCAGTCGTCCCGGTGCTCGCTTAGGTAGAAGGCCTGCGGCATCGGCGGCGAGGTCGATTGCGAGGTGTGCGTCACGTCGGTGGGTCACGTTGGCACGCCGCATCAGGATGAGGGCGCGGATGGCTGGACGGGCTCCTCGGGCGTAGTCCTCGGCCCGCGCGGTGAGCCGTTCGGCGCCAGCAAGATCGCCGCCGTCTTGAGCAAGCCATCCGCCGAGTTCGGCGATGCGGGCGGCTTCAAGGCGCACCGCGGCGCGTAGCCGGTCGGGCGTATTGCGGAGCAGACCCTCGATGGTGCGCAGGTCGATGTCGACGAGCTTCTTGGCGTACTCGGGGCCCCAGAGGTGGTCGGCGGCGGCGTGGACGTCTCGTTGGGCGCGGATCTGCTCGATCTTCGCTTCGGTGGCGGTTGCCTCGATCAACAGTGGCCGCGGCAATGAGGTGTCGGAGCTGAGCCCGAACAGATGCTCGGGGGTCATGTCCAGCGCGCCGGCGAGCAGCCGGCGCCACTGGTCGCCGATCGGGCGGCCCTTCTCGATCTTGTTGATCTGCTGGCGCAGGTTCTCCGGATCAACCTCGGCCAGCCGGTAGATCTGCCGGGCGCGCGCCACGCGGGCGGCGACGTCTTGCTGGGTCCAGCCGTGGGCAAGCCGCGCAGCCCGCACCAAGGCACCGGTCGCGGTGCTCGAAGGCTGCGGCTCGCTCACAGAATCACGCTCGCAAACGGTCTGGACCGGCAGCCAGGTCCTGGAAGGCAGATCGCTGGGCCGAACGGCGCAACTTGGGGGTGTCACGTCGTGTCACGTGCTGTCACTTACCCGCACGCGACCGGACCGACAGCCTGAGCGGGTGGCCGAGATGCGGTCACGTCAATGCGAGAGAGGACGAGCCGCTATGAGGCTCAAGATCGATGTCAGAGGGGTGCAGTTCTTCTGCACCAGGGCGCCGGAGCCGCGTACCGACCGGGACAGCGGGGCGCCGCGGATCGACCGGGAAACTGGTCAGCCGTTGTGGTCGGTGCAGCTCGCCGCGCTGGACGCGACGGGCGGTGAGGTGTTGTCGGTGACGGTCGCCGGTCAGCCCGGCGTCAACGTCGGGTCACCGGTCGAGGTCGCTGACCTGGTGGCGATCCCGTGGTCGCAGGGCGACAGGTCCGGGGTGGCGTACCGGGCGTCCTCGCTGCGTGCGACCGGCACCCCAATCGCCGGAGTCATCACCCCTCCGCCGGCGGAGGGTGAGCCGCCCGCTACTCAGCCGTCCAAGCGGACCGGCTGACCCGTCCACGAGTAAGCCGCCGGTGAAGTCGGGTCCACCCGAAAGCACATGTCCCGCGACGGGTGGGCCCGACGTCCCGCTACAGATTCAGGAGGTTTGGGATGGTGCGCAGTCAGACGCATCAGCCGGGACGCAGCGATGACGATCCGATGCTGGTCGTACTGGAAGTGATCGGGCGCACGCTGTGGATGCTCGTGAAGTTGAGCGCGCGGCTGGCGGTGTGGGCGGTGGCGTTCCCGATGCTCAGCGTCCCGGCCCTACTCGCCCTGTACGCGGGCAAGGTCGCCGGTCACGCCGGGGGGATCGCGGTCGCCACGGCCGCGCGGTGCTGCTCGCCTCCTGGTGGACGGTGTGGCCGGTGTCGTTCTCGGCCCTCGTGAGCGACCGGTTGCGGGCGCGTTGGCGGGCCTGGGCGATCTATCGGAAGCGGTGGGGGCAGATCTGCGCCTTGCACGGTCTGACCGCGACCCTCGATGACCGCGTTCTGCTGCCCAAGCTCGCCAAGCTCCATGTCGGTGCCATGGTCGATCTGGTCACGGTGCAGATGCTGCTCGGTCAGTCCCTGGCCGACTGGCAGAGCTGCGCGGAAGCGCTGGCGCACGCCTTCAACGCTCGCGACGTGCAGATCAGGGCTGTGAAGCCCGGATGGCTACAGCTCACCGTGCGACGTGGCGACGCCCTCGCCGACCCGACACCCGTGGCCGAGCCGCGTGAGCCGGTGGATTTGTCCGCGGTCCCCGTCGGGGTCATCGACGACGGGCGAGTGTGGACGCTGCGGGTCTTGGGTCGCCACATCCTGGGCGCCGCGGAGACCGGTGCCGGGAAGAGCACGCTGGTTTGGTCGCTGCTGTGGGGGCTTGGCCCGGCGATCCGTGACGGGCTGGTCCAGGTCTGGGCGATCGACCCGAAAGGCGGTATGGAGCTGGGGATCGGCCAGCCGCTCTTTCGCCGGTTCGCCTACGCCGATCCCCAGGCGATGCTCGACCTGCTCCGAGACGCCGTCGCCGTGATGCAGCAGCGAGCGCAGCGACTCCGAGGCGTGACCCGCCTGCACACCCCGACGGTCGATGAGCCTCTGCTGCTGGTGATCGTGGATGAGATCGCGACCCTGACCGCTTACGGCCTGGACCGCAAGCTGCGATCCGAGATCGAACAAGCCCTCGGCCTGTTGCTGTCCCAAGGCCGGGCAGTGGGGGTGTCGGTGGTGGCCTGCGTTCAGGACCCCTCGAAAGAGGTGCTGGCAGTGCGGCAGCTCTTCCCGACAAAGATCGCGCTGCGTCTCGCGGAAGCCAGTCAGGTGCCGATGGTTCTCGGACCGGGCGCCCGAGAAGCCGGCGCACTGTGTGAGCAAATCAGTGCGGACACGCCCGGCGTCGGCTACGTGGTCGAAGACGGTCACGGAGGGAGTAATCCGAGTTCGGGCCTTTCACGTCACCGACTCCGACATCACCCACTTGATCGCGGTCTACGCCCCGCGCCGCGGCGACACCGCGGCCGAGGGCGACCTCGCGGCCTGACCATGAACACCCGATCGCTCTCAACAGGTGGAGACCAGGTGCTTGCGGCGCAGATTGTCGCCCGTGCTTCTGCGGCTGACTACGAGTCCTGGTGGGCGCAGGTCGAACACTCCGGGTTCTGCGCCAACCCGATCCACCTCACCGGCAAAGACGACACGGGACAGGCGGTCACGGTGCTTGCTCGATGCGGGAACCGGCGGGCAGCGGTCTGCCCGTCCTGCTCCGATCTCTACGCCGCAGACACCTGGCAGCTCGTCCACGCCGGCATCGCCGGCGGACGCCACGGCCTACCCGAATCCATCGCCACCCACCCGATGGTCTTCCTGACCCTGACCGCGCCGAGCTACGGCCCGGTCCATACCCGGCATCACGACAATCCTTCTCGGTCATGCCGGCCGCGACCTGCATCCCGCGTGACGAACTGCGAGCACGGACGCCCGCTGACCTGCCGACGAGTACACAACGACCACGACAGCCTCATCGGGCAAGCCCTGTGCGTCGACTGCTACGACTACATCGGTCAGACCCTCTTCGCCTGGCACCTGCCCGAACTCTGGCACCGCTTCGTCATCAGCTTGCGCCGCGAGATCGGCCGAGACCTACGCAGCAAGGGGCTTCCGCCATCGTCACTGCGCTTGTCGTATGTAAAGGTCGCCGAGCTGCAGCGCCGCGCGGTGCCTCACCTGCATGTGCTGGCGCGTCTCGACCATTCATCCTCCGATGAGGGGACATCACCGGTATCAGCAGCAGAGTTAGCGGGCATCGCGTACCGGGTAGCCCACCGCATTCACCTCACCGTCCCGGCTCCAGGCGGTGCGATCAGGATGCTGCGGCTCGGTGAGCAGGTCGACGCACAACCAGTCAGCTACGCACCTGACGACGGCGCGGACAACGACCAGCATGGGACACCGGCCGGCCGCCGTGTTGCCAGCTACCTCGCCAAGTACGTCACCAAGTCAGTGACCGACCTCGGGCTAGGACCGCGCCGCATCACCGAAAAAGCCATCGACACGCTGAATGTGAGCGAGCACGTACGCGCCGTCCTGCAAAGCATCGTCGCCCTCTCCCAAGACCCTGGTCCGACTGAAATGGTGCGGTCGCTTCACACACTCGGCTACCGCGGGCACATCACGACCCAGACTCGCCACTACTCAACCACGATGACCGCACTCCGCGCACAGCGCAATCAGTGGCAGACGGATACAGCCGCCAATGACGCCAGCCCGTCCTGGACCTTCGCCGGACACGGCCACGCCGACGATGGGGAGCGTCATCTCGCGCGGACTGGTGCGCTCAACGCACGTGAAATGCGCCGTGCAGCGAAGGAAGCGGGTCGGCCCGACAATGAGCACGCCGCATGACGACCACGTCGCCTGAGCAGCCGGCGGTCTTGCTCCTCAACATCAGTGAGGCGGCAGCCGCGCTCAATGTTCCCGAGGGATGGCTACGCAAGAAGGTCACCGAACGACTCGTGCCACACACTCGTCTGGGCAAGCACGTGCGCTTCACCGAAGAGCATTTGCGGCAGATCGTCGCCGACGGCGAGCAGGCAATCTTGATGACGCCAACCGTTACCCATGGTCTGAGCCGGCGCGCCCGCACAACGAGTCATCCGTAGCAGTTCGCTGTTCATCGCGATCAGGCTCCCTTCGGTAGCCGCTGGTCCGTGTCCTCGGCGGTCGCAGACTCGGGGCGCCCCTTCCGCGTTGCCACCAGAACCTTCTTGCCACCCAGGGCACGGTCGATGGCCAGATCGGCGATCTCGTGGGTCTGGAAGAGCAGACCGCCATAGACATCGACAGTGATCTGGATGCTCTTGTGCCCCAGCCTCTTCTGCACGACAGGCAGCGGCACGCCTGCTGAGATCAGCCAGGCGGCGTGGGTGTGCCGCAGGTCGTGGAACCGAGGCATTTTGGTGAAGCCTTCCTTCTTCGCGACCGCGCTCTTGAAGATCGCAGACAGCAGCCCGCGGTAGTTCGCGATCGTCTTCGGGCTCGATCCAGCCCGACGCCGAGCATTGATCCAATCCCGGTCGTCATCCGACGTGACGTTCTCGATAGTCGGCTCCACGCCCTTGACTTCGGTCAGCCACCCAACCAGCGCGGCGACCTGCCGGAGGTAGCGGGTCTGAGTGTCCGGTCCGACGCTCGTCAGTCGACGTACGTAGTCGTCGGCGAAGGTCAACAACAGATTCTCGGGGACTTCATCGTTCGCAGGTTCGAGATATCCGACGCCCTTGATCCAGCCATCGGGCCACTACTGACGACACGCGTCAACCATCGCCTGGAACTTCAGCGCCGCGCGACGATCGGCGAACGTCTCGCTCTGCCACCGGCCGCCGCGACGACCGCCCAGAATCCACTGCACCTTGTAGGTGCGTTCGCCACTGCGGTGACGACGCTCGACAACTGTTGCCATTGGGCGCTCCAAGATCAGCCGTTATGCCTCGGTTATGCCTTGGAAGCGACGGTAGAGGCGCCCACTGACAGAAACCGCTGGTCAGCGGCCTGTCTGAGAGTGGGCGAGGGGGGAGTTGAACCCCCACGTCCTTACGGACACACGGACCTGAACCGTGCGCGTCTGCCATTCCGCCACTCGCCCGCGAGGGATCGCCACGCTAGCACGCAGCTACTCCCGCCTTACCCGTTCAAGACCGGCGCTGAGAGGCCCGCCCGTTACGATCAACGCTCGGGGCACAGCGCGAAGGCGCCTCATGGCAGAGCACGACTGCACCGCAGCAAGCGAGCGTTTTCAGGCGTGTGCCGCGGGCAGTCCGGGAAGGGACGCGACGTGGGAGTCCTGCAGACCTTCGAGCGTCGTCTCGGTGGGCTGGTCGAGGGTGCCTTCGCCCGGGTCTTCAAGGGCGAGGTCCAGCCGGCGGAGATCGCCAGCGCGTTGCAGCGCGAGTCGGACGACCGTAAAGAAGTCGTCGCCCGAGGCCGGGTGCTCGCTCCCAACGCCTACGTCGTCGAGCTCGGCGACCGTGACTATCGGCGTCTCGAAGAGTGGGCCGAGCCGCTGGGCGACGAGCTCGCCGCGATGGTGAAGGAGCATGCCGCGGAGAACGGCTACTCCTTCGTCGGACCGGTCGAGGTGGGATTCGAGCACCGCCCGGACATCGGCACCGGCGTGTTCCGGATCCGCAGCGGCATGGACGCCCCGGACGGTGAGCCCAAAGCCGCAGCCACGCCGGCCGCAGCCGCACCGAAGGCACAGCAGCCGGCCGCGCCCCCGCCGGTGCCGCCGGCCGGCGCGTACCCGCACCGGCCGCGCCTGATCCTGTCAGCGGGAGAAGAGGAGTCGGCGTACTTCCTCACCCACGCCGTGACGGTCATCGGCCGAGCCAGCGAGTGCGACGTCCGCCTGGAAGATCCCGGCGTCTCGCGCAAGCATGCCGAGATCCGCTACAGCGACGGGCGGGTCGGTGTGGTGGACCTCGGGTCGACCAACGGCGTCACCGTCAACGGCAAGCCCGCCGAGCGGGTCGAGCTGAAGGACGGCGACCGGATCGACATCGGGCACTCCACGCTGATCTTCCGGCGCGACGAAGGCTGAGCGATCGTTGCCGATCGCCGTCGTCTTTCTCCTCAGGACCGTCGTCCTGATCCTGCTGTGGGGGTTCGTCATCGCAGCGGTCGTCGCGGTACGCCATGACGTGTTCGGGGTCAGGCCTGCGAAGCAGCGGGCGACCCGACCTGCGAAGGCACCGCGGCCGAGCCGACCCGCGAAGCCGGCACGGTCCGCTCGTGCCCGCAACGTGCCGCCCACTCGCATCGCGGTGACAGACGGTCCGCTCGCTGGGCGCTCGTTCGCACTGTCGTCGCTGCCGCTGACGATCGGTCGCTCGGACGACTCGACCATCGTCATCAACGACGACTACGTGTCGAGCAATCATGCGCGCCTCGTCCCCAACGGCGCGGCCTGGGTTCTCGAGGACCTCGGCTCGACCAACGGCACCATGCTCGACTCCTCGAAGATCTCCGCGCCGACCGAGGTGCACGCCGGATCACAGATCCGAATCGGCCGCACCATGCTGGAGCTTCAGGCATGAGCACGGGCGGCTGGCGGTTCGCAGCCCGCACCCACGTCGGGTTGGTGCGCGACGGCAACGAGGACGCGATGTTCGCCGGACCTCGCCTGCTCGCAGTCGCCGATGGTGTCGGCGGCTCGGTGGCGGGCGAGATCGCCAGCAAGATCACGATCAACACGCTGTCGCCGCTCGACAGCGACACCACCGTCACCGACCCGCTCGCCGCCCTTCACGACGCCACCCAAGCGGCCGACATCCAGCTCCGCGACGCCATCGCCGGCGACCCGGGACTGTCGGGCATGGGTACGACGCTCACCGCCGTGCTGTGGGCCGGCGACCAAGTAGGTCTTGCGCAGCTCGGTGACTCCCGGGCCTATCTCATGCGCGGCGGCGAGCTCTCGCAGCTGACCAAAGACCAGACCCTCGTCCAGTCGCTGGTCGACGAAGGTCAGATCACGCCAGAAGAGGCCCTCGTCCATCCGCGACGTTCGTGGATCCTGCGCGCGCTCGACGGACGCGGCGAAGCCGAGCCAGACGTCCAGATGCTGACGCCCGTCACCGGCGACCGCTACTTGCTCTGCAGCGACGGTCTGTCCGACTACGTCGACGTCGCGACGATCTCCGCAACGCTCAGCAGCGGCGAGGACCTGCAGCGCACCTGCGACGCGCTCGTGGACCACGCGCTCGCCGCGGGTGCACCCGACAACGTCACCTGCGTGATCGCCGAGCCGGTCGAGGGCGACACCCCCAACGCGCAGCCGATCATCGGTGGTGCGGCCGCCGCACCCGACCGCGCACGGCACGTCGCTCCGGCGCCGGCACCGGCATCCGCGACCGATCGGCGGCAACGGACCCGCAGCATCGGCCGCCGGCTGGGCATCGTCGCCGTGGTCGTCGTGCTGCTCATCGCTGCAGCCATCACCGCGACGGTGATGTACATCCGCGGCCAGTGGTACCTCGCCGACGACAGTGGCTACGTCGCGATCTATCACGGCGACCGCGGCAAGGTCGTCGGCATCTCGCTGTCGAGGCTGTCGTCACGAACCGACCTTCCGACAACCGCGGTCTCGCAGTCCAACCAGGACCTGCTGCGTAGTGGTCAGGTCTCCGGACGCGCCCAAGTCGAAGACGAGCTCGCGACGGTCCGGAACGATGCGTGCGCAGCGTGGACCGCCGCCCACCCGCCGACGCCCACCGTCAAGAAACACAAGGGCACCACCAAACGCCAGCCGGCACCGAAGCCGCCGCCCTGGTGCCCCCAGCAGCCATGACGGATCTCGCACCACCGGTCGGGGCGAAGCGGAGTGGTACCGAGCTCGCGCTGATCGGCTTCGGGTTGGTCCTGACGATGCTCGCGTTCACCTCGGTGAGCGCGGCGTACTCCTCGAAGTTCCCGAGCGGCCTGCTCAGCGACGGGCTGGGCTTCATCGCGCTCGCCGGCGTCGCTCACCTGGCCGTACGCCGCTTCGCGCCGTACGCCGACCCGGTCCTGCTGCCGGCCGCGATCATGCTCAACGGGCTCGGGCTGGTCCTCATCCACCGCCTCGACCTCGCGTCCGCGAGTCGCGCGAAGGGCGCCGGAGTACAAGCCGGGACATCCGCGGCGCCGTTGCAGCTCGTATGGACCGTGATCGGAATCCTGCTGTTCGTCGCCGTGCTCGGGATCGTCCGCGACCACCGCAGGCTCGAGTCACTGACCTATACGGCGATGGCGGTCGGCCTCGGTCTGTTGGTCCTGCCAGCCCTGCTCCCGGCGAGTCACAGCACCGTGAACGGCGCCCGAATCTGGATCCGGTTCGGCGGGTTCTCCTTCCAGCCGGGCGAGATCGCCAAGATCGCGCTCGAGGTGTTCTTCGCCGGCTATCTGGTCCGCAAGCGAGACGTGCTCGCACTGGCGGGCAGGCGCCTGGTCGGCATCACGCTGCCGCGCGGTCGTGACCTCGGGCCGGTCCTCGTCGCCTGGGGGGCAAGCCTGCTGATCCTCACCCGCGAGAGCGATCTCGGTTCGAGCCTGCTCTTCTTCGGGATCTTCGTCGCGATGCTCTACGTCGCCACCGAGCGCCGGTCGTGGCTGCTGATCGGTCTCGTGCTCTTCGTCGCCGGCTCGCTCTTCGCATTCCACGCGATCGGGCACGTGCACGACCGCGTCGAGATCTGGCTTCACCCGCTCGACCCACGCACGATCACCGATCAGAGCTATCAGCTTGCCCAGGGGCTGTTCGGGCAGGCGACCGGCGGCATCTTCGGGACCGGGCTCGGACAGGGGCGACCCGACCTGGTGCCGTTCGCGAACACCGACTTCATCGCATCGACGATCGGCGAGGAGCTGGGGCTCGCTGGGCTGATGGCGGTGCTCGTCGTGTACCTGCTGATCGTAATGCGAGGGCTGCGCGCGGCGCTGGGCACCCGCGACGACTTCGGCAAGCTGCTCGGTGCCGGGCTCGCATTCGGGCTGGCGCTGCAGGTCTTCGTCCAGGTCGGTGGCGTCACGCGGCTGATCCCGCTGACCGGACTGACCCTTCCTTTCCTGTCCTACGGCGGGTCCAGCCTGATCTCGAACTGGATCCTGCTCGCCCTCCTGATCCGGATCAGCGACGCCGCCCGGCGGCCGGTCGCGCCCCGACCCGCCGCGCCCGACGAGTCCGCGACGATGGCGATCAAGCTATGAACCGGCCACTGGAGCACGTTGCCATCGCCGCATTGCTCATGTTCCTCGCGCTGATGGTCAACTCCAACATCGTGCAAGTGGGGCAGGCCTCGTCGCTGCGCGCCAATCCACACAACGTCCGAGTGCTCTACAGCGAGTACAGCCGGCAGCGCGGCGCGATCGTCGTCGCCGGCCAGGACATCGCGCGATCAGTGAAGACGCATGACTCGCTCAAGTACCTGCGGACCTATCCCGGTGGCAAGGCGTACGCGCCCGTCACCGGCTACTACTCGATCGTCATCGGAGCGTCGGGGATCGAGCAGACCGAGGACCCGATCCTCTCCGGCTCGGACGACCGGTTGTTCCTGCACCGCATCGCGGACGAGATCACCGGTCGGACGCCCCGCGGCGGCTCGGTCGTGCTGACCCTGAACCCGCGAGCACAGCAGGCGGCGTATCAAGGGCTGCAGGGCGTCAAAGGCGCCGCCGTCGCGATGGACCCGAAGACCGGCGCGATCCTCGCCCTCGCCACGTCCCCGTCGTACGACCCGTCCTTGCTCTCGCTGCACAACACCCGCGCCATCAACCGCAACTACAAGCGGCTGTTGAAGGACCCCACACGGCCACTCAGCAACCGCGCGATCTCCGAGATCTACCCGCCCGGTTCGCTGTTCAAGATCGTCACCGCCGCTGCGGCGTTCGGCACCGGCCGGTTCACTCCGGACAGCACGATCCCGACCCCGACCCAGCTGCGGCTGCCCCAGACCAATGTGTTTCTGCGCAACTTCGGTGGCGAGACCTGCGGCAACGGCCGCACCGACACGATCGCCGACTCGTTCCGGATCTCGTGCAACACGGCGTTCGGCGGGCTGGGTCTCAAGATCGGCATCGACACCCTCGCCGAGCAGGCCAAAGCGTTCGGCATCGGCTCATCGATGGACATTCCGCTGCACGTGGCGGCCAGCCAGTTCGCCGCCCACG
Source organism: Mycobacteriales bacterium (assembly GCA_035548055.1). Lineage (GTDB taxonomy): Bacteria > Actinomycetota > Actinomycetes > JAFAQI01 > JAFAQI01 > DASZTV01. Next base: position 16,396 of record DASZTL010000090.1, on the reverse strand, counting down.
CGAACCGCCCCAACACCGCGCTGGCCGCGATCGGCCAGTACGACGACGCGCTCACCCCGCTGCAGGCGGCGCAAATCGCGGCGGCGATTGCCAATGACGGCACCGAGATGAAGCCCTACCTCGTCTCGGAGGTCCGGGGCACGAATGCCGAGGTGTTGTCTCGGACCAAGCCGGAGAAGCTGCGGCAGTCGGTGACGCCTGAGGTCGCCCACCAGGTGGCATCGATGATGGAGCTCGTCGTACGCGCCGGCACCGGCACGGCCGCGCAGATCCCGGGCATCGCCGTCGCCGGAAAGACCGGTACGGCGCAGCACGGCCTCACCTCCCAGCACCTGCCGCCGCAGGCCTGGTTCGTCAGCTTCGCGCCGGCCGACAACCCACGCGTCGCCGTCGCGGTGCTCGTCGAGGACGGTGGCAGCCTCGGTAGCGACGCAACAGGTGGCGCCGTGGCCGCGCCGATCGCGAAGTCGGTCATGTGCGCCGTGCTGAGCTGTTGACGGGACGGTCGCTGCAAATGACGACACCTGACGACCAGCCGGTTCCGCTCGAGACCGTCGGCGAGCGATACCTCCTCGTCGAGCTGCTCGACGCCGACGAGCGGCGCGAGGTGTGGCGCAGTCATGACGATCTCGCCAGCCGCCAGGGCGTGGTGATCCGCTACCTCAACCCGCCGCCGTCCTGGCACGAGGCGTTCGACCGGCGCGCCCGCCGGCTCGAGCGGTTGTCAGACCCGGGCGTGGCCACCGTCCTTCGTCATGACGCTCACGACGATCCGCCGTGGCTGGTCACGGCCTGGATCGACGGTGAGACCGTCGCCAGCATCGCGGCAACGGCCCCGTTCAGTGTGGATGACGCGCTTGCCGTCGTCGGGCAGGCGGCATTCGCGCTGGCAGCTGCGCACGATGCGGGCGTCGGGCACGGCCGGCTCGACGCCGACCACATCATGGTCCGGCCCGACGGCTCGGTCGCGCTGATCGGCTTTGCGGTGGATGCGGATCCGTCGCCGGCCGCGGATCTTCCCGCACTGGCGAGACTCGCGACCGCGCTCATCCGCGGCGGAGAACGGGACCTTCCCCCTGACGTCACCCGCTTCCTCGACTGGCTGGCCGGCGGCGGCGCGACGCAACCCGTGGCGCCGGCCGAGGTTGCCCGCACCGCCCTCGCGCTCGCGGCCGCGCAACGCGCCGGGCAGAGCAGCACCGCACTCGCCACTGATCCCAGCATCGAAGCCGGTGAGGCAACCGCGCCCGAGTCGCCGCGGCCTTGGTACAGCGAGGAGGAGCGCAAACGGGTCCGGAACCGCCTGATCGCGCTCGGCGCGATCGTGGTGGTCGGCGGAGCCATCCTGCTGCGGATCTTCGCCAGCGGTGCGGGGCAGGCCACGGTGCCGAGAGTCGTCGGGCTGCCGTTCAGCCAGGCACAGCAACAGCTCAACGAGGCCGGCTTCCGTGCCGGCGAGACGCTCACCACCGGTCCCGCGGGCTCGGTGGGCACGGTCATCGCACAGGACCCGCCGGGCGGCACGAGTGCGAAGGTAGGCGGAGTCGTTCACCTGACCGTCGTGACGGCGGAGACCCGGTGAGGCGAGGCCAGGCAGGTCAGGCCGGCGCGATTCGGGCCGGTAGCGTCGTTGCCGTGATGCGGGCTGGGTGGACGCGTGCCCGCTAAGCGGAAGTCGCTGATCGCCGACCGTTACGAAGTCGGCGAGGTCATCGGGCACGGCGGGATGGCCGAGGTTCATCTCGGTCGCGATGTGCGGCTGGGGCGTGACGTCGCGATCAAGCTGCTGCGCAGAGACCTCGCTCGTGACCCGACCTTCCAAGCAAGGTTCCGGCGGGAGGCGCAGTCGGCCGCGTCCCTGAACTCGGCCGCCATCGTGGCCGTCTACGACACCGGCGAAGGCGTCGTCAACGGAACGGCCACGCCGTACATCGTCATGGAGTACGTCGAGGGCCGCACCCTCCGCGACATCCTCGCCGCCGAAGGCCGGCTGCTGCCGCGCCGCGCGATGGAGATCGCCGCGGCCATCTGCTCGGCGCTCGAGCAGGCGCACACAGCCGGGATCGTGCACCGCGACATCAAACCGGGCAACGTGATGGTCACGCCGTCGGGTCAGGTCAAGGTCATGGACTTCGGCATCGCGCGCGCACTGACCAGCTCGACGGCGACGATGACGCAGACGGCCGCCGTCGTCGGCACCGCTCATTACCTGTCGCCGGAGCAAGCACGGGGTGAGCATGTCGACGCGCGCAGCGACATCTACTCGACCGGCTGCCTGCTCTACGAGCTGCTGACCGGCGCACCGCCGTTCACCGGCGAGAGCGCGGTCGCGGTCGCCTACCAGCACGTGCGCGAAGACCCGCTGCCGCCGTCCCAGGTCGAGCCTGACGTTCCTGCGGCCGTGGACGCGATCGTGCTCACGGCCATGGCGAAGAACCCGGTCAACCGCTACGGGTCCGCCGCCGAGATGCGCGCCGACCTGGAACGAGCGCTCGCCGGTCGGCCGGTACACGCGCACCCGGTGCAGGCCGGCGCCGGCGCGACGGCCGCCGCGCTGCCGCCCACGACGGTGCTGCTGCGGGAGCCGCGGCCTCGCCGCCGCGGCGCGGCGTACGCCGCTCTTGCCGCCGCAACGCTCGCGGTCTTCGTGATCGCTCTGGTCATCGCGCGCAACGTCCTCACCAACGGCACCGGCGATCTCACGACCCCGAACCTGGTCGGCGAGACCTACGCCGACGCGCAGGCGACCCTGATCGGCCAGGGACTGCGAGTCGGCGGTGTGACCGAGGAGTACACCACCAAGGACGACAAGGGCCGTGTGATCAGGCAGAACCCGCCGGCCGGAATCCTCCTGCGCAAAGGGCAGCCGGTGGCCCTCGTGATCTCGAACGGCATTCAGTACGTCGCGGTTCCGCAAGGTCTGGTCGGCCTGTCGCTCGACCAGGCGAAGGACACCCTCACTGCGGCGAAGCTCAAGGTCGGGCGGGTCGTGTTCAAGAACTCCTCGCTGCCCGAGGGCCAGGTGCTGGAGTCCGATCCGGCCTCAGGCGGATCGGTTCCGGCGGGCTCCAAGGTCATGCTGACGGTCTCCAACTCGAAGACCAAGGTGCCCAACGTGAAGGGTGAGGACGAGGCGACCGCGACCGCCATCCTGCTCCAGCACGGGTTCCAGGTGGCGTCCAAACCGGCCGCGGTCTACAAGAAGAGCCTCGACGGTCTCGTGGTCAGCCAGACTCCGGCGGGCGGCGCATACGCCACCGCCAACTCGACGGTGACGATCTACATCGACGAGAAGAAGGTGAAGCCCCCGAGCCCGACTGCCACCACCACCGTGGGACCGGTCGAGTCCACCGAGCCGAGCGTCACCATCACCCCGACCCCATAGCGGCATCAGCCGAGCAAGCCTCGGCGCCGCGCAATCGCGACGGCTTCGGTGCGGCTGCCGGCGTCGAGCTTGGCGAGCAGGTTCGAGATGTGAACACTGACCGTCTTGGCGCTGATGAACAGGGCGGCGGCGATCTCCCGGTTGCTTCGCCCGGTGGCGACCAGCTCGAGGACGTCACGCTCTCGTGGCGTGAGGGTGTCGAGGTCGCGCGCCTTGGCCGCGCGACGAGCCGGGACACCGAGCCCTCTCACCGGGCCGAGCTCGGCGAGCAGTGGCGCGGCACCCAGCCGAACGGCAACCTCTCGCGCCCGGTCCGCCTCCGCCGATGCACCCGCCGCGTCACCTGCCGCGTTGAGCGCAGCCGCGAGTCGCGCCCTCGAGCGCGCCGCCTCGTAGCGGTGGCCGAAGGTCTCGAACGCCTCGACTGCGGTCCGCCATCTGCCGACCAGCTCGTCAGCACCAGGTCGCGGATCGGTACCCGCCAGCCAGTGCAGCCGGACGCACTCCGCCTCGAGGCGTGCCGCCCAGGCGAGGCCTTCCGGTCCTGGATGGCGCATGCCGGCCGCGACTTCTCTCGCGGCCGCCGCGACCTCGTCCGCGTGCTGTACCAGCTTCTGGCGCTCGCCGGCGCTCGCCGGCACGCTCGCAGCCGCGATCACGCCGACCAGTTGGGCGGCCAGCCGCACCTGGGCATTGAAGCCGGGCTGCTGCCACAGCGCTGCGACGAAGTCGACGACATCGTCATGGGTGGCGATCGCAGCCGCGACGTCACCGAGCTGGCCGTACATCTCGATCGCACCCGCGCCGCTAGTGATCGCCACCAGACCGTCGAGGTGCCAGCGCGGCCGCAGCCTGGGCAGCTCGGACAACGCCGAGGTCTCGCCACGTCCAGCAGCGATGTCCATCGCGATGCCGTCGAGAAGGGCCGCAGCGAGCTCAGGCGGGTTGCGTCCTGAGGTGTCGACGAGCCGACTCGCTCGCGTCCAGTCGCCCGCCACTTGCGTGGCGATCGCGGCGAACACGACCGACTCGAGGCCGTACGGCGCCCACTGGTGACCAAGCGCATTGGCTCGTTGCGCGGCGCGGTCGAATGCCTCGACCGCAGCGGCGATCTGACCCTGGCCGTACCGCAACAGCCCGAGCGTGTAGAGACCGCGAAGCTCGGCGAGTGCCTCCCCCGCCGCGCGGGCCTCAACGATCGCGGCCTCGACCGCAGCGAGTGCCCGCTGCGCGTCGCCGGAACGCTCGTCGATCTTCGCCAGCAGAATCGTCGCGTCCGAGACGACATCGAGGACGTTGAGCTCGCGCGCGAGCTGCAGCGCCTCGCTCGCCCACTTGGCGGCCTCGTCATCGCGCGCCCGCTCGTGCAGGGCTCGGGCGTGCACGACGTGTATCCGCACCGAGAGCGGGCTTGACGGCTCGTCGCTGACCAGGCGGACGGCCTCGGTCGTGAGGCTCAAGAGATCGAAGTCATGATCCATGACGAGCAGGGTCGTCGCCACGCTGTGGATCAGCCGAACCCGGTCCAGCGCCGGGGCGTCCACCGTGAGGGCGAGCAACTGGTCGTGCGACAGAGCGAGCGCGCGGGAGAGATGACCGGCCGCGGTTGCCGCGGCGCTGGCCCGGATGACCAGGCCGATCCGGTCGACGAGCGGGCCACCGTCGCCGCCGGCGAGCGTTGCCTCGACCGTCGGGTCGACCATGAGCTCGAGAGCTCGCTCGTAGTGTCGGATGGCCTCCTCCGGCCCACCGACGGCCATGGCCTCGTCGCCGGCCCGGATGCTCGCGCGGGTCGCGGTGACGAGGTCGTGCGATGCCCAGGCATGCCGGGACAGCTCGGCCGCCGACCCGTCGACCGCACCACTTGCCAGCGCTTCGGCGTACGCCGCGTGCAGCCGCACCCGCTCGCCCGGCAACAGGTCCTGGTAGATCGCCTCGGCGAGCAAGGCATGTCGGAAGACATAGTGCTCGCCGTCAGTGGAGACGAGGATGTTGGCCTCGACGGCGGCCCGGACCGCCCCGTCAAGTGTGGGTGAGTCGAGTGCGGTCCCGGCCGCGAGCAACGCGTGCGAAACCTGACGGCCGGCGACGCTCGCCGCCCGCACGACCAGACGACCGGCGTCGTCGAGCTGCTCAAGCCGCACCAGCAGCAAGTCGGCAAGGTCGGTCGGGAGCCGACCGTCACCGATGGTCGCAGCGGCCACCAGCTCCTCGAGAAAGAACGGGTTGCCTTCGGCGCGAGCCAGGATCTTGCGGAGCTCCCGCTCAGCGATCGTGCCCGGCTGCAGTGTGCGCACGAGCGAGCGAGCCTCGGCTGACGACAGTGGGCCGAGCTGCAACCGGACCACGCCGGGCAGCCGCACCCACTCGGCCAACGTGGCGCGGAGCGGATGGCGCCGGTGCAGGTCGTCGCTGCGGTAGGTCGCGAGAATCGTCACGGGCGCGTCGATCCCGCGGGTGAACAACCAGTGCAGCAAGTCCCGGGTCGACTGGTCTGCCCAATGCAGGTCCTCGATCACGACGAGTAGCGGCAAGTCCGCGGCCAGCGACGTCAACGCGTCGTGGACCGCCTCGAGCAGCGCGGCCCGTTGCGTGGGCTCGGAGTTGACATCGGCCTCGGCCAGCCGCCGGTGCGCGGGGTGCAGCCGCGCGATGGCCGGGTTCGCCTCGATCAGTGCCCTCGTCAGCTCGGGTCGTTCGGTGGCCAGCCGGCCGAGCGCCTCGCTGAAGGGGAGGTACGGCGGCGAGCCGTCACCGAAGTCGAGGCAGTGGCCCACCAGGACCCGCCAGCCCGCGGCGGCCGCATCAGCGGCGATCTCCTTCGCCAGCCGGGTCTTGCCGCACCCGGCATCGCCACCGAGCAACACCGCCCCGCCGGCGGTACCGCCGGCGTCGAGACCGACGAGCGAGACGAGCTCTGCCCGCTCGGCGACTCGGCCGACGAGCGGCGTCTCTACCCCGACCGCCACCTCGCCATCATGGCTGCTCGGACTGACGGGGTGTCGCTCTGCGCGTGCTATCGGAGCGACGGCCGAGGAGTCAGGTTCGGCCGACGCCACGGCTTGGGTAGCGCGGTGGACCGCCGGCGAGGCGTTGGCCGCGTCGTCGTCCTCGATGACCTCGATCCGAAATCTGCCTGGATCCGCTGTTGGCGATACTCCAGCTCGGCCTGAGCGAAGGCCGGGGAAACCGTGACCATCATCGTGATCGCCTCCTCAGCGGTCTCTCGTGTTGGTGAGACCACTTTCTGCGCCTAAGGAGGCTCGCCACATCAGACGAAATCCCTATTTTGGGCGCCGATCAACCGCCGGAAGTCTTAGGCGGGTACCCGACGTCCCTACCCAACCGAAGCGCGCTGCCTTTCCAGCTTCTCGGCAAGCTCAGGGACACGCTCTCCGGCGGTGGGGTCCCCGGTGAGGGCAAGCCAGTTGGCGAGCATCTGGTAGCCGCCCTGAGTGAGCACCGACTCGGGGTGGAACTGCACGCTCTCCACCGGGTGCTCACGGTGCCGCACGCCCATGATCACGCCGTTGGCGGTCTTGGCCGTCACCTCGAGGGCCGCGGGAAGATCGGGCTCGAGCACGGTCAGTGAGTGGTACCTCGTCGCGACGCACGGGTTGGGGACGTCGGCGAACACGCCCTTCCCGTCATGCTCCACCTCGCTGGTCTTGCCGTGCAGCAGCTCGGGAGCGCGGTCGACCGTGCCGCCGTACGCGACGCCGATCGCCTGGTGCCCGAGGCACACGCCGAAGATGGGGACGGTCGCGCCGTGTGCCTTGATGACGTCGATGCAGCAGCCGGCGTCTTCCGGCCGCCCCGGACCGGGTGAGAGCAGGATGCCGTCGACCTCGCCGAACAGCGGGTCAGCCGCGTCGATCGCGTCGTTGCGTCGTACCTCGACGTCTGCCCCGAGCTGGGCGAGGTACTGCACGAGGTTGAAGACGAAGCTGTCGTAGTTGTCCACGACGAGGACCCTGCTCACCACGACCGCCTTCTCAATTGTTCGTGCCCGCTTCGCCGCTGGCTGCCAGCTCCGCGTCGACGAGCAACCGGCGTAGTGCCTTGCCGACGGCGGTGTGGGGCAGCTCGTCGCGAAACTCGACGAGCCTCGGCACCTTGTACGCCGACAGGGCGGCCGCGCAGCCCGCCTTCACTTCATCTTCGGTGACGTTACCGCCAGGCGCCACCACATAAGCCTTGACCGTCTCGCCCCGGTACCGATCCGGCAGCCCGACCACACAGCAGTCCGCGACGCCGGGCACGCTGAGAATCACCTGCTCGACCTCGGTTGGGGAGATGTTGAAGCCGCCGGCGATGATCAGGTCCTTCTTGCGGTCGACGATCGTGAACCAGCCGTCGTCGTCCATCACGGCGATGTCGCCGGTCAGCCACCATCCATCGATCGTCGGCGGCACCACGTCGGCGACCCGCGACCAGTAGCCCAGGAAGACCTGCGGGCCCTTGACCGCCAGCTCACCCGGTTCGCCGACCGGCTGCTCGACGTCGGGCCGCTCGGGATCCACGATCCGTGCCCCGGTACCAGGCAGCGGCAGCCCGACCGACCCCGGCCTTCGCTCGCCGCTGAGCGGCACGCAGTGGGTGACGGGCGACGTCTCGGTCATGCCGTAGCCCTCGATGAGCGGCACGCCGGTTGCCTTCTCGAAGCGCTCCACGAGCTCGATCGGCAGCTTCATCGCGCCGGAGACGCAGGCGCGGATCCGCGACAGGTCGTGCTTGCGAAGCGCCGGATCGTCGACCAGTGCGCGGAAGATCGGCGGGACGGCTGGGAACAGCGTCGGTCGTTCGTCGTCGATCGCCGCGAACACCGCCGCCACGTCGAATCTCGGCAGCAGGACCAGCCGACCACCGAGCAAGACGGTGGTGAGCAGGCACAGCGTCAGCCCGTAGGCGTGGAACAGCGGCACGGTCGCGAGGGTGACCTCCTCGCCCGGTACGGCGTCGGGGAACCACATCCGGAGCTGATGGCAGTTGGCGACGAGGTTCGCGTGGGACAGCATCGCGGCCCTCGGCTCGGCGCTCGTGCCGCTCGTGTACTGCAGGACCGCGACGTCCTCCGCCGGGTTGAGGGGCGCCTGACGGGCCGACATGCCGGTGCGGACCAACCCGCGGAAGCGGTGGACGGCCGGGTCCTCTGGGACCGCCACGACCAGGTCCGCCTTGCGGCTACGGGTCATGGGGAGCGGCAGTTCGAGGCGGCTTCGTGCAGCGCGCGTCAAGCCGTCTGCCAGCGAGGTGACGACAACCGCCTTGACTCGCGTCTCGCCGCGAAGGTCGAGCACGGACTGCGCGATCCGGTCGAGGCAGACGACGACGCTCGCCCCCGAGTCGACGAGCTGACTGCGAAGCTCGTCGGCGCTCGCGAGCGGATTGCAGTGGACCACGATCGCGCCGAGCCGTAGCACCGCGAAGAACGAGATCACGTGCTGCGGGCAGTTGGGCAGGACGATCGCGACACGTGACAACGGGGTCACCCCGAGCTCGGCGAGGCCGGCGGCGAACCGGTCCACCGACTCCTGCAACGAGCGGTACGTCATGCGGTTGCCGAGGCTGGAGATCGCGACGCGACCGGGGTAGTTCTGCGCCGCGTCGTCGAGCAGGCGCGTCAGCGGGACGTGGGGAAAGACGCAGTCGCTGGGCACGTCCGGCGGGTAGGCGGCCAGCCACGGCCGATCGGTGTATCCCGCCACGCGGCGGATCATGTCAGTCCGGCACGGCCGGCGCCGTTGCGGTCGGGCCCGGCGACGGCGTCGTATCGATCGTCACGTGGTTGAACGGCAGCTTCGGGCCGGCCCAAGGGAACACGACCAGGAAGAGCAGCACCAAGGTCGCGAAGAGCAGCACTGCGCAGCCGAGCAGCTTGCCCGGGATCCCGCCGGGAAGGGTGCGCCAGATCCATCCGTACATGTCAGGTCCCTCGGATCCGATAGCCGTCGAGGGCGGCCGGCAGCCCGGCCGACTTGGGCTGGGAATCGGTGAGCAACGCGTGAATGACGATGCGCTGGGCAGCGGAGTACCGGGGATTGCACGAAGTGAAGGTCAAGACCCGCTGTGTGGGGGCTGCCGCCGGGTCGAGCTGGTCAGGCACCGGGAAGGTGACGGACACATCGCTCGGCGACACGATCTCCTGGTAGCGGGCGTCGGTGCCCGGGATGTTCTCGACGGTGTAGGTCAGCCATCGATGCGCTGTCTCCAGCACGATCGGGTCCCCGGAGCGCAGCCGGTTGACCGAGTAGAACGGGTGCTCGTAGGTCGTACGGTGGCCCGCCACAGCAAAATTGCCGAGCCCGCCCGGCATCGCGGTACCGGGGTAGTGACCGGGGCCCTTGATCAAGTCGGCGGTCGAGGTGCCCTCGACGATCGCGAAGAGGTACTTGGGGCCGAACCGCGGAATCCGCAGCAGGGCGATCGCGGATCCGATCGGTGGGTCCTTGATCGTGACGCCGTGCGCCCACTCCTGATGGAGCGTGGTGATCAACCGATGCTGGTCGCGCTTGGTGGTGAAGCCGGTCCACCACAGCTCGTAGACCACGAACAGCAAGATGACCAGACCGGCGGTGATGAACAGCTGGCCAAGCCCTCTCGCCACCGTCCGCCAGTGACCGGTGCGAGGAGCGCGTGCGGGAGGCTGACCGTCGGCGGTGGGGGCCACCGTCGCATTCACGCGACTACGCTAGTTGTCGAGCGGGCCGCTCGGCGGCCCAGGAGGCTGCAGGAGGGTCTGTGCCCAAGTCGAAGGTTCGCGCCAAACCGGCCTACACCCCGCCGCCGACCAAGTCGGCGAAGAAGACGGTGAGTCCGCCGTGGGTGGGCTGGTCGATGCTGGCGTGCTTCATGGTGGGCCTGATCTGGCTGGTGATGTTCTACGTCACCGGGGGCAGCCTGCCGATCAAGGCGCTGTCCAACTGGAACCTGCTGATCGGGTTCGGCTTCATCATTGGCGGTTTCGGGATCTCCACTCAGTGGCGCTAGCGGCGACCGGCCGGCACAAACACTCGTGTAGTCACACGCCTGTGATTTACCCACAGCCTCCGTCCACAGTGTGGATGAGCGCTCTATGCCCGCCTCCGGCGTAGCCATGCCGATCTACCTGTTCCGCTGCGCCGCGTGTGACGCCGAGCACGAGGAGCTGCTCGAGCTCGGAGCAACCGGCGACCGCAGGTGCCCTGAATGCGGCGGGACCGCGAAGCACCGGTTCTCGCGGGTGGCTGTGAAGTACGACGGCTGGGGCTTCAGCGCGACAGACAAGCTCGTCGGCGACAACCGCGGCAAGGACTTCAAGCAGCTGAGAGCCAAGGCGGAAGAGATCTCCGACTCTTAGGCGAAGCAATGTCACATTGCCTAGGTGATCCGGCCTCTAGAGGCCCAGATCGCAGGGGCAATGTGACATTGCTTGGCCCACCGACCAACGTAAGAGGGGAGCCCCAGCCTTTTCGGCTGGAGCTCCCCTCTTTGCTGCGCTTTTGCTGTTATCTAGCGGTGAATCCTTAGACGAGCTCGAGGATGGTGGCGTTGGCCATGCCGCCGCCCTCGCACATCGACTGCAGGCCGTACTTGATGCCGTTGTCGACCATGTGGTGCACGAGGCGGGTCATGAGGACCGCGCCCGAGCCACCGAGCGGGTGACCGATGGCGATCGCTCCACCAAGCGGGTTCAACGCCTTCTCGTCGGCGCCGGTCTCCTTGAGCCAGGCCAGCGGCACCGTGGCGAACGCCTCGTTGATCTCGAAGGCGCCGATGTCGTTGATCTTCAGCCCGGAGCGCTGCAGGGCCTTGGCCGTGGCCGGCATCGGCGCGGTCAGCATGATGATCGGGTCGTCGCCGGCGAGCGCGAACGTGTGAAGTCGCACCAGCGGCTTCAGGCCCAGCGCGGCGGCCTTCTCGCTGGTCGTGATGAGCAGCGCACCCGAGCCGTCGGAGATCTGCGAGGAGTTGCCGGCGGTGACGACGCCGTCCTCCTTGAATGCGGTCTTCAGCTCGCCCATCTTCTCGACCGTGCCGCCGCGGCGCACGCCCTCGTCCGCCTCGAGGCCGGTGCCCGGGACGATCGCGTACTGCTTCTGGAAGGCACCCGAGTCGATCGCCTTGGCCGCCTTCTCGTGCGAGCCCAGCGAGAACTCGTCGATCTGCTGGCGGGACAAGCCCCAGCGCTCGGCGATCATCTCGGCGCCGAGGCCCTGGTTGACGAGCTTGCCGTCGTAGCGCTCGAGCATCATCGGGCCGAACGGGTAGCCGACGTTGCTGCCGATCGAGGCGCCCATCGGCACCCGGGTCATGACCTCGACGCCGCCGGCGACGGCGACGTCGTACTGGCCGGAGATCACGCCGGCCGCCGCGAAGTGCACCGCTTGCTGGCTCGAACCGCACTGCCGGTCGACGCTGGTGCCGGGGACGGACTCGGGCCAACCGGCGCCGAGTACAGCGTTGCGTCCGACGTTCATGGCTTGCTCGCCCACCTGGCCGACGCAACCCCAGACGACGTCGTCGACGATGGCCGGGTCGATGCCGGTGCGCTCAGCAAGCGCCTGGAGCACGTGCGCCGATAGGTCGACCGGATGGGTGTCCTTGTAGGCGCCGTTGCGCTTCCCTACCGGGGTGCGTACGGCCTCGACGATGACTGCATCACGCATGGCGCGCCTCCTGGCGAACGCTCGATGAGTCCGGGCGTGTCCCGGCTCTTGAGGGTGATCCTACGACGTCAACAGAACCCGGTTCTGTGATGTTCCCGGCTCAGCCGGACGTCGCCCCGGGGTCGTAGTGGGTGCAGAACACCGCCGGGCCGAACTGGCTGGCGTCGCCGGCCCTGGCCTGATCGAACGCGGAACGGCAATGGCTGTTCACGTGGTTGACCGCCAGCAGCCCGGCGACCACCAGCACGATTGCCACGCCGACCACGCCCGCCGCCTGCGCCAGGCCGCGCCGCGGCCCCTCGGGGGCGAAGGCGATGATCGCGGCGATCACCCCGCCCGTCACCAACCCGCCGACGTGCCCGCGCCAGTCGATGTTCGGAATCGAGAACGTGATCACCAGGTTCGCCACGATCGTGAAGGCGACCGCCTGGGTGTTGAGGTTGCGATGCCGCGCCACGACGTAGAACGCCGCAAACAGTCCGAAGATCGCGCCGGAGGCGCCCGCAGCGGTCTCGTTCAGCGGGCCAATGCCGACCGAGAGCAAGCCGCCGCCCACGCCCGCCAACAGGTACAGGGTGGTGAAGCGCAGCCTGCCCATCACAGCCTCGAGCGGGGGGCCGAAGATCCACAGCGCGTACATGTTGAACAAGATGTGGAAGATCCCGAAGTGCAGAAAGGCCGCGCTGAACAGCCGCCACCACTCGCCGCTCGCGACCGCCGGGGGGATCAGCGCCAGGTGGTCGTAGATCGTCGAGGTGCCGCGGCCGGTGACCGGGTTCGCGCCGCTGGCGATGGTGATGACGAAGAAGACCACGTTGATCGCGATCAACGCTCTGGTGACCAGCCCGGGCTGCTCGCCCGGGCGCACCTTGCCGCCGTACACGGTCCGCGCGACCCGGGTCGTCTTACGGCCCTCGGCCAGGCACTCCGGGCAGTGGAAGCCAACGGCGGCGGGCACCATGCACCGCGGACAGATCGACCGACCACACCTCGTGCAGTGGACGCCGGTCACCGTGTCCGGGTGCCGGTAGCAGCGCTCCTCGGCCGTCACCGGCTCATCGGGAGCGTTCAGCTCGCCACCCGCTCGACGGTCACCTTCTCGACCACCACATCGGTCTTCGGCCGGTCCATCTGCCCGGTCTCGGTCGCGGCGATCTCGTCGACGACATCGCGGCTTGCCTGGTCGGCGACCTCGCCGAAGATCGTGTGCTTGCCGGTGAGCCAGGTCGTCGGCTCGACGGTGATGAAGAACTGCGAGCCGTTCGTCCCCGGGCCGGCGTTGGCCATCGCGAGCAGGTACGGCTTGGTGAAGGCGAGCTCGGGATGGATCTCGTCGTTGAAGCGATAGCCCGGGCCACCTGTACCGGTGCCGAGCGGGTCGCCACCCTGGATCATGAAGCCGCTGATCACGCGGTGAAAGACCGTGCCGTCGTACAGCGGCTTCTTCCCGCGCTGACCGTCACGAGGGTCGACCCACTCCCGGGTGCCCTCGGCGAGCTCGACAAAGTTGGCGACCGTCTTCGGCGCGTGGTTCGGAAATAGCTGTACCCGCACGTCACCAAGTGACGTCGTCAGCGTTACGTAGATGTCCTCGGCCACGGTCCCTCGTTTCGACATCGAATCGCGCGCGGAGCACGACACCCGACCCGCGCTCGCGGATCGCGCCATCCTTGCATGGCGCGCTGAATGGTCGGCATGGGCGATCTGTGCTGGCCGGTCACCTAGTCAATTCGGACTAGTCGCGGCTCGTCTCAAATAACTCCGCACTCCACGTTGTCGGACCTCGCAGTCATGTCCGGAAACGTGCCGGTCGAATCCCCGCGAATCGGACTGCGGACTAGTCAGAAGTAGTCAGTCGAAACCATCCCTGATCGTCATGTGCCCACCGACCTTCGGCGCCGATTCTTCTTGAGACGCCGAATCACGGAGTCGACTCATGCGAAGGGAAACTCCCATGCACTACATCTACGCAGCCGTCGCTCGGGTGCGGCGTGCTTTCCACAATGACGAAGGTGCCACCGCCGTTGAGTACGGCCTGATGGTTGCGCTGATCGCGGCTGCCATCGCCGGCATCGTCTGGGGCCTGGGCCAGCACCTCGGCGACAAGTTCACGGGCGTCGACAACTGCATCAGCAACGCGCAGAACTGCGGCCCTGACGGTCAGGTGACGACGGGCCCGTAAGTCACGCAGGACAACCGAGCTCGGCGCGCGGCCGCAGCCCAGTGACGGCCGCGCGCCACCTCGGGTCACCGCACCAACCCACTGCAGAGAGGGCACTCCCGTGCGAGCGTTTCGACGCAACCGCCAAGACGAAGGCGCCGTAGCCGTCGTCGTCGCGCTGGTTCTTGCGTTCGCGATGATCCCGGCAATGGCGCTGGGCACTGGGACCTACGTCCGCTCTGTGACCGCGACCGAGCTGCAGCGCGCAGCCGACTCCGGTGCGCTCGCGGGAGCCTCCGAGATTCCGCTCGGCGACCTCAACTTCGTCGAGAAGTACATCTCGACGATCCCGGCCGGCGGGGCGGTCTCCACCACCCTGCAGAACCTGGGCATCCAGAACACCGCCGGGATGAAGGACCCGCTGCAGGACGCGTGTGCCGTCGCACTTCATGACGCTCAGCAAGACGAGAACCTGGCATCGTCGTACGCGACGTACGACCAGTCCACCTGGTGCAAGGCGGAGTACATCTCCGACACCGGCGTGCTCGGCAGCGCACAGACCTGCCTCAACAGCCTCGCCGGCTTGAACAACATCACCGGTCTGCTCAGGCTCGTCCTGAACACGCTCGGGCTAGGCGCGCTCGACCCGACGAAGCTCCTCGTCTCACTGCAGGGCACGCTGCCGGCGCTGCTCGAGCCGGGCATCAAGGTCACGGCGACCTGGCACGTCAAGGCGCCATTCGACTCCGTCTTCGGCTCGGACGGCTCGACGCAGACGACGGTGTCGTACGCGCGGCGGCTGTTCAAGAACGCGGTCGTGCTCCCGAACATCCCGATCGGCGGGACGACGGTGAACGTCAACCCGACGCTGCAGCTGACGCGGAACACCTTGCTCAGCACCTTGACGTCGGTCGAAACCGTGCTCC
Source organism: Mycobacteriales bacterium (assembly GCA_035548055.1). GTDB lineage: Bacteria > Actinomycetota > Actinomycetes > JAFAQI01 > JAFAQI01 > DASZTV01. The sequence continues at coordinate 1,276 of DASZTL010000090.1, read as the reverse complement.
ACACCCTCAACACGCTCGTGCCGGGTCTCGGCAGCTGCGCGGCGATCATCGACAACCTCTCGGGGGACCTCGCGGACGCGGTCGACCCGCCGGACAACGGCCCCAGCCTGACGTCGATCCTCGACGACGCGGTTGCCTCGGGTACCCCGGTGCTCGCCGTGTCGACGACCGTCGTCGACCTCGGGATTCCGTTCCTCGACATGGTGCCGGTCTGCCTGACGAAGGTGAACGGCCAGTACGTCGCCCATCTCACGAGCTTCGGCAGCTGCGTGATCAACGCGCCCGGCGCCTTCCGCGCGGCATTGCGGAACTCCTGATGATCCGCCGAATCTGCACCGCGCGGCAGCGCCTTGCCCGGCGCGACGAAGGCACCACTGCCGTCGAGTTCGCGCTGGTCTTCCCGGTCGTCGCGATGGTCTGCTTCGCCGCGCTGTACGGCGCGCTGTTCTTCTTCTACAGCGCCGTCGCCGACCACGTCGCACGTTCCGTCGCCCGGAAGGTGTCGATCCCCGTCGGGCAGAGCGGCAGCGCCTACCCCGACGCCACCGCCGGCACGGTCATGACCGACGCGAAGAATGCTGCCGGCTCCCTGATCCCGGATCCGACCAGCGCGGTCGCGACCAAGGCCCCGGCCACGGGAACCCCCAAGCAGGGCGACTTCGTCACGGTGACCGTCACCTACAAGCTGCCGCTGTTCTCCTCGTTGCCGGGTCTGTCAGCGCTCGACACGATCACGCGCTCGGCGTCGGAGCGTCGGCAGTGAACGCGCTGCGGGGCAGGCGCGGAGGCCAGCGGACGGACGAAGGCGTCGCGGCCCTCGAGTTCGGGCTCGTGTTCTCTGTGCTGCTCACCGTCGTGGCCCTCGTGTATCCGATCGGCGAGATGCTGGTGCAGAAGATGGCGCTGTCCCGAGCGGTGTCCGACGTCATCCGCTACGCGACCGCGGCCCCGAACAGCCCCGAGTACGACCCCGATGGCGCGGTCACCAACCCGACCAACAGCCGCCGGCCGACCTGCACCCAGGTCACCAACGAGTTCTGGCGCGCCGCTGACGTGGATAGCGGCTCGCGAGGTAGCTACACCGTTTCAGTTCCGCTTTGCCCGTCTGCGTCGCAGTCGGGTCAGACCGTGACGGTCACGGTCAGCAAGACCGTAAGTCTCGGTCCGCTCGGCGACCTGCTGAGCTTCGCCGGCATCACCCATTCATCGAGCGTCACCGTCTCAGCGGCCGCCTCCGGGCGTGAGGAGTAATCATGCGCAAGCTCAACATCACCGT
>DASZTL010000089.1:0-9254 GCA_035548055.1 Mycobacteriales bacterium | reverse complement strand
TCGCCCGGCCGGCGTGGGTGTGCCGCGATCGCCGCACTCACCGCGCTGCGGGTGGTGTCCGGGTCGATCACGGCGTCGACGACCTTGAGGTCGACCGCACGCCCGACGCCGCCCGACGCCACCTCGTGCTCGGCGGCCAACGCGATCTCGAGCTCCGCCCGCTCGTGCTCCGGGACCGCGGCGATCGCGCGCCGGTGCAGGATCCGCACCGCGGCAACCGATCCCATGACCGCGACCTCGGCGGTCGGCCAGGCGAGCACCTTGGTCGCACCCAGTGACCGCGAGTTCATCGCGATGTAGGCGCCGCCGTACGCCTTACGGGTGATGACGGTCACCCGCGGCACGTTCGCTTCGGCGAACGCGTGGAGCAGCTTCGCGCCGCGGCGGACGACGCCGTCCCATTCCTGCTGCACGCCCGGCAAGTAGCCCGGGACGTCGACGAGCACGATCAGCGGGACGCCGAACGCGTCGCACATCCGGACGAAGCGCGCCGCCTTTTCGGCGCTCGATGAATCCAGACAGCCGGCGAGCCGCAGCGGATTGTTGGCGAGCACGCCGACCGGTCCGCCGCCCAGGCGGCCGAGGGTGGTGACGATGTTCGGCGCCCACTTGGCGTGCAGCTCGATGCCGGGCTCGTCGAGCAGAGCGCCGACGATCGGGTGCACGTCGTACGCGCGCCGCGGGGAGTGCGGCAGCAGGTCGGCCATCGGCCGGTCGGCGGCGGGCTTCACCCGGGTGCGGTAGTCGCCGAGCAGGGCCACGACCTCGCCGGCCTTCGTGATCGCGTCTGCGTCAGTCGCCGCGGTCAGGTGGACGACGCCGCTCTTGCGCCCGTGCGCGTCCGGGCCGCCGAGCTGCTCCATGTCGACGTCCTCGCCGGTGACGCTGCGTACGACGTCCGGACCGGTGACGAACACCCGGCCGTTCGGGCCGAGCACGACGACGTCGGTGAGCGCAGGGCCGTAGGCAGCGCCGCCGGCGGCGGGGCCGAGGACGACCGATACCTGCGGGATGCGGCCCGACGCGCGGGTCATCGCGGTGAAGATGCGGCCCACCCCGTCGAGTGAGGCGACGCCTTCGGCCAGGCGAGCGCCACCGGAGTGCCAGATGCCGACGATGCCCGAGCCGCGCCGGATCGCCAAGCCATAGGCGGCGACGATGACGGCGCAGCCCTCTGCGCCGAGGGCGCCGCCCTGACGTGATGCGTCAGTTGCGAACGCCACGACCTCGGTGTTGCCGACCTTGCCGATCCCGGCGACGACGCCGCAGTCCTCTGCCGAGCCGCGCGCGATCGGCCGCCACTCGGTGAACAGCGTGTCGAGCCGGACCCGGGGATCCCGGTCGACCTCGAGAGCCGGCGCGGCGACGATGGTGGGCGCGACATCGAGCGTGGTCATCAGACCTCCGTGAACGCCAGCGCCACGTCGTGGCCGCCGAATCCGAAGGAGTTCGACAGCGCTGCGCCGCCGCCGCTGAGTGACCGAGGCGACATCCGGACGAGGTCGAGCACTGCGTCGTCGGCCGGATCGTCGAGGTTGCGGATCGCCGGCACCACGCGGTCCCGCAGGGCGAGACACGTGACCCCGGCTTCCAGCGCGCCCGCGGCTCCGAGCAGGTGACCGGTGCAGGACTTCGTGGCGGTCACGGCAATGCCGTCCGTCGCGCTGCCGAACACCCGGCGCAGCGCGCTGGCCTCCGCGACGTCACCAGCGGGGGTCGACGTCGCATGCGCGTTGACGTGGGCGATGTCGGTGGGTGAGAGGCCGGCGTCGGAAAGCGCGATCGTCATCGCTCGCGCGGCACCCGCGCCGTCCGGGTCCGGGGCGGCGATGTGATGCGCGTCGTTCGCCATGCCGGCACCGGCGACGACGGCGTAGCGGTTGGCGCCACGGGCGATCGCATGCGCCTCGGCCTCGAGCACCAGGATCGCGGCTCCCTCGCCGAGGACGAAGCCGTCACGCTGCTTGTCGAACGGCCGGGAGGCCTCAGCCGGCGCGTCGTGGCGGGTCGACAGTGCACGCATCGCCGCGAAGGCGGCGAGTGGAAGGGGATGTACGACGGCCTCGGCGCCGCCGCAGACGACGACGTCGGCGCGGCCGGACCGGATCATGTCCAGCCCCATCGCGATCGCCTCTGCCCCCGACGCGCACGCCGACACCGGGGAGTGGGCACCCGCTCGGGCAGACAGCTCGAGGGCGAGCGTCGCGGCCGGCCCGTTGGGCATGATCATCGGCACGGTGAACGGTGAGACCCGCCGGGCACCGCGGCTGCGGAGCACGTCGTACTGGTCGAGCACCGTCGTCAGTCCACCGATGCCGCTCGACACCACGACGGCGAGCCGCTCGGGCTCCACCTCGGGTGCGCCGGCGTCGCGCCAGGCCTCGAGGCCCGCGACCAGCGCGAACTGCTGGCTGCGGTCGAGACTGCGCAACCGTGGGGCCGGAAGAACGTCAGCCGGGTCGGCCGCGGCGCGGGCCGCGATGCGGACCGGCAGGTCGGCGGCCCAGTCGTCGTCGAGCAGCGCCGCACCCGACTGCCCGTCGAGCAGGGCGCGCCACGTCGACGGCGCGTCACCACCGAGTGGGGTGGTCGCGCCGAAGCCGGTCACGACCACCCGGTCACGGGCTGAGCTCAAGCCGGGACCCCGGCCTTGGCGAGGAACTCGAGGACGTCGCCGACCGTCTTCAGCTTTGCCAGCTCCGCGTCCGGGATCGAGACGTGGAAGCGGTCCTCGGCCATCGTCGCGATCTCCACCATCGACAGCGAGTCGATGTCGAGGTCGTCGACGAACGACGCGGCGGGGGTGACGCGGGCGGCCGGGATGCCAGTGGCCTCTTGCACGATCTCGCCGAGGGCGGTGAGCAGGTTCTCGTCTGACACGTGGTGCTCCTTTGGGTTAGGGGATTGCGATCACGGAGCCGGCCCAGGTCAGGCCGGCGCCGAAGGCAAGGGTCAGGGCGAGGTCGCCGGTCGCGACCTTCCCTTCGCGGCGCAGCCGCGCGAGCGCGAGCGGGACCGAGGCCGCTGATGTGTTGCCCGTCTCGCTGACGTCGTCGGCGACGACGGCGTTGGTCGCACCGAGCTGCTTCGCGATGGAGTTGACGATGCGGAGGTTGGCCTGGTGCGGCACGACCGCGGCGAGGTCGCTGGGCTCGATACCCGCGGCGTCGCAGACCTTTCGTGCCGCGTCGCCCATCTGGGTGGTGGCCCAGCGGAAGACCGCCGGCCCGTCGAGGCGCAGCCGGCGCGCCTCCGTCATCTCGATCATGCTCGCGGCACTACCGTCACTGCCGCAGACCAGTGGGCCGATGCCCGGCGTGCTCGAGGCGCCGACGACGGCGGCGCCTGCGCCGTCGGCGAACAGGATCGCCGACGAGCGGTCGTTCCAGTCGACCAGGTCGGACAGCCGTTCTGCCGCTGCGACGACGACGTACTCGCTGTGTCCCGTCCGGATCGCGTCGGAGGCGGCAGCCAGCGCGTAGCAGAAGCCCGCGCAGGCGGCGTTGACGTCGTAGGCGCCCGCGGCCGTCGCGCCCAGCGCGTGAGCGACCTGCGCCGAGGCGCCCGGGACGGAGGTGGTCATCGAGCAGGTCGCGACCACCACCTGCCCTACCCGGCTCGGGTCGACGCCGGAGTCCGCGAGCGCCTTCGTGGCCGCCGCAGTCGCCATCGCAACCACCGAGTCGCCCTCGCCTGCGATGCGACGCGACGCGATCCCAGTGCGTTGCCGGATCCACTCGTCGTTGGTGTCGAGGGTCTGGGCGAGGTCGTCGTTGGTGACGACGCGCGCCGGTCGGTACTCGCCCAGACCCAGGATCCGGCTGTGCCGGGAGATCTCCGTTGCGCGGATCACGCGGCACCCGCGGGTACGGCGGAGTGCTCGGCGATGAGCTCTTGCGCCGCCGGCAGGTCGGCGGGGGAGGCGAGGGCAACGGTCGCGATTCCCGGGGCGGCGCGACGCAGCATCGCGGTGAGGGTTCCGGCAGGTGGCAGCTCGATGACTGCTGTGACGCCCAGCTCCACGAGTGCCGCCATGCACCGGTCCCAGCGCACCGGCCGGCAGATCTGGTCGACCAGCCGCAGCAGCAGGTCGGCGCCGGAGGTGACGAGGCGTCCGTCGCGGTTGCTGAGCACGCCCGGTGCGGCGTCGGAGGTGGCGGTCTCCGCCGCGGCTGTCGCGACAGCCGCGCGGGCGGCCGACATCAGCGGTGAGTGGAACGCGCCCGCGACGGCAAGCGGTCGGACCCTGGCGCCGGCGGGTGGGCCGGCGATGAGCGCGGCCAACGCGTCCTTGGTGCCGGCCGCCACCAGCTGACCAGGGCCGTTGTAGTTGGCGGCGACGCATCCGGCTCGGTCGATTGCCGCGGCTACCTCGTCCGGGTCACCGCCGAGCACCGCGGCCATTCCGCCGGGCGGATCGGCGGATGCCGCGGCCATCTCGCGACCGCGGATGGTCACGAGGCGCATCGCCGCGTCGGGCCCGAGTACGCCGGCCAGGCAGGCCGCGGTGAACTCACCGACGCTGTGCCCCGCATAGACCACGTCAGTCGGCAGCTCGAGCATCGTGGCCGATGCGATCCCGGCGGCGACGATCAGCGGCTGCGCGACAGAGGTGTCGGTGATCGCCTCGTCCGGCAGCGCCGTCCCGGCGGCGGCGAGGTTGCGTCCGGCCGCGGCGGAGCACGTCTCGAGTCGATCCACGACGGATGGCTCCTTGAGCCATTCGGTGAGGAAGCCGGACTTCTGTGCGCCCTGACCGGGGGCGAGGACCGCGAGCACCAGGTCACCCTTACGGCTACTGGTGAGTTGGACAGCCATCGAGGTCGCCGAAAATCACGAGCGGAGTTTGTAGGGTTCCTACAACTACTCTGGTTGCCCGTCCATGCGCCCGAGTGCGATCGCGGTCTGGACGACGTACCGCTCCCGCGCATTCGCCAGGTCGTAACCAGAGATTTCGGCGATCCGCCGGGTTCGGTAACGGATGGTGTTCGCGTGGACGAACAGTTGGCGAGCGGCGGCTTCAATTCCGCCGCCGCTGTCCACCAGCGCGTCTGCGGTCTCGAGCAAGGTCGGGTCGGCGTGCAGCGGTGCGTACACGCTGCTGATCAGCATCCGGGTCGCTCTCGCGTCACCCGCGAGGGCGCGTTCTGGCAGCAGGTCGTTGGCGGCGACCGGTCGCGACCCGGTCGGACGTGCGGAGACGGCGCGAAGCGCAGCGAAGACGTCCTGGACCGACGTTGCGGCGTCGAGCAATCCGGTGACCGTCGGGCCGACGACCACCGGGCCCTCTGCGAAGGCGGGCAGTAGCGCCTTGGTGATGCGGTTGATGCGCGCGCCGGCGCCCGCGATGACGACCAGCCGTCCGCTCTGGACGCCGGTGAGGACCTCGGCGCCGGAGTCGTGACCGAGGCGGCGAGTGTGGGCGAGCACCCGCTCGGTGTCATCACTCGGCGCCCCGCCTGCCATGACTGTGACCTGAGCGGGGTCGCTCCAACCCAGCGCGGAGGCCCGTGAGCGCAACGAGTCGCTGACGTCGCCGCGCACGATCGCGTCCACGACCAGCGCTTCGAGCCGGGCGTCCCACGCGCCGCGCTGCTCAGCGGCGCGGGCATAGACACCGGCTGCCGCGAACGCGATCTCGCGGGAGTAGCGCAACACCGCCTCGCGCGCCCACGGCACCATCGCCGGTGTCGCGAACTCCTCGACCGACTCCTCGACCACGTCGACCGCGACGCGCACCAGCTGCACGGTCTGCTCGAGGCTGATGACTCTTGCTAGTTCACGTGGCGCGGTCGCGAAGACGTCGGCGCTGATGGTGGCGCCGGCGGTGGGGTTGCGGATCCAGGCAGCGAGGCCGAGCACGCCGGCCTGCACGAGCAGTCCGACCTGTGAGCGAGGCAACGGCGCCATCGCCTCGAACCACGGCAGGGTCTCTTCCATCCGCTTCATCGCGCGAGTGGAAAGGAGTCCGGAGGCCTGATCGACCCGTTTCGCGGCGCTCGCGATACGAGAAGCGGTCGGCGAGGCCATGCCGCGAGGATGTCAGAAACATCCAACGGGTTGTGAAGAGAATCCGGCGCCAGGACGCCGGTGCGCCTTCACAAGCCCTCCGGTTCTTCGGGCGGGCAGGCGGGGCACCGCACGAACTCGCCATCCCACCCCTGCTGTCGCAGCACAAGTGCTTGCTCCATGGCTACGGCGCAGGGGCGATCGACCACGTCCGCCCAGCCGTACCTCAGGTGACGCAGCTGAGCGATCTCACTCCGGTTGTCTCGGCGCATGTCTCGCCACCGCTCGGTCGCACGGTCGTGTCCGAGGCGGCCGTCGAGCTCGATGTGTACGCCGTACGGCTCGATGAGGACGTCGAGGTACTCCGCTCCGTCACCTCGTCGCGCCGCCTGTCGCCGCCCGAGTGGGAGGCCATGGCGGCGCCGGAGCTGGGCGTCACGGAGCTCGAGCGGAGACTGAGCGCCGGCAGCCACGTCCGGTAGCGCTTCCAGGATGATGCGACGCCATCGCACACAGGGTGCGTCATGAAGGGCAGTCCGAAGCCGTTCCGCGTTGGTTCGCCTGGTCCGGATCGCGTCGCCGATCAGCCCAAGTGCAGCGTTCGCGGTGCGCTTGCCGGCGAGGAGATCGAGCACTGTGCGTTCGATGTTGGTACGCGGTGGATCGGCAGAGCTGATGTCTCGACTCGTGATGGTGCGGGACCGATGGACGACCAGACCCGGTTGGTTCGCGACCTCGCGTTCGTACCGGACGACAACGTGAACGCGATCGGGCTGGCTGCATAGGCCCTGCAGGGCGCCTGCCGTCTCGTGGCTGAGTGCCGCGCCTGCGCCGGCGTAGAGAACAGCTGCTTGCAGTCGTACGTTGTACGGCACCGGACCGCTGAAGGTTGCGAACGTCCGGGGGTAGATCGCCTGCCACCTGCCGGAGCTGACGAGCCAACGCACCTTGTCCTCGGTGATGCCTGCTCGTTCGCACCCGCCAAGATCGACCACTCCTCCGCTGGAGAGACCCAATGAGAGGAGCTCCTGGTCGCGCAGCGGGTTCAGCACCGGACGACATTGCGACATGCCACGCCGTGGGGGCCAGCAGTCGGCTGCCGCTGTGGACGCAGCTCAGACCTGGGGACAGTCAGGTTGTGAAGGAAATCCGGTGGCAGGACGCTGGTCTTCCTTCACAACCCGGCGACTAGTGGCAGTGGCTTGGCGGGTCGATGTCGAGGGCGGGGTTCTCGTCGAAGAAGCCGTGGGGGCGCAGCGTGAAGCCGGTCACCTCGGTCGGCATCACCGGGAAGTCCTCAGGCCGTACGACGTGGGTCGACCCGAACGTGTGCCACAGCACGACGTCGGTGTCTACGACGTTGCGCTGCTGCTTCACCCACGTCGGCAGACCGGTCAGGCCAGGGTTGAGGTTCGCGTAGTCGCTCGCCGCGTGCAGCTCGCCCGGGTGGTACGCCGTCACCCACAGTGCATGCCGGGCAAATGCAGCACGCCGGGCAACGCTCGTCTCGTCGGTCGCGATCATGGTCGGGGTCGATGCCGGGATCAGCTCGTAGCCGACCGGCTCACCAACCGCGTTACGCACCGACGGGTTCACGATCTTCCAGCGCCGGCCGAGCGCCGCGTTGCCGTCGCGGGGACCCTCGGTCTCGATCACCGTCTCCGACTGCTCCCACGTGTGCCCCCCGGTCGGGACGACCTCGGTCTCGACGATCGAGTTGCCACGGCCATCGATGTCCAGGTCGAGCCGGGCGCAGAACAGGTGCTGGTGGTGGGCGCCGGCAAGCCCAGGCAGGACGAGCCTTGTCCCGATCGGAGCGGTGCCGTCGTCGTTGGTGCGCTCGGTCTGGATGATCCCGGTCAGCTGCACATCGAGCTGGATCTTCGCGTCGGTGTAGAAGTACCAGCGGAACGCATACTCGTAGTTGCCGGCCGTGATCACCGAGTTGACGACGAACCGCCGGCTGCGGCGCGACTCCACGCCGCCGGAGTGCAGATCGGTGTGCTTCCACGCCAGACCGTGGTCCTCCTCGTGAAGGCAGACCGCGTTCTTGACGGTGTACGGGTTGCCGAAGTCGTCGACGAAGACCTGGTCGGCATAGGTGATCTCGCCGAGGCAGTCGCAGCCGAGCGTCAGCGAGTTCACAAACTTGCCCATCGACAGCTCGCCCGCGTCGAAGGTGTTCTTCCAGCGCGTGCTCGGCGACAGGCCCGCGTAGGGCACGACCATCTCCGACACCGACAGCCGGTGCGCGATCGAGCGGCCGCGGTAGGTGACGTTCTGAATGATCAACCCGGTCACCGGGTGGACGCTGAACCGCAGGCTCCACCCTTCCCACGAGACGTGGTTGCCGGTGACGACGTACGACGTGCCGTGCGGCTGCGTGATCTCGATCGGCTTCGCGGTCCCGCGCGGAGTGCGTGCATGCTCGCCGTCGTACCGGTTGATCGTGCGCGGCACCTCGCGCGCATCGACGTCGAGGACGTCGAGCACCTCTTTGGTGTCGAGGTCGACGGTTGCGACGAGTCCGTCGAGCGGATGGGCATAGCCGTTGTCGGAGCCGTCGACGCGCCAGTAGCCGACGACGCGGGCAATCCGGCGGGTGCGGCCGTCCGGCAGCGTCTCCCACGGCTCGTCGAAGCGCCCCGCGGGCCACGGGTCCAGCTGCACGGAGGTCATGTCATCGACGCCGCGCGCCTTGCAGGCGGCGACGAAGCGCGCGTCTGCTCGCGCCGCCTCGCCGGCGGCGTAGAGCTCCATCGCGCCGTACGGCGGGTGCGAGTCCTCCGCTTGCTCGAGCACGTCGATCTCGCCGCGGGTCACGGAGACCACAACGTTGTAGGCGATGCCGGACTTCGGGCAGCGCAAGAGATAGCGGACGCGGCGGTCGACCGTGGTGCCGGGGACATGCGCGGCGAGCTCGTCCTTCGACGGCTCATACAGCGCGCCGACGTGCACCACGACCTGCTCCGGGATCCGGTCGTCGGCACGCCAGATCGCGGCGGCGGCCTGCGCCTCATCGATGGTCAGCGGGTCGAGCGGGTGTGGCTGGGTGGGCGTCGCGTCGGTCGTCATTGCGCCGTACCTGACGCCGGTGTCATGTTTTGCACCCTGAAAGAATCTCACGCCAACTCCGCCCCGTTAAAGCCCGGTGATCTTGACGTTGTGTGCCCATCAGCCGCCCTGTTTGGCACACAACGTCAAGATCACCGAGGGTGTTTTGGTGGGTTTGCCGCGTTGGCTTT
>DASZTL010000088.1:0-64928 GCA_035548055.1 Mycobacteriales bacterium | reverse complement strand
CGCGTTCTCCGGTGACCCCGCGCTCTCCGGTGACCCCGCGCTCTCCCGTGGCTCCGCCTCGCCCGCCGGCGTCTCTCGCGGCGGGGTGTCTCCGGGGGGTTCCTCCGGACGCCCGTCGGCGGGCGCAGCCGGCTCCGGTTCCGGCTCCGCCCCCTCCGCGCTCGGCACCTCGACCGCGATGATCGGCGTGCCGACGTCGACCGTCTGGCCCTCGTCCACGAGCAGGGCGCTGACCGTGCCCGCGTACGGGCTCGGCAGCTCGACGACCGCCTTCGCGGTCTCGATGTCCACGATGATCTGGTTGATCGTCACCGTGTCACCCGGCTTGACGTGCCAGGACACGATGTCGGCCTCGGTCAGCCCCTCCCCGACGTCGGGGAGCCTGAATTCCTTGTTCACTACCACTCCTGCCTATAGCTGCGGGTCGCTGTGGTGGCCGTCCCTGTACCTCCCGCTCGGCTACAGACCAAGCCTCGCTCGCCACCGCTCCTGCTCAGCTGCGGGTCGCCCCGTGGTGGCCGCTTCCCGTGCCTCCCGCTCGGCTGTCAACCAAGCCTCGCTCGTCACTACTCAGTCTCCCCGGGTCAGTAGGCGAACGTGCGGTCGACCGCGTCCAGGATCCGGTCCAGGTCGGGCAGGTAGTGGTCCTCCGCCCGGGCCGGGGGGTACGGGATGGCGAACCCGCCGACCCGCAGCACGGGAGCCTCCAGCGAGTAGAAGCACTGCTCGGTCACCCGGGCCGCGATCTCGGCGCCGAGCCCCGCGTAGACGGGCGCCTCGTGGGCGACCACGCAGCGGCCGGTCTTCGCCACCGAGGCGGCGACCGTCGGCATGTCGAGCGGCGACAGCGAGCGCAGGTCGATCACCTCGACGGACCGCCCGTCCTGCCGGGCGGCCAGCGCCGCCTCGACGCAGGTGCGGACCAGCGGACCGTAGCTGAGCAGGGTCACGTCGGTCCCGGCGTGCACCGTGCGCGCCTGGTCGAGGGGAAGGGCGCCGGACAGCGGCGCCGCCGTGTCGACCTCGGCCTTGTCCCAGTAGCGCCGCTTGGGCTCGAAGAAGATCACCGGGTCGTCGGAGGCGATCGCGAGCTGGATCATGGCGAACGCGTCGGCGGGGTCGGCGCAGGCCACCACCCGCAGGCCCGCGGTGTGGGCGAAGAAGACCTCCGGAGACTCGCTGTGGTGCTCCACGGCGCCGATGCCGCCGCCGAACGGGATGCGGATCACGACGGGCAGCGTGACGTTGCCCCGGGACCGGTACCGCATCTTGGCCAGCTGGCTGACGATCTGGTCGGTCGCCGGGTAGACGAAGCCGTCGAACTGGATCTCGCAGACCGGCCGGAAGCCGCGGATCGCCAGGCCGACCGCGGTCCCGATGATGCCCGACTCGGCGAGCGGAGTGTCGATGACGCGGTCTTCGCCAAAGTCCTTCGCAAGCCCGTCGGTGACGCGAAAGACGCCGCCGAGCGCGCCGACGTCCTCACCCATGATGAGGACCTTGGGGTCGTTCTCGAGCGCCTTGCGCAACCCCTCGTTGAGGGCCTTCCCCAGCGTGAGGGTCGCCATCAGCGGCTCACCGCCCCGGCGGGCGAGTCCAGCAGAGCCGGCTCGTCCTCGAACGACGACAGGAACGACCCGAGCTGTCCGCGCTCTTCGTCGAGCAACGGTGAGCCGCCGGCGTACACGTGGTCGAACATCGACAGCGGCTCCGGGTTCGGCAGTCCGATGCAGCCTTCCCGCACGTGAGCCGCCAGCTCATCCGCGGCGGCCTCGACGTCGGCGAAGAAGGCCGCGTCCGCGATGCCGTTGCGCGACAGGTAGGCCTTGACCCGTTCGATCGGGTCTTTGAGCTTCCAGGTCTCGAGATCGGCCGCGAGCCGGTAGCGGGTCGGATCGTCGGACGTAGTGTGCGGAGCCATTCGGTAGGTGTAGGCCTCGATCAACGAGGGGCCGCTGCCTTCCCGGGCTCGGGCCAACGCCGCCCGAGTCACGGCGAGCACCGCCAGGACGTCGTTCCCGTCGACCTGCACACCGGGGAAACCGAAGCCTTCGGCTCGGTGGTAGAGCGCTATGCGAGTCTGCCGGGCGACCGGCTCGGAGATCGCCCACTGGTTGTTCTGGCAGAAGAACACGATCGGCGCGTTGAACGACGCCGCCCAGACGAATGCCTCGTTGACGTCGCCCTGGCTCGTGGCGCCGTCGCCGAAGAACGCGATCGCCGCGGCGTCGCCCCCGTCACGCTGGATGCCCATCGCGTAGCCGGTCGCGTGGAGCGTCTGCGAGCCGATGACGATCGTGTAGAGGCCGAACCCGTGCTCGGCTGGGTCCCAGCCGCCCTGGCTCACGCCTCGGAACAGGCCGAGGAGCGTGACCGGGTCGACACCTTTGCAGTAGGCAACCCCGTGCTCGCGGTAGGTCGGAAAGGCGAAGTCCTTGTCGGTCAGCGCGCGGCCGGCGCCGACCTGGGCCGCCTCCTGGCCGAGCAGGCTGGCCCAGAGCCCGAGCTGTCCCTGCCGCTGCAGCGCGGTTCCCTCCGCGTCGATGCGGCGAACCAGCACGAGGTCGCGATAGAGGTCTTTGATCTCGTCGTCGGAGATGTCGAGTGAATAGTCGGCATGCTCCACCCGTTCGCCTTCGGGGGTCAGCAGCTGAACGAACTCAGGGCCTTCAGACGGCTGCGGTAGTAATGCATATTCGCGCGGGTTCCGCGACGCTTCAGTCACAGTGCACTCCTTTTGGGAATCCACCCTCATCGTGGCACGCGGGCACAGCGGTGGCTATGTGTGCTTTGCACACAGCAACGGCAGGCGACCGTGCCGAAGTACAACGAATGACCACAACGCGGACTTCGCCTACGCTTCCGCCGTGGACGCCTGGGTGCTCTGGATCATTGCGACCGTCGTGCTGGCAGTCGCCGAAGTCCTGACGCTGACGTTTGTCCTGGCGATGATCGCCGGCGGGTGCGCCGCCGCTGCGATCACGGCCGCGGCCGGGTCGAACGCCACCGGTCAGTGGATCGTCTTCGGCGTCGTCGACGTCGTGTTGATGATCGCGGTCCTGCCGTTGGCGCGCCGTCATCTGCGTCAGCCCTCCGAGCTGCGCAGCGGCGCGGCCCGACTGGTCGGAAGTCGAGCGATGTCGCTGACGGCGATCACCACGGCCGAGGGAGGGCGAGTCAAGCTCGAAGGCAACGAGTGGAGTGCCCGGCCGTACGCCGACGGGACCGAGATACCAGCCGGCCAGTGGGTCGAGGTTGTCAAGATCGACGGTGCGACCGCCGTGGTCCAACCGACAGTTGCTTCGACGTCATAGGGGGAGACCTTCGTGTCCGCAGCACTCATCGCCGTCATCGTCATCGTCGCGCTCGTCATCATCGTGGTGGCGCGATCGGTGCGAATCGTGCCGCAGGCTCGGGCGGGTGTGATCGAACGGCTGGGTCGTTACAGCCGAACCGTCAACGCCGGCCTCACCCTGCTCACTCCGTTCCTGGACCGGATGCGGCCGCTGATCGACCTGCGCGAGCAGGTGGTCAGCTTCCCGCCACAGCCGGTGATCACGTCGGACAACCTGGTCGTGAACATCGACACCGTCATCTACTTCACGGTCACCGATCCACGCGCGGCGACCTACGAGATCGCGAACTTCCTGCAGGCGATCGAGCAGCTCACCGTCACGACGCTGCGCAACGTGATCGGTGGCATGGACCTCGAGGCGACGCTGACCAGCCGCGACCAGATCAACGGCCAGCTGCGCGGGGTCCTGGACGAGGCCACCGGCCAGTGGGGGATCCGCGTCAACCGGGTCGAGCTGAAGTCGATCGACCCGCCTGCCAGCGTGCAGGAGTCGATGGAGAAGCAGATGCGCGCCGACCGGGAGAAGCGCGCCGCGATCCTCACCGCCGAGGGCAGCAAGCAGTCACAGATCCTCACCGCCGAAGGCGAGAAGCAAGCGGCCATCCTGTCCGCGCAGGGTCAGCGAGAGGCCGAGATCCTGAAGGCCGAGGGCCAGGCGAAGGCGATCGAGACCGTGTTCGGCGCGATCCACGCGGGCAACCCCGACGCGCCGTTGCTCGCCTACCAGTACCTGGAAGCGCTCGCGAAGGTCGCCTCCTACGGCAACACCACCATCGTGGTTCCCAGCGAGCTCACGACCGCGATGCAGAAGATCACAGAGGGGTTCAACCGAACCGGCTGAGCGGGCCGGTAGCGTCGGACCGTGGCTGACGCCGGACCGGATCCCGAGGCCTGGCGCGACCGGCTGGGCCGGGTCGGCGTGTGGACCGGACAGCTGGACTATTCGACCGCGGCGGTCGTGCGCGAGACCGCGCGCGAGGTCGAGGCGACCGGCTTCCGCGCGCTCTGGACCGGCGAGGCGGTCGGGCGGGAGGTGCTGACCGCCGCGCAGCTGCTGCTCGCCTCGACCGACTCGCTGATCGTCGCGACCGGCATCGCGAACATCTGGGCGCGCGACGCGCTCGCAACCGCGGCCGGCCAGCTTGCGCTCGGTGAGGCCTATCCGGACCGCTTCATCCTGGGCATCGGCGTGTCGCACAAGCCGCTGCTGGACGTGCGCGGCGAGGACTACCGCACCCCGCTGACGTTCATGCGCGAGTACCTCGACGGCATGGACCACGGGTACGACGTCTATCGGGCAGTGCAGCCCGCGTCACGTCCGCCCCGGCTGCTCGCCGCGCTCGGCCCGAAGATGCTCGCGCTGGCAGGCGAGCGCGCCGACGGCGCCCACACCTACTTCGTGCCACCCGAGCACACCGCGGTCGCACGAGAGGTCCTCGGACCCGACCGGCTGCTGGTGCCCGAACAGGTCTGCGTGCTCTCCGAGGATCCGGCGGTGGCGCGCGAGATCGCGCGGCGGCACACCACGTCGTACCTGCGGCTGCCGAACTACACCTCGAACCTGCAGCGCTTCGGGTTCGAGCCGGAAGACTTCGCCGACGGGGGCAACGACCGGCTGGTCGACACCATCTGCGTGTGGGGATCGGTCGACGCGGTCGCCGCGCGGATCAAGGCTCACCTCGACGCCGGTGCCGACCACGTCGCCGTCCAAGTGCTCGTCGACGATCGCCGCGGCCTTCCCCGCAGAGAGTGGCAGGAGCTCGCTCCCGCCCTGGTTTCGTTGTGACGGAGCTGCCGTTGTGAGTGCGTTCGAGAAGGCGACGGCTGTTCGTCGCCGCGGCGAGTCGAGCGAGTACGACACAGCGTCGAATGACGCGCGGTACGACGCGGAGCTCGATCCCGGGTGGAACATCGGTGACAAGCCGAACGGTGGCTACCTGCTCGCGGTCCTGGCACGAGCCGCGTGCGATGCCGTCGGGACCGAGCATCCCCTCGCGGTCACGGCGCACTACCTGCGCGCACCCGAATCAGGACCTGCCGAGATTCGCACCGAGGTGGTGCGCAGCGGCCGGCGCGCCTCGACGTCGCGAGCAGTGCTGTGGCAGGGCGACAAGCCGTACCTCGACGCGACCGTCACGAGTGGCCAGCTGGGCGACGTCGCTGCCGACTGGGCCGAGGGCGGGCCACCCGACATGCCCCCGCCGGAAGAGTGCGACGGCAGAGGAAACCCGAACTTCCCGATCTCGCTGTTCGACAACGTCGAGATGCGTGTCGACCCGGCGACCATGGCCTTCGACCTCGAGACGGGCAAGCCGATACCCAACGGGACGCCGGCGGAGCGCTACTGGTTCCGGCTGCGTGACGGCGCCGAGCCCGACGTCATGTCGCTGCTGATCGCGGTCGACTGTGCGTTTCCGACCGTGTTTCACCTCGGCCGTTTCGGCTGGGCGCCGACCGTCGAGCTGAGCGTCCTGCTGCGCGGGTTGCCCGCACCCGGATGGCTCGCGTGCGAAGCGCACACGCGCCTGGTCGCGGGCGGCTGGTTCGACGAGGAGGCTTCCGTGTGGGACTCCACCGGCCGCCTCGTCGCACAGTCCCGACAGCTCGCACTTGCCGGCGGCGAGCCGCCGCAGCCTGCGACCTGATTGCCTTCGCCACGATGCAACCTTCCCCGCCGCCGGTTCGTAGAAGGGTGGGGAGAGCGAAAGGCAAGGACTGCATGGTGACGACGGAGCGTGACGTTCAGTTCCGCGCGTACGTGGAAGCCCGACGTGGGCAGCTGGTACGCACGGCGACGTTCCTCGCGGCCGGCGATCACCACGCGGCAGAGGACCTGGTCCAAACCGCGTTGATGCGGATGTACGTCGCCTGGCCCCGGGTCAGATCGGAGACCGTCGACGCCTATGCCCGCAAGGCGCTCGTCAACGCGCTGATCGACACCCGGCGCGCGGCGGCACATCGCTTCGAGCAGGCCCGAGCCGAGCTTCCCGACATCCCGGCGCACGATCCACCTGCGACCGAAACGGAGACCACCGTGTTCGCCGCTCTCTCCGCGCTGCCGGCGCGGATGCGGGCCGCCGTGATCCTGCGGCACCTGTGCGAGCTGTCGGTGACCGAGACGGCGGAGGCACTCGGCTGCAGCGAGGGCACCGTCAAGAGCCAGACCTCACGTGGGCTGACCCAGCTCCGTGAGGCACTCATCGCCGACGGCGTCGCCTTGGCCGCGCCGGTCGGCCACGACGAACCTGCGACTGCGAGGACTTCATGAGCGACATCACTGATCTGTTTCGATCCATCTCACCGGACACGCCGGAGCCGGACGCGGCGACGATCGAGGGCGACCTCGCCCGTGGTCGCACGGCCCTGGTCCGGGCACACCGCCGCAGCGTCGTACGACGCTCCGTCTTCGCCACCGGCACGCTCGCCGTCGGCGTCGTCGTCGCGGTGGCGGCGACCCAGACCGGTGGCGGCTCCGCCGCGACGAACGACGCCGGCCCTGCCCACCACATCAAGGCGCATCACGCGGCAAGCGCCGTCAACCTCGTCGCCTACACCGGCAAGCAGCTCGAGGGCTTCACCGTGGACCGGGTCCCGGCCGGCTGGCACCTGTCGACGTCGACGCAGTACGCGTTGCTCGTCACTGCAAACGGATCGACCGACGACGACCCGAGTGTGTTCGTCGACAAGCTCGCCGTGCTGACGTCGTCCGCCGACGAGCACGGGCTCGGCCCGGGCGACCCGGTCACCGTCAACGGTCAGCCTGGCCACGTCGACAACCAGGCCGGGACGCTGATCCTGCGATACAACGCGCCGAACGGCTTCGGCATCGACATCCAGGCGCCGCCCGCGTTGCACTGGACGGCCGACCAGCTGGTGTCCTTCGCCGAAGGAGTCCACGTGACCGGAGACGCGGTCCACGCCCGCGGCTGATCACCCACTTCCCTGACTTGTCAGGCCCTCAACCGCCCCTGGCGCCTTGAGGGCCTGACAAGTCTCTACTGTCGTGGGCGTGGAAGATCCCGCCGCACCCGCACCTGACCGCATCGATGCCGATCGCAAGCGAGTGGCCGACGAGGCGAAGGGCTTCATGCCGGAGGACGAGGCGGAGGCGCTGTACGACGCGGCTTGGGCGATGGCGCCGTACGGCCCGATCCTCGAGATCGGCACCTACTGCGGCAAGTCCGCGACGTGGCTAGGCGCAGCCGCCGAAGCCCGCGACGGCAACGTCGTCACGATCGACCACCACCGTGGGTCGGAGGAGAACCAGGCCGGCTGGGAGCACCACGACAGCGAAGTGGTCGACCCGGCGACCGGCTTGATGGACACGCTGCCGTTCTTTCGCCGGACGATGCACGCGGCCGGCCTCGAAGACACCGTGACCGCGGTGATCGCGAAGAGCCCCACGGCCGCCGTGTTGTGGTCGACACCACTGGCGATGCTGTTCATCGACGGCGGGCACTCCGAGGAGCACGCGCAGGCCGACTACGCGAACTGGTCGGGCTTCGTGATGACGGGCGGGGTGCTCGCGATCCACGACGTGTTCCCCGATCCGAAGGACGGCGGGCAGGCGCCGTTTCACGTCTACCAACGAGCGATCGACGATGGCTTCAAGGAAGTCCGCCGGGTCGGAAGCCTCCGCGTGCTTCGCCGCTAGTAGCGGCGAGTGATGCCGGACTGGCGGCGGAGCACGCCGTCCAGGACGGTGGTCGGCATTCGCTTTGCCAGTGCGTATTGAACCCGCGGACCCGCGCCAACGATGTAGCGCGGACGCGGACGCCGGTCGGTCAGCGCCCGCACGATGGCATCGGCGACGCCCGCCGGCGGCGCTGCGATCCGCTGGGCTCTCGGGATCATCCGGCGCATGCCTTCGATGTGCTGCGCGTACAGCTCCCGCTGCTCGGGTGCGACTCCGGCGACGGTCGCTTCGAGCTGGTCGTCCGCGGCCCGCCACATGTCGGTGTCGGTCTGCGCGGGCTCGACCACCGACACGTCGATTCGCCACGGCCACAGCTCGTTCCGCAGCGAGTCGGCGATCGCCTCGAGGGCGAACTTCGAGGCGTTGTACGCCCCGGTCATCGGCGTGGCGATCTTGCCCGACAGCGAGGACACGAACACGACCCGGCCCCGGGAGGCCCGTAGCAGCGGCAGGACCGCCTGCGTCACCGCAACCTGCCCGACGACGTTGACCTCCAGCTGATGCCGCAGATCCTCCAGTGGGAGTCCCTCGACCGGCCCGCCAACCACGACGCCCGCGTTGTTGACGACGGCGTCGAGCGAGCCCGGCAGCTGCGCCGGGAGCCCCGCGATGTGCTGGGCATCGGTCACGTCCAGCACGACCGGAGTGACTGCCGCGCCGAACTCGTCCGTCAACGACTCGCCATCGGCCGGCTGCCGGACGCCGGCGAACACGTTCCAGCCCTCGCCTGCAAGCCGCCCGACGGCCGCGCGTCCGATGCCCCGAGAGGCGCCGGTGAGAAGTACGGATCTGGCCAAGATCAGCGGGAGTTCGCGGGGGTCTCGCAGCCGCAGGCGGTCGTCTCGATCCGTACCGGGTGCGGTAGGTCGCCGCCTCGGAAGATGCCACTCGCCGGCGTCGAGCGCGACAGGGCGTCCGTGGCGAGCACAACGGCAGCTGCGGTCCAGGTCGACTGCTCCGCCGGCCAGTTGACCTGCGCCTCGAACTGCCAGCCGGTCCAGAAGGAGCCATCCGCGGCCCGCATGTGCTGGATGTCGGCGAACAGCCGCAGCGCCTCTTCCCGCATGTCCACCGTGTCCAGCGCCATCACGCACTCGGCCGACTCCGCGCCGGTCACCCACGGCTCGTCGTCGACGCAGCGAATCCCGAGGCCGGGGACGACGTAGCGGTCCCATCGCGTCCGGAACCGCTCGATCGCGGCCTGCCCGCGGAGGGCGCCGCCGAGCACGGGGTAGTACCAGTCCATCGAGAAGCGGTCCTTCTCGGCGAACACGTCCGGATGCTCGGCGATCAGGTGCTCGAGCCGGCCCGCCGCGATCTCCCACTCCGGCTGCGGCTCGTCGAAGTGATCCGCGAGGGCAAGCCCGCAGCGAAGCGAGTGATACGTGGAGGACGATCCGGTCAGCAGCGGGCCGCCGTCGCGTTCGTCGCCGTCAGGTGTCACCGACCATGCGATCTCGCCGCGCTCGCTCGCGTAAGAGGTGACCAGGTCGAGGCCGAGCTTCACGTGCGGCCACATCCGCTCGAGCTCTTCGTCGTCCCCCGTCACCAGGAAGTGATGCCAGGCACCAACGGCGATGTAGGCGCACTGGTTGGTCTCGAACGTCGCGTCCTCGACGACGCCGCCGGTGACCTTCGACGCCCATGAGCCGTCCGGCCGCTGAGTACGACGCAGCCACTCGTACGCGGCCGCAACCGGCTCCTTGAGCCCGGCGACAGTCATCGCCATCGCACCCTCGATGTGGTCCCACGGATCGCAGTGCCCGCCGACGAACCACGGGATCGCGCCGTCAGGCTCCTGCGCCCGTGCGATCGACTCGGCGGTCTCGCGCACTTGCTCGGCCGTGATGATCCCGTCGACAGACGGGACCACCAACGCGCTACGCCGCGGCACTGGGCGCCCCGGAGTCAGCTGGCTTGTCGGCGTACACCACGAGACTCTTGCCCATGACCGGGTTGAGCAGCTTCTCCGCAGTGCGCGTGATCCACGGCGCGGACATGATGTCCCAGACGAGCACCTTGTTGTAGAGCCGCGACGGCAGGCTCTCGCGACCGAATGTGCAGTTGAGCCACCAGTACGGCGAGTGCAGCGCATGCGCGTGGTGCTGGGCGCGTGGCACCACGCCGGCCTCGGTCAGCCGCTGCTTGAGCTGGTCACCGCGATAGATGCGGATGTGACCGCCGGGAACGCCTTGGTACTCACCCGGCAGTGCCCAGTTGATCTGCTCCGGCCACCAGCGCGGCACGGTCACGGCGAGCCGGCCGCCGGGCTTGAGGATCCGGGAGATCTCACCCATCGCCCGCTCGTCCTCAGGAATGTGCTCGAGCACCTCCGCGACGATCACCGCGTCGAACGACGCGTCGGGAAACGGCAGGCAGCCGATGTCGCCGCGCACGACCTTCGCCGAAGCGCCCTCGGGCGCCTCGCCGCTCGTGCTCATCGCGTAGAACATCGTGGCGACCTGACGCAGCTCGTCGAGGCTGTAGTCGCAGGCGACGACCTCGGCGCCGCGCCGGTAGAGCTCGAAGGCGTGACGCCCACCGCCGCAGCCGAGGTCGAGCACCCGCTCGCCCGGGGCGATCGGGAACTGCTCGAAGTCGACGGTCAGCATCAGCTGCTCGCGGCGGTTTCGGTCCGGCGACGGTCGATCGCCTCTCGGTACACCTCCACCATCGACTCGGCGACGCGACGCCAGGTGTACGACGTCTCGATCCGCTTGCGGCCGGCCTTGCCGATCGCCTTTCGCCGCGCGTCATCGCTCAGCAGTGCATCCAGCGCGTCGGCGAGATCGGCGGGGTTTCCCGGCTCGACGAGGACCGCGCTCGTGCCATCGGTGCCGCAGACCTCGGGCAGCGCTCCGCCGGTCGTCGCGATCAGCGGCGTCGCGCATGCCATCGCCTCGACCGCGGGGATGGAGAAGCCCTCGTACAGCGACGGCACGACGGCGACTTCAGCCGAGCCGTACAACTCGGCGATCGCCTCATTGGACAGTCCCGAGACGAAGCGAACGGTGTCCGCGAGACCCAGGTCCTTCACGGCGCGGGCAACCGGCCCGTCGGGGTTCGGCTTGCCGACGACGACGAGCTCGACGTCGTGGCCGGTCCGCACCTTCGCGACCGCCTCGAGCAGCACCTTCACCCCCTTGATCGGGGAGTCGGAGCTGGAGACCGCGACGATCCGGCCGGGGACGCGCGGCGCCTTCGGCGGACGGAACGTGTCGGTGTCGACGCCGATCGGGACGACGCGCATCACCGAGGGGTCCACCTTGAAGTCGCGGGCGATGTCCTGGCCGGAGTTCGTCGACACGGTGACGATCGAGGAGAGCCGGCTCGCGACCTTGCCCTGCATCTTGGTGAAGGCATACCAGCGACGCTTGCCGAGCTTCTGCCGGATGCCCTGGGCGTTTGCGATCTCGACGACGCGATCGACGCTCACCGGATGATGGATCGTCGCGATCAGCGGCAGAATCCTCTGAACGTGCAGCATCCCGTAGCCGAGCGTCTGGTTGTCGTGCACCACATCGAAGTCGGCGATCCGTGCCTTGAGCAGCCGCGCCGCCCGCAGCGAGAACGTCAGCGGCTCGGGAAACCCGCCGGTCCCCATGTGCAGGAACTCGAGGACATCAATCCAGTCGCGGTACTCGCGCGGCCTGGGAATCCGGAACGGGTCCGGCTCGCGGTAGAGGTCGAGGCTCGCCAGCTTGGTCAGCGCAGGCCCGGCATCGAGCTCCGGGTACGGTTGCCCGCTGATGACCTCGACGTGATGACCGAGCTCGACCAGTTCCCGCGACACGTGGCGGACGTAGACGCCTTGGCCGCCGCAGTGCGGCTTGCTGCGGTAGGACAGCAGCGCGATGCGTAGTGTCTCGGGCGCAGAGCGCGAGTTTTCGGGGTGCGCAGAGCGCGACTTCTCGGGGGAAGGATTGACCACGCGGCTGCCGCACCTCATTCGCTGGCGCGACAGGGATGCGCGCACGGATCTTTGATCCTATCGAACGACGTTCTGTACCCCGAAAACGGGCAAATCGCCCCGCTACGACACACTGACATGCAGGCTTCACGCGACACCCCGGCGAACAGGTAACAGGTGCGGATCAGACATTGGCGACCCCTCGTCGCGACCTTCGTCCTGACGCTCGGGATCGCCGGCTACGTCGGGGCACCGCTGGCCGCCAGCGCCGCCAGCCCGCACCTGGCCGTCCGCACGCTGCCGGCCGCGGCCTCGGGAGCCCTGTCGGGCGCGGTCGTCGTAGGCCCGGGAGGGGCCTCGACCGGGTACTACACGGCGGTCTCGCTGATGACGACCGGCGGATCGCTGACCTTCGTCAACCTCGACCAGCTCGCCCACACCGTGACCTCGGTGGCGCGCAAGCCGGACGGCTCCCCGCTGTTCAACGGCAACGCTCTGCCCGGCAAGACGGTCCAGGTGCAGGGCGTCGACAAGCTTCCAGCCGGTACCTACCAGTTCTACTGCCAGTTCCACCCGAACATGACCGGTCAGCTGATCGTCGAGGGGGAGGGCAACCCGCCGATCAAGACCGGACCGCCCAAGTTCCCGTCCGCGCTGCGGATCCCCAAGGTCCTCACCGGCTCGCACATCACGATCCCGGTGCGTCAGGCCAACGTGCGGGTCTTGCCGCACGGCCCGAAGACGCGCATGTGGACCTTCGACGGGATGTACCCCGGACCGACGATCGAACGGCCGGCCGGCCACAAGACGAAGGTCACGTTCGTCAACCACCTGCCCGGATACATCGGGGACATCACCGTCCACCTGCACGGCGACCATCACGCCTCCGCGAGCGACGGACAGCCCGCCTCGAAGCTGATCAAGCCCGGCGGACGGCGTACCTACATCTATCCGCTGAAGGAATCCGGGAAGCCGGAGCCGGCCGCGTTCGACTTCTACCACGATCACCACATGGGCACGACCGGCCGGGACAACTGGTACGGCCTGCAGGGGATGTTCCTCATCCACTCGGCGAGCCAGGACCGGCTGCACCTGCCCAGCGGCAAGCGTGACGTGCCCTTGATGGTGACCGACCGGTCATTCGACAGCTTGAACCAGCTGACCGATCCGTTCGCGAACCCCTCCACCGGGCTGCTCGGCGCGAACAGTCCGCCGGGTGACGCCACGGTCGGGCAGGACATCCTCGTCAACGGAACCTACTCGCCGCACTTCGACGTGAAGGCCCAGCGCTACCGGCTGCGGTTGCTCAACGCGTCGAACTTCTCCTCCTACGACTTCGCCCTCTCCGGCGGGATGTCGTTCACCCAGATCGGCACGGGCGACAGCCTGCTGCCGAAGCCGCTCGTGCGTAAGGACATCGTTCTCGGGCCATCACAGCGGGCCGATGTGATCGTCAACTTCGCTCACCACGCCCACCAGAACATCGTGCTGCGCAGCATCGCGCGCAAGAGCACCACACCCGGTGCGATCGGCACCGAGCAGGCGCCGATCATGCAGTTCCGGGTCGGCAGCAAGACCGCAGACGCCAGCCACGTCCCGGCGAAGCTCCCGACGGTTGCGCCGATCAAGGCGCCGACGGTGCCGTCAGCGGTGTGGGTCTTCGGGCTGGGCGGCGCGCTGCAGGACGGCGGCGCGGGGCTGATCTGGACCGTCAACGGTCAGGCGTACGACCCGAAGCGGATCGACCAGACCGTGCCGCTCGGCTCGACCCAGACCTGGCTGCTGGTGAACCTCAGCACGATCACGCACTACATCCACATCCACGAAGAGCAGTGGCACACGATCCAGGTCAACGGCTCACCGCCACCGCCATGGGAGAAAGGTCTCGTCGACACCTGGGAGATCGATCCCGGCCAGTCGGTCGAGGTCGCCGCGAAGTTCACCGACTACACCGGTGTCTTCATGGTCCATTGCCACATGCTCGATCACGAAGACCACGGGATGATGGCGCAGTTCGCAGTGACGAAGGGCGGATCAACCGGGCTCCCGCTCGCCCTGAAGCGGGCGGGCTATTACGAGGCGACCGGCCCCGCCACGCCGACGGCGCTCGCCAAGCTGCCGTACTCCCGGGCGATCGAGCTCGCCGCGGAGCAATCGGCCGGCGTGCGCCCGACCGCGCAGCTGCGCGCGATGGGCATGTCGGGAATGCCAGGCATGGACATGGCGCGACAACCCGCCCCGTCGGGACGCGACTGGGCCGCGGTCGGGACCAGGCTCGCCCGAACCGCAGCGGTCATGCTCCCGATCTGCTGGCTTGTGACCTTCGTTGCCTGGCGCCGGGGCCGTATCCGCCTGTCGCGGCTTCCCGTTGGCTTCGTCGTACGGTCTGTTCGTTCATGATCCTCCGGAGGGGAACCCCGTGACGCTGTCCCGACTGACGCTGTCCCGTCGACTCATGCGCCGGCGGCGGGCCGTCAGCGCACTCGCCCTGCTCGCCATCGGCACCACGTTCGCGATGGCAAGCACGTCGACGGCCGCCGCCAAGCCGAAACACCACGTGCTGCTCGTCTGCAACGGCACGGTGAAGTGCCCGGACGCGGACGGCGTGCACTACTACAAGTCCCTGCAGCTCGCGGTCGACCGCGCTGTCAACGGCGACTACATCCTCGTGTGGCCCGGCCACTACCGGGAGTCGGTCACGGTTCAGCCCGGTCACGGGTTGAACCACGACCTCCACATCATCGGCATGAACCGCAACACGGTGGTATTCGACGGCAAGAAGACCGGCGGCTCGGCGGTGCACGTGATCAACGTGAACCGGACCTGGGTCCTGAACATGACCGGCGAGCACTACCACACCGGTTCGGCGAACGCCTTCTACTGGACCGGCGTCGACGGCTACTGGGGCAACTACCTCACGGCCTACGACAACGGCGACTACGGGATCTACGCCTACGACTCGACGTCGACCGGCCGCACGCCTTCGACGTTCGCGTTCGACTACGGATCGTGGAACGCCGACAGCGGCATCTACATCGGCGGCTGCCGCGACTGCAACGCCGTCATCACCAACTCCCAGGCCGAGTACAACCCGCTCGGCTACTCCGGCACCAACGCCGGCGGTGCGCTCTACATCATCAACAGCGAGTGGGATCACAACGCCGTCGGCATCATGCCGAACACGCTCACCAGTGAGCCCGACCCACCGCAGGACGGCGCGGTCATCGCCGGCAACTACGTCCACGACAACAACCAGAAGAACGTTCCCGGCTCCGGCATCACCGCGATCGCGCCGGTCGGCGATGGCATCGACATCGCGGGAGGTGCGAACAACATCATCCGCAGCAACCTCATCGCGAACCAGAAGCACAACGGCGTGGTCCTGCACTGGCTCTACACCCCGACGCTCCTCAACCAGGTCCTGAGCAACAAGTTCAAGCACGTCGGGTACGCCGGCGGGCCCGGTGACGCGGACATCGCGAACGACGTCACCGGGGTCATGAACTGCTTCGACCACAACGTCGACATCACCGGCGGCAAGAAGCACCCCGCGACCGTCGATCCGCCGAACCTGTTGAACCTGCAGAACTGCGGCAGCTCGAACCCGGGCCGTAAGCAAGGTCGGGGCATCTACGAGTTCGGTGACCCGATCGTCACCGTCGTGACCGCGCTCAACGCAGTGGGCATCACGGAGAAGAAGGACTTCAAGGGCCCGGGTCCGCACCCGGAAGCCCAGAAGACGATGCCGAACCCGTGCAAGGGCGTGCCGGACAATGCGTGGTGTGCGGACGGCAAGGCCGTCTTCAAAGCGCCGACCCGCTAGGTGTCATCCGAAGAAGTCGCGCGGTTCGTCGAGCTGCTCGAGCTCGAAGCCCTGGGCGACGACAAGTTCCGCGCCTGGAATCCGCCGCACCCTGAGGATCACGTCCAGCAGTCGCTGTTCGGCGGCCAGGTTGCGGCGCATTCGCTTCGCGCCGCACAGCTGACGGTCGACACGGACCACCGCGTTCACTCGTTGCACGGCTACTTCTTGCGGCCCGGCAAGGACAACGCACCGACCGAGCTGGAGGTCGTGCGGATCCGTGACGGCAAGTCGTTCACGACCCGCACGGTGGTCGCCCTGCAACGGGGCGAGGCGATCTTCAACCTGACGGCGTCTTTCCACCGCGACGAACCGGGTGGTGACTTCGCCACGCCGATCGCGCCTGACCTTCCGCGGCCCGACGAGCTGCTGAAGGACCAGCAGCCGCGTTTCGACCGAATGGGTGTGGACTCGCCGTTCGAGCGGCTCGACGTGCCGGGCTTGTCGTTTCGGGACCGCAGCGAGGTGCCGAGGCGGGCGATGTGGATCCGGCTGCGCTCGCCGCTGCCGGACGACCCGGCGATCCAGGCGTGTGCCGTCACGTTCATCTCGGACATGGGCGTGCTGGGTGCGGTGCGCACCACCAGAGGGGACATGCGCAAGCCGGCGATGGCGGCGAGTCTCGACCACGCCGTGTGGTTCCATCGCCCGGTCCGCGCCGACGAGTGGCTGCTCTACGACATCCACGCGAAGTCGACGGCCGGCTCGCGTGGGCTAGGGATAGGCACCCTGCACACGGTCGACGGCACGCATGCCGTCACGGTCGGGCAGGAGGGCCTAGTCCGCCTTCTCGACTAGCCCGATCACGTACGACCCGCTCGCCCGGCGCGGTCGCACCGCGACTGCGAGCAACAACGCGATGCCACCGCCCGCGAGGACGACCGCGGTCACGGAGGTCGTCTCGGCGATCTGGCCACCAACGAGCAACCCGATCGGGACGGTGCCACCGAAGCCCATCATGTAGAGCGCCATGACCCGGCCCCGCACCGCGTCGTCGAGGCTCTCCTGCAGCCGTGTCGACAGCGAGGTGACGGCGGAGAAGTAGAACAACCCCACGACGAAGACGAGCGGGTAGGCCGGTGCCGGCTGGCGAAGCAGCGCGAAGCCGGTGAGCGCAACGCCGAACAGGGCGAGCGAGACGGCGATCACCGGCTCGCGGGGGCGGCCTGCGAGAACGGAGCCGACCGCGATCGCACCGCACGCGGCACCAAGCCCGAAGCTCGCATACAGCAGCCCGTATCCGAGCCCGGTGACGTCAACGCCGAGGTTCTCCGCGGCGAGCGCCGGCATCAGCCCGATGAAGGGCAAGCAGAAGAATGAGATCGACGCGATCGTGAGCAACACCGTGCGGATGAGTGGCTCCCGCCGTGCGACCTCGAAGCCGCCGAGCAGCCGGCGCAGGCCGAAGCCGCCGGCCATGTCCGGCTGGTGCACCGGCGCGATCGACATCGCTCCCCACACCGCGAACAGGTACGTCGACGCGGTGAGCATGAACACTCCGCTCGCATGCATCGACGGCAGCAGGACACCGCCGATCGCCGGACCGATGACGCGGGAGAGGTTCATCTGCACTGACTGCAGCGAGATCGCGCCCGGTAGGTCTTCGCGTGGCACGAGGTTGGGCAGCAGGCTCGACAACGGCGGTCCACTCAGCGCGTTCCCGATCCCGATGGCGACGACGACCGCGATCAGCAGGGACCGCGACGGTCGGTCTGCCGCTGCGACGACCGCGAGCACGCCGGCGAACACGAGCTGCTCGAGATTGGTGAGGACCAACAGCTTGCGGCGGTCCACCACGTCGGCGAGCAGCCCGGCGAACGGCGCCAGGATCAGCACCGGGCCGAGTTGCGCGAACCCGACCAGCGCGACGAAGCTGGCGGAGTGCGTCAGCTGGTAGGCGAACGCACCGAGCGCGACGTTCTGCATCCAGGTGCCGATGTTGGAGCCGAACATCGCCAGCCAGAGGCGGCGCATGTCACGTGACTGCAGCGCCGAGCGCGCCGTACCAGGCCGGACTCGCAGATCACCGGCGCGGATCGCGACATCGCCGTCGACGATGGCTTCCTCGACAACGGCGATCGCAGCAGCGTCACTGCTGTCGACTGCCGTGCTGCCCGATCCTCCCTCCCCCGACGACATCTGGTGGATGCAGCTACTTGACTCGCAGTGGAAGGGTGCGCGGTCCTCGGACCTGTCCGGTCGACCAGTGGACGGCCTCGGGGTCATCGAGGCTGAACCGCGGGAACCGCTCGAGCCACACCTCGAGAGCCACTCTCAGCTCCATGCGCGCGAGATGCGAGCCGACACAACGGTGAATGCCCAGACCGAAGGCCGCATGCTTGTTGACCTCGCGGTCGATCACCACCTCGTCGGCACGATCGAACTTCACCGGATCACGGTTGGCCGCGGGGAACGACAGCAGGACCCAGTCCTCCGCCTTCATCTCCACGCCGTGCCAGTTCATGTCCTGGGTCACGAGCCGGCCCATCGTCACGGGTGCAAACGCGCGGAGGAACTCCTCCATCGCAGTGGCAACCAGCTCGGGCTCGGCAACCAGGCGCTCCCGGTCCGCCGGAGTCTTCGCGAGATGCCACAGCGATGCGCCGATCGCGCTCCACGTCGTGTCGATCCCGGCGACGAGCATCAGCGACATCGTGCCCGCGACATGGAACGGGTCGAGCTTCTCACCGCCGATCTCAGCTTGCAGGAGGTACGTCGTCAGGTCGTCCGCCGGCTCGGCGAGATGCGCGCGGATCTGGATGAGCAGGTAGTTGAAGAGCGCACCGACCTTCTCGAGTCGCTCCGCCGGCGGGAGGTTGATCCCCTCCAAGGTGTCCTCGACGTACTGCCGGAACTTCGGTCCGTCCTCCGGCGGGAAGCCCATCATGTGCGCGATGACCCGCATCGGGATGTGCTGGGCGTAGTGGGTTGCCGCGTCGACGACCTCGACGTCGCCGATGTCGTCGATGAGCTTGTGACAGAACTCCCGGGTCGCCGGCTCGAGCTTCGCTACGGCCGTTCTGGTGAACGCCGGTAGCAGCAGCTTGCGCGCGTCGTGATGGACCGGCGGGTCCGACGAGATCGGCGGGATGCCGCCGACCGGCGCGATCTCGAGCGGGGGCCGAAAGTTGCCGACGACCGGCGAGCGCGACGAGAAGTGCTCGGTGTCGTAGGCGATCTCGGAGACGTACTCGTGCCGCAGCGGAAGCCACGCGCCGCCGAAGCGGTCGGTGTGCGCGATCGGGCAGCGCTCGCGCAGGTCGTCCTGGATGCGGTAGCAGTCCTCCGCCCACTCCTCTTCCATGTGCGAGAAGTCGGTCGCCCAGTCGGAGACCGGGCCGATCACCGGGTCGACGCGAGAGCCGAACTCGCGCTCGCTGCGCAGATCATCGAACGAGCGAACGAACCGATCGTCGGTCGTCTCCGCCTCGACCTCGCTCACTGCCCAGCCTCGAGAATCACGGCGCTCTCCGGGCAGTTCGCCTCGGCGAGCTGTGCGGCCTTGAGCTGCTCATCGGTCAGCGGCCCGCTGACGAGGACGGTGCCGTTGCCCTCGTCGTCCTCCCCGAAGACCTCCGGGGCCAGCGTGTAACAGCGGCCGTGACCGGTGCACTTCTCGCTATCGATCCGAGCTTGCATTGATCCCTGCTCCCGTCGCCGTCGATCGCTCAGCGCGAGTTGACGGTATCGCTCTGACCGGCAGCTGCGCGCGCCCGATACTCCTCACGGAGCCGGCGCTTGTAGAGCTTGCCGTTGTCCTCACGCGGCAGCCGCTCGACGAAGTCGACGCTGCGGGGGCACTTGTAGCCCGCCAAACGCTCCTGGGCGAAGCGGAGCAGCTCCGCTTCGAGGCTCCCGCCCTCGGTGAGACCGGGCTGCAGCTCGACGACCGCCTTGACCTCCTCGCCCCACTCTTCGCTCGGTACGCCGATCACCGCGACGTCACCGACCGCGGGATGCGTGATCAGGACGCCCTCGATCTCGGCCGGGTAGATGTTCACTCCACCGGAGATGATCAGGTTCGCGCTGCGGTCGGTGAGGAAGAGCCAGCCGTCGGCGTCGAGGTAGCCGACGTCGCCGACCGTGTAGTAGTCGCCGCTGTAGGTGCCTGCCGTCTTGTCCTGGTCGCCGTGGTAGGAGAACCGGCCCTCGTCGGGTGCCTGGATGTAGACGGTGCCGGGCTCGCCTGCCGGAAGCGGCGCGCCGTCGTCGTCGCGGATCTCGATCTGGCCGGGCTCGGTCAGGCCGACGGTGCCGGGACGCTGCAGCCACGCCTGCGAGTCGACGAGCGTCGTCAGGCCTTCAGTGGCGCCGTAGTACTCCCAGATGATCGGTCCCAGCCACTCGATGATCGCCTGCTTGACCGGGACCGGGCAGGGTGCGGCGCCGTGCCAGATCTGGCGCAGCGAGCTGACGTCGTACTTCTCCCGCACCTCCTTCGGCAGCGACAGCATGCGGTGGAACATCGTCGGCACCAGGTGCATGTGGGTGATGGCGTGCTGCTCGACGAGCTGCAACATCTCCTCGGCGTCCCAGCCGTCCATCAGTACGACGGTGACGCCGTACGCGAAGGGCAAGCTCACGCCGAAGAGCATGGGGGCTGCGTGGTACAGGGGGCCGGTGACGAGGCTCGCGTCCTTGCCGGGCTGATAGCCCGCCGACTCGCGCAGCGTCTGCATCATCTGCATCGACTGGTCGGTCATGCGGCCGGTGATCTCGCGATGCACGCCCTTGGGCCGGCCGGTCGTGCCGGAGGTGTACATCATCGACATGCCGAGCTTCGCGTCCGGGAGGTCCTCGGTCGAGTGGCCGACGAGCTGCTCATCGAGTGGCACGAAGCCGGGGATGTCACCGCCGATCGACAGCTTGAGCGCGGGGTTCGCGGCCTCCGCCGCCGCACGGGCGACGGCAGCGAACCGGACGTCGGCGAACAACGCCTTGGCACCGCAGTCGGCGACGACGTAGGCGGCTTCCTCGGCGGTCACGTGCCAGTTGATCGGCGTGACGCGCAGTCCGGAACGGTTGATCGCCTGGCTGATCTCGAGGAACTCCAGCCGGTTGGAGCACAGCAGCGCCACGCTGTCGCCGTACTCGACGCCGGAGTCGCGCAGCATCCGCACGATCTGGTTGGCGCGCTCGTTGAGGTCCGCGAACGTCGCCACCCGGTCCCGGGTGATGACGGCAGGTACGTCGGGCTGCAGCTGCGCCCAAAAGGTTCCGAGCGACCCGGTGCGGATCGCCTGCTCCAGCGCGGACTCGGTCACGCCACCTCCCCGTCGTCGATCCCCCTGCTCATCTGACCATGTTCTCGCCGGTCAGCGGCGAAGTCGCTCGGTGGCGAGCGCGGCGAGCAGCTCTGCGCCGACGGTCATGACGGCTTCGTCGAAGTCCGCTTCAGGCGCGTGGTTGTAGGGCGCCGTACCCGGGTCGGCCCCAGGCGGCGTCGCACCGAGAAACAGCATGGCGCCCGGCACTGCCTCGAGGAACCGGCTGAAGTCCTCCGATCCGGTGACCGGGTTCGGGAGCTCCAACACGCGTTCGTCGCCAAGCCGCTCTCGCCCGATCGTGAGCGCCCACTGCGCCTCGCTGACGTCGTTGACGGTGGGTGGGAACAGCGGCTGCAGCTCGACGTCGACCTCGACGCCGTGTGCCAGCGCAACTCCGCGGCAGACCCGGGGAAGCACCTCCTGCAGCCTCGCGTGCGCCGCCTCGGTGAAGCACCGCACGGTCGAGGAGAAGGTCGCGTCCTCCGGGATCACGTTGTGGGCGGTGCCGGCGTGCAGCGACCCGGTCGTCACAACGACCGGGTCGAAGACGTCGAACTCGCGCGTGACCGCGAGCTGCACAGCGGACACCATCGCGGCGGCCGCGAGGACCGGGTCCTTCGCCCGATGCGGCGCGCTGCCGTGGCCACCCATGCCCCGCACGGTCACGTCGAGGGTGTCGACGGCGGCCATGAGTGGTCCGCCGCGGGTTGCCAGCATGCTGGCCGGGAGGACCGACGAGATCACGTGCAGCGCATAGGCCGCGCAGGCCCGGGTGCCGCTGGCTTCCAGGACGCCTTCGGCCAGCATCCGCCCGGCGCCGTCGTACCCCTCTTCGCCGGGCTGGAAGGCGAGCACCACATCACCGGCCAGGGACGTCCGCTGCTCGTGCAGCAGATGAGCCGCACCCACGAGCATCGCGGCATGCAGGTCATGGCCGCAGGCGTGCATGTTGCCGTTGTCGGCGGCAAACGGAAGGCCCGTCTTCTCCGCGACCGGCAAGGCGTCGAAGTCCGCGCGCAACAGGACGGTCGGGCCGGGCTGCCCGCCGCGCAAGACCGCGGTGACGGACGAGCAGGTCTCGCCCTCGCTGACCTCCACGTCCAGGTCCGCCAGTGCAGCCATCAGTCGCTGCGCGCTGCGCGGCAGATCCAACCCGAGCTCGGGCTCGCGGTGGAGGTCTCGCCGCACCGGCACCATCACGTCGAGCAGGCTCATGTGGCAGAGGCTACGACCCCCGAGCGTGACGACTAACTGTGCGGCATGTCCACGAAGCGCGAGTAGTGCAGCTGCGAGGACACCACGACGTCCTTGGTGGGACCGTTTCGGTGCTTGGCCACGATCAGGTCCGCCTCGCCCGCGCGCGGTGACTCCTTCTCGTAGTAGTCGTCGCGGTGCAGCAGGATCACCATGTCGGCGTCCTGCTCGATCGCACCGGACTCACGAAGGTCGGAGAGCTGCGGCCGCTTGTCGGATCGCTGCTCGGCACCACGGTTCAGCTGGCTGACGGCAACGACGGGGACGGCGAGCTCCTTCGCCAGCAGCTTCAGTGAACGGCTCATCTCGGCGACTTCCTGTTGCCGGTTCTCGACCCGCTTCGGGCTCGTCATCAGCTGCAGGTAGTCGACGACGACGAGCTTCAAGTCGTGACGCTGCTTGAGGCGGCGGGCCTTCGCCCGGATCTCCATCATGTTCATGTTCGGGGAGTCGTCGAGGAACATCGGCGCCGACGCGACCTCACCCATCCGCCGCGCGAGCTTGTTCCAGTCGTCGTCGTTCAGCCCGCCGGTGCGGATGCGGGTCAGCGGGATACGCGCCTCCGCCGAAAGCAGCCGCATCGTGATCTCGCTCTTCCCCATCTCCAGCGAGAACAGCGCACCGGTCCGACCATGCGCGATCGACGCACTCCGGAGGAAGTCGAGGGCAAGGGTGCTCTTGCCCTGCCCCGGTCTTCCGGCGACGACGATCAGCTGGCCTTCGTGCAGACCGTTGGTCAGCTCGTCGAGGTCACGGAAGCCGGTCGGCACCCCGAAGAGCTCCCCGCCGCGGCTTCCGATCGCCTCGATCTCGTTGTACGTCGCCCACATCGCCGACTCGAGGTCGACGTAGTCCTCGCTGGTCCGGCGCTCGACGACCTCGTAGACGGCGGCCTGCGCCCGGTCGACAACGTCGTCGACTTCGCCGCCCATGCCACCGGCCGCGCCGTACCCGAGCTGTACGACCTTCGTGCCGGCCTCGATCAACCGGCGCAGGATCGCGCGCTCACGGATGATCTCGGCGTAGTAGCCGGCGTTGGCAGCGGTCGGCACCGAAGCGATGAGCGTGTGCAGGTACGGCGCTCCGCCGATGCGCTCGAGCGATCCGTTACGGGTCAGCTCGGCGGCAACCGTCACCGGATCGGCCGGCTCGCCCTTGCCGTACAGCTCGATGATCGCGTCGTAGACGACCTGGTGCGCCGGGCGGTAGAAGTCGGTCGGTCGAATCACCTCGACGACGTCCGCGATCGCGTCCTTCGACAGCAACATGCCGCCGAGCGCACACTGCTCCGCCAGGATGTCCTGCGGCGGAGTCCGGTCGAGCTCGATCTGGCCCGCGCCGGGCATCGGAACGACGTCGCCGATGCTCACCGCTGACACACCCTCCCGATCGCCCCGTGACCGTCAGCCGAAGGACACCACCTCGCGCCGACGATTTCGAAACTAGGCGTCGCCGGGCCGCATCACCACGCTTCGCGAGACCGAATTCGCACCCGCTGGGGAAGCGCTGGGGACGGGCGTGTGAACAACCGGCGATTCACGGTGCACAGCCTGCGGACAGCGCCGTGGATAACAGTGCTGATCGACTCACGACACACCGCCTGACCTGCACAAACAGTCGTCCACGGGTGTGCAGGGGAGAAAGCTCAGATCAAATGACGACAACGCGGCAACCACAAGCGTGGCCGCCGCTGCCCGCTGCTCCAGTAGCAATGTCACATTGCCCACGCGATTTGCTGCTAAGCCGCCGAAATCGCACTAGCAATGTGGCATTGCTTGCGCAGTGGTCTTTGCCTTAGGAGGCGGTCACTTCGATCGCTACCGACGCGGTCACCTCGGGATGCAGCCGCACCGACACGGTGTGCGACCCGACAGTCTTGATGTGGGCGCTGGGCAGCTCGACGCGACGCTTGTCCAGCTTCGGCCCGCCCGCTGCGGCAACCGCCTCGACGACGTCGGCCGTCGTGACGGAGCCGAACAGGCGGCCACCTTCGCCGGCACGCGAGGACAGCTTCACGGACAGGCCCGACAGGCTCTCCGCGATCGCCTTCGCCTCGCCGAGGTCCTTGACCTCGCGGACGTCGCGGCCCCGGCGCAGCGCCGCGACCTGGCTCTCGCCGCCCTTGCTCCACTTGATCGCAAGACCACGCGGCACGAGGTAGTTGCGGCCGTAGCCGTCCTTGACCTCGATGATGTCGCCGGCGCTTCCGAGGCCTGACACTTCCTGGGTGAGGATCAGCTTCATGGCGGGTCCTATCGGGCCGTGCTCGTGTAGGGAAGCAGCGCCATCTCGCGAGCGTTCTTCACCGCAGTGGCGACGTCACGCTGGTGCTGCGCGCAGTTGCCGGTGACCCGGCGAGCGCGGATCTTGCCGCGGTCGGAGATGAACTTCCGCAGCATCGCGGTGTCCTTGTAGTCGATGCGCGTGAAGTTCTTGTCCTTGCAGAACCCGCACACCTTCTTCTTCGGCTTGCGCAAAATGGGCTTAGGCATTGCTGAGGGACTCCAGTCGTAGTTCGGGAAGTTGTCCGTGTCTCAGCGCGCTATCGCAAGCGCAGCCACGGACAAGTGGTCGTTAGAAGGGCGGCTCGTCGGTCATGCCGCCGCCGCTCGGCGCGGGAGTGGCCCACGGGTCGTCGTCGACGGGCGCGGCACCGCCGCCACCACCACCGCCGCCGTACGAACCGCCGCCGCCACCGCCGCGCGAAGCCTTGGTGACCTTCGCCGTCGCGTAGCGAAGTGAGGGGCCCACCTCGTCGACGTCGAGCTCGACGACGGTGCGCTTCTCGCCTTCCTTGGTCTCGAAGCTGCGCTGCTTCAGGCGACCGGTCACGATGACGCGCGCGCCGCGAGTCAGCGACTCGGCGACGTTTTCCGCAACCTGCCGCCACACGCTGCAGCGAAGGAACAGCGCGTCGCCGTCCTTCCACTCGTTGGTGGCCTTGTCGAGGATCCGCGGCGTCGACGCGACCGTGAAGGACGCGACCGCCGCACCGCTAGGGGTGAAGCGCAGCTCCGGGTCCTGCGTGAGGTTGCCCACCACCGTGACCGTGACGTCGCCTTGGGCCATGGCCGGCCTACTTCGCGTCCGGCCGCAGCACCTTGGTGCGCAGCACGGCCTCGTTGAGGTTCAGCTGGCGGTCGAGCTCCTTGACCGCTGCCGGATCCGCCGTGATGTCGACCACGGCGTAGATCCCCTCGACCTTCTTCCCGATCTCGTAAGACAGGCGTCGCCGGCCCCAGACGTCGAGCTTGTCGACACTGCCGCCGGCCTGGCGGATCACGCCGAGAAACTGCTCGAGCGACGGTTGGACCGTCCGCTCCTCGAGATCAGGGTCGAGGATGACCATCAGTTCGTAGTGACGCATGCGTGCAACCCACCTCCTCTGGACTCGATGCTCGCCACCCCAGTGGTGGCAAGGCGGCCACGGCACTCGTTCCTCAACCGGAGGCTGGGGGCGGATGTCGTGGCAGGAGGTTGCTCTGCGTCGAGCGCCGACCAGGCTAGCAGCGCACGGCGAGTCGGATCGCCGCGGCGAACTCGGACCCCCAGCCGCCCTAGACGGTACGACGCACAGCTCGCGGGGCCGGCGGTCTGTCCACAGCCGACCCTGCGACGAGGACGGTTCGCCCGTACGCCGCAGCCAAGCCCACCAGGAGCACCGTCGCGACCGTGGCGGGCAGGCCGCGCCGGGGCCCCCCGGCCGGCTCGAGGACCGTCGATGTCAGGCGTGGGTCCGAGCTCTTGACCCTAGGTGCGACGACCGGGTGGCTCACGGTCGGCGGACGACTCGGGCCGCTCTCGCTGCCGCTGCCGCTCTGCACCGGTGGCGCGGATGGCAGCGCGGGCAACGCGAAGGTGTGCTGGGTGTTCACTGCGGCGGCAGCGTCGGTCGACACGGCGCTCGGCAGGTCCGAGCCGTGCGACGCGCTGGACTTCGGCGGCTTGCTCGACGGCGTCGGCTTCGTCGACTTCAGCGGCGCCACCACCGTCGAGCGGGTTGAGGTCGGCGTCGGCGTGGCCGCGGGGGACGCGGCCGACGAGACCGTGATGGTGCCGTGCCCGGTCCTGACACCGTCGGTCGCCGTCACGCCCGCCGACTTGGTCGCGGTGAAGCTTCTGGATGCGGTTGCCGGCGTCCGAGCCGGCAACCGCTCGGAGAACGACGAGCCCGACACCCGGATGCTGACAGTGACGTCGGTGAGGTTCGCGAACCGCACACATCCGCCCTCGGTGACGAAGACGTTCGACACGTTCAAGGTCAGGTTGCGGCCGGCCGAGATCGTGACCGCGTTGCAGGAAGCAGCAGCCGCGTCGGTGGCGGCGACCAGGCCAACGGCGCCGGTCGTCGCGGCGAGCAGCAGCACCGCGCCGGCGAGCTGTCGAGGACGGGTCACCATTCCATGTTGCCCCTTACGGGGCGACAAGCACGCCGCCTGCCGGATCATCCACCCCGTCGTTGCGCACCACGTCACGTCTGGGGTCCAGCACTTCGCGGACGACCAGCGCCATCAGCCAGCACAAGACGATGTCGCGAATCACGACGAGGATCAGGTAGGTGCCCATCGGCAGCCCCTGCTGGGAATGGCCCTGCGCGATCAGCGTGTAGAGATTCGCTGCCCCCAACACGACCTCGGTCACTTGCCAGACCAACAACGACGTCCAGCGCGGACGAGCCAGTACGGCGAGCGGCACGAGCCACAGCGCGTACTGCGGAGAGTCGATCTTGTTCAACATCACGAACCCTGCCACCAACAGGAAGGCGATCTGACCGACCCGCGGCCGCCACGGCGCCTTCCAGACCAGGTAGCCGACGCCGACGACGAACAGGCCGACGGCGAGCGCGGCGATCAGGTTGGTCTTGAACGGTGCCGCGCCGCACTGCGAGGCGGGTCGGAACGCACGGCCGATGGCGTTGCCCGAGAACGCGTGCTGCAAGACGATCCACACGCTCCCCCAGTCGGCGCCACGGATCTGTGACAGCGAGCTGAACCACTCCCACCCGCGAAGCGGATGCCCGGTCGGGCAGCCCTGGGGAAACGAGAAGCGACTGTTCAGCAGTGCGGTCGGGGTCTGGTAGGACAGGACGATCGCCGGGACATAGGTGACGACGAGAGCCGCGGCGGCACCGCCGATCGCCCGCAACGCCGCCCGCCACTTGGCCGAGCGCGCACACAACATCACCAGCGCGAGCAGCACCAGCAGCGGGTAGAGCTTTGTCGCCACACCAACTCCGAGCGCGACGCCCGCCCACGTCGGAGAGCCGCGACTCCATGCATAGAGGCCGAGGCCGGTCAGCGCGACCGCGGCCAGGTCCCAGTTGGTGAAGGCGTGCATGAACAGCACCGGCGACGCAGCGACCATCACGGCGTCCCACGCCCGCGGCCGGCCGGCGAGCTGCGCAACCGTGAAAGTCGAGATCAACGCCAGAGAAGCCAGGCCCAGCGCCGTCACGTTGAAGAACGTCGTGGCGTGCGCGCCGCCCACATCGGCGCCACCGCCGTGCACCACCGACGTGATCTCGCCGGCCACCCACATCAACCCACCGATGACCGGCGGGTACTCCACGGGGTGATCGCGGTACGGGACGCCGACGGCCCCGGTGACCGCACCGTTCTCATCGGTGCGGGCGTTGATCCCCTCGACGGTGTACAGGACGTAGGTGTCCGTGTAGCAGAGCCGCGTGTACTGGTAGTCGTCGGTGTACGGGTGGGTCAAGCACGCCGACTTCTGGAGGTAGCCGAACAGGCAGAACAGGATCGTGACCCCGAGCGCGACCCGTACCGGCGTCCACCACGACCACAGCGGACCGGCCGCGTGGCGGCCGAGCGGCCCACCGATCAGCTCGCTTGCGCCCGCGACAGCGGGGTCCTCTCGAGCCGGGGAGTTCAGCCGCACACCGGCAGTCTTTCGTGCCTGGAGCCGGATCAGTCGCGGCCGCGCCGACCGACCCGCTCGGGCGACTGCTCGACGGGCCCGCCTCCGCCTGGCGTCACCGTCTCGGTCGGGGTCGAGCTGACCGGAGGCGGCGTCGTCGTCGGTGACTCGGTGGGGGACACCGTGATCGTCGGCGAGATCGTCGGAGTCGGCGTCTCACTCGGCGTGACCGTCGTCGTCGCCGTCGGGGTCGCGGTCGAGGAGGCGACGGGCGAGCCCACGCCGGCAGCGCGCGGGAAGGGGATCACCGGCTCGCCGGCGAGCGCCGCGTTCATCGTCTGCTCCCACACATCAGCCGGCAGCGTGCCGCCGAACACCTCGCCGACCCCGCCGGCCGTGACGGTCTGCTCGCGGTCCACGTTGCCGATCCACACCGACGTGCACAGCTGCGGGGTGAACCCTGTGAACCACGCGTTGGTGTTGCGGTCCGTCGTACCGGTCTTTCCCGCCGACGGGCGCCCGTAGAGCGCGTGCCCGTAGGCGGTGCCGCCGGGCTGGAGAACCTTCGTCATGGCATAGGTCGTGTCCGCCATCACGTCCTTCCCGAAGACCTGACTCGGGTGCGGCGTCGCGTGGTAGATCCGCTGCCCGTCCACCGTCGTCACCGCCTTCACGAGGTACGGCGCTGCGTAGCTCCCCTGCGCCGCAACCGTCGCGTAGGCCGTCGCGAGGTCGAGCGGTGAGACCTGGTCCGGACCGAGCGCGATGTCGGGAACCGGGTTGAGCTGTCGCGACTCCGGGATTCCGGCGTCGTACGCCGCGTCGACGACGTTCTGCGGACCGACCTGCTTGGCGAGTGGCACGAAGATCGTGTTGATCGACTCGGCAAACGCCTTGAGCAGCGAGCAGCCGTAGCACGTCTCGCCCGGCGAGGAGTTGTGGATCGGCGTCCCGTTCACGTTCACGACCGTTGGCCCGTCGAAGGTGCTCGACAGCGAGATGTCCTTCTTCAGCGCCGCGATCAGGGTGAACACCTTGAACGACGAGCCGGGTGGACGCGCCCAGCTGTCGGTCGCGCCGGACAAGTCGATGCACGCGTCCGGGTTGTCCTTCGTGTCCCGGCAGTAGCCGCGCCCGCCGTACAGCGCCCTGATCGCTCCGTCGCCCGGCACCACCGATGCAGCGCCGCTTTCCGGCGTTCCCTTGCGGTTGTTCGGGACAACGGCCTTCTCCGCCGCCACCATCGCGTCCTCTGTCTTCTTGTCGATGGTCGTCACGATCTTGTAGCCACCGAGGTCGAGCTGGGAGGAGGAGATGCCGTCCTTGTGCTGCAGCTCGTACTCGACCGCGTCCCGGATGAAGCAGGTCTCGGCGTGGCAGCTGGCTCTCGCGCTGCTGGGCTTGCGCACCTTGGGGAACTCGAGCTGGCCGGCCTTGTGCTGGGAGAGCCAACCCTGGCTGACCATGCCGTCGATGACGTACTGCCAGCGAGCCCGCTCGGCCGCGGCGTTCTTCGGGTCGTCGTAGTAGCTCGGTGCGCGGATGACGGCGGCCAGCAACGCGCCTTGCTCGACGGTCAGCTCCGACGCGGTCTCGTGGAAGTACGCCCTCGCCGCGGCTTGGATGCCGTAGGCGTCGCGCCCGAAGTAGATGGTGTTGAGGTAGTCCTCGAGGATCGACGCCTTCGACCGAGTCTGGCCGAGCTTCGTCGCGATCAGGATCTCTTTGAGCTTGCGGGTCAAGGTGCGATGCGGGGAGAGGTAGGCGTTCTTCACGTACTGCTGCGTGATCGTCGATCCGCCCTGGCTGATGTCACCGCCCTTGAGGTCGACCAGCAGCGCCCGGACGATGCCGGTCGGTGAGATGCCCGGCTCGGAGTAGAAGTGGCGGTCCTCCGCGGCGAGCACGGCATGCTGCACCGCAACCGGCACCTCGGACAGCTTCACGTCAGAGCGAGTGGTCGAGCCGATGTGGGCGAGCACGGTCTTGCCGTCGCTGTAGTAGATCGTCGTCGTCTGCTGTGCCGCGAGCTCGCTGGGGTTCGGGATGGTCGTGCGGGCGTAGGCGATCGCGGAGAGGACGACTGCCCCGATGAGCGCCCACAGCGAGCCCCACAGCACGTGCTTCGGCCGGGGTGCGAACCTCGCAATGCCGCGGCGGGTCCCCCGCGCGGCCCGTCGAGCAGAGCTCACCCGTGCGATCCGGACCGGCGGCGACGGGTCACGGGCTCACCAGTACCCAGTACGGCGGAGGTCACCAGGTGGTTCCAGCCACAGCCGAGGCAGACCTCCACGACGTAGACCGAGAACTCCGGGAGGCGCGCGGCCAGGCCGGGCAGCTCGCGGGTGGCCCAGGCGCGACCGTTCGTATCGCCGTTGAAGCACTCGCCGTAGGCGTAGGTGACGTGCAGCAGGTCGTCGTCGGCACACACCGGGCACGGCTCGCCGGTCGGCTCACCGTGGTAGCGCGCCGCTCGGCGCAGGTAGATGTGCGCATCGCAAGCGTCCGCCTGGCGGATCCGGCCGTTCGCGAGGCCGGTGAGCACCGCTCGTCGAGCCAGTGCGTAGTCGATGACACAGCGCGCCCCCGCGACCTCTTCGACAGCGGTCGAACGGAGCATGCGGTGCAGGGTACGCCGGGAGCGCTGCCCCATTCCTGAACGGCACGACGGCACGGCGGGCAGCGCCGACGGCACGGCGGCAGCAACCGGCGCCACGCGGATCCGGCGGGGTACTTGCCTTCCGGTCCGCCGCGGCATACTCTGCCCGATGTATCAACTCGATACATCGGCGCGATCTA
Source organism: Mycobacteriales bacterium (assembly GCA_035548055.1). Lineage (GTDB taxonomy): Bacteria > Actinomycetota > Actinomycetes > JAFAQI01 > JAFAQI01 > DASZTV01. The sequence continues at coordinate 33,908 of DASZTL010000088.1, read as the reverse complement.
GCGTCAGGATCTATCCAGATCCACGGAACCGGCGCAGTACCGAAGCATAGGGGACCCGTCTTGAGCCGAAAGTCCGGCGTGCTGGAGCTCGCCGTTCTCGGGTTGCTCAACGAGTCGCCCATGCACGGCTACGAGCTCAACAAGCGCCTCAAGGGAATCCTCGGGCCGTTCCGCACGACCTTCTACGGCTCGCTCTATCCGTGTCTGAACACGCTGCAGTCGGCCGGTTACATCACGACCGATGACAGCGCGGCTGAAGTGGGCAAGCGCAAGAAGACGACGTACAAGCTCACGGCAGAGGGCAAGGAGCGACTGCAGGACCAGCTCGCCGAAGGTGGGCCGGCCGCGTGGGAGGACGAGAGCTTCGGAGTCCGGTTCGCGTTCTTCGCGCAGACCGATGCCGACACCCGGCTGCGGATCCTGGAGGGCCGGCGCAGCCGGCTCGAGGAGCGGCAGCAGACGGCTTCCTCGTCGATGAGCACGGCCCGCGAGCGCATCGACCGCTACACCCTCGAGCTGCAGCGCCACGGCCTGGAAGCCGTCGAACGCGAGGTGCGGTGGCTCAACGAGCTCATCGCCACCGAGCGCGCGGGGGTTGCCGCCCGCCCAGCCCGCTCCCGCCGCACCGAATCGCGCAACACCACATCCGCAACATCCTCCGGTCGCACTTCCCGCACCCCAGCGCCGGCCGCCACCCCCCAAACCGCGAAGTAACTCGCATCTACCAAGGAGACCAGCTCTGATGGGTTCCGTCCGAGTCGCCATCGTCGGCGTGGGCAACTGTGCCTCGTCGCTCGTCCAGGGCGTTGAGTACTACAAGAACGCCGACCCCGAGGCGCGCGTCCCCGGTCTGATGCACGTCGACTTCGGCGGCTACCACGTCCGTGACGTCGAGTTCGTCGCCGCGTTCGACGTGGACGGCAAGAAGGTCGGTCGTGACCTCTCGGAGGCGATCGTCGCCAGCGAGAACAACACCATCCACATCACCGACGTGCCGCCGTCCGGCGTGATCGTGCAGCGCGGTCCGACGCACGACGGTCTCGGCGAGTACTACCGCGAGATGGTCGAGGAGTCCGACGAGAAGCCGGTCGACGTCGTTCAGGTCCTCAAGGACTCGAAGGTCGACGTCCTGGTCTCCTACCTGCCGGTCGGCAGCGAGGAAGCGGACCGCTTCTACGCGCAGTGCGCGATCGACGCGAAGGTCGCCTTCGTCAACGCACTGCCGGTGTTCATCGCCAGCGACCCGGTCTGGGCGCAGAAGTTCACCGACGCGGGCGTGCCGATCGTCGGCGACGACATCAAGAGCCAGGTGGGTGCCACCATCACCCACCGCGTCCTCGCGAAGCTGTTCGAGGACCGCGGCGTCGAGCTGCTCCGCACCTACCAGCTGAACTTCGGCGGCAATATGGACTTCAAGAACATGCTGGAGCGCAAGCGCCTGCAGTCGAAGAAGATCTCGAAGACGCAGTCGGTGACGTCGCAGATCCCGCACGAGATGCGCAACGCCGACGTGCACATCGGCCCGTCGGACCACGTGCCGTGGCTCGACGACCGCAAGTGGGCCTACGTCCGCCTCGAGGGCCGTTCCTTCGGTGACACCCCGCTGAACCTGGAGTACAAGCTCGAGGTCCACGACTCGCCGAACTCGGCCGGCGTCATCATCGACGCGATCCGTGCCGCGAAGATCGCCAAGGACCGCGGTGTCGGTGGCCCGATCCTCTCGGCCTCGTCGTACTTCATGAAGTCGCCGCCGGTGCAGTACAGCGATGACGAGGCGCGCGAGGCGGTCGCCAACTTCATCGAAGGCACCATCGAGCGCTAGAAACTCGCCGCACGTCCGGTGCGGTACTCACACGGAGGTCAGCTCCGCGAGCTGTTCGGCCAGCAGTGGTTCGCCACACTGCTGGCCGCTCGGCTTCTGTCCCAGGCTGCCGACGGGATCTTCCAGGCAAGCCTGTACGGCGCGCTGCTGTTCAACCCGGAGCATCACACCCAGCCCGCCGAGGTGGCGGGCGGGCTGGTGCTGCTGGTCCTGCCGTACAGCCTGGTCGGACCGTTCGCCGGTGTCTTCCTCGACCGGTGGCGCCGGCAGCGGGTGCTCTCCTACGGCGCGGCGATTCACGGCATCGTCGCCGGCATCTCGGCGGTGCTGCTGGCGACATTGGGCTCTCGATCCCCGGTCTTCGACGTCGCCGCCTTCGGCGCGCTGGCGGTCAACCGCTTCTACCTCGCCGCCCAGAGCACAGCGCTGCCGCGCATCGTGCCCGACAACCAGCTGATCATCGGCAACGCACTGACCACCACCGCCGGCACCGTGGTGACGATCATCGGCGGCGGCATCGGCCTCGGCATCCGGCACCTTGTCGGGTCCGGGGACCACGGCACCGCGATCGTCGCGGGCTTCTCCTTCCTCGGCTACCTCGTTGCCGCGGCGGTTGCCACCCGCCTGCCGCTCAACCGGCTCGGACCGCACGAACCGGCTACCCGCTCCATCCGGCACGAGCTGGCGGCCGTGGCTTCCGGATTCGTGAGCGGCACGCGCTACCTCTGGGAGCACCGGCCCGCGGCACGCGCGCTCGGCGTGCTCTACGGGCATCGCGGTCTGTTCGGCCTCTGGACGATCATGACGTTGCTCCTCTACCGCAACACCTTCCACGACGACGGCCCGCTTCGGGCCGGGCTGGTCGGCGCGGGGCAGGCCGCCACGGCGGGCGGCGTCGGCTTGGTCCTCGCCGCCCTCGTCACCCCGCGGATCACGCGGCGCATCGGGTTACACAAGTGGATCGCCGTCAGCACGGCGCTGCCGGCGGTCACCGGCCTTGCACTCGGCTCGCCGTATCGCATGCCGCTGTATCTCCTGTCCGCGCTCGCTCTCGGGTTCGGCATACACGCGTCGAAGGTCTGCGTGGACACGATCGTGCAGGAGACCATCGCCGACGACTACCGGGGACGAGCGTTCGCGATCTACGACGCCGGATCGAACGCGTGCTTTGCGGGGATGGCCGTAGTCGGCGCCTTCACCTTGCCGCTGACCGGCCGCAGCGTCACCACCGTCGCGGCGATGAGCGCCGCGTACCTGGTCATCGCGGTCACCTACACCGCGACCGCGGTGCCCGGGTCCTCAGTGCTTGCCGAGCAGGCCGCCGAGGAGGTCGCCTAGCAGGCCGTTCGACGGCGTCGACGTGGCGACCGGCGCCTTCGCGGGGCTCGTGGCAGGGGTCGACCCGACCGTTGCCGAGGCCGCCGACCGCACCGGTGAGGCGGCGTTGCCGGTGAGCCGGCTCGACAGCTTCTTCGGCGACTTCGGCGGCACCCTCGTCGTCGTCGGGTCGGAGCCCGCCTTCGCCTTGTCGTGCGGCAGCAGCCCCAGCACCCCGTCGATCACGTTCTGCACGGTGGAGACGAGACCACCCACCAGGTTGTCGGGCGCCGGTGTCGTCGGCGATCCGCCCTTGGGCCGGCTCGGCCGTGAGGGGGGAGGCGTCGTCTGACCGCCGGCGTCGACCGGCGGAGTCTGGAATGCCGTCGGCCGGGTGGGTCCGCTGGCGGCAACGGTCGTCGGCGACTGCACGGACCCGATCCGGCCGGGCGCCTGACGAGCGCGTTGAAGGGCGGCGAGGGTCGACTCGACCTGAGCCGCCCGTCCGGACAGCAGGTGCAACACGACGCCCCAGGATCCGCCCTGCGCGCGCCACCCGACCGCACTGTTGTAGCGCTGCTGCGCCGAACCGCCATGGGTCGAGTCAGCTATCAACATCGGCAGCACTCGCTCGGAGCGGCTCACCTGGCTCGGAACCGGCTGGCTCGTCCCATCCCACGACGCCACGACGATGCGCGCCGTGGACCGGCCGGTGGTGTCGATGCCACGCGCCAACGTCTTGAGAGCGAGATCGTCGGCTATCAGCCTCGGCACGACGCGCGCTTCCTCCGGACTGTCGGTGAGGTGCAACGGCGTCGTTGCGCCCGGCACTGCGTCACCACTCAAGACCGCTTGCGACAGTGCCGGCAGCGCGAGCCGGCGACCACTCGTACTCGTGATCGCGGCCGGGCCGGCCAACGCGCCAACCCGGGTCGAGACGCCGCGGGCGGCCTCGATCGCGGATCCGCGCGGGATCTTCACCAGCGTGCCGGACAGGTCCAGGTCGAGTGATGGACCACTCAACGCGTCGACGATGGCGGTGCCGGTCCGCAGCTGCTGACGAGCGCCGTTGACGACGACGAGCGCACCGGGTCCACCGAGGAAGGTCGTGCGCTGGCGCGTGATCACCTGCGCCGACCCGTGTGGACCGGTCGTGATCACATCGCCGGCGGAGAGCCGGTCGCCCGCGGACGCCGGACGCGTCGCGCCGGACGCGCTGACGATCCGGGCGTGCTTCACCACGCCAAGGACCGTCTCGGCGTTCGCTACCGGGGGCGAGTCGTCGGTCACGACCACAACGACGCCCGCCGTCATCACGGCCAGCGCGACGACGCCCTGCGCCAGAGCCGAACGCCCGGTTCGTCTCATTGGTGCATTGTCGCCCTGCACGTCCATGCTCTCCATAGTCCGAGATGACTATTCCCAACCTCGCGCCCGTGCCACGGACACGCCGGGATCAACCTCCGATTCCGCCTTCCGCGGCCCATTCCCGCAACGCCGCTACGGCGTCCTCCCGACTCATCGGGCCGCGCTCCATCCGCAGCTCCAGCAGGTGCCGGTAGGCCGCACCGACCTGCGGGCCCGGGGGCATCCCCAGCTCGCTCATGATCTCGTTGCCATCCAGATCAGGCCGAATCGAGGCGAGGTTCTCCCGCTCGGCGAGCTCCGCGATCCGTCGCTCGAGCGAGTCGTACGCCGACGCAAGCGCAGCTGCCTTGCGCGCGTTGCGCGTCGTGCAGTCCGAGCGCGTCAGCCGGTGCAGGCGATCCAGCAGCGGGCCCGCGTCACGCACGTACCGACGTACCGCTGCGTCAGTCCAGGTTCCGCCCGAGTAGCCGTGGAAGCGCAAGTGCAGCTCGACGAGCCGCGACACGTCCTCGATCACGTCCTTGGGGTAGCGCAAGGCCGACAGCCGCGTCTTCACCATCGACGCGCCGACCACCTCGTGATGGTGGAAGCTGACCTTGCCGTCAGGGTCGACCGACTTGGTCTTCGGCTTCCCGATGTCGTGCAGCAAGGCCGCCATCCGCAACACGAGGTCCGGCCCGTCGGGTTCGAGCTCGATGGCCTGCTCGAGAACTGTCAACGTGTGCACGTACACGTCCTTGTGCCGACGGTGCTCGTCAACGGTGTCGCGCAACCGGGCAACCTCGGGCAGCACCCGCTCGGCCATGCCGGTCTCCACAAGGAGCGCCAGTCCGACCCGCGGCCTAGCGGCGACGATGAGCTTGGTCAGCTCGTCGCGAACCCGTTCCGCGCTCACGATCTCGAGGCGATCGGTCATGTCGACGATCGCAGCGAGCGTCGTCGACTCGACGGTGAATCCGAGCTGTGCGGCGAACCGGGCCGCCCGCATCATGCGAAGCGGGTCGTCCGTGAACGACTGCTGCGGCTCGATCGGCGTCCGGAGGACCTGTGCGCGGAGGTCATCGAGCCCGCTCGACGGGTCGACGATCGGTCGCGCCGCATCGAGCGGGAGCGCCACCGCCATGGCGTTGATCGTGAAGTCGCGGCGAATCAGGTCGCCCTCGATCGTGTCGCCGAAGTCGACCTGGGGCTTGCGAGACGACGCGTCGTACACGTCGCTGCGAAAGGTCGTGATCTCGCATCGATGCTCGCCCAGCTGCACCCCGACCGTCCCGAAGGCGATGCCCGTGGTCCAGGTCGGGCCGAGCCGATCAACCACCGCGAGGATCTGCTCCGGGCGGGCGTCCGTCGTGAAGTCGAGATCGGAGGTCACCCGCCCGAGAAGGGCGTCGCGGACCGGGCCGCCGACGAGATAGAGCTCGTGGCCGGCGTCGCGGAACCGGCCGGCAAGTGGATCGGTGACCGCGCTCAGTCGCACGAGCTCGCGAATCGCGCGCTGTCCGGCCGCAACGATCCAGTCATCCCCCTCCGTAGGCACGCTCACCACACTAGGAGGCCCGAAGTCGCGCCGGAGCAGCGATCAAGGCCGCTCGTAGGATCGGACTCATGTCCCCCTCGCCGCGCCGCTACCTCAGGCGTGTCGAGGAAACCTCGGCCGGTGGCCTTGTGGTCGACGGCCCGGACATGGCAGCGCGGGCCGCGCTGATCGGCCGGCTGGACAGACGCGGGCGGCTGCGCTGGTCGCTGCCGAAGGGACACGTCGAGGCCGGTGAGACGAAAGAGGCGGCCGCGATTCGTGAGGTCGCGGAGGAGACCGGCATCACGGGCCGAGTGCTCGCGCCGTTGGGCACGATCGACTTCTGGTTCGTGGCGGAGGGCCGCCGGATCCACAAGACGGTGCACCATTTCCTCTTGATGGCGCAGAGCGGAGAGCTCTCCGACGAGGACGTCGAAGTGGAGCAGGTCGAGTGGGTGCCGCTGACGCAGCTCGCCGAGCGGCTCGCCTACGACGACGAACGCCGGCTCGTCCAAGCGGTGCCGGCACTCCTCGCCGACACTGCATGAGCCTGCGCCGTTCCCACCCGGGCCGTCCCAGCGGACTGCGAACCGGCCGCTCGACCGTGGCCGGGCTGCTGGCGGCCGGGCTCGCGCTCTCGCCCTTGGCGTTCACCGCCCGGGCGGCGTCGGCGGCGCCGGCCGCTGACGGCATCCCGCCGGTCAGTGTGAGGTTGACGGCGCTGCGTCCGATCGCACCGCAGCCCGGCGACGACCTGGTGCTGCGCGGCATCCTCACCAACACCTCCGCCGAGCCGGTCGACGACGTCGCGATCCAGCTTCGGATGGGCGAGGCCATCTCGGCGCGAAGCACGTTCGACGCCTTCGCCGACGACCCCACCGGGTCGGTGTCCGGCCTGCCGGTATCACTCACATCGGTCGTTCCCCTGCGGACGGCCCGGCTCGGCCCCGGGCAGCGGGAGCCCTTCCAGCTCCACGTCACGCTCGACCCCGCCGTCACCGGCCTCCCGACGTCGACCTGGCAGGTCCGGGAGCTCGGCGTCGCCGTCACCGGCTCGGACGGCTTCGGCTCGACGGCGCTCGGCAACCTCCGCACCTTCTTGCCGTGGGCGCCGCGCGAGGCGATCGGTCCGCAGCCACTCCAGGTCGCCTGGCTCTGGCCGTTGATCGACCGGCCACATCGCGACAGCTCCGACCAGTGGCGCGACGACGAGCTCGCGGCGGAGCTACGGCCCGGGGGCCGGCTCTCCGGTCTGATCGACGCGGCAGCGGAGGCCGCGCACCAAGCGCCGGCGCCGCCCGTCGCGACGGGCAAGCACCACAAGCACCGGGCGCCCGCTGAGCCGGCGGCCCGCGACGTGGCGATCACCTGGGCGATCGACCCGATGCTGCTCGACGACATCGACGCGATGCGCAGCGACTACGAGGTCGCCCACTCCCCGAAGCCGACCGCGGGCGCCGGCGGCCCGCTGTCCCGCGCCTGGCTGACGACGTTGCGCGCCGCGACCGCGGGAGCCGACGTCATTCCATTGCCGTACGGCGACCCCGACGTCGCAGCCGCCTTCCGCAACGGCTTGGCGACGCTGGTGGGTGTGGCCGCAACCGCCGGCCGCAAGGTGGTCGACCAGGTCCTCCCGGCGGCGACGCTCGTCGACGCCGGTTGGCCATCGGGTGGGCTGATCGACCAGCGCGGCATCGATGCGCTGTTCAGCGACGGCGCCACCAGCATGGTCCTGTCGGACGCGGCGCTCCCGCCAGTCGTCGCACCCAACGAGACGCCGTCGCCGCGGGCGTCGCTTGTCACCGCCGCTGGTGACATCCCGACCGTGCTGGTGGACTCGATCCTGTCGACGGCGCTGTCCGAGGGCGCGGAGGAGCCGGCAAGCGCACGCATCACGTTGCAGCGCTACCTCGCCGAGACGTTGATGATCGAGGCCGAGGCACCCTCGAACCAACGCAGCGTCCTCATCGCGCCGGCGCGCAGATGGAACCCGACGCCGGCGCTGGCGGCAGACCTGCTGACCGACACCGGCAGAGTGCCGTGGCTCGGCTCCACCACGATCGCCACGATCCTCGCCGGCGGCGCCAGCACCTCGGTCGAGCGGCAACCCCTCACCTATCCCGGCACCGCCCGTCGCGCCGAGCTGCCGGGGTCCTACGTCAGGGACGTCGCCCGGCAGCAGCATCTGCTCTCACAGCTCACGAACGTCCTACCGCCGAACGACTCCGAGACCCGCCCGTACAGCACCTCGCTGCTCCGAGCCCTCTCGTCGGCATGGCGCGACCAGCCATCCGCGCGCCGGGCCTGGTACGACGCCTTCGCCAGCGGCCTGCGCAAGATGACGGAGGCCGTCCACATCGTGTCGGCACCGAACAGCACCGTGACGTTGACCGGTCATGGCGGCAAGGTCCCGGTCACGATCGCCAACGACCTCGACGCTCCGGCCAGCATCGTCGTACAGGTCAACGCGAGCGAACGACTCAAGCTCCCGCACAACGGACGAGAACAGGTCACAATCCCGGCGAACCGGCAGACGACCGTCGATGTGCACGCCACGGCGAAGACCTCGGGGGTCTTCCCGCTCACCGTGCAGCTGCTCACTCCCAGTGGGCAGAAGTACGGCAGTCCGGTTCAGCTGTTCGTCCGATCGACGGTCTACGGGACCATCACGCTGGTGATCACCGGCGCCGCGACGGCGCTGCTGCTGATCGCCGTTGCCATCCGGCTCATCCGCCGTGCGCGTGCGGCACGACGTTCCAGTGCAACGCCTGCGTCATGACTGACAACGCCGCCACGGGGCGCGCCGCGCTGGCCCGCAGCGGTATGGCGATGGCAAGCGGCACGCTCGCCTCCCGCGGTACCGGCTTCGTTCGCACCGTCGTCATCGCCTACGCGCTGGGCGTCGGTGGCGTCAACAACGCCTACACCGTCGCCAACACCGTCCCGAACGCGTTGTACGACCTTCTGCTCGGGGGGGTTCTGTCGGCGCTCGTCATACCGCTGCTCGTTCAAGCGGCGCACGACGATGCCGATGACGGCGAGGCGTTCGCCCAACGACTCGTCACGATCGTCGCTGTCGTCCTCACGGCGGTAGCCATCATCGCGGTTCTCATCGCGCCGTGGATCGTGTCGATCTACGCCCACAACGCGCGGCCACCGCAGAAGGCACTGGCGGTCACCTTCGCGCGGTACTTCCTGCCCCAGCTGCTCTTCTACGGCTTGGGGGCGATCCTCGGCGCGATTCTCAACATTCGCGGCAGCTTCACCGCACCGATGTGGGCACCGGTCCTCAACAACCTGGTCGTGATCGGCAGCGGCGTCGCGTTCGCCGTGATCACGCACTCGCCGCCGCAGGCCGGCCACCTGTCGCAAGCCCAGATCCTCGTCCTCGCCATCGGCACGACCGCCGGCGTCGTCGTACAGACGATCGCGCTGCTCCCCGCACTACGCGCTGTCGGGCTGCGGCTCAGGGCCCGCTGGGACTGGCGCCAGGCCGGGCTGCGGCGAGCCGGGCCGTTCGCGGCGTGGGTGCTCGGCTACGTCGTCACGAACCAGCTCGGCTACGTCGTGGTCTCCGACCTCGCGGAATCGATCGACCACGGCCGGGGACAGCTTGCGATCTACGCCTACGGTTACCTGCTGTTCTCGCTGCCGTACGCCGTCGTGTCGGTAACGGTGATCACCGCGCTGTTCCCCGCTATGAGTCGCAGCGGAACCGAAGGCGACGACGCGGCGGTTGCACACACGCTGTCCGAAGGCCTCTCGCTCGCTGCGGTAGTCCTCGTTCCCGCGACACTCCTGCTCGTTACCCTCGGCACACCGATCGCCGTCTTCGTGCTCGCCCACGGTCACACCACCCATTCCGGCGCGGCTCTCACCGGACATGTGCTGGTCGCCTTCGGCGCCGGGCTGGTGCCGTTCTCGGCCTTCCAGATGCAGCTCCGCGCCTGGCTGGCCGTGCACGACTCGCGAACACCGATGATCGTCAACCTCTGGATCACCGCGCTGAACCTGGCGGCTGACGTGCTGTTGTACGCCGTCCTGCCGCCGGAGCACCGGGTGGTCGGCCTCGCGGCCGGCTACTCGCTGTCCTACGCCGTCGGGACGGTGGTGTTCGCCGCGAAGCTGCGAGGACGGTTCGTGGCGAGGCAGCGCACGTACGTGATCCGCACCCACGTCCGGCTGATCGTCGCCGCGTGCGTCGCCGCCGTGCCGATCGAGCTGGTCGCGCTGGCGATGCGCCATGCCGCGGGCAGCGGTGCGACCGGCTCGCTCGCAACCGTCGCGGTCGCAGCTCCGGCGGGAGTCGTCACCTTCGTCCTGTTGGCCCGCCGGATGCGGATCCGAGAACTCGAGCAACTGGTCGGTTTGCTCCCGATTGGGCGATTCCGTCGATGACCCGGGCGGGCGGCTCGGGTTAAGGAGACCCGGTTCACCGCCGACATTTCGCAGTATGCGCATCCGCGGTGACGATCGCGGCGCCTTCAAGGTGCACTGGCTCGTCAAGGCTGGCCTCGCCCTGGCCGTCCTCGGGCTGCTCGGATACGACGGCGTCACGACGGTCGCCACACACCTCAAGGCCGAAAACGACGCCCAGAACGCGGCCTACGCCGCGAGCCAGGCCTGGAGCGATGCGGAAACCGGGAACCGGACCGCGATGAACGCCTACACGGCGGCGGTCCAGTACGAGGCCGAGAACAACCCGTCCGACCACGTCTGCGAGGGGTCGACCGACCCGCTGTGCGGCACGAAGGGCAACTTCTCCGTTGACCCGGACGGCACCGTTCATCTCGTCGTACGGCGCGAGGCCAAGACGCTGATCTTCAAGCACATCGGCTTCATGCACGACCTGCTCGTCGCGTACGAGTCCGGCGACGCGAGCACGAGCGACTAGAGATGCGTCTCACGAGGGGTGTGTCGGCCGGCGTGGTGCTGGCGACGCTTGCCGGCGTCTCCGTCCTGGGCGGGTCGGCAGCGAGCGCGGATCCGCTGGGAGATGCGCGCGCTCGCGCCGCTGCCCTCGCCCAGTCGATCGAGCAGCTGCAGACGAAGGCCGAGATCCTCACCGAGAAGTGGGACAAGGCCAACACGCAGCTGCTCCAGGCGAACTACCAGCAAGCGCAGGCCGACGCCGCGCTGAACGCGATCCAGGCGAAGGCGGCCGCGGCGCGACAGGAGGTCGCAGACCGCACCCGCGACCTGTACGAGAGCGGTGGCGATCCCGCGATCCTCGCCACGATGCTCGGTGGGGACAACCCGCTCGATGCACTCGACCGGTACAACCTCGCGGCCGCCGTCATCAACTACCAGGTGCGCAGCGCGGACAACGCGGCGCAGCTGGTCGCCCACGCCGAAGTCCTCAACGCCGCCGACACGAAGGTCACCGCCCGGATCACCCGTTTGCAGATCCAGGCCACCGACGCGGCCGGGCAGATCAGCGAGCTGATCGCGCGGCGGGAGCACGAGCTCGCAACCGCCAACGGCACGATCAGGCGGCTGCTCAACGTCACCCAGGCCGCCCAGATCGCCCAAGGCGCGAAGGACTTCGCGGCCGCGGTGGCCGCAGCCGGCGGCTCGGTCGGCTCGGGCGAAGGTCCGCCCCCGAACCAGACCGTCGCGAGCGCGATCGCGTGGGCAAAGCAGCAGCTGGGCAAGCCCTACCAGTGGGGTGGGACCGGACCGAGCTCGTACGACTGCAGCGGTCTGACCCAAGGCGCCTACCGTCATGCCGGCATCACCCTGCCGCGTGTCGCCGCGGACCAGTACAACGCCGGCACGCACCCGTCGCTCGCCAACCTGCTCCCCGGCGACCTGCTGTTCTGGGCGACCAACACGGCCGTCCCGGCGACGATCCATCACGTCACGATGTATCTCGGCGGCGGGCTGATGATCGCCGCGCCGCACACCGGCACCGTCGTTCAGATCCAGCCCGTCTACGTCAGCGGCTTCATCGGTGCCACGAGGCCGTGGGCGTGATCTAGCCCGCAGCAGGCACCCCGCTCCGTAGCATCGATCCCGTGGTCGCAGGTCTCGAGGTCGGGGACCTGCTCGACAACCGATACCGCCTGGACCGGCTGTGTCACACGGCCGGTGAACGCGAGTTGTGGCACGCCACCGACGAAGTCCTCGACCGGGGGGTGGCCGTCCACCTGCTCGCCGCGCGCAGCCGCACCGACGCGAGGTCCATCGCCGCGGCGGCTGGTCGCGCCGGCGGAGTGCCCGACTCGCGGTGGGTTCGCGTCCTCGACGTCGGATCGGTGCCGACCGGCCGCAAGGTCGCGGTCTGGGTCGTGTGCGAATGGGTGGAGGGTCAACCTCTCACCTCCCTGCTGAGTCGCGAGCCGCTCCGCGATCAGGTCGCGACCTTTCTCGTCGCAAGCTGCGCACAAGCTGTCGCGGCGGCCCAGGCCGCCGGCGTCCGCCACGGCCGGCTGCACCCGGACGAGGTGCTGATCCCGACCGACGGGCAGCCGCGCCTGACCGGCCTCGAGATCCACGAAGCGCAGTCCGCCGAAGCGGCGACGTACGACGACGTGCTCGGCCTCGGTGCGCTGCTCTTCGCCGCCACCACGGGTCACTGGCCGCTGATGGGATGGCACGGGCTTCCCGGCGTGCAGAAGGGAGACGGCCGGCACCCGCGCACCCAACGCCGCAAGGTGGGCCGCGCCCTCGACGAGGTGACCGCATCAGCGCTCAGCGGCGGCTATCCGGACGCCGCGCACCTTGCACGCGTCCTCGCGCGGCTGCCGCAGATGCCGTTGGTCAACGCCTCCGAGGACTCCGAGTCACACACCCGTGAGCGGGTGCGGCGCATTGCGTGGTGGGTCGTCCCGCCCGTACTCGTTGCCGCCGTCGGAGTCGCGTCCTGGACCGCCGGAAGTCGGCTCGGCCGGGTACCCGGCGCGGACCGGGTCGCCGCGTCGAGCTTCCCGCAGCCGCGGGCACCGGCGACCGAGGGAAGCCGCCTGGTGTGGTCGAAGCCTCCGACGGCGACGAGCTTCGACCCGCAGGGCAACGGGATCGAGGACCCCGGCGGTGTCGGACTGGCGGTCGACGACGACCCCTCGACGACATGGACCACCGACTCGTATCGAGGAAGCCCCCGCTTCGGGGGCCTGAAGAGCGGCGTCGGGCTGCTGATCGATCTCGGTCGACCGAAGACGGTCGACACCGCGCGCATGCTGCTGTCCGCGGCGGGGGCCGACATCGAGCTGCGGGCCGGCGCGACCCGGCCGACAGCTCCTGACGAGCTACCGATCGTTGCCAGTCGCAACGGGAGCCCCGCGTCGGTCACGCTGCAGCTCGACCGGCCGATACGCGCTCGATACTGGCTGGTCTGGGTCACCTCGCTGCCGTCGACCGGCAGGGACACATACTCGCTGGGGATCTCAGAGCTCGCCTTGCTGCACTGACGGGATTTCACGCGAACGACCGATACCCTCGGCCCTGAGTCAGCGGCGTGAGCCCGCTGCGCTCTCGGCCGGCGCGCGGAGTGGAGGACGTGAGCGACGAACTGCTCGACGACGCCGACCTCCTCGCGCGGCACGTCGGCGGTGACCACGAGGCCTTCGGTCAGCTCGTAGCCCGTCATCGCGATCGGCTCTGGGCGGTCGCGCTCCGCACCCTCGGCAACCCCGACGACGCAGCCGACGCATTGCAGGATGCGCTGCTCTCGGCGTACCGCGGCGCATCGAGCTTCCGCGGGAACTCGGCGGTCACGACCTGGTTGCACCGGATCGTGGTGAACGCTTGCCTCGACCTGGTTCGGCGGCGGTCGGTACGGCCCACCCAGCCGCTCCCGGAGGAGCCGGCCGCCCCCGCCGCCGATGTCCTCGGTGATCGCGAGACCGCGCTCGCCGTGACCGCCGCGCTGCGAACCCTGCCCATCGAGCAGTCGGCGGCTGTCGTCCTCGTCGATCTCGAGGGCTTCAGCGTTGACGAGGCGTCACAGATTCTCGGCGTGCCGACCGGCACCGTGAAGAGTCGCTGTGCGCGCGCCCGGGCCCGACTTGCGGAGCGGCTCTGGGATCTCGACCCGCGGACGGAGCGCGATCCCGGGAACGATGCGCCGTCGCCCCGCGTCCAAGCCAATGAGTCCACCTCGACCGGACCGGAGGAGCAGGCGTGAGCGAGCACTTCACCCTCGACGAGCTCGCCGAGCTCGACGCAGGGCTGCTCGCCCACCGGCGTGCCAGGGCCGCCGCCCGGCACCTCGCGCGCTGCGACGAGTGCCAGGCACGGGCAGCGGCAATTGGGCGGACGAAGGACGCGCTTCGCGATCTCGGTCCGGCGCAGATGCCGGCGGACGTCGCGGCACGCCTCGCGCGCGCGCTCGACGACGCGACCACCACGACCGGTGAGGACGTCGTACCGGACCTCGGGGCCTACCGTGCCAAGCGATTCGGTGGCATCCCGCCTTGGGCGTACGCCGCCGCCGCGGCGGTCGTCGTACTCGGCGCGACCGGCATCGCGGTCGGCACACGGCACGGGCACAAAGCGACCCCGACAAGCGCGGCCGCGGCGCCGCTCGTCCCCACTGCGGCCGCCTCGGCCCAACGGTTGCGGGTACCGCTGCAGGAGAGCGGACGAACCTACACGCCGGATTCGATCGCCGACCTCGCCACCGGTCTGATCGGCAACGCGGCAGCAGCCGACACGCTCGCCGCCAAGACGCCGGAGTTCGCGGGCACGCAGGGCGGCGCCGCCGCCGGCGGCGGCAGCGCGGGTAACGCCGCCGGCCATCCCCGGGCCGCGAAGAACGGGGTGGAAACGCGGCAGCCCGACACCGGTGCGGTACCTGCTCCAGCCGGTGTAGCGCCGGCGCCGTCGGTCGCCACTGCCACGTCCCGGATCCCGGCGTCACTTCGGCGGCTGGCCGACTCCCGGTCGGCGTTGCTGCAGTGCGCGGCGTTCATCAGCGACACTCCGAATGCCTCCCCCATCGCGGTCGACTTCGGTCGCTGGACCAACGCGGACGCCGGCCTGCGTCGGGTCCCGGCCGTCGTATTCGTGTTCGACGACCTCACCGACCCACACAGCATCGATGTCTTCGTCGTCGGTGCGGCTTGCGACGACACCTCGCTGCTCGACTACCAGATCCTCGACCGGACGCCCTAGCGCCCGGGGTTCGGGCCGTCCGCGGGCTTGGGCTTGCGCGGCGGACCGAGGGCGATCGGCCAGAGCAACGAGCCGGCGACCGCGCAGAGGTAAGGCAGGCCCACGACATGCCACGGGTGCAACGGGTCGTGCGGGCCGTGCGGGAAGAGCCGGAATCCGAACGCCGTGCCGCAAACGGCAGCAATCAGACCGATCACGACCGCCGGGCGCGACCAGCCGCCGCCCCGCTGCCACACGGTGGTCGAGGCGGAGGCGCCCGCGACCCCGATCAGCGCCGGCACCAACCAGGAGAAGGTCGACACCTCGACGTACTGCGAGTAGATCCAGCCGCCGACCACCGTCACCGGGATGACGGTCAGACCGGAGGCGATGACACGCTCCGGAAAGGTCCGCGAACCGCCCTCCACCGGCTCGACGGCGCACGCCCCGCAGTGGTCCTCACCATGAGCCAAGACGTCATCGGCACAGCGCGGCCGCGCGCAGTTCGGGCACCGGTCACGAGCCACCCGGGCCGGATGGACGGCGCAGCGAAGCACCGCCGTGGTGTCGGGCACGCCTGCCAGCCTGCCATGTCCGCCGGCGCGCGGAGCACGACTCCACCGGCGCGCGGAGCACGACTGGGAATGCGGTTCCTAGACTCAGTGTTGCTCGAAGGCTCTGCAATCGATGTTGGCGAGGGAGCGGCAGATGTCCGACACGGTTCGCGACGTGATCATCGTCGGGTCCGGGCCCGCCGGATACACCGCTGGGCTCTACACCGCGCGCGCCAATCTCCGCCCGCTGCTGATCGAGGGCTTCCAGTACGGCGGCGCGCTCATGAACACCACGGAGGTCGAGAACTTTCCCGGCTTCCCGGATGGCGTCATGGGCCCCGAGCTCATGGACATGATGCGCAAGCAGGCGGAGAAGTTCGGCGCCGAGATCGTCACCGACGACGCCACTGCGCTCGACCTGACCGCAGACATCAAGCGTGTCACGGTCGGCGGCGAGGTCCACGAAGCGCGGACCGTGATCCTGGCGATGGGCTCGGCGTACCGAGAGCTCGGCGTACCGGGCGAGAAGGAGCTGTCCGGGCACGGCGTCTCATGGTGTGCGACCTGCGACGGCTTCTTCTTCCGGGAGCAGCCGATCGCCGTCGTCGGCGGCGGCGACTCTGCCGTCGAGGAGGCGACGTTCCTCACCAAGTTCGCCTCGTCGGTGACGATCGTCCATCGCCGCGACACGCTGCGGGCGTCGAAGATCATGGCCGACCGGGCGTTGTCGAACCCGAAGATCGACTTCGCGTGGAACAGCGTGGTGAAGGAGGTCGTGGGCGAGGGCAAGGTGAGCGGGCTGGTGGTCGAGGACGTCACGTCCGGCGAGACGTCGACGCTGCCCGTGGGCGGCGTGTTCGTCGCGATCGGCCACGACCCCCGCAGCGAGCTCGTCCGCGACCAGGTGACGCTCGACGCAGACGGGTACGTCGTCGTCGACGCACCGCGCACCCGGACCAACATCCCGGGAGTCTTCGCCTGCGGCGACCTGGTGGACCGGACCTTCCGGCAGGCCATCACCGCGGCCGGCACCGGCTGCGCCGCGGCGATCGACGTCGAGAAGTACCTCGAAGCACAGCACTGAGCGTCGCCGCCGGCCTGGGAACATCCCGGCTGACGGCCTTGTTGGACCGGTAGGCAGACAACCTCGAGGAGAGACCTGATGGGTGCCGCAACCAAGACCGTCACCGACGCCACGTTCGACGCCGAGGTGCTCGGCAGCGACCTGCCCGTCATCGTCGACTTCTGGGCCGAATGGTGCGGACCGTGCAAGATGGTCGCCCCGGTTCTCGAGGAGATCGCGGCTGAGAACGAGGGCAAGGTCGTCGTGGTGAAGCTCAACACCGACGAGAACCCTGAGATCACCCGCCGCTACCAGGTCATGTCGATCCCGACGATGTCGGTGTTCTCCGGTGGTGAGGTCGTGAAGTCGATCGTGGGCGCCAAGCCGAAGGCCGCACTGCTTCGCGACCTCGAGGCCTACCTGTAGGCATCACCCGTAACAACGGGAGAAATTCAATCCCCGTAAGGGGTTTCGGGACGCCCCGCGCTGCGTACCATCGCGGCGTGACCGAGTTCCGGATGGGCGACCGCGGGAGCGGCGTCGCCGAGATTCGGACGAAGCTGGCCGGGCTCGGGCTGCTCGGCGAGACCGCGGCGGACACCGCAGCCGAGGAGTTCGACCTGGCGCTCGACCGCGCGGTGCGCGGATTCCAGCAGGCGCGCGGGCTTCGGGTCGACGGCGTCGTGGGGGCCGAGACATACCGCTGCCTGGACGAGGCACACTGGCGCTTCGGTGACCGCGTGCTCACCTACACCGTGAACCGCCCGACCGTCGGCGACGACGTCGCAACCCTTCAGCAGCGCCTGCTCGACCTCGGCTTCGATCCCGGGCGCTGCGACGGGATCTTCGGGCCTGCGACGGATGCGGCGCTGCGCGAGTTCCAGCGCAACGTCGGGCTCGGCGCGGACGGCACGCTCGGGCCCGGCACGCTCCGGGCGTTGGAGCAGCTGCGGCGCACCGTCACCGGCGGCTCCCCCTCCGAACGGCGCGAGGAGGAGCGGCTGCGGGTCAGCGGACCGACACTGACCGGGCGCACCATCGTGCTCGACCCCGGTCACGGCGGGCCGGAGACGGGCGTCACCGGCCACGGTCTGGCCGAGGCAGACATCGCCCTCGATGTTGCGCGGCGGATCGAGGGGCGCCTCGGCGCGCTCGGCGTCACGACGTACCTCACCCGGAGCACCGACGCCAACCCCGCCGAGGTGGAGCGGGCCGGCTTTGCCAACGACGTCGGCGCCCAGGCCGTGGTCTCGTTGCACCACGACGCCGTGAACAGCCCTGCGGCCAGTGGTGTCGCCTGCTACTTCTACGGCTCGTCGACCCCGGGCCGGGCGTCACGCTCGGCGGTCGGCGAGCGACTCGCGGACCTGATCGTGCGGGAGGTGGCGTCGCGGACCGACCTGGTGGACTGCCGCGCCCACCCGAAGTCATGGGAGCTGCTGCGACTCACCCGGATGCCGGCCGTGCGCCTGGAAGCCGGCTACCTGTCGAGCCCGAGCGACGCGGCGCGGCTGGCGAGCGGTGAGTTCCGCGACGCGCTCGCCGAAGCCGTCGTCGCGGCGTTGCAGCGGCTCTATCTGCCCGAGCATCTCGACGTCCCGACCGGCCAGTTCCGGATCGCTGCACTCGCCGGCTAGACAGCAGCAGAGGGAGCCTCAAAGCGAGACTGAGTCTCAAGTCGAACTCAAGACACAAAGTAAAAAAGCGCCTCAACCTGAGGCGCGGATTCCGACCAAGCTGACTTGGGCGGGCCACTTACGTCGCGACTTCCGAACCATCACCTTCCCACGCCGAACCTTGCGAATGGTGCACGACACGCCGCGCCGTCTTCAACTTTCGTCGAAGTCAACGTCGCGCCGAAAATTTGCGGCGCTGAGGGGGCCGCAGAGCCGCTAGTTCGGATTGGCTGGTGTGATCCGACGTTGCGCCGTGAAGGCCGGCGTACGCAACGCGCCATCGCCTGCCATTGAGCCGAGCAGGCGTTCCAGCGCTACTTCGACGTCCTCTCGCCAGGACGCGACGGACTTCAGCTCGAGCCGCAGCCGGGGATAGCGCGGATGGGGACGCACCGTCTTGAAGCCGACCGCGAGTAGGTAGTCAGCCGGAATGAGGCAGTGCGCAGGGCCCGCCCAGGACAGGTCGCCGAACGCCTCGACGGCCTTCACGCCCCGGCGTACCAGGTCCTTCGCGACACCTTGCACGAGCATCCGACCGAGGCCACCACCGGCGAACTCCGGGAGCACGTGAGCGGTCATCAACAGCACCGCATCAGCGCTGACCGGTGAAGTCGGGAAGGCGACGGAACGCGGCGAGTACGACGGCGGGGCGAACATCACGTACCCGGCCGCGACGGTGTCGACATAGAGGATCTTGCCGCAGCTGCCCCACTCGAGGAGGGCCGCGGAAACCCAGGCTTCCTTCTCCAGCTCCGTGTCGCCGCTTTCCTTCGCCCGCTCCCCCGCCCCGGGGTCGAGCTCCCAGAACACGCAGCGACGGCAACGACCCGGCAGGTCGTCGAGGTTGTCGAGGGTGATGTTCACCAGCCGACGCGTCATCGCGCCACAGCCATCGTGTCAACCCTCCGGGCGGGGGAATCGCCGGGAAGACCCTACTGCCCCGAGCGCGGCTAGACCAGACCTCGAGACGGGCGTGTCCGACCAAGCACTAGCAATGTGGCATCGCAGTGCCCTGAACTACCCCAAAACGGGTGAAAGCGGACGCCCCACCGAGGGCAATGTGACATTGCTCTGGGGCTTAGTCGTCGTCTTCGGGGGCCAACGGGTTGCGCTCGATGACGCCGGGGGCGAGCAGCTTCAACACCCGCTGCAAGTCGCCCATGGAGGCGAACTGAACAGTCAGCTTGCCCTTCTGCCGACCCAGGTCGATCGTGACCCTGGTCTCCAGCAGGTCCGAGAGCTCCTCGGCGAGCCGCTCCAGCGCCGGCGACGCAATCGCCTTGCGGCGGGGCGTCTTCACCCGCACGCCGGCGACGCCCTGCGAAACCGCTTCCTCGGTCGCCCGGACCGACATGCCCTCCGACACGATGCGGGTCGCGAGGCGCTCCTGGGCGTCCGCGTCGTCCAGCGCGAGCAGCGCCCGGGCGTGGCCGGCGCTCAACACGCCGGCCGCGACCCGCCGCTGCACAGCCGGCGGGAGTCCCAACAGCCGGATCGTGTTGCTGACCTGCGACCGCGAACGCCCGATCCGCGCTGCGAGCTCCTCGTGGGTAGCGCCGAACTCGTCGAGTAGCTGGCGGTAGGCCGCGGCCTCCTCGAGCGGGTTGAGCTGCTGGCGATGCAGGTTCTCCAGCAGGGCGTCGCGCAGCATCGCGTCGTCCTGGGTCTGCCGCACGATCGCCGGCACCACGGCCAGGCCGGCTTCCTTCGATGCGCGCAGCCGACGCTCGCCCATCACCAGCTGGTAGCGGCCCGGCTCGATCTCACGCACCACGACCGGCTGGAGCACCCCGACCTCGCGGATGCTCGTCACCAGCTCAGCCATCGCCTCCTCGTCGAAGACGTCCCGCGGCTGCTGCGGGTTGGGCTCGATCGCGTCGACGGCGACCTCGGCGAAGTGGGCCCCGACGTCAGGGTTAGGTTCCGGCGAGGCAGAGATCAGCGCACCCAGGCCGCGGCCGAGGCCGCCACGCTTGACGTTGCTCACGGCCTGGCGCCCGACTGTTGTCCACGCACGGCGAGATCGTATGCGGCCGCTTCGTAGGCCCGCGCACCGGCAGAGGCCCGGTCGTAGGTCATGACGGTCTGGCCGAACCCAGGAGCCTCAGAGACCCGCACGCTGCGCGGGATGACCGCCTCGAGCACCAGCGGCCCGAAATGGGCCCGCACGTCGGCGACGACCTGGTCGGCGAGGCGTGTCCGGCCGTCGTACATCGTGAGCAGGATGGTCGAGATCGCCAGCCGCGAGTTGAGATGGGTCTTCACCAGCTCGATCGTCTCCCGCAACTGGGTGAGGCCTTCGAGCGCATAGAACTCACACTGCACCGGGATCAGGACCTCCGCGGCCGCGCACAGCGCGTTGACGGTGAGCAAGCCGAGCGACGGCGGGCAGTCGATGAACACATAGTCCATGCCACCGGCCTCGGCTTCGAGTGCTCGCACCAGGCGGAACTCGCGCGCCATCATCTGGGCGAGCTCGACCTCGGCGCCCGCCAGATCGACCGTCGCGGGCGCGCACCACAGGTTCGGTACGGCGGTGACCGGCGCCACCACCTCATCGAGGCGCCGCTTGCCCAGCAGGACGTCGTACACCGACGCGGTGCCGCGGCCGTGCGGGACGTCGAACGCGGTCGAGGCGTTGCCCTGCGGGTCGAGATCGACGACGAGCACGCGCAGGCCGTGCTGGGCGAGAGCCGCGGCCAGGTTCACGGTCGTGGTGGTCTTGCCGACACCGCCCTTCTGGTTGGCGACGGTGAGCACGCGGGTGCGGCCGGGGTGCGGCCACGGCGCCGCGGCGTGCGGCGCCGGCGGGTCTGCGGGCGCCGACATCGTTTCACGTGAAACGTCCGGGGAGGACGTCGCGGCGGGTGGAGTTTCACGTGAAACGCCAGCCTGGCTCGCCGCAAACGGGTACGACGGAGGAGGGTTGGGACCAGCCGTCATCCGGATCTCCGCACCCGGGCGACCGTAGCGGAACCACCGGCCGGATCGGTCAGGTCGAGGACCTCGACCTGAAAACCGCCCTTGCTGCTGAGTTCGGCGACCTCCCGGCCCACACTCGCGCCCTTGAGCGCGAGCAGCTCCGCGCCCCGGTTCGGGCCGGCCAGCGCCATCGCGCTGAGCGCCGGGAGCGCCTTGACGGCGCGAGCGACCACGACCTGGCATTTCGGGACGTCGTCGGGCGCCCGGCCGTAGTGAATCTCCACCCCGACGAGCCCGAGCGCTGCCACGCAGTCGCGCAGGAACCCCACCCGCCGGGCCATCGGCTCGACGAGGATGACCGTCAGCTCGGGGCGGGCCAGCGCGATCGGGATCCCCGGCAGGCCGGCACCACTCCCGAGGTCGACGACGGTGGCGCCCGGCGGGATCAACGGCGCCAACACCACGCTGTTGAAGACGTGGCGGTCCCAGATCCGCTCGGCTTCACGCGGCCCGATCAGGCCCCGCTCGATTCCGGTGGTGCACAGCAGGTCGGCGTAGCGGAAGGCCGCGTCGGCGCGCGCGCCGAACCCACGCTCGACCGCGGCCCGGAGGTCGGTCTCGAGCAAGCTAGGCGGGCTGGACGACGATGCGACGCTCGGGCTCCTCGCCCTCCGACTCGCTCACGACACCCTCGACTGTCGCCACCGCGTCGTGCACCACCTTGCGCTCGAAGGGCGTCATCGGGGCGAGCCGCTCCGGCTGCCCGGAAGCGACCACGCGCTCCGCGGCCTCCTGTCCGATCTTCGCCAGCTCGGCCCGCCGCCGCGCACGGTATCCGCCGATGTCGAGCATCAATCGGCTGCGCACGCCAGTCTCGCGGTAGACCGCGAGCCGGGTGAGCTCCTGCAAGGCGTCGAGCGTGGCGCCGCCGGGGCCGACAAGTGAGTCGAGCCCGTCACCGATGATCGAGACGCTCGCCCGGTCAGCCTCGACATCGATGTCGATGTCACCATCGAGGTCAGCGATGTCGAGCAGGACCTCGAGGTAATCGGCCGCGATGTCGCCCTCCCGTTCCAGGAGGCTGCCCTCGGCACTGGAGGCGGCATCGTTGTCCACCGCGTCGGTACCGGCGTCGTCGCTGTGCGTGGTCATCAACGTCCTCGTCGCTTCTTCTTCTTGTTGGAGCGGTTAGCCGGGCGCTTTGCCGGCGGAGGCTTCGGTGCACCGACGATGGGTCCGCCGATCGCGCCGCCCGGTGGCAGCACGACGCCGGCGGTCGATCGCGGCGGCTTGGCAGGCTGTTCCGGGTCGTTCGCCGGCTTCGGTGGCGGCTTCGGTACCGGCCCCCGTTGCCGGTTCGTCGGCCGCGCGCCCGGCGGCGGTCCGCTCGGTGCCGGTCCCGCGGCCGCCGGCTCAGCATGTAGTCGGCGCAGCACCACATTCTGTTGGCCCATCGCCCACAGATTCGAGGTGACCCAGTAGATGAGCACGCCGACCGGGAAGAACCAGCCGTAGATCAGGAAGCTCAGCGGGAAGATGTAGAGCATGATCTTCTGGGTCTGAGCGGCCTGGCCTTCCATCGGCCCGTTTCGCGCCATCAGCTGGCGCTGGGTCAGGAAGGTCGTCGCGATCATGGTGAGCACGAGGATGAGGCACAGCGCCCGGGTCGATCCTTGGCTGCCGCCGAGTGCGCTGAGGACCGAGTGGCTGGTCTTGAACGACGCCGGCAGCGGCGCGATCCCGAACAGCTTGGCGTGCGCCGCGCTGAAGAGGTCCTTCTGTGGAAAACCCGCGATGTTGCTCGGGTAGTCGCAGATCAGCTTGGTGGGCGAGACCCCCTTGGCGCTGGCCAGCTCGAGGCACTTGCTCGCCGCCGCGTTGATGGCGTGGCCTTGTTTGTCGAGCAAGGTGATCGGCTTGATCTCGCGCAGCGTGTGGAACAGCGCGAGGAAGATCGGCATCTGCAACAGCAGCGGCAAGCACCCGGCCAGCGGGTTGACGCCTTCGGTGCGCCACAACGCCATCATCTCGACGTTGAGCTTTTCCTTGTCGTTCTTGTACTTCGCCTGCAGTTCCTTGATCTTCGGCTGCAGCGCCTGCATCGCCCGCTGGCTGCGGATCTGCTTGACGAAGAACGGGAAGATCACCAGTCGCATCGCGACCGTCAGCAGGACGACGGCGACCAGCCAGGCCGCGCTCTCGCCGACGATGTGCGCGGTCAGCGAATGGATGCCGACCAGCAGCCACGCAACCGCGTGGTAGAGCGGATCCAGGAAGCCCATTACCTACTCCGCTCTAGGCGCGCCCGGCGCGCAGCTTGATGCCGTGTCGACTCCGGGACGGGATCTACGCCGCCCGGATGCCACGGATGGCAGCGACCCAGCCGGCGTAGCGCAAGCCAGCCACCTCGCAGCACGCCATGTTCGGTGAGTGCGGTCGCCGCGTAGCTGCTGCAGCTCGGATAAAACCGACAATGTGGCCCAAACAGGGGCGAAATGAACCGCTGGTAACCCCGCAGCAGCCCGACGAGCACTGTCGCGGCGAGGCCGGTACGCCGTGAAGTCTCGGTGTGAATCGTCGCCGTGCTCATGCCCGGAACGCCCGGCTCAGGGCATCGTCGAGCGCGGCGCCGAGTCGCTCGAAGCTGCGGTCCGCGGCCGCGGGCGTGGCGCGGACCACCAGCCGCGTGCCGGAAGGGAGCCGCTCCAGCCGAGCCGCGACCAGATGCTGCAGCCGCCGCCGTACCCGATTGCGGGTCACCGCGGGACCGACCGGGCGGCCGACCACGAACCCGACCCGCGGCGCCGGTCGATCGGGGTCGACGTGGGCATGCAGCACCAGCCCGGGGGCGCTCACGCGGCGACCCTGACGGGTTGCGATGCGGAACTCGTCACGGCGGTGCAGCCGCGCCGAGCGCGCCAGCACAGCGACGTCCCGGGGTGAGACGTCAGGCTGACAGCGAGGCGCGGCCCTTGCGGCGGCGCGCGGAGAGGATGGCACGGCCGGCACGCGTGCGCATCCGCAACCGGAAGCCGTGGGTCTTGGCCCGCCGGCGGTTGTTCGGCTGGTACGTGCGCTTGCTCACGAGGAACTCCCAGGTCGTGCTGCAGCGCGATTGTCGCTGCGAGGTCTGTTTCGGCGCTGCGATCGGGGCTACCCGTTCCAGCGAACGCGCTCAGCCAAGGTACGGGCGAGCCGGAAGCCAGGTCAAACTGCTCGACCCCCGGCTCCGGTGCGTCCCAGCCGGCCTGTCAAGACGACACGCCGAGCAGGACGGTGGAATCGCCGGTAGACCGTTGAAGCCCGGGGCACGCGACTGTTAGCGTTTCGCCGCCGACCTTCCCCCGATGCCTCGCGAAAGCGAGGTGTGGACACGCATGTGTTGACGTCGGTGACGGTGATTCGCTCGACCGGTCGATTCCGTGTCCTCGCAAAGATCCACAGTCTGTGGATGGCGGTGTGGACGGCGGTCTCGCCGGTCACGCTGGTCACACGTCACACACGCAGTTCTGGTTTGTTGTTCGCACCGTCCATGACGTCCACACGCGCCACTGGGAGTCCTCGTTGTCGGACCAGGTCCAACTAGATCTCGACGCAGTGTGGACCCGGGCGATTGCCGGACTCGGTGAGGACGTCGTCTCCGCCCAGCAGCGGGCTTGGCTGCGCCTGACCAAGCCACTCGCGTTGGTGCAGGACACGGTCGTGCTGGCGACCCCGAACGACTTCGCCCGCGACGTGCTCGACACCAGGCTTCGACCGCTGGTGGTCGACGCCCTCTCCCGCGAGCTGGCGTGCGACGTCCGCGTCGCCGTCACGGTGGAGACCGACACGACCGACGCCCCCGGCGAGCCGTCGCACCTCGACGTCGTCGACGTCGATCCGTACCCGGAGGACGAGCCGGCCCCGGCGCCCGCCGCACTGCCCCGGCGCGGCGAGTCCGATCGCCTCAACCCGAAGTACCAGTTCGAGACGTTCGTCATCGGATCGAGCAACCGGTTCGCCCACGCCGCGGCCGTGGCGGTTGCCGAAGCTCCGGCGAAGGCCTACAACCCGCTGTTCATCTACGGCGACTCCGGGTTGGGCAAGACCCACCTGCTGCACGCGATCGGTCACTACACGCGGGCACTCGCTCCCGGGACCCGGGTGCGGTACGTCAGCTCGGAGGAGTTCACCAACGACTTCATCAACTCGATCCGTGACGGCCGCGGCGAGATGTTCCGCAAGCGCTATCGCAACATCGACGTCCTGCTCGTCGACGACATCCAGTTCCTGGAGAACAAAGAGCAGACCCAGGAAGAGTTCTTCCACACGTTCAACACGCTGCACAACGCGAACTCGCAGATCGTGATCTCCTCGGACCGGACCCCGAAGCAGCTGGTCACGCTCGAAGACCGGCTGCGCAACCGGTTCGAGTGGGGCCTGATCACCGACGTTCAGCCGCCCGAGCTCGAGACCCGCATCGCGATCCTTCGCAAGAAGGCGGCCGCCGAGCATCTCGATGCCCCGGCTGAGGTGCTCGAGTTCATCGCCAGCAAGATCTCGTCGAACATCCGCGAGCTCGAAGGGGCCCTGATCCGGGTCACTGCGTTCGCCAGCCTCAACCGGCAGGCGGTCGACCTCGCCCTTGCCGAGATCGTGCTGAAGGACCTGATCGCCGACGCCGCCGGTCCCGAGATCACGGCCTCGACGATCATGGCCCAGACCGCCGCGTACTTCTCGATCTCCATGGAGGACCTGTGCGGGTCCTCCCGGTCACGCGTCCTCGTCCAGGCCCGCCAGGTCGCGATGTACCTCTGCCGCGAGCTCACCGAGCTCTCGCTGCCGAAGATCGGGCAGCACTTCGGCGGCCGGGACCACACCACGGTGATGCACGCCGACCGCAAGATCCGCTCCCTGATGGCCGAGCGCCGCAGCGTCTACACCCAGGTGAGCGAGCTCACGAACCGCATCAAGAGCCAGGCCCGCGCATGAGTGGGGCGCCCGGACACCCCTCACACTCGCCGTACACAACCTGGGGACAACGCTGTGGACGTTTCCGGGCTACTTCGTCCAATCCCGCGGGTGGGACCGCCGATCCACAGCCCGACCACAGGTCTCGTCGGGCTTTCCACATCGCCGTAGGACGCTCAAACCCGCCCCGACCTGCGACTTCTGTGGTTACCAACAGGACGCACAGGCCATATGACGACAACCAGCTAGTCCATTCCTTGTCTGACCCAACGCCTAAAACCATGTGGATGGGCGTGCAGGACCCCACCGACGGAAGAGGTGCGCTGACGTGAAGATTCGGGTTGAGCGGGATGCGTTCGCCGACGCCGTTGCCTGGGCGAGCCGGATCCTGCCCCAGAAGGCAGCCCTCCCCGTGTTGTCCGGCCTACGGATCGACGCCGGGGGCGATGCCGGCCCGGGGGTGCGGTTGTCCGGGTTCGACTACGAGGTGTCGGCGCAGGCCAACCTCGACGTGACCGTGGCCGAGGGCGGGTCCGTGCTGGTGCCGGGCCGGCTGCTTGCGGAGATCACCCGCAGCCTGCCGCCGTCACCGATCGACCTTGCGACCGACGGCTCCCGCGTCGTCGTGACGTGCGGTGCCTCACGGTTCACCCTCCCCACCCTGCCGCTCGAGGAGTACCCGACGCTGCCGGAGATGCCGACCGTCTCCGGGACCGTTGGCAGCGACGCCTTTGCCGCGGCAGTGACTGCGGTTGCCGTCGCGGCCGGTCGTGATGACGCTCTTCCGGTGCTGACCGGGATCCGGGTCGAGATCGAGGGCGAGCAGATGACGCTCGCCGCCACCGACCGCTACCGGCTCGCCGTGCGTACGTTGCGATGGGCGCCGGAGGAGCCATCGATGCAGACCACCGCGTTGATCCCGGCGAAGACGCTGGCCGATGCGGCGAAGTCCCTCACCTCGGGCGCGCAGCTTTCGATCGCGCTTGCCGCGGCTGGCAGCGGTGAGGGTCTCATTGGCCTGGCCGGTGGTGACCGCTCGACCACGAGCCGGTTGCTCGACGGTGAGTTCCCCAAGTACCGCTCGCTGCTGCCCGAGACCTCGACGGCGACCGCCAACGTCGACTCGGCCGCGCTCACCGACGCGGTACGGCGGGTTGCGCTGGTGGCCTCGCGTACCTCACCGATCCGGATGAGCTTCTCCGCCGACGGCATCGAGCTCGAAGCCGGGGGTCTCGACGACGCGGCGGCGACGGAGTCCCTGCCGGCCGAGTTCCAGGGCGAGGCGCTGTCGATCGCGTTCAACCCGACGTACCTGCTCGACGGGCTCGGCTCGATGGATTCCGACGCGGCGACGCTGTCGTTCACGGGTCCGACCAAGCCGGCGGTGCTCACCGGCAAGGCCGACGGGAACGGCGCCGCCGATCACAAGTACCTGCTCATGCCCGTCCGCATGGCGTCCTGATCCCGCGCGAGGGAAGGGCTTAGGTCATGCAGCTCGGGATGGTTGGTCTTGGTCGCATGGGTGGCAGCATGGTCGAGCGGTTGCGGCGCGGTGGTCACGAGGTCATCGGCTTTGATCTCTCGCCGGATTCCGGTCGTGATGTCGACAGTCTCGAAGCGTTGCGGGCTGCCCTGACGGCACCCCGCGCGGTATGGGTGATGGTGCCGGCCGGCAAGCCCACGACGTCGACCGTCGAACAGCTCGCGAAGGTGCTCGAGCCCGGCGACCTGGTGATCGACGGTGGTAACTCGCGCTACACCGACGACCAGCTGCACGCCGCGGCGCTGGGTGAGAAGCAGATCGGATTCGTCGACTGCGGAGTGTCCGGCGGCGTGTGGGGGTTGACCGAGGGCTATGGCCTCATGGCGGGCGGGGATGACGACGCGATCGAGCGGCTGATGCCGATCTTCGATGCGCTTCGTCCTGACCGTGAGTCCGGGTTCGTTCATGCGGGCCAGGTGGGTGCCGGACACTTCGCGAAGATGGTGCACAACGGCATCGAGTACGGGATCATGCAGGCCTACGCCGAAGGCTGGGAGCTGCTCGAGGCCACCGAGCTCGTCACGGATGTTCGCGCGACCTTCGAGTCGTGGCAGAAGGGCACCGTCGTACGTTCGTGGTTGCTGGACCTCGCGGTGCGCGCACTCGAGGAGGACGAGCACCTGTCGAACCTCAAGGGATTTGCCCAGGACTCCGGCGAAGGACGCTGGACCGTCGAGGCAGCGATCGACCACGCCGTGCCGTTGCCGGTGATCACCGCGGCTCTGTATGCCCGGTTCGCCTCCCGCCAGGAGGACTCGCCGGCGATGAAGATGATCGCTGCGTTGCGGGCACAGTTCGGTGGGCACGCCGTCGAGTCGGCCGGGCCGACGTCGGGGACGGGATCGACCCAGTCGAGTTCGTCCGCCGACGCCTATCCCACGTGATGCCGGCCGTCGCTGTCTGATGTACGTCTCACGACTTTCCGCGACCGACTTTCGTTCCTATGCCCAGGTTGACCTCGACTTCGACCCGGGCGTCACCGCGCTGGTCGGCCCCAACGGGCAGGGCAAAACCAACCTGGCCGAGGCGATCGGCTATCTCGCCACGTTGGCGAGCCACCGGGTTGCCCACGACGCACCACTTGTTCGTGAGGGCAGCGACCGTGCCATCGTGCGCGGCAACGTCGTACACGACGGTCGTGACACGTTGCTCGAGGTGGAGATCAATCCCGGCAAGGCGAACCGGGCGCGCCGCGGTGGCGCCGCCCTACCGAAACCGCGCGACCTGCTCGGGACGTTGCGGACGGTGCTGTTCGCACCCGAAGACCTGTCGATCGTCAAGGGCGACCCCTCGGGCCGCCGCGACTTCCTGGACGACCTGCTCGTGGCGCGGGCGCCGCGGTACGCCGGGGTTCGCACCGACTACGACCGCGTGCTGAAGCAACGCAACGCGTTGTTGAAGTCGGCCGGCGGAGCGCGGCGAGCCGGTGCGGAGCTGCGAACCCTCGACGTGTGGGACGCGCACCTCGCGGAGGCCGGTGCTGCCTTGCTGGCCGGACGCCATGAGTTGGTGGATGCGCTGCGCCCGCTCGTCGACAAGTCCTACGCAGCAGTCAGCCGTGGCGGCGGGCCGACCGGAGTCGAGTACTCGTCGTCGGTGGCACCGGAGATCGCAGGCAGCACCGACCGCGAGCTGCTCGGCGCCGCGTTGTCGGCCGCGCTCGCGGCCAGCCGCGACAAGGAGCTCGACCGCGGCCTCACCCTCGTCGGGCCGCATCGCGACGACCTGGTGCTGTCGATCGGCGGGTTGCCGGCTCGTGGCTACGCCAGTCACGGCGAGTCCTGGTCGCTCGCGCTGGCGCTTCGGCTCGCGGCCTATGACTTGTTGCGGGCCGACGGCGGCGAGCCGGTGCTGATCCTCGACGACGTCTTCGCCGAGCTCGACGCGACCCGGCGGCAGTCGCTTGCCGAGCTGGTCGCACCGGCCGAACAGGTCCTGATCACAGCAGCGGTTGCCGGCGACGTGCCCGATCAGCTGATCGGGGCCCGGTATGACGTGGCGGCGGGGCAGGTGACGCGTGTCCGATGACGACCAGACGGCCGCGGACCCCGCGCGTCGGCTGCTTGCCCGGGCCCGCCGCGCGAAGCCGCTGCGGCGTACCACCTCTCGCGCCGCCGGCGAGGCGAAGTGGAGCGGCGCCGGGCCGGACCCGCGCGACCCCAGCCCGCTCGGCGCGGCCGTCGACGATCTGGTCCGCGCGCGGTCGTGGGAGCAGACGCTGAACCGGGCGGGGCTACTCCCGCGGTGGGCGGAGATCGTCGGGGCCGAGGTCGCTGAACACTGCCGGCCGGAGCGGCTGACCGACGGCGAGCTGGTCTGCATCGCCGAGTCGACGGCTTGGGCGACGCAGCTGCGGCTGCTCAACCGTCAGCTCCTGGCCCGGATCGCCGCAGAGGTCGGAGACGGGGTCGTCACCCGGATCCGGGTCCACGGGCCGACCGCGCCCGATTGGCGGCACGGGCCGCTGCGGGTGATGGGCAGAGGCCCGCGCGACACCTACGGCTGAGATCCGCGCGGCGACTTCACCTGGATCGGTGCCGGTCCGCCGGATCGGGATCGCGTAGGCTGCTGATCGCGCCGTGAGCGCATTTCGGGCCCCGTCCCGCGTAGGGGGACATTGATCCTTGGGAATTTGGGCGCCACGCCCCTCCACAGGTGCCCCAAACGGCCTTTCGTGCCGCGGTTCGAGGGTAGGATTGGCAGCGGAAATCCCCGAACCGGCCGCCGAGCGCGTTTCTGGCGCGTTCAAAGGTCGATCGCCTGCCTGGAGCGCCAACGTTGTCCTACGACGCCAAGTCCATCACCGTCCTCGAAGGCCTCGAGGCGGTCCGCAAGCGCCCCGGCATGTACATCGGCTCGACCGGTGAGCGCGGTCTGCACCACCTGGTCTACGAGATCGTCGACAACTCCGTCGACGAGGCGCTGGCCGGCTACGCCGACACGATCGTCTGCTCCCTGTTGGCCGACGGCGGAGTTCGGGTGTCCGACAACGGTCGCGGCATGCCTGTCGACAAGCATCCGATCGAGAAGAAGCCCGCGGTCGACGTCATCATGACGACGCTGCACGCCGGCGGGAAGTTCGACGGCAAGTCCTATGCCGTCTCCGGCGGTCTGCACGGTGTCGGTGCCTCGGTCGTGAACGCGTTGTCGACCCGTCTCGAGGTCGCCATCAAGAAGGATGGCTTCAACTGGTTCCGTGCCTACGTCAACGGCGGGAAGCCGGAGGGCCAGCTCGAGAAGGGCGATCCGACCACGGACACCGGCACCACCACCACGTTCTGGGCCGACGACAAGATCTTCGAGACGACGCACTACTCCTACGAGACACTGGCACGCCGGCTGCAGGAGATGGCGTTCCTCAACGCCGGTCTGTCGATCACACTGCGCGACGAGCGCGAAGAGGTGCCGGTCGAGAACGTCTACCACTACAAGGGCGGGCTCGAGGACTTCGTCAAGCACCTCAACGCGAGCAAGACCGCGGTGCACGACTCGGTCATCCACTTCGAGACCGATGGCCAGGGCATGGCGCTCGAGGTCGCGATGCAGTGGAACTCGACGTACGCAGAGTCGGTCTACACCTTCGCCAACACGATCAACACCCATGAGGGCGGCACCCACGAGGAAGGCTTCCGGGCGGCGCTGACGTCGGTGGTCAACAAGTTCGCGCGTGACCAGAAGATCCTCAAGGAGAAGGACGACAACCTCACCGGCGACGACATTCGTGAAGGCCTGACCGCGATCGTCTCGGTGAAGCTGGCCCAGCCGCAGTTCGAGGGCCAGACCAAGACGAAGCTCGGCAACACCGAGGCGAAGTCGTTCGTGCAGAAGGCGTGCAACGACTGGCTGGCGTCATGGTTCGAGCGCAACCCGCGCGAAGGCAAGGTCGTCGTGTCGAAGGCGGCGCAGGCGGCGCAGGCGCGAGTCGCGGCTCGCAAGGCGCGCGACCTGGCTCGGGGCCGGAAGGGCTTGCTCGAGTCGAGTGGGCTTCCCGGCAAGCTCGCGGACTGCCAGTCGACCAACCCGGAGGAGTGCGAGCTCTACATCGTCGAGGGCGACTCGGCGGGCGGCTCGGCGAAGGGCGGTCGCAACCCGGTGCACCAGGCGATCCTGCCGATCCGCGGCAAGATCATCAACGTCGAGAAGGCGCGCATCGACCGGGTGCTGCAGAACACCGAGGTGCAGGCGCTGATCACCGCGCTCGGCACCGGCATCCACGACGACTTCGACATCGCGAAGCTCAGGTACCACAAGATCGTGCTGATGGCCGACGCCGATGTCGACGGCCAGCACATCCGCACCCTGCTGCTGACGCTGCTGTTCCGGTTCATGAAGCCGCTGGTCGAGGCCGGCCACGTCTACCTCGCGCAGCCGCCGCTGTACAAGCTCAAGTGGAACAAGCCGAACGACCCCGACTACGCCTACTCCGACCGAGAGCGCGACGGCCTGATCGAGGCCGGCACCGCCGCCGGCAAGAAGCTGCCGAAGGAAGAAGGCATCCAGCGCTACAAGGGTCTCGGCGAGATGAACGCCGAGGAGCTGTGGGAGACCACGATGAACCCCGAGACCCGGGTGCTCCTCCAGGTCAGCCTGGATGACGCCGCGACTGCCGACGAGATGTTCACCGTGCTGATGGGCGAGGACGTCGAAGCCCGCAGAGCCTTCATCACACGCAACGCCAAGGACGTCCGGTTCCTCGACATCTGAGTCTCTGACCCGTCGTACGTCGTACGCCGCACCACCGCGGAAGGAAAACCTTGACCGAGATCACCACCCCACCGGGCGGCGGCCGCGTCGAGCCCGTCGGGCTCGAAGTCGAGATGCAGCGCAGCTTCCTCGACTACGCGATGTCCGTCATCGTCTCGCGCGCGCTGCCGGACGTTCGGGACGGCCTCAAGCCCGTTCACCGTCGCGTGCTCTACGCGATGTACGACGGCGGGTACCGACCCGACCGCGGCTACTCGAAGTGCAGCCGTGTCGTCGGTGACGTGATGGGCCAGTACCACCCGCATGGTGACTCCGCGATCTACGACACCTTGGTGCGTCTCGCGCAGCCGTGGTCGATGCGCGTCCCGTTGGTCGACGGCCAAGGAAACTTCGGCTCACCAGGCAACGATCCGGCTGCCGCGATGCGCTACTGTTTGCCCGCCCACACGCGGGTTTCGCTGCCAGATGGCAGTTCGATCAAACTCGGCGATGTTGTCCCTGACGCGGTTCCCAATAGCGACAACGACATCGACCTGAAGGTTCTCGATCGCAACGGCGAGCCCGTTCGCGCATCGAAGTTGTTCCACTCGGGCGACCACCCGACTCTGCGGGTTCGTACCCGCGAGGGCTACGAGGTCGAAGGCACGAAGAATCACCCATTGCTCTGTCTGACGTCGGTGGGTGGTGTCCCGACGCTGCTGTGGAAGCTCATGGATGAAATCCAGCCCGGCGATGTCGTCGTCGTCTCCAGGACCCAGTCGGCGGAGTACGGGCTTGGCGACGAACCGTCATGGGAAGCCGCGCTGCTCGCGGGCGCGTTCATTTCGGAGGCCTGGACGGCCCACACACGCGTCGAGTTTTCGAATACCGACAAGGAGTACTTCGACGCCGTCGTCGAGGCCTACGACTCGCTGGTTGGAGGAAGTCGCTACATCCGGACCGAGGCAACTGTCTCGGGAAAGACGCTCTACCGATTGTCGATCCTCAACGTCCGGCGGCTGTGTGCGACTCCTTTGGCCGAGCTGCTCGGAAGAAAGAGCGCCGACAAGCGCATTCCCGAGTTCATCTGGAGCTCCGGCGACTCCGTGAGGCGTTATTTCCTCGCTTCACTCTTTACGGGAGATGGCTCGTCGTCGACGTTGCCGCGGGGGACGCACCAGGTCAGCTATTCGACTCGCAGTCAGCAGCTCGCCCGTGATGTACAGAACATGTTGCTTGGCTTCGGGGTGGTATCCAGGCTGTGTCACTACCCGTCCGGTGAGATCAAGGTCGTTCTGACCAACAAGCGTGACGTGCGACTCTTCTCTTGGAACGTCGGCTTCCTCGGCTGCAAGGACGACAAGCTCAAGTTGGCAGTCCAGACGATGCGGGACACCC
>DASZTL010000087.1:0-6035 GCA_035548055.1 Mycobacteriales bacterium | reverse complement strand
GCCTCCGGCGCGCAGTTGGCGGCGATGTCGCTGGCGTAGTCGATGGCAGTCGGCAAGAGCGTCTCCAGCTCGACGACCCGAGAGACGAGCCCGATCCGCAGCGCTTCATCCGCGGACACCGCGCGCGCCGACAGCAGCAGGTCCATCGCATGCTCGACTCCGACGATTCGGGGGAGGAGCCACGAGATCGCGTGCTCGCCGGGCAGGCCGCGTCGGGCGAACGCAGTCGACAGCCTCGCGTTCGACGCCATGAAGCGGACGTCGCACATCATCGCCTGAACGAAGCCGACGCCGGCGCAGCCGCCGTTGATCGCCGCGATGAGCGGCTTGCGGAAGGCGAGGGTGCGGGTGAAGGGTGGTCTGCCCGTGTAGTCGATGCCGGATTCCGCGATCTCTTCGAGTCTGCCCCCGCCCGCACCAGGGCAGAACATGCGACCGGCGCCCGTCAGCACGGCAACACGGGCCGCCGGGTCGCGGTCGACGTCGGACAGCACGTCGTAGAAGTCGCGCTCGAGGCCCGGTGTCCACGAGTTGTTCTGCTCCGGCCGGTTCAGCGTGATGAGCGCAACGCCGTCCCTGTTCACGTCGAGCAGAACCTCTGTCATACGTCCTCCACCCCACCCGCCACCTAATAGCGGCGTCGGCTCCGCCGGCTCGTTTCATAGACGCTATCGGCGCGGGTAACTTCGGCAGGGTGAGCGAGCCGCAGCAGATTCAGATCCAGGTGCCGGACGACATCCAGGCAGGCGTCTACGCCAACATGGCGCTCGTCTGGCACACACCCTTCGACTTCACGATGGACTTCGCCGTCCTGCAGCCCACCGTCCCAGGGCCCGACGGCGAGGCGATCACACCGGCGCAGGTCGTGGCGCGGGTGAAGTTCCCACCGTCGCAGATCTTCCAGCTGCTTCAGGCGATCAACGCGAACATGACGAAGTACGAGGAGTCCTTCGGTCCGATCAACCCATCAGAGGGTCATTGAGGAACCACCGTTGACGGCGATCGTCTGGCCGGTGATCCAAGCCGCCCGCGGACTGGCGAGCATCAGCACTGCCCACGCTGCGTCGTCTGGCTCGCCCGGCCGCCGTACGAGGTAGCTCGACAGGATCGACCGTCGCATCTCCTCGGCTTGCGGATCGGACCACAGGGACTCGGTCATCGGGGTGCGCATCGTGCCGAGTGACACGAGGTTCACGGTGATGTCGAACCGCGCAACCTCGCGCGCGATGGCGCGGGAGAAGCCCGCCGCGCCGGCCTTCGCTCCGCTGTAGGCGGCGTACCTCGCGCCGCCCGTGCGTGCGGCGTCGGAGGAGATCGTGATGATCCGCCCCCATCTCGCGGCGGTCATGTGGGGCAGCACGGCGTGGGTGCAGTTCATGACGCCGTAGAGGTTGACCGCGATCACCGGGTCCCAGTCGGCGGGCGACGTACCGACGAAGGGCGCGATCGCGCCGAATGTGTCGACGCCGCCGTTGCCGGCGTTGTTGACGAGGATGTCGACGCCGTCGACTCCGCTGATTGCCGCCTCGACCGCCTTGTGATCCGTCACGTCGAAGGGCAGCGCCATGGCGGCCCCGCCCCCGGCTACGATCTCGGCCGCGATCGCCTCCGCTCTGTCCGGCATGAAGTCGTTGACGTGGACCTCGCAGCCTGCGGCAGCGAGCAGTCGCGCGATCGCGGCGCCGATGCTCTGGCCGGCGCCGGTGACCAACGCCCGCCTGCCCGCTAACCGCGGATCCGCCCCCGATGCGTCCACACCACGCATAGTAGAGACGCACCGACACTGCTGAGCAGTTGCTCAGCGTATGCTGAGGACCTGTCGAGGAGGAGGATGGCCGGATGAGAGTGGTGCACGACGCGACCCGGTGTGAGTCGCATGGGGTGTGCACGGCGGTCGATCCGAGCCGCTTCGAGCTCGACGACAACGACGACCTGATCGTGCACGAGGCCGAGGTCGCCGAGGCCGACCTGGCGACCGTCCGCACCGCTGTCGACAGCTGCCCCAGGCAGGCGCTGAGCCTGGCCGAGTAGTCGGCAACGGCGGGCGCCGAGCGCCCGGACGACCGGTCGCGACATACTCCGTACGCCGACCGAAGGAGCACTGTCGTGGCATGGGATTTCGAGACTGACCCTGAGTTCCAGGCGAAGCTGGACTGGGCCGACGCGTTCGTCACCGAGAAGGTCGAACCCCTCGACCTGGTATGGCCGGGTCTGGAGTTCACGCCTCTCGAGGGCAAGCGCCGCGAAGCGGTCGAGCCGCTCAAGCAGGCCGTCCGCGAGCAGGGGCTCTGGGCGACCCACCTCGGTCCCGAGCTCGGCGGCGCCGGCTACGGGCAGATGAAGCTCTCGCTGCTCAACGAGATCCTCGGGCGATCGTCCTGGGCACCGATCATCTTCGGGTGCCAGGCGCCAGACACCGGCAACGCGGAGGTCATCGCCCACTTCGGCACGGCGGAGCAGAAGGAGCGCTACCTGCAGCCGCTGCTCAACGGCGAGTTGTTCTCCTGCTACTCGATGACCGAGCCGCAGGGCGGTTCCGATCCAGGCACCTTCACCTGTGCCGCGGTGAAGGACGGGGACGAGTGGGTGATCAACGGCTGGAAGTTCTTCTCGTCGAACGCCAAGACCGCTTCGTTCTTCATCGTGATGGTTGTCACGAATCCTGACGTCGAGATCTATCGCGGCATGTCGATGTTCCTCGTCCCGGCGGACGCGCCGGGCATCAAGATCGAGAAGAACTTCGGCATGGGCGCCGAGCATGAGGGCTCGCACGCGCTGATCCACTACGACAACGTGCGGGTTCCCGCCGACGCCTTGCTCGGTGACGAGGGTCAGGCATTTGCGATTGCGCAGACGCGGCTCGGTGGTGGCCGCATCCACCACGCGATGCGCACGATCGGCATGGCGCAGCGGGCAATCGACATGATGTGCGAGCGCGCGCTGTCCCGTCGTACTCAGGGCTCGCTGCTCGCCGACAAGCAGTTCGTGCAGGGTTACATCGCCGACTCCTACGCGCAGCTCAAGCAGTTCCGGTTGTTCGTGCTCTACACGGCCTGGTCGATCGACAAGCACAACAACTACCTGAAGGTGCGCAAGGACATCGCGGCGATCAAGGTGCTGATGCCAGGAGTGCTGCATGACATCGCGCAGCGCGCACTGCAGATCCACGGTGCGCTCGGCGTCACCAACGACATGCCGTTCACCCGGATGATGGTCGGCGCCGCGGTCATGGGGCTGGCCGACGGGCCGACCGAGGTGCACAAGGTCACCGTCGCGAAGCAGGTGCTGCGGGACTACAAGCCGTCGGAAGACCTGTGGCCGACGCGTTACGGTCCGAAGCTCAAGGCGCTGGCACGTGAGCAGTACGCCGAGTACCTAGAGCACGAGGTCGGCAACTTCTAGATGGCGAGAATGTTCGAGGGCGCCGCCGAGCCCGAGCTCGACGTCGACCGCCTCGCCGGATGGTTGGACGGGTTCGACCTCCCCGGCAAGGGCGAGCCCCTCGAGCACAGCTACGTCTCCGGCGGGTCGCAGAACGCCATCTACGAGATCCGCCGGGGAGGGCTGCACGCCGCGCTGCGGATCCCGCCGCCCGAGGCTCCTGCCAGCCGGGACGACGGGATCCTGCGCGAGTGGCGGATCATCGACGCCCTCACCGGCACCGACGTCCCGCACACCGCGGCGGTTGCCGTGTGCTCCGATCCGGCGGTGCTAGGTCGCACCTTCTACTTGATGGGGTTCGTCGACGGCTGGTCGCCGATGGGGCTCGACGACAAGAGGTGGCCGGCGCCGTTCGACACCGACCTCGACGCCCGTCGCGGACTGGCCTTGCAGCTCGTCGAAGGCATCGCACTGCTGTCGAAGGTCGACTGGAGGGCCAAGGGACTCCAGGATCTCGGTCGTCCCGAGGGCTTCCACGACCGTCAGGTCGAGCGGTGGAGCGGCTTCCTCCAGCGCATCAAGGGCCGTGAGCTTCCCGGGCTCGACGAGGCGTCGGCCTGGCTGCGAGCCCACCGGCCGCTCGACTACATGCCCGGTCTCATGCACGGTGACTATCAGTTCGCCAACGTCATGTATCACCACGGCGCACCCGCTCGACTCGCCGCGATCGTCGACTGGGAGATGGGCACCGTCGGTGACCCGAAGCTCGACCTGGCATGGACAGTGCAGGGCTGGCCTGTCGACACGAGCTCACCAGACGCGTCGTCGTCGGGGTACGTCGATATGCGCGGAATGCCGTCGCGTGATGAGGTGCTCGCGCACTACGCAGATGTGTCCGGTCGCCAGGTCGACGACATCGACTACTACGTCGTCCTGGCGAGATGGAAGCTCGCGATCGTCCTCGAGCAGGGCTTCCAGCGGGCCGGCAACGACCCGAAGCTCCTCGCGTTCGGTGACGTGGTGCTGAACCTGATGCGTGATGCGGCGGAACTTGCAGCAACGACCGACTACCGCGGCTAGCCCGTGAAGGCCGCAGTCTGTGCGTCGTACGGCGGACCCGAAGTGGTGTCGGTCGACGACGTACCCGTCCCCGAGCCCGGCCCGGGCGAGGTGCGGGTCGCGGTCGGCTTCGCCTCGGTTAACTTCCCTGACGTCCTGATGACGTCGGGGAGCTACCAGATCAAGGTGCCACCACCGTTCGTGCTCGGCAGCGAGTTCGCCGGTGTCGTGTCCGCAGTCGGTGTCGACGTGTCCGCGGTCGTCGTCGGCGATGCCGTCTTCGGCACCGGTCTGGTGGGCGCGTTCGCCGAGCAGGTCGTCGCGCCGGAGGCGGCCCTGACGAAGCTGCCGGACGGCGTCGGCACCGATGTCGCCGCAGGGTTCGGCGTGTGCCATCGCACGGCGTACCACTCGCTGCGATCGGTCGCGAAGGTGCGTGACGGCGAGGAGCTGATCGTGCTCGGCGCCGGCGGCGGTGTCGGGCTCGCCACTGTCCAGCTCGGCGCTGTGATGGGCGCGACCGTCACTGCGG
Source organism: Mycobacteriales bacterium (assembly GCA_035548055.1). Classification (GTDB taxonomy): domain Bacteria; phylum Actinomycetota; class Actinomycetes; order JAFAQI01; family JAFAQI01; genus DASZTV01. The sequence goes on along the minus strand of DASZTL010000087.1, from coordinate 1,063 downwards.
TTGCGTCGTCGGACGAGAAGCTCGATGCCGCGAAGTCGTGTGGCGCTTCCCGGCTCATCAACTACCGCGGGGCTGACCTGCGTGCAGTACTGAAGGACCAGATTCCCGGCGGCGTGGATGTCGTCATCGACCCGGTCGGTGGCGACCTGAGCGAGCCGTCGCTGCGGGCCTTGCATCGAGGCGGTCGGTTCGTGACCGTTGGCTACGCCTCTGGGGTGATTCCGAAGATCCCACTCAACCTGGTGCTGTTGAAGGACGTCGCGATCGTCGGCTTCGAGTTCCGCGGGTGGGCGGTCGCCAACGCCGAGGAGCTGGCGCGCAACGACGCCGAGCTGATGGCGTTGCTCGCCGAGGGCAGGGTCGCGCCGCACATTGGCGCGCGTTTCAGCTTCGACGACGTACGGGCCGCGATCCGTCACGTCGCCGACGGCAAAGCAATCGGCAAGGTCCTCCTGGACATCTCCTCGAAGTAGCACATGTTGCCCGATTCAAACCGGACACCGCGCTCAAAGGGGCCCAGCCGGCCAGACTTGATGTGCTACTTCGGGGTTGGTGCTAGCTGAGGGGGGTCGACCTCGGGGCTGGGCCGAGCGGCTTGCCGCCGTAGATGACGTGGCCCTTCGCGTTCTGGTAGGTCTGCCACGGGATCGTGTCCTGCTGGCCGACGCCCGGCACGGACCAGTTGCAGACACCGTGCGGGAAGACGTTGCGCAGCCTGTCCCACTGCGCGTTGCTGAACAGCCCGTTCGGGAACTGGTAGCGAAGCAGCGGCTTGAGCGTGCACGCGACGATGTCGCTGGCTTCGTCGCTACCGGCAACCATGCGTGGCGTCTGGTATCGCGTTTGAGCGATGGGTGGCAGGCAGATGCCGTCAGTAGGGGCGGTGTCGAGCTGGGAGATCAGGTCGGGTGCGTACTCGCAGCGGTCGTGGACGTTCGCCGGGCGATCGTCGATCACCTTGCGGCTGATCGACTTCGACGAGTGGTCGCGGCTGATGGCGGCGAGCCAGGAATCCATCTTGGTCAGCGCGACGTTCATCCAGTTGACGTCGCCGACCAGCGGT
>DASZTL010000086.1:0-13200 GCA_035548055.1 Mycobacteriales bacterium | reverse complement strand
GCGGCGTGCCGGATGCGCTCGGCCCATCCGGTTCGGAGATCCTGTAAGGGATGACTAGCGATACGCCGCCGTTCGACGGCGACCTCCTCGACGGCCGGTACCGGCTCGGGCCCCTGCTCGGCACCGGCGGCGTCGCCGAGGTCTACCGCGCGTTCGATGAGCGGTTGCATCGCGATGTCGCGATCAAGCTGTTCCGCAGCGATGTGGCCGATCAGCTGCACCGGCACGAAGAAGAGATGCGCACTCTTGCTCGGCTCGACCACCCGTCGCTCGTGACGGTGCTGGACGCCGGCGAGGACGATGTCACCCACCGGCCCTACCTGGTGATGTCGCTCGTCGAAGGCCCGACGCTCGCCGAGGAGCTGCGGTACGGCGCGCTGCCGAGCGACCGGGTCGCGGAGATCGGCATCGCGTTGGCGGACGGCCTTGCCTACGTCCACAGCCAGGGTCTGATCCATCGCGACGTCAAACCGGCGAACGTCTTGATCTCCGCCGACGGGCGGGTGCACCTCGCCGACTTCGGGATCGCGCGGCTGGTCGACGCCAGCCACATCACGAGCGCCGGCGAGGTCGTGGGGACCCCGGCGTACTTTGCGCCCGAGCAGGTCACCGGCGAGCCAGTCGGTCCGCCGGCGGATGTCTACTCGCTCGGGCTCGTGCTGCTCGAGTGCCTCACCGGTCGCCGCGAGTACGACGGCGCGCCGATGGAAGTCGCGATGGCGCGGGTCAGCCGACCACCGGTTGTCCCGGCGTCGTTGCCGGTCGCGTGGCGGGACCTGCTCGGAGGTATGACGGCGCGGCTGCCGAACGCTCGGCTGTCGGCGAGCCATGTGGCAGATCGGCTTCGCCGGCTGTCCGGTGTCGTGACCGACTCGACCGTTGCGATGGGCCTGCCGCCGGCGGCGCCGCCGACGGTTGCGATGGGGATGCCAACCGCAGTCATGCCCCCGGCGGCTGCAGAGCCTCCCCCCCGCCCGCTCTCGCCGGAGCGCCGCAATCCGTGGCCCTGGGTGATCGCCGCCCTCGTCCTCGTCGCGATCGTGGCGGCGGTCGTGGCACTGCTCGCGCACGACAACTCGCCCGGCGCGGACAACGCGGCTCCCGGCGGCTGCTCGAACCTGCCCACGATCAAGGGCAAGGTCGGTGACGACTTCACCTCTCTTACTGATCTGGTGTGCCGAGGCTCGGTCTCGAAGTCTGTGTCGCGGGAGCTTGCGCCTTATCTTCCCCAGCTCGCGGACGCCGTGAAGTCGAAGGACGTGGGTCGGCTTGACGCGGTCGACTCGAACATGAGGCAGCGGATCACGGTGTTGGAGGACGCCGGTCGCCTGACCCCCCAGCTCTCGCAGGACATTGCTAATGCGTTGACTGCGTTCTACACCGATGCGAAGGCGCGATTGCTCAAGCCGACCGAGTCGCCGGCAGCGACCGAGTCCGCGACTGAGTCGGAATCACCCTCGGAGACGCCGAGCGGGGAGCCGACCGAAGAGCCAACACCTACCCCGACGCAGACGCCGACGCCAACACCGAGCAAGACGTCGAACCCGACACCGACGCAGACGCCGACCTCGGGGTTCTCGGTCGGCCTTTAGTCAGCTGGGCAGCAGCTTGCCCGGGTTGAGGATCCCCGCGGGGTCGACAGCTTCCTTGACCGCGCGAAGTGCCGCGACGCCGACGAGCTGGTCGCCGCCCAGGTCCGTTGTCACGGCGTCGCGGTGTGCGGTGCCGACGGCATGGTGATGGCTGATCGTGCCGCGGGCGGCGACGATCGCGTCGTTTGCGGCTCGCTTGGCCGCCGCCCACTGTTCGATCTCGCCGCCGGGCTGGGCGGCTGCGAGGACGGTGAAATACAGGGACGCGCCCGCCGGGTAGACATGGGAGATGTGGCAGCCGATCAGCGGCTTCCTGCCGTCGCGGCTCAGCGAGGATGCCAGCGCGTCGCGCACTCCGTCGTACAGGCCTTGCAATTGCGACCAGGTGGTTGCGGTCTCGAGCGTCTCGGCGAGGACGCCTTCGTCGAGGAGGGTGTCGCGCAGGTACGGACCCGAGAAGCGGTTGTGCTCCCACGACCGTCCCGCTCCTGAGCCGAGGGGCACGGCCTTCTCCGACCGCAGCACGCGTCGTACGCCGTGACGCCGGTAGCGGATGTCAGCCGCACTGCCCTCGAAGCCGATGACGACGAGGCAACCGCCGCGAATTCCGCGCACCCGCAGCCAGGCGTCCATCGCGTGCTTCTTCGCGCCTGCGGTTCCGGACATGGCGAGTGAGAACCTGGTCTCGTCCTCGTCCGAGAGTCGCAACACGTCTGGCTTGGGACCGTCCTGGGCGAGTCGGCGCATGACGCGGGTGCCGACCTCCCACGAGGGTGCGACCCATGCTTCGTAGTGCGTCGTCGCAGGGACCGGGCGCACCCGCACCGTCAGCTCCGTGACGATGCCCAGCGTTCCCTCCGACCCCAGAACGAGCCGCCGAAGATCCGGCCCGGCGGCGCTTCCCGGCATCGCCGCCAGGACGAGCTCGCCACGCGGCGTCGCCATCCGCAGGCCGAGCACCATGTCGTCGATCCGGCCGCGGCCGCTCGAGGCCTGACCGGAAGAGCGCGTCACGACGTAGCCGCCCAACGAGGCCCGTTCGTAGCTCTGTGGGATGTGACCCAGCGACAGTCCGTGCGCGGCCAGCGCGGCCTCCGCGGCCGGCGTCCGGATGCCCGGCTCGAACGTGGCGGTTCGTGAGAGGTGGTCGACGCTGATCAGCCGGTCCAGGCGGCCCAGGTCGACGGCCACGACGGCGGTGCAGCCGCCGAGGTTCGGCGTCAGCCCACCGACGACGCTCGTGCCGCCGCCCCATGGCACGACCGCGACTCGGTGCTCGCTGCAGATCCGCAGGACCTCGGCGATCTCGGCGGCCGAGCCGGGTACGACGATCGCGTCGGGTGCTTCCGATGCGTCGCCATGGCGGCGGCGAATGATGTCGGAGTACGACTGGCCGCCGGCGTGCTCCGCCCGCGAGCCCGGGTCGTCGCGGACTGCAGATTCGCCGACCGCGGCCACAAGTGCCTCACGGGCGCCGGCGCCGAGTCGCGCGGGGGGCAGCTGCGCGGCTTCGATGGCAACGGACTGTTGTGCGGTGAGGGTGCCCAGCGCGCCGGAGAGCAGTGACCGGGCGGTTCGGCTGAGCGCGGGTCGGGTCGCGCCCCACGAGGTCCACGACGCGTCGTTGTCCATGTCATCCCCTGCCTGTGTATGTTACAGTGTGACATATGACGCCTCAACGTCACAAGCCTGAGGTGAAGCCCGGCGCGGCGGGTCGCCGCGACGAGCCAGCAGTGTTGCCGGCGGGCGTGGCCGAGGCGGTCCGCGAGTCGGTGCTCGCGGTGGGGGTGCGTCGTACGACGCTGACCGATGTCGCTCGTCGCGCCGGCGTCAGCCGGATGACGTTGTACCGCATGGTGCCGGACGTCGAGGCCCTGATCCTCTCGGTGATGACGAGCGACTTCGCCGCAGTGTTGAGCGACGCGGAGGCGCGCGTCGCCCGTCGGCGCTCGGCCCGCGCCCGACTGGTGGCGATGACCGCCGACATCACCCGGCGGCTCCCCGACGAGCCGCTGTTCCGGCGTGTGATCGAGGTCGATCCGGACCTGCTGCTCCCGTATCTGACCGAGCGGGTCGGGTCGACCCAGCGGCTCGCGATCGAGCATGTCGAGCGGGTGATTCGTGACGGGCATGCCGACGGATCGGTCCGGCCGGGAGATCCGGCGGTCATGGCAACCGCGCTCCTTGTGGCTGTCGCGCCGTTCGTCATCTCCGCGCGGCTGCTCGAGGACCTCGGGCGAGACGCCGTGGTCGATGAGATGGCGGCCGGCCTCGATGGGTGGCTGAAGCCGTGACCGCGACCACCGACACCAAGCTCACCGCCGGACGCCGGCAGCAGGACCTGGAAGCCCTCGAGCGAGAAGTGGTCGACGTCCTCGTGGTGGGCGGCGGTGTCACCGGGGCCGGCGTTGCGCTCGATGCGGCGAGCCGCGGGTTGTCGGTGGCCCTGGTCGAACGCAACGACCTGGCGGCCGGTACGAGCCGCTGGTCCAGCAAGCTCGCCCACGGTGGGCTCCGTTACATCGCGGCGGGCCAGATCGGCGTCGCCTGGGAGTCGGCGGTGGAACGCAACCGGCTCGCAACGGTGATCGCACCGCACCTGATCCGCCCAGTGTCGTTCCTGATGCCGTTCTACCCGTCCTACCCACGCGGTGGTCGCGCTGTTTCGCGCTTCCTGTTCGGCATTGCGGACGGTCTTCGTGTCGCATCGCGCACGCCGGCCTGGATGCCGCGGACGAGCTGGATCGACGAGAGCGAGACGAAGCGACTCGTCCCGGCGATCGGCAAGGTGCGCGGGTCCTATGTCCACGTCGACGGCGCGTTGGAGGACGACGCGCGCCTCGTTGTCACGATTGCCCGGACCGCGGCCGGGTTCGGTGCGCGGATCGTGACGCACTGTGCCGCGACCGAGGTCGCGCGTGATGGCGCGACGGTCCGCGACGAGCTGACGGGGGCCACGCTGGCCGTGCGGGCGAGATCGGTGATCGTCGCGGCCGGCGTATGGTCCGGCGGCCTGGTCAACGATGTTCCGTTGCGGCCGAGCAAGGGCGCGCATCTGGTGCTGCCGGGCGACGCGCTCGGCAACCCGAAGGCCGCGTTCAACGTCTTGCTTCCCGGCAGCATCAACCGGTTCGTCTTCGGAGTCCCACGACCCGACGGCACCGTCCTGGTCGGGCTGACCGACGACCCGGTCGACACCATCGACGACGAGCCGCCGGTTACCGCCGATGACGAGAAGTTTCTGCTGGAGACGCTCTCGACCGGTCTGGCGCGAGAGCTGACGAGCGCCGACGTCATCGGGCGGTACGCCGGGCTGCGGCCGCTGCTCGGCGGTGGCGACGACGGGTCGTCGGCAGACATCTCGCGCCGGCATGCGCTGCTCGAGCGCGACGGCGTTCTCGTCATCGTCGGCGGGAAGCTGACGACGTACCGGCGGATGGCGCAGGACGCCGTCGACCGAGCCGTTCAGCTGCTCGGCGCCGAGACGCCGTGCCGGACCCGGACGCTTCCGCTCGTTGGCTTCGCCGGCCGGCCGGCCGCCGACGCGCCGCGGTTGCGGCGGCGCTTCGGCGCAGAGGCGGACGAGGTTGCCGCCGCCGGACCCGACGAGCCGATCGCGCCAGGGGTGCCCGTGCTTCGCAGTGAGGTGGAGTGGGCGCTTCGCGCCGAAGGCGCGGTCACGGTCGATGACGTCCTGGCCGGCCGGCTTCGCCTCGACCTCGTCCCGAAGTGGCGCGAGGCCTCGCTGCCGTATGTTCAGGAAGTGCTGGACCGGGAATAGATAACTTGCAAGTAGAGTTGCAACTTATGTACATTCTGGGTGTCGAGTAGGTACGGCGCAGCCCGTGCCGGGCGCGCCCGAGTCTCTGGAGGTGTGCAGATGTTGCTGGAACGTATTGACCCCTTCCTCGCCGAGTTCGACCGGCTTGCCCAGCGGACCCTCGGCACCGCCGACGGCGTCGGCCTGCCGATGGACATCGTGCGAAGCGGCGATGACCTCGTGGTTCACATGGATCTGCCGGGGGTGAAGGCCGATGAGGTCAAGATCACCCTCGAGAACCGCACCCTGACGATCAGCGCACCGCGGCGGTCGACGTACGGCGAAGGCGACCAGGTCCTGGTCCAGGAACGCTTCGACGGCGAGATCAGCCGCCGGGTGCGGGTCCCCGAGTGGGTGGACGCCGACTCCGTCGCTGCCGACTACGTCGACGGGGTGCTGACCGTCCGGCTGCCACTTGCCGAGCGCGCGAAGCCGCGGGTGATCGCCGTCAACGGCAGCGCCACCCCGGCCGAGATCGAGAGCTGATGGGTGCCCGCCGTGAGCAGCGGCCGTATGACGACCCCGAACGGCCGCTGTTCACGGTGGGGCAGGTCGCCGAGATGCTTGACGTCCAGCAGGCGTTCCTGCGGCGGCTCGACCGGCAAGACCTCGTCTCGCCGGCCAGATCCGACGGCTACCAGCGGCGGTACTCCCGAGCCGATGTCGACCGGGTGAGCGAGATCTGCGGCCTGGTCGGGGAAGGTCTGACCCTGGCCGGTGTGCGTCGCGTGCTGGAGCTGCAGGCGGAGGTCTCGTCGCTGCAATCTCAGGTGGCCGCCCTGCGGGCCGCGGCTCGCCGCCGGACGTAGATCTGAGAGTCTTGCCCGCGTGAATCGGCTTCTGCTGGCCGTGCTGGCCGGTCTCGCCGGTGCGATCGTGGCTCCAACACCGTCACCCGCGGCGACGGCCGAGACGCGGGTGATGATGACCGCGCCGGTCGGCGCCGACGGTCATCTGCAGCCGGGCTACAAGGTGGTCAAGCGCCTGTCCGGCGCGAAGTGCACGCCGCATTCCACGATCACCGGCGACGCCTACAAGTGCGTGTCGCATTTCACCTATGACCCCTGCTGGGTGTCGGGGAACCACGCGTTCGTGGACTGTCTGGCCTCGCCGTACTCCCGCAGGGTGACCCGGCTGCACGTGACGCGCGGGTACCACAACAGGGGCGGCCTCGGGCACCCGAAACGGCTGCCGTGGGGCCTGCTGCTCGCCAATGGCGTGAAGACGACCGTCATCCCCGGCGACTTCGGGGAGGTGCAGGGGCAGAAGATCAACTACAGCTACGACAACTTCACGACCGTGCTCTACGGCCCCCCCGACAAGAGTCAGCCGCTGTGGCGCATCCGCAAGGCGCGCGACGACGGCCGCTTCCATTTCAAGCCGGCCGGCTGGGTGACCATCAGCAAGGCCTGGATCGGCGCCCCGACCCGCTTGGGCTGACCCCGCCGAAGCAATGGCGCATTGCCTAGCCTCCGTGTTGCCTGATTCCTGCAATGTCCGATTCCGGGCGAGGCAATGTCACATTGCCTCGCCCGTCACATTGCTTCGCGGCTACTTGATGTGGACGCCGCTGATGGCTCGTGCGATCACCAGGCGCTGGATCTCCGACGTGCCCTCGAAGATCGTGTAGATCTTGGCGTCGCGGTGCATCCGCTCGACCGGGTACTCGCGGGTGTAGCCGTTGCCGCCGAGGATCTGGATCGCCTGCTCGGTGACCCACACCGCAGTCTCGCCGGCGTACAGCTTGCATTGCGAGCCCTCGGCCGCCGTGAACGTCTTGCCCTGTCGCGCCATCCACGCCGCGCGCCACACGAGCAGCCGCGACGCGTCGATGCGCGTCTTCATGTCGGCAAGCTTGAAGGCGATGCCCTGGTTCTCGATGATCGGGCGACCGAACTGCTCACGCACCTTCGCGTAGTCCAGCGCAACCTCGTACGCCGCGCGCGCGATTCCGACCGCCTGCGCGCCGACGGTCGGGCGGGTCCGCTCGAACGTCGCCATCGAAGGCTGCACGCCGGCCTTGAGACCTTCGCGCACCCGAGCCAGGCGGGCGTCGAGCTTCTCCTTGCCGCCGAGCAGGTACTTGTCGCCGAGCCGAACGTTGTCGAGGACGACCTCGGCGGTGTGCGACGCGCGGATGCCGTGCTTCTTGAACTTCTGGCCCTGGCTGAGGCCGTGGGTGCCGGGCGGCACGACGAACGACGCCTGACCGCGTGAGCCGAGCTCGGGGTCGACCGAGGCGACGATGACGTGCCAGTCGGCGATGCCGCCGTTGGTGGCCCAGGTCTTGGTGCCGTTGAGCACCCACTCGCTGGTGGCCTCGTCCCAGACCGCCCGGGTCTTCATCGCGCCGACGTCGCTGCCGGCGTCGGGCTCGGAGGAGCAGAAGGCACCGAGCTTCACATCGTCCGGCGTGCCGTACATCGCGGGGACGAACTCACCGATCTGCTCCTGGGTGCCGTTGGCGCTGATCGCCGCGGCGGCGAGGCCGGTGCCCATGATCGCGAGGGCGATGCCGGCGTCGCCCCAGAACAGCTCCTCCTGGGCAATGACCATGCCGAGGCCCGAGTCGTCGAACCACTGCTGGGCCATGAAGTCGATGGAGTAGATGCCGGCCTTGGCGGCCTCCTGGATGATCGGCCAGGGGGTCTCCTCCCGCTCGTCCCACTCGTGCGCCGCCGGCCGGATCACGTCGGCGGCGAAGTCGTGTAGCCACTTCTGCAGGGTGAGCTGGTCTTCGTTGAGTTCGAGCGAGAACTCCGCCATGGGGGACTCCCTTATGAGCTGGTGCGGTCCGGCGATTCCCGGTCCCGTCCGGTGGCTCCCATGGTGTTACCGTCGGTAACCTACTGTCAAGTAGGTCCGGCGTGGGGGAGGTGCTGGCCATGGCGTCCCAGGTGGGGGGCGATCGGGCGCTCGAGCGTCGAGCCGCTCTGCTCGAGGCTGCCGACCGGGTGGTGCAGCGAGAAGGCTCCGCCGCATCGATGAACCTGATCGCGGCCGAAGCCGGCATCACCAAGCCGATCCTCTACCGCCACTTCGGCGACAAGAGCGGCCTCTACCGGGCGCTGGCGGCGCGGCACATCGACGAGCTGCTCGACCGGTTGCGCACGGCGCTGCTCACCCGGGGTGGCCTGGCGGCTCGGACCCGGGCAACGGTCGACGCCTACCTGAGCTCCATCGAAGGCAACCCGCAGATCTACCGCTTCCTGATCCAGCGGGCCACGGTGGAGGAGCCGGACGTGCGCGGCGAGGTCGAGGGATTCGTACGCCGGTTCGGTGACGAGCTCGCCGCGGGCATTCGCAACGAGCCGACACTGCAGGGCATCTCCGCGTCGCGCGCGACCGTGTGGGCACACGGCATCGCTGGGATGGTCCAGGCGGCGGGGGACTGGTGGCTCGACCATCCCGAGGTGCCCAGATCCACCGTCGTCGACGAGCTCACGGCACTGCTGGTGGCCGGGTTCGACCTCGACTGACGGGGACGCCGTGAAGCCGTTGCCCCACGCGCCCTAGGCTTTGATCGTGCGCCTGCGACTGACGCCTCAGGAAAACAGCTTCTACGACCTCTTCACTGCCGCCGGGGACAACCTCCTCGAAGGCGCTCGGGTCCTGGAGTCGCTGATCACTGGGCCGCAGGCGGACCGGGCGGACCTGGCTCGTCAGCTGCGCGATCTGGAGCACAAGGGGGACGACCGCACGCACGACATCATGCGCAAGGTCAACGCCACCTTCGTGACGCCGCTCGATCGCGAGGACATCTACCGCCTGGCGAGCCGCCTCGACGACGTCATGGACTATTTCGAGGCCGCCGGCGACCTCGTGATCCTGTACGACCTGGACGCGCTGCCGCTCGAGACTCACCACCTGGCCGGGTTGCTCGTTCGAGGTGCGGAGATGACCGCGAGCGCGATGCCGCGACTGAAGTCGCTCGCTCACCTCAGCGACTACTGGATCGAGATCAACCGGCTCGAGAATGACGCCGACAAGCTGTTTCGCCGATTCGTCGCGCGCTTGTTCGGTGGCGACTTCGACGCCCTGACCGTCATGAAGCTGAAGGAGATCGCGGAGCAGCTCGAGGGCGCGGCTGACGCGTTTGAGAACGTCGCCGACACCGTCGAGTCCATCGCCGTCAAGGAGTCCTGAGCTTCCACATGGAGACTCTGGGACTGGTCGTCCTGATCGTCGTCGCGCTCGGTTTCGACTTCACCAACGGGTTCAACGACGCGGCGAACGCCATCGCGATGCCGGTGTCGACCCGGGCGCTCTCACCTCGCGTCGCGCTCGGCCTCGCCGCCGTCTTCAACCTGCTCGGCGCGCTCGTGTCCACCAAGGTCGCGGACACGGTGGGCGGCATCATCAACACGCCACATACGACCGAGGGTCTCGTTGTCGTCTTCGCGGCGGTGGTCGGGGCGATCGGCTGGAACCTCGTCGTGTGGCGGTTCGGGCTGCCGTCCTCCTCGACGCACGCCCTCATCGGCGGCCTGTGTGGCGCGGCCCTGGCCTCGAGCGGCACGGTCAACTGGCACGCCGTCGAGCGCAAGGTGCTGATTCCGATGGTGGCCTCGCCGGTCGTGGGGTTCGTGCTCGGGTTCCTCTTCATGCTGCTCCTGCTCTGGGTCTTCCGTCGCGCGCACCCACGGGATGCGAACGTCGGCTTCCGGATGGGGCAGTGGGTCGGATCCTGTGCCATGTCGTTCGGGCACGGTCTGCAGGACGCTCAGAAGACGATGGGTGTGATCACCCTCGCGCTTCTCGTCACCCACCACATCTCGGTCTTCAAGGTGCCGCTCTGGGTGAAGTTCGCGTGTGCGCTGGCAATCAGCGCCGGCACCGCGTTCGGTGGCACCCGGATCATGCGGACGCTGGGGCGACGAGTGTTCAAGCTGGACAACACCGCGGGCTTCGCCGCGCAGAGCGTCGCTTCGTCGGTTCTGCTGACCACCGCGTACGTCTATGCGGCGCCGGTGTCGACGACGCACATCACGACCTCGTCCGTGATGGGGGTCGGCGCGACCCGAAAGCTCTCAGCGGTCCGGTGGGGCGTCGCAGGCAACATCGTCACCGCCTGGATCCTCACCCTTCCAGCCGCCGGTCTGATCGCCGCGGTGGTCTTCAAGATCGCCCACCTCTTCGTCGGCTAGTGAGCCGATCGTTGTGACGCAGGTCACGACCGCGACGAAGGTCACTGATTTCGTTGCAAACAAAGAACATCTCGTGGGCATCATGGAGTCATGCAGCAGATCGACGACATCGCGACAGGCAAGGCGTTTCCCGGTGTCGACCTGGCCTTGTGGCTCCGGCTGATCGTGATCGCGGTCACCGCCGTTGCCCTTGGCGTCGCGGCGGTCGCTGCTCTCTAGGACGGGAGGTCTCGTCCTTCGAGCTGGTGGCGCTCCTTGCCGCGGTAGAGGGACGGGGCACTTCGGCTGCGCTCGCGCTTCGGGGCGTTGGCCGAGATCACGGCGACCCACGGCAGGACCAGCGAGAGCGTGATCGCGACAGCGGCGAGCCACCAGGACGCTCGGGCCAACGGGATGGCGGCAACGAAGGCGACGACGCGGATCCCCATCGTGATCAGGTAGCGGCGTTCCCGGGCGTCACGCTCCGCGGCCGGGCTGGGCGCGGCGGTTGTGACGAGGACTGCCTGCTCACCGTCGTTGCCCACTCGTCCAGTGTGCGCCTCTCGCTGCCGGCTATCCGAAGCGGCCGGTGATGTAGTCCTCGGTCCGTTGCTGGCTCGGGTTCGTGAAGATCTTCTGGGTCGCGTCGACTTCGACGAGATGCCCGGGCTCGCCCGGGCCTTTGAGCGTGAAGAAGGCAGTGGTATCGGAAACCCGGGCTGCCTGCTGCATGTTGTGCGTGACGATGACGATCGTGTATCGCTCCTTGAGCTCGCCGATCAGGTCCTCGATGGCAAGGGTCGAGATGGGATCGAGCGCGCTGCACGGCTCGTCCATCAGCAGGACCTGCGGCTGGACCGCGATCGCGCGAGCGATGCACAACCGCTGCTGCTGGCCACCGGAAAGTCCGGCACCGCCCTTCGCCAGCCGGTCTTTGACCTCGCCCCACAGGTTCGCGCCGCGCAGCGAGCTCTCCACTGCATCGTCCAGCTCGGCCTTCTTCCGGGTCCCGTTGAGGCGAAGGCCCGCGGCCACGTTGTCGTAGATGGACATCGTGGGGAAGGGGTTCGGCTTCTGGAACACCATTCCGATGGTCCGCCGTACGGCCGCCGGGTCCACGCCGGCGGCGTAGATGTTCTCGTCGTCGAGCAGGACCTGACCCTTGATGCTCGCGCCGGGGATCACCTCGTGCATCCGATTCAGCGACCGCAACAAGGTCGACTTGCCGCATCCGCTCGGGCCGATGAATGCGGTCACGCTCTTCGGTTCGATGGTGATGTTCACGTCGGCGACCGCCTGTGCCGATCCGTAAAAGCAAGACAGACCGACTGCCTCGATGCGCTTGGCCATGGCTGTTGTTACCTCCGGACCAGGTGGTTGCGGCGAGTGAGCACGCGAGCCGCGACGTAGAGCACGACGACGATGAGGATGAGCGTCAGCGCGGCCGCCCACGCGCGGTCGACGTCGAAGTCGCTCGAGGACAGGGCGCCTTGGTAGATGAAGACGCCGAGTGAGGCCTGGGCACCGTGGAAGACGTTGCCGTTGATGAAGTTGTTGTTGCCGATCACGAGCAGCACGGGCGCGGTCTCGCCGATCACCCGAGCGACCGCGAGCATGACGCCGGTGACGATGCCGGTGGACGCGGTGGGTAGCACCACGCGCAGGACGGTTCGCCACTTCGGAACGCCGAGGGCGTACGAGGCCTCACGCAGCCCGTGCGGGACGAGCTGGATCATCTGTTCGGAGGTCCTTACGACGATCGGTAGCTCGAGGATCGACAACGCGAACGCACCCGCCAGGCCGCTGAAGCCGTGCCCTAGCTCGATCAGCCAGAACGCGAGGATGAACAGTCCGGCAACGATCGACGGGATGCCGGTCATCACGTCGATGAGGAACCGGACTGCAGATGCCAGCCGTCGGCCGCCGTACTCGGTGACGAAGATCGCCACGAGGATTCCGAGCGGGACAGCGAAGACGCTGGCGAGCAGCACCTGCTCGAGGGTCCCCAGGATCGCGTGGCCGACGCCGCCGCCGGCTTGCAGCGGTCCGGTGCTGCCGAGGTCGTGGGTCAGGAAGCTCCAGCCAAAGACGCCGTGACCGCGTTTGACGACGTAGCCGACGACGAAGCCGAGCGGGAGCAGGGTCAGCAGCAGTGAGACGAGCGCCAGGTTTGTCGCGATGCGGTCGACAGCGCGCCGCCGTCCCTCGACCCGCCAGCTGAGCGCGGTGATCGACAGAACGGTCAGGACGACTGCGACGAGGAGAAAGTCAGCGCGGCCTTGAAAGCCTGTGGTGGCGAACAACAGCACAGTGACGAGGACGGCACCGATCGTGGTCGCCACGACCGCCCACCGCGGCAGAGTCGCCTGACGAATCCCGCGATGGCGCAGGTCGACGGACGTGCTCATACGGCGCTTCGCTCCTCGGCGCCGGAACGGGCGATCACCCCGCGGGCGACCAGGTTCACGCCGAGCGTGAGCGTGAACAGCACCAGACCACTCGCGATGAGCGCCGACCGCCCGATCGCGTCGGCGTCACCGAACGCGTTCGCGATGTTGGCCGCGATCGTGTTGCCGCCGGGAGTCAGGATGTGCGGGCGGATCTTGAAGCTGACGCCGATGACGAGCGCGACCGCGATGGTCTCGCCGAGCGCGCGGCCGAG
>DASZTL010000085.1:0-31781 GCA_035548055.1 Mycobacteriales bacterium | reverse complement strand
GGATGGAAGGACGCGAGGACCAGCAGGCCTTCCGGGGTTACCACCTCGACGAGATGGCCGAACTTCGGGCGTGGCTTCGGTTGGGTGTAGCCAAGACCGGCCAGCACCGGCCAGGTGACCGACCAAGCGAACCCACCGAGGGCCACCACGACCCGTAGCGTCGGCTGTAGCAGGGCCAGCTCGCGCTCGAGCCAAGGGCGGCACGTATCGCGCTCCCCCGGTGTTGGAACGTTCTGCGGTGGCGCACACCTCACGGCCGCCAACATCCGCGCGTCGATCAGCTCTTGACCGTCGTCCGCACCGACCGAGAGCGGTGACCGTGCGAACCCCGTCCGATGCAGAGCGGCGAACAGCCAGTCACCGCTGCGATCTCCGGTGAACACTCGCCCGGTCCGGTTGCCGCCGTGCGCAGCCGGCGCGAGACCAACGATTGCAAGGCGTGCAGTTGAAGGTCCGAAGCCAGACACCGGACGGCCCCAATAGGCCTGACCGGCGTACGCCGCCCGGCCCGTCCGCGCCACCTCCTCTCGCCACGACACGAGACGAGGACATGCCCGGCATACCGTCACACGCGCGCTCAACTCCTCGATCGAGGGCGCTCCCGCAGCGAGATCAACCACCTCCTCGGCTGAGCCTGCGACGCGGGTGCGTGACGTCGCGAGGTCGCCAGGCCATCCGCTGCCGGGGGCCGCGACCACTATTCGCTGACCAGACTGAACGCGATGCCGTCGAGGATGTCGTGCTCGCTTGCGACGACATCAGCGAAGCCGCCCTCGGCCATGATGGTGTCGAGCACCAGCGCGCCACCGCCGATGACGTCCACCCGCCCGGGATGCATGACCGGCAATTCCGTGCGCTCCGCTCTGGTCGCGGCCAGCAGCTCCGTCGTGATTCGGCGTACGTCCCCTGCCGAGACCCTCGAGTGATGGATGCGCTGAGCGTCGTACTCCGTCAGTCCCAGGGCCAGCGCGACCACGGTCGTGACCGAGCCGGCCAATCCGATCAGCGTCTGTGCCTTCTCGACCGGTACGACGGACCGGGCGACGTCGATCGCAGCGACTACGTCCGCTCGCGCCGCCCCGATCTGTTCTTCGGTCGCCGGATCATCTACGAGATGGCGCTCGGTCATTCGTACACATCCGACGTCGACGGAGCGCGCCGCCATCGGCCCTGACGCGTCGCCGAGCACGAACTCGGTTGAGCCGCCGCCGATGTCGACAACCAAGTACGGCGTCGTGAGCTCCGAGTCACCCTGCAGCTCACGTGTCGCGCCGATGAAGGACAGCGTCGCCTCCTCGTCACCGGTCACGACCTCCGGATCGATGCCGAGACGCTGCCGCACTCCAGCGACGAACTCCTCCCGGTTGCTCGCGTCGCGGGTCGCACTGGTCGCCACCATTCGGACCGCCTCGACATCGAGGGCACGAAGCTCAGCCGCGTAGTCGTCGAGCACACCGAACGTCCGCGCCAGCGCCTCCGGCGCAAGCTGCCCGGTCCGGTCGACACCGGCGCCCAAGCGCACGACCTCCATGCGGCGGACGACATCGGTGAGCATGTGCCCATCGATGTCGGCGACGAGCAGCCGCAACGAGTTGGTCCCACAGTCCAGCGCGGCGACTCGGGTCATGCCGACCCGTCCTTGCCGGTGCCGAGGTCGACGCAAGGTCCGTCCGCACCCCACGCGTCCAGCAGATCCAACGCCTCGTCACCGAACGGATTCACGCCGGGCCCCGCGGCCAACGAGTGCGCTACGAGAACGTGGAGGCATTTCACGCGGTGTGGCATGCCACCCGCAGTGACCGTCGTACCCAGTGGCTCGATCTCATCGCGGCGGGTCAGATATGACTCATGTGCGGCCTGGTAGCGGGCCGCGAGGTCCGGGTCCGTTCCGAGGCGCTCGGTCATCTCCCGCATCAGCCCTGATGCTTCGAGTCGGCCGATCGCAGCTCGCGCCTTCGGACAGGTGAGGTAGTAGAGGGTCGGAAACGGAGTCCCGTCATCAAGTCGCGGCGACGTCTCGACCACATCGGGTAGCCCACAGTCACAGCGATGCGCCACGGTCCGCGTCGCCCGCGGCGGCCGGTGAAGCTGCTTTCCGACAGCCGCGAGGTCGTCGGGATCAACCACGGGAGCTGGAGGTTGCCGCTCCCGCGGTCTGCATCGACTGCCACAGCTGCGAATACCAAGGACCGTCCGACTCCGGCGGCGCCGCGGGGTGCGCGATCGCCGTCGCGATCTCCTTCTGGACGTGCGACGGCTTCGGGCCGAGCACGATGCGATTCGACTCTCCCGGCATCACGTAGTGCAGCCGCTTGCGGGCCTGCGTCTCGATGAAAGCAGGGTCGTTCCACTTCTGGTCCTGGGCGTCGAGCTGGGCCACCCGCGCCTGCACCCGCTTGATCTGCGTGTTCAGCGAACCGAGGTCGCCACGCTGGCCGAGCCAGATCTTGAACGGCAGCGCTATGGCGACGATGACGAAAGCGAGCGCGAGGGCGAGGATCGCGGCGCGTCCGGTCAGCGCCGTACTGCGCGCGGTCGGCGCCGTCCGGGCGGGGGCACGTCGCGGTTGCGGCGCGCTCGACCGGCGATCACGCGCCGGCGCCTTCCGGGACCCTCGCGGCCCGCGGCCGGCGGCGGCCTTGCGCGTCATCCGCCGGCTCGCTGCGATCCGAGGAAACCGGCTCGCGGAAAGGAGCGCAGACCGGCGTACCGCGCTGCGTCGCCCAAGGTCGACTCGATACGAAGCAGCTGGTTGTACTTCGCGACCCGCTCGCTTCGCGCCGGCGCGCCGGTCTTGATCTGCCCGCAGTTCGTCGCCACCGCGAGATCGGCGATCGTGGTGTCCTCAGTCTCACCCGATCGATGGCTCATCATGCAGCGATACCCGTTGCGATGCGCGAGGTCGACCGCGTCGAGAGTCTCCGACAGCGTGCCGATCTGGTTGACCTTGACGAGCAACGCGTTCGCGGCACCCTCCTCGACGCCACGTCGAAGCCGCTCAGGGTTGGTGACGAACAGGTCGTCGCCGACGATCTGCACCCGGTGGCCGAGGGCTGCGGTCAGCGCGACCCAGCCAGGCCAGTCATCCTCGGACAGCGGGTCCTCGAGCGACACGATCGGATACGACCCGACGAGCTCTTCGTAGTACGCCGTCATCTCCGCAGCGGTACGTGTCTCGCCTTCGAAGCGATACCCGCCCTCGGAGTAGAACTCGGTAGCGGCAACATCGAGCGCGATCGCGACGTCCGTGCCCGGAGTGAACCCGGCCTTGCCGATCGCTTCGATGATCAGGTCGATCGCCCCGCGGTTGGACGGCAGATCCGGCGCGAATCCGCCCTCGTCACCCAGTCCGGTCGACAGCCCGCGGCCCTTCAACACCGCCTTGAGCGCGTGGTAGACCTCCGCCCCCCAGCGGAGCGCATCGGAGAAGGTCGAAGCACCAACCGGCGCGACCATGAACTCCTGCACATCGACGTTCGTGTCCGCGTGAGCGCCGCCGTTGAGGATGTTCATCATCGGCACCGGCAACACATGCGCGTGCGATCCACCGACATAGCGGAAGAGCGGTAGGTCCAAGGACTGGGCGGCGGCGTGCGCGACCGCCAGCGAGGCACCGAGCACCGCGTTGGCGCCCAGTCGGCTCTTGTCGGGAGTCCCGTCGAGGTCCAGCAGCACCTGATCGATGCGCCGCTGCTCCGTCGCTTCCTGACCGATGATCTGGGGGCCGATGTCCTCGAGGACGGACGTAACCGCCTGCAGGACGCCCTTGCCGCCGTATCGGGCGTCGCCGTCACGCAGCTCGACCGCTTCGAAGGCGCCCGTCGATGCGCCGCTCGGCACCGCAGCACGCCCAACCACGTCGTCGTCGAGGAGCACCTCGACCTCGACCGTCGGATTGCCTCGTGAGTCGAGGATTTCGCGCGCAGCGACGCCTTCGATGGCGGGCACTCTGCTTCTCCTTAGAAAAGTGGGCTCATCGAGCGTAACGCTGCGAGTTGCAGGCGCCCGGTATTACGCGGTCATCCCTCAGCGAGGATCTGGTCGCGGAAGGCGCGGGCGTGGGCGCGGAGCGCGGCCTCAGCATCGATGCCGTTCCCGCGCATCACCGCGACTGCGGTCCACAGCAGCTCCCCTGCGGTGGCGGCAGAAGGATCACGCTTGAACTCGTCAACGGCATCGACGACCACGGCGGGATCGACAGATGGCGCGATCCCGGACTTCCGCTGCAGCTTCGCGGCAAGCGTCAGTGCCGGAGCAGACAGCGGAACGCTCGCCACCGGCGACTTGTCGCCGCGCTCCTCCGCCTTGATCTGCTCCCAGTTGCGGTTGACCTCGTCGGCGCCACTGACGGAGACGTCGCCGAACACATGCGGGTGGCGCCGCTCCAGCTTCGCGACCAGCCCCGAGGCGACGTCGTCGATCGTCCACCTCTGCTCGGCGGGCAACTCCTCCGCCAGTCGAGCGTGAAAGAGCACCTGCAGCAACACGTCGCCCAGCTCGTCACGCAGTGAGGTGAGGTCGCCGTCCTCGATCGCCTGGAAGGCTTCGTACGCCTCTTCGAGCAGGTACGGCGCGAGGCTCGCGTGGGTCTGCTCCGCATCCCACGGGCAGCCACCCGGCGAACGCAACCGGTCCATCACCGCGACCGCGGCGAGCAGCGCCGCACCGAGCGGCGCGTCCTCCGGCACGACGTTGCCGACGGATTCGGTCAATTCGGGAGAGAGATTGCGCTCTTCACGGCGATCACGGCCTGGGTGGTGGGATCCCAGCGGCCGTAGCGCGGACTGACGTGGACGCCGATGCGTCGAGCCTCGTCGGAGATCGCCTTTTGCAGTAGCGCGGTCGCCTGCCCCGCATACATCGCCGACTTCAGCTGGCTGCTCGCCTCCGACAGGGGCGTGACCTCGCGACGAATGATGTGCAGCACGATGTACTCGCCCTGGGTGTGGATCAGCTGGATGCTGCCGACCTTCGCCTTCGCCGCGCCCAGCAGCGACACCACCTGGCTGCGACCGACCAAGCCGACCTCACCGCCGTTGTCAGCGGTCTGGCTGTCCTGCGAATACTTGTGCGCGAGCGCGCCGAACGTCGACGGGTCCTGCCTCGCCTTCGACAGGAGGCGGTTGGCGAGTGCCTTGTTCGAGACCGCGATCTGCGCGACGTCGAGCTGATCGAACTGGTCGATGTCCTTGCGGTATTCCGCCTCGAGCTGCGCGGGCGTGGCCGGCAGGTTCGCGATCAGCGCATCGCTGAGCCGCTGCTGCAAGACGGTTAGCCGGATCAGCGCGGGTAGTTGCTTCGGTGTGACGCCGACGCTCTCAGCCGCCTGCTGCTGCAGTGACTCGAGGCTCCCGGCCTGCTGCACGAACTGGGCGGTCTGGTCGGCAACCTGCTTCGAGGTCACGGTGACGTGGTGTGCGGCCGCAACCGCGCCGATCAGCCGGTCAGTGATCAGCCGGCTCAGCGTCATCCGGACGAACCCGTCACGGCTGCCGCCGAGCGACTGAGCGAACTGCGAACCAGGGGCAAGTGCGGCCGAGATCTGCGGGTAGGCCAGCGACTGGTCGACCTGGTTCTGCAGCGTGCTTACCGAGATCCGTCCGTCGCCGATCGTCGCCGCGGCGCCGGGGCTTGTGTTGCAGGCGGCGAGCACTGGGATTGCGGCAGTTGCTACCGCCGCAACGAGCGCGCGACGTACCCCCCGGGAGCGACCTCTCATGACAGGCGAGGTTATCGGAGCGGTTGGTCTCCGCTGGCGGCTGGGGCTCCGTCGGGTGTCGACGCCGTCGCCGGGATCGCAAGGTCGGCGACGACCTCGGTCAGCACGCCGCGGCACCAGTCGAGCAGCTCGCGGTTGCGCAGCGGCTGCCCGCCGACCCGCGCCGTCGTAGGGGCTGTCACCAGCACGGTCTTCGTCGCTGCCTTGACGATCGATCCGGGATACAGCCGGGCAAGCCGAAGCGCCTGGGACTCGCGCAGCTCGAGTGGCGTGAACCGCACGTACTTGCCCTGCGCCGCCACCTCCGCGACCCCGAAGCCGCGCGCGAAGGCACGGAACGACGCCACCGCGAGCAGGTTGTCCACGGGCTCCGGCGGCTCGCCGTACCGGTCTCGAAGCTCCTCCCGTACGGCGACGATCTCGGCGTCGGTGTACGCCGATGCGATGCGCCGGTAGGCCTCGAGGCGCAGCCGCTCGCCCGGGGCGTACTCGTGCGGGAGGTGCGCGTCGATCGGCAGCTCGACCTTGACCTCGAGCTGCTGCTCCTCGCCCCCGGTTCCCTTGAACTCAGCAACCGCTTCGCCGACCAGCCGCACGTAGAGATCGAAGCCGACTGCGGCGATGTGCCCGGACTGCTCGCCGCCCAGCAGGTTGCCGGCACCGCGGATCTCGAGGTCCTTCATCGCCACGTGCATGCCGGCACCCAGCTCGGAGTGCTGAGCGATGGTGGCGAGCCGGTCGTGTGCCTCTTCGGTGAGCGGCTTGTCGGGCGGATAGAGGACGTAGGCGTAAGCGCGCTCGCGGGCACGGCCGACGCGACCGCGCAGCTGATGCAGCTGGGACAGGCCCAGCAGGTCACCGCGCTCGATGATCAGCGTGTTGGCGTTGGAGATGTCGAGTCCGTTCTCGACGATCGTCGTGCAGACGAGAACGTCGAACTCCCGCTCCCAGAAACCGAGCATCACGCGTTCGAGATCATGCTCGTTCATCTGACCGTGCGCGGTCGCGATGCGCGCTTCGGGCACGATCTCGGCAAGCCGAGCGGCAGCCCGATCGATCGACTCGACACGGTTGTGAATGAAGAAGACCTGGCCTTCACGGAGCAGCTCGCGACGAATTGCGGCGCCGATCTGCCGCTCGTCGTACGCCCCGACGAAGGTCAGGACCGGGTGGCGCTCCTCGGGTGGGGTTTGGATGACGCTCATCTCGCGGATGCCGGTGATGGACATCTCGAGCGTTCGTGGGATCGGCGTCGCCGACATCGTCAGGACGTCAACCGAGGTGCGCAGCTGCTTCAGGAACTCCTTGTGCTCCACCCCGAAGCGCTGTTCCTCGTCGACGATGACCAGGCCGAGGTCTTTGAATCGCGTCTCGGACTGCAGCAGTCGGTGCGTTCCGATCACCACGTCGACCGAGCCGTCGGCAAGGCCCGCGAGGATCTCCTTGCGTTCCCCGTCGGTCTGGAATCGTGACAGGCCGCGGACGGTCACCGGGAACGAGGCGAACCGCTCGGAGAACGTCGCGAAGTGCTGCTGCGACAGCAGCGTCGTCGGCACCAGCACCGCGGCTTGCTTGCCGTCCATCACCGCCTTGAACGCGGCGCGGACTGCGATCTCGGTCTTGCCGTAGCCCACGTCACCGCAGATGACGCGGTCCATCGGATGCGGCGCCTGCATGTCGGCCTTCACCTCGTCGATTGCCGCGAGCTGGTCCGGGGTCTCGACGTAGGCGAACGCGTCCTCGAGCTCTCGCTGCCACGGGGTGTCCGGTCCGAAGGCGTGACCAGGCGCCGACATCCGCGCGGCATAGAGGCGGATCAGCTCGGCGGCAATCTCACGGACCGCCTTGCGCGCGCGGCCCTTGCGCTTCGCCCAGTCGCCGCCGCCGAGCTTGTCCAGCGCCGGCGCCTCACCGCCGACGTAGCGCGTCACCTGGTCGAGCGCATCGGTGGGGACATAGAGCCGGTCCCCGGGCTGGCCGCGCTTGCTCGGCGCGTACTCGATGACGAGGTACTCACGGGTCGCGGCGGCCACCGTGCGCTGGACGAGGTCGACGTACCGGCCGACGCCGTGCTGCTCGTGCACGACCGCGTCGCCGGGCTTGAGGGTCAGCGGATCGATCGTGCCGCGACGCTTGCTCGGCATCCGCGTGCCGTCGCGGCTCGTGCCGCGTACGCCGGACAGGTCGGCTTCCGTGAGCAGCGCCAGCTTCAGGGCCGGCGCGACGAATCCGGTGTCCAGGCAGCCCGTGGTGACGTGGACCACGGAGGCGGCGAGGTCGGCGTCGAGGGTCTCGTCGACGCGAGCCGCGACGTCCTCCTCCCGCAATACTTCCGCGAGCCGGTCCGCGGAGCCATGGCCCTCGGTTGCGACGACGACCCGCCAGCCGTCGTGCAGCCAGCCGCGAAAGTCCTCGACCGCGCTCTTCAGGTCTCCGCGATACCGCTCCGGAGCCCGCACGCCGGAGACGACCGAGGCATCGTCAATCTCTTCGTCCGCGGTGAACGCGCTGACCGACCACCACGGCAGACCGAGCTCGGCTGCACGGGCGCGGACGTCTGCCACCGTCCAGTACGCAGCCGCACCCAGGTCGACCGGGGCTTTGCCGCCCGTCGCGGCAGCGGCCCACGATGCGTCGAGGAACTCATGGCTGGTTCGGACCAGGTCGGCTGCCCGGGTACGCACGCGTTCCGGGTCGCACACGACGATGCGCGTCTGCGAGGGAAGCACGTCGAGCAGCAGGACGAGGTCGTCGACCAGGACCGGCGCGAGGGCCTCCATCCCTTCGACCGCGATGCCGTCGGCGAGCGGTTCGAGGATCTCGGCGAGCTCCGGTCGCTCCGCGGCGAGCGCACGTGCGCGGGCGCGAACCTCATCCGTCAGCAGCAGCTCACGGCAGGGCGGCGCCCACAACCCGTGCGGTGCGAGGTCCAGCGAGCGCTGATCGGCAACCGCGAAGCTGCGGATCTCCTCGACCTCGTCGCCGAAGAACTCAACGCGGAGCGGATGGTTCTCGGTCGGCGGGAAGACGTCGAGAATCCCGCCCCGCACCGCGAACTCACCGCGACGCTCGACCATGTCCACACGGGTGTACGCGATGTCGGCCAGGGCACGGACCACATCGTCGAAGTCAGCAGTGTCCCCCTCTCGGAGCACCACCGGCTCGAGGTCACCGAGCCCCGACACCTGGGGCTGCAGCACGCTGCGGATCGGTGCAACCACGACCGCGATGGCGCCGGTCGTCGGGTCGGCCGGATCGGGATGGCACAGCCGCCGCAGTACGGCGAGGCGCCGGCCGACGGTGTCGGCGCGGGGCGATAGTCGTTCGTGCGGCAGGGTCTCCCACGCCGGAAAGTCGACGACCTGGTCGGCCGGCAGCAGGGAGCCGAGCGCGGTGACCAGGTCCTGGCTCTCCCGCTCGGTCGCTGTTACGGCGAGGACCGGGCGGTCGGTGCCGGCTAGTGCCGCGATGGCGAACGGCCGTAGGCCGGGCGGCCCGCTGACGTCGAGCGTCGACACCCCGCCCGCCGAGAGACGGGCAATCGCCGGGTCTGGCTGGAGCGCGGTGACAAGCGGGGAGAGCGACATACCGGTCCCCAGGTTATGGGGCGGGCGGCGGCGGCTCCGCCGATGTCAGACCTTGGTGACCTTCACGGCCGTCCCGTACGCGCAGATCTCCGTCCACATGTCGCCCATCTCCGAGGTGTCGAAGCGCATCGCGAGGATGGCGTTGGCACCACGGCGCTCGGCTTCCTCGACCATGCGGCCCATGACCTCGTTCCGGCTCTCGTACAGCGCCTTGGTCATGCCCTTGAGCTCCCCGCCGAACATGGACTTCAGACCCGCCCCCATCTGGGAGAAGGCGTTCCGGGAGCGCACGGTCAAACCCCAGACCTCACCGAGCACCTCGTCGACGTGGTGCCCCGGCAGGTCGTTTGTCGTCACGACGATCATGAGGCCGGACCCTATCCCCCACGTACCGACCAGTCAGGCCCGCTGACGCGCGCCCTTGGGCGTCAGTCGTTGAAGGCGTTCTGCACCGCCACCAGGCCGTCGGCAAGGAGCAGCTCAATGGCGTCCGCCGCGCGCTCGACCTGTACGCCGACTTCTTCACGCGCGGCGGCCGGAAAGTCACGCAGGACGAAGTCCGCCGGATCCTGCCGACCGGGTGGGCGTCCGATCCCGAGCCGGACCCGGTAGAACTCGCCGGATCCGAGGCACGCCCGCATCGACTTCAGCCCGTTGTGGCCGTTGTCGCCCCCGCCGAGCTTGATTCGCATCGTGCCCGGCTCCAGGTCGAGCTCGTCGTGGATCACGACGATCCGGTCCAGCGGGGTCTTGAAGAACTTCGCCAGTCCGGCGGCCGGGCCACCTGACTCGTTCATGTACACGCGTGGTTTCGCCAACACGCAGCGGTTGCCCGCGATGCGGGCCTCGACGACATCAGCCCGAGCCTTGTGCGACTTGAAGCGGCCACCGGTACGGCGAGCGAGGACGTCGATGGCGAGGTATCCGATGTTGTGGCGGTTACCGGCGTACTGTGCGCCAGGGTTTCCCAGCCCGATCACGAGCCAGGGCGATTCGCCGGTCACGTCCTGGTCCGCCCGGGAGCGGCCGAACAATGCTGCGGCTATTCGCCGGCGGGCGCTTCGGCGGCCGGCGCCTCAGCGGTCTCCGCAGCTCCGGCCGCAGCCTCACCCTCACCGGCAGCCTCGCCCTCGGCGGCCTCGCCGGCGCCTTCGGCCTCCATCTGCGCGGCGGTCGGTGCGGCGACGACGTGCAGCACGAGCTGCTCCGCGTCACCCGCGATCTCGACGCCCGCTGGCAGCTTGACCTGACCCGCATGGATCGAGTCGCCGATCTGGAGACCGTCGATCGACACCTCGAAGCTGGTCGGGATGTTGGTCGCCTCCGCGTTGACCGCGAGGGTGGTGAGGCTTTGGTCGAGCATCCCGCCCGACACCACATCGCCCACCACATGGAGCGCGACGTCAACCGCGATCCGCTCACCCCGGCGGACCAGGATCAGATCGAGATGCTCGATTCCGCCGCGGATCGGGTCACGCTGAATCGACTTCGGCAACGCCAGCTCGCTGCCGTCAGGCATCTGCAGGTCCAGCAGCACGTTCGCACCGTCGGTGCGCAGCGCGTGCTCGAACTCGCGGATCGGCAGCGAGATGTGACGCGCGTCCGTGCCGTGGCCGTACAAGACGGCCGGGATCATGCCGGCCCGACGGGTACGACGCGCGCCACCCTTGCCGAACTCGGTGCGCGGCTCAGCGGCGATACGGACCTCGGGCACAGCAAAGACTCCTTGATCAGCGGCGCTGATGATCAGCGCGGCAAGCGCGAACGAGTCTAGGCGAACCCCTGAAAATGCGCGAAATCGTGCCCGGGAGGCGGACCGGAGGGGACGCCGGTCGTTCGCTGAGGTCGTTACGCGTTGCCGTCGAAGAGGGAGGTGACAGATCCGTCTTCGAAGACCTCCTTGATCGCCCGGGCGATCAGCGGAGCAATCGAGAGCACCGTCAAACCGTCGTAGTGGTGCTCGTCGGTGAGTGGCAGCGTGTTGGTGACGACGACCTCGGAGATCCGGCTGTTCTTCAGCCGATCGATCGCCGGCTCGGAGAACTCGCCGTGGGTGGCCGCAACCACGACCTCGGTCGCGCCCGAGTTGAGCAGGATGTCCGCGGCCTTGGTGATCGTCCCACCGGTCGCGATCATGTCGTCGATCAGCAGGCAGCGGCGGCCCTCGACGTCGCCGACGACGCGATGGGCGACAACCTCGTTGGCGACCTTCACGTCGCGGGTCTTGTGCACGAACGCCACGTCCGTGCCGCCGAGCCGGTCGGCCCACCGCTCCGCCATCCGCACCCGACCGGTGTCGGGGGAGACGACCGTGAAGTCGCTTCCGTACTTGTCGGCGATGTAGTCCGCGAGCAGCGGCAGGGCGAAGAGGTGGTCGACCGGGCCGTCGAAGAAGCCCTGGATCTGGGCGGTGTGGAGGTCGACCGACATCAGGCGGTCGGCGCCGGCGGTCTTGAACAGGTCGGCGATCAGTCGGGCCGAGATCGGCTCGCGGCCGAGGTGCTTCTTGTCCTGCCGAGCGTAGGGGTAGAAGGGCATCACGACGGTGATGCGTTTGGCGGAGGCGCGCTTGAGCGCGTCCACCATGATCAACGCCTCCATGACCCACTTGTTGATCGGTGGGCCGTAGGACTGGATCAGGAAGGCGTCGGCGCCACGGACCGACTCTTCGGGGCGGGCGTAGATCTCACCGTTCGCGAACTCGCGGATCTGGGTCGGGCTGACGGAGATCTCGATGTTCTCCGCGACCTCGTCGGCGAGGGCGGGGTGTGCGCGGCCCGAGAAGAGCAGCAGCGTCTTCTCGCCCTGGGTCTTGATGCCGGTCACTTCTCGCCCGCTCCCTGTTCGTTGTCGACCGGGGAAGTCGGATCCATTGTCGCCTGTTCGCGCGCCCGCCGCGCCGCCTCGGCTGCCGGTGAGTCCGGACGCCGCTTCTCGACCCAGCCTTCGACGTTGCGCTGTACGCCGCGAGCGATGCCGAGGGCACCGGGCGGGACGTCCTCGCCGATGACGGAGCCCGCCGCGGTGTAGGCGCCGTCGCCGACGGTCACTGGGGCGACGAGCATCGTGTCCGAGCCGATCCGGACGTCGTCGCCGATCACGGTGCGGTGCTTGTCGACGCCGTCGTAGTTGACGAAGACCGTCGCCGCCCCGATGTTCGAGCGCTCCCCGATCTCGGCGTCGCCGACATAGGACAGATGGGGCACCTTGCTGCCGTCACCGATGTCGGCGTTCTTGGTCTCCACGAACGCGCCGATCTTCCCTTCCGCGCCGAGCTTGGTACCGGCCCGCAGATACGCGAACGGCCCGACATCGCACCCCGGTCCGATCTCGGCGCTGATGCAGTGCGACTTCACGACCTTCGCACCGCGGCCGACCTTCGTGTTGCGCAACGTGCTGTCCGGGCCGACCTCCGCACGCGACTCGATGTGGGTGGCGCCATGCAGTTGAGTGTTCTGGTGAATCACGGCATCGGGCTCGATCGTCACCCGAACGCCCATCCACGTGGTCTGCGGATCGACGATGGTCACACCCTCGCGCATCCAGTACGTGACGAGCCGGTCCCGCATCGCGCGCCGCGCGGCCGCAAGCTGGATCCGGTCGTTGACGCCGAGGGTCTCCACCTCGGGGGCAGTGACCGCGGAGACGATCTCGCCATCTCCGACGAGCAGGCCGATGACGTCGGTGAGGTACTCCTCCCCCTGCGCGTTGTCCGTGGTCACCCGGGCAAGCGCCGCGCGGAGCCGGGCACCGTCGAACGCGTAGACGCTGGTGCCGACCTCGCGGATCGCGCGGGTGGCCTCGTCGGCATCCCGCTCCTCGACGATCGCCTTGACCCGCCCGTCGTTGTCCCGCACCACACGGCCGTAGCCGTGCGGGTCGGCGACCTCACTGGTGAGGAGAGTGGCCGCCGCGGCGCTGTCGGCATGCGCGGCGAGCAGCGCCTTCAATGAGGCCGTGGTGATGAGCGGAGCGTCGCCCGGTACGACGACGACGGTGCCTTCGCCGGGAACGCCGGCGACCTTCAGCGCGGTCCGGACCGCATGCCCGGTTCCGAGCTGCTCCTCCTGCACGGCGGTCAGCGCAGCGGCGTCAATCTCGGCGAGGTGTTCGATGATCTGCTCGCGCAGGTGACCGACGACAACCACGGTGTGAGCGGCGCCGAGCGGCTCGGTCGCGGCCAGAACGTGACCGAGGAGGCTGCGGCCGCAGATCGCGTGGAGCACCTTGGCGAGCGAGGACTTCATCCGCTTGCCCTCACCGGCCGCAAGAACGACCACCGCAGCAGGCGCGTGGTCAGTCACAAGGGCTCCTCGGCATCGGGCGAGTCCAACCCTAGCGACGCCCGAGCTGCGCAATTACTTCTGGGGCAGAACTTTTGCTCCCGGGTAGGGATTCGAACCCCAATCTCAAGGCACCAAAAGCCTGCGTCATGCCGTTAGACCACCCGGGATCGCCTGACGCAGCCTACGGCGCTTGCCTGTCTTCAATGCCGCCCGTCAGATCCCGCCACCACCCTTCAATCGACCGATAGAGCTAGAACATCTGCGGATTCAGCGATCCGACGCTTGCTCTCGTTAGTTGACTGATCTCCGAATAGGTCATGAGCCAGGCCCGCAGGGTCTCGTCGTCGTACGGGCCGAGACGGGCTGTAGGACGCTCGTCCACAGGCGGCGTGCGACCATGGACGTCGCGCCAGCCGAGAGGAACAGGTGGATGACGCAAACCCTCGACACACCGATCACAGCAGCGGACGGACCCCGCAAGGAGCCGCTGCCTGAGGTCGGACTGCTCAAGAGCGTGCGCGCTCACCACGCGGAGCAGTGGGCGTTGGGCACCTTCATCGCCATCCCGCTGCTCGCCGTCGCGGCGGCCGTGCCGGTGGCCTGGGGCTGGGGCCTCGGTTGGCACGACATCGTCATCGCGCTGGTCATGTACGCGATCTCCGGTCACGGCATCACCGTCGGCTTCCACCGCTACTTCACCCATGGCGCCTTCAAGGCGAAGAAGGCGCTGCGAGTCGCGATGGCCGTCGCCGGGAGCCTCGCCATCGAGGGTCCGGTCATCCGCTGGGTGGCCGACCACCGCCGCCACCACGCCTACAGCGACAAGGACGGCGACCCGCACTCGCCGTGGCGCTACGGCTCGAACTTCAAGTCACTGGTCAAGGGCTTGTGGCACGCACACGTGGGCTGGATGTTCGACATCGAGCAGACCAACCAGGCACGCTTCGCCCCTGATCTGCTCGCCGACCGCGCGATCGTTCGGGTCTCCAAGGCGTTCCCGTGGCTGACCGCCGCGAGCCTGCTCGTCCCCCCGCTCGTCGGCTACCTCTGGTCGGGCTTCGCGTGGCAGGGCGCGCTCACCGCATTCTTCTGGGCGAGCCTCGTCCGCGTCGCGACGCTGCACCACGTGACCTGGTCGATCAACTCGATCTGCCACGCGATCGGCAAGAAGCCGTTCGCGGCGCGCGACGAGTCGCGCAACGTCTGGTGGCTCGCCATCCCGTCGATGGGTGAGTCCTGGCACAACCTGCACCACGCCGACCCGACTGCGGCGCGGCACGGTGTGCTGCGTGGACAGCTCGACACCTCAGCCCGCGTGATCTGGGCGTTCGAGAAGCTGCACCTCGCATACGACGTGCGCTGGCCATCCCCCGAACGCATCCAGGCCAAGCTCGCGTAGCCAGCGCAGGCGCCCGAGCCCAACGTCTTGGGCGCCTCCAGGCCAGTCGGGTTAGACGATCCTTGCGCCTGGGGCCGGCCCGGTCGCCCGCCGTACCGTCCGGCAGACGTCGTAGCCGGCCAGCGCGGAGGCGATCCGTACGGCGTCGCCCGGCGTCCGCGCGAGCAGGGCGACGGTCGGACCCGAGCCGGACACGATCCCGCCTGCCGCACCGAGCTCACGACCGGCGTCCAGCACTCTGGCCAGGCTGGGCCGCAGCTGAAGCGCCGGCCCCTGCAGGTCGTTGCGCAAGGCCAACCCCAGCGCGACCGGATCGCCGGCGCGCAGCGCCGCCAGCACGCCGTCGGCGACCGAGGGCAAGTCCGGCTCGTCGCCACCGCGTTGCCGGTCGAGCTCGGCGTACACGCTCGGCGTCGACAACCCCATCTCTGCCACGGCGAGTACCCAGTGCCACTCCCCCCTGCTCAGGACGGGCGACACCACCTCACCGTGACCGGTGCCGAGCGCGGTCCCGCCGTGCAAGAGAAACGCGACGTCGCTGCCGAGCCCCGCCGCCAGCCGCTCGAGCTCCCGTTGCGCCAGGCTCGCGCCCCACAACGCGTCCGCCGCGACCAGTGCAGCCGCCGCGTCGGCGCTGCCTCCCGCGAGCCCGCCGCCGACCGGGATGTCCTTGCGCAAGATGATGCGCGCTGCCGGGTCGACACCGGCTACCGCTGCAACGGCGCGGACCGCCTGCACCGCGAGGTTGTCCTCGTTCGTCGGCACCTCGTCGACGTGTTCGCCCTCGAGCTCGACCGTGACGCCGCGCTTCTCGGCGCGCTCCACCGTGACCAGGTCGAACAGGCTCACCGCGTGGTAGATCGTGTGCAGCTCGTGCTTACCGTCGTCGCGCCGCGGCCCGACCCCGAGGTGCAAGTTCACCTTCGCGGGAACCCGCACGGTCACGCTCTGGGCTGACACCCGACCGATCGTATGGGCTAGACCGACTCGGCGATCCTGGCGAACGCAGCGACGTCGAGCTGCTCGCCACGGGTGGCCGGATCGATGCCGGCGGCCACCAGTGCTGCCTCCGCGGCCGCCGCCGAGCCTGCCCACCCGCTGAGCGCAGCGCGCAGCGTCTTGCGCCGTTGAGCGAACGCAGCGTCCACCACCGCGAAGACCGCCTTCCGCGACGCCGAGGTCCGCGGCGGCGTACGACGCTCGAACGCAACCAGGCCGGAGTCGATGTTCGGCACCGGCCAGAACACCGTTCGGGGCACCGCTCCGGCCCGGCGAGCGGCCGCCCACCACGCGAGCTTCACCGTCGGCGCCCCGTACACGCGCGACCCGGGCGTGGCGGTCAGCCGGTCGGCGACCTCCGACTGCACCATCACCAGCCCACGTTGCAGCGACGGCATCACCGCGAGCAGATGCAGGACAACGGGGACCGCGACGTTGTACGGAAGGTTCGCGACGAGCGCCGTCGGCTCAGCCGGGAGGGTTCTGATCCGCAGCGCGTCGTCGGCCACGACCAGTAGCCGATCGGCGAGCGATGGGGCTTGCACCGCAACCGTCCTCGGCAGCCGCTCAGCGAGGACGGGATCGATCTCGACCGCAATGACGGTCGCGACCTCAGGCAGCATCGCGAGGGTGAGCGAGCCGAGCCCGGGACCCACCTCGAGCACGACATCGTCGGCGACGAGCTCCGCGGCCGTCGCGATGCGACGAACGGTGTTGGCGTCAACCACGAAGTTCTGGCCAAGCGACTTGCGCGGTTTGATCTCGAGCTCGGCCGCAAGCGAGCGGATCTCGGCCGGGCCGAGGAGCCGGCTGCTCACCAGTTGAAGACGCGGGCCGCCGTCGCCGTGACGGCGGCAGCGACCTCGTCCTCTCCGACTCCCTTGGCCTCGGCGATCGCTCTCACCGTCAACGGAACAAGGTATGGCGAGTTGGGCGCCCCACGATGCGGCATCGGGGTGAGGAAAGGCGCGTCGGTCTCCACGAGCAGCTGATCCAACGGTGCGACTGCCGCGGCATCGCGCAGGTCCTGCGCATTCTTGAACGTCACGTTGCCCGCAAACGACATCACGTAGCCACGATCCGCACACTTGCGGGCGAACTCCGCGTCACCCGAGAAGCAGTGAAAGATCACGCGGTCGGGCGCACCCTCGCTCTCGAGCACCCGCAGCACGTCCTCGTGCGCCTCACGGTCGTGGATCATCACCGCCTTCCCGGCCTGCTTCGCGATCGCGATGTGCCGCCGGAAGGACTCCTCCTGCGGCGCCCAGCCGCCTTCCTCGGTCCGGAAGTGGTCGAGCCCGGTCTCGCCGATCGCGACGACCCGCGACGCCGCGGCCAGCTCGGCGATCTGGTCCCAGACCTCCTCGTTCGCGGCATGCGCCTCGTTCGGATGCACCGCGACCGCCGCCCACACGTCGTCGCGCGAGCCAGCGAGCTCGACGCTCCACCGCGACGACGGCACGTCGATCCCGATCTGCACGACTCGCTCGATGCCCACCGCCTTCGCCGCCGCCATGACCTCACCGACGTCGGTCTTCATCAGGTCCAGATGGCAATGGCTGTCGAGCGCCGGCGTCGCGAGCGGCGGCGGTGGCGGTGGCGCCTCGCCTTCGCGTTTGGCGCTCCGGTCGCGGCCCGAAGCCGACGTCGTCACTCGCCACGCATCCGGGCAAGCTCCTCATCGACGACCGAGGCCTCCAGCTTCGCAAACAGCGGCGTCGGCGGCGCGACAGGAGTCCCCACATTCAACGGATCGCTCGCCCATCGCACGGTGCTGTCGTAGTCACCCTGGAGCACGGGGTATCCGGGGCCACCGTCGAGGTCGTCAACCTCGCGCAGCTCCGGCTGTGGCGCGAGCATGCCGTCGCGACCGAGCAGCTCGTGCACCTGCTGCGACGTGTGCGGAAGGAACGGCGCAAGCATCGTCGTGCAATCGCTGACCGCCTGCAGTGCGACGTGAAGGATCGTCGCCATCCGCTCGGGCTCAGAGTCCTTCAGCTTCCACGGCGCCTGCTCGGACAGGTACTTGTTCGCCTCGGAGACGACCCGCATCGTCTCGGTGAGCGCGGCCCGCATCCGCGATCGCTCGAGGTCAGCGCCGACCGCGCCGAACGCACCGCTCGTCGTCGCGAGCAAGGCGCGGTCGACATCGGTCAGCTCTCCGGCGGCGGGCAACGACCCGAGGTTCTTGGCGGTGAACGACAGCGAGCGGTTGACGAGATTGCCCCACGCGGCGACCAGCTCGTCGTTGTTGCGACGGACGAACTCCGACCACGTGAAGTCGGTGTCGTTCGACTCGGGTCCGGCCGCGGTCAGGTAGTAGCGCAACGAGTCCGGTGAGTAACGCGACAGGAAGTCGCGCACATAGATGACAACCGACCGGCTCGAGGAAAACTTGCGGCCCTCCATCGTGAGGAACTCGCTCGACACCACCTCGCTCGGCAGCTGCAGCTCGCCGAACTCCCCCGACGTCCCCCCGTGCGCCCCCTTGCCGTCATAGCCGAGCAGCTCGGCCGGCCAGATCTGGGAGTGGAAGGTGACGTTGTCCTTGCCCATGAAGTAGTACGACTCCGCCGCCGGGTCGCACCACCACGCGCGCCAGGCGTCTGCGTCTCCGGTACGACGGGCCCACTCGACCGAGGCCGACAGATAGCCGATGACGGCGTCGAACCAGACGTAGAGCCGCTTGCTCGGGTTGTCCTCCCATCCCGGCAGTGGGATCGGTACCCCCCAGTCGATGTCCCGGCTCATCGCGCGTGGCTTCAGGTCGTCGATGAGGTTCAGCGAGAACTTCAGGACGTTCGGTCGCCAGTCCTTACGGGTCTGCAGCCATGCCCCGAGGGCATCGGCGAGAGCGGGAAGGTCGAGGAAGAACTGTTCGGTCTCGATGAACGACGGCACCTCGCCGTTGATCCGTGACTTCGGATTGATCAGCTGATCGGCGTCGAGCTGGTTGCCACAGTTGTCGCACTGATCACCCCGCGCACCGTCATAGCCGCAGATCGGGCAGGTGCCCTCGATGTAACGGTCCGGCAGCGTTCGCCCGGTCGACGGCGAAATCGCGCCCTTGGTGGTGCGCTCGATCATGTAGCCGTTGCGGTGCAACGTCTTGAACATCTCCTGTACGACGGCGTAGTGGTTACGCGTCGTCGTACGGGTGAAGAGGTCGTAGCTCAGGCCGAGCTGCTGCAGGTCCTCGGCGATCACCCGGTTGTAACGATCGGCCAGCTCCCGCGGCGTCACGCCCTCCTGGTCGGCCTGCACCAGGATCGGCGTGCCGTGCTCGTCAGTGCCGCTGACCATGAGCACGTCGTTGCCGGCCAGCCGGTGATAGCGGCTGAAGACGTCGGACGGCACGCCGAAACCCGCAACGTGGCCGATGTGTCGTGGGCCGTTCGCATACGGCCAGGCCACCGCGGTGAGGATGCGCCGAGTCACGTCAGCAGCCTATTCAGGCGTGCTCCGGCATTTTCTGGAAGATCACAGGCGATGCGAGTGTCGGAGCCCGGCCGCGGTGGGAAAAGTCGCGAAAATGGCGCGAAGCCCCTCCGTGTATGAGACGGAGGGGCTTCGCTCGTGTTCCTGCTGCACCGGCGAAGCCGATTGATCAACCAGGGCCGATCATTCAACTGCCGTGCGTTGCACGAACCCGGACCCCGAATCGGGAGAGCCGCACTCGATGCCTCCGCTTCGCCTCGCCTCGGTTACCCGCGACGAGAGCTCTGCGACGCGATCCGATTGCCCGAACCGCTCGCTTCACGACCCCCCTGGTTGCCCAGGTGACTCGCGTTGCGTCGTACTTGGCTTTCCCGGAGAAGCTGGAAGTCCGGTTGCCCGAACGATCAACCCCCTGGTGCCCGAGTACGTCGCACTCCGTTACCGAAGTGCTTCGCATCTAGCGCTGCAGAGCTGGCCCGAAGGCTTCCCTCTGCCTGGTCCCCGTTTCCGGTGACAGACGGATTTGTAGTGGGTAGCCAGAGCTTGCACAAGAGGTTTCTCAAAGTATTTTCAAGATCTTTCTTGATGCACAGGGACGTCCACAGAAGGCGGTCGGTTGTCCCCCGGTTTGTGGGGCAACGCACCTGCTCATCCACCGGTCCGTACACAGGTGGACAGGGCGTCGCCGACCTCAGCTCCTCGTCGCGGCGTCGTAGACGACCCGGCGCGGCAGCCCGGATTCGCCAGCTACCGCATCGACCGCATCCCGTCGAGTCGCACCAGCCGTCACTCGTGCCTCGACCTCGCGGCGCAACGCCTCCGGGTCGATTACCGGCGGCTGTTCGGGCGCACCGGCGATCACCACCGTGACCTCGCCGAGCACCTCATGGGAAGCCGCCCAATCCGCCAGATCCGACAGCGGACCGCGGCGTACCTCCTCATGAGTCTTGGTCAGCTCGCGGCACACCGCGGCCCGGCGGTCAGGACCGAACGCACCCGCCAGATCCAGGAGCGTCGCGGCGAGTCGACGCGGTGACTCGAAGAGCACCAGCGCCCGCGGGTCGCCGGCCAGCTGGGCGAGGCGGGTACGGCGCTCGCCGGCCTTCCGCGGCAGGAAGCCCTCGAAGCACCACCGGTCGACCGGCACACCGGCGACCACGACCGCCGCGGTGACTGCGGAGGGACCCGGGAGCACCGTCACCGCCAGCTCCCGCGCGATCGCACCTGTCACCAGGGCGTATCCCGGGTCCGACACCAAGGGGACACCGGCATCGCTGACCACAAGGACGGTACGGCCGGCCTCGACCTCGTCGAGCAAGGCCTTGGCCCGCCCGCGCTCCACCGCGTCGTAGACGGCGATGACCTTCGCGCTGAGCGCGACATCCAGCGCGCCGGCAAGTCGCCGCAACCTCCGAGTGTCCTCCGCGGCGATCACGTCGGCTGCCGCCAACGCGTCGCGCAATCGGGGCGACGCGTCGCGCGGATCGCCGATCGGGGTCGCCGCGAGAACAAGAGGCACCCAGTCATTCAAGCGGGAGACCCCGGGCGATTCATACGATGAGCGGGTGTCGTCGCAGGGAGCGACGGGCCGCGAGGCCCGTTTCGCGGGTGGGACGGCGGCGATGGTGATCGAGCAGACCGCACCGGAGCTGGATCCTCCGGGCCGAGAGACGCTCGAGCGAATCCGCTCCCGCCTGGTCCGTCCCATGCCGAACGACCGCATCTGGGGCTGGCTGCTCCCGCTCAGCGTCACCGTCTTCGGTGGCGTCCTGCGCTTCTGGCGGATCACCCGACCGGGCGGGCACAGCCTGCACAAGAGCTCGAGCATCGTCTTCGACGAGACGTACTACGCCCACGACAGCTGGTCGATGCTCCACCACGGCGTCGAGACCAACGGCCTGATGCACGGCACGTCCTTCGTCGTCCATCCGCCGCTGGGGAAGTGGATGATGGCGATCGGCGAGGCCCTGTTCAACCACGGCGGACAGGTCAAGTTCCACGGCACGCTGTATCCGGCCAGCCCACTGTCCTTCCGGTTCATGGGTGCGCTGCTCGGCACCCTCGCAATCCTCATGACGGCGCGGATCGCCCGCCGGATGTTCCGCTCGACCGCCCTCGGCGTGGTTGCCGGAACGTTGCTGGCTCTCGACGGGCTCGAGTTCGTGCAGAGCCGTACGGCGATGCTCGACATCTACCTGATGTTCTGGGTGATCGCGGCGTTCGGCTGTCTGGTCGTCGACCGCGACTGGGGTAGGCGACGGCTCGCCGAACGCCTCGACCACCCGCTCGGCTTCTACGAGTGGGGGCCGCGGGTCGGCTTCCGGCCGTGGCGATGGGGCGCCGCGTTGTCCATCGGCGCGGCGTGTGCCACGAAGTGGAACGGGGCGTACTACATCCCGGCGCTGATCCTGCTCGCCGTCGCCTGGGACATCGGCGCACGTCGCGTCGCGGGCACGCGGGGCTACGGCATGTGGCGATCCGGCGGCGGGGGCCGTGGCCTCGACGCCTGGATGTGGGTCAACGTGCTCGGCCGCGTTGTCGCGCCGATCGTCGCCCTGATGCTGCTGGTGCCGGCCGCGGTGTATCTCGCGTCATGGACCGGGTGGTTCCTGTCGAACGGCACCTACGCCTACGACCACGACCTCTACGTCCGTGCCGGACAGAACTGGCTGCAGCATGACTGGGCCGTCCTGCACGGGTGGTGGCACTACAACCGGGTGGAGATCTGGGGCTACGACAAGACCCTCCACGCCGCGCACCCCTATCTCTCGAAGCCGTGGGGCTGGCTCCTCCTGGCGCGGCCGGTCGCGTACTACTACCAGACCCCCGGCGGGTGCGGCGCCGATTCCTGCGCGACGGAGGTGCTCGGGATCGGCAACCCGGCACTGTGGTGGGCGACCATTCCGGCGCTGATCGCCGTGATCTGGGTGTGGATCTCCCGTCGCGACTGGCGTGCCGCAGGCATCGTGACGGCCTTTGCCTTCGGCTTCCTGCCCTGGGTCGTCCAGGCGATGATGATCGTTCCCACGGACCCGCCGTGCACCCCGGCGGGCGACTGTCACCGCACCATGTTCTTGTTCTACATGCTGCCCAACGTGCCGTTCATGGTCTTGGCCGTGACGATGGCGATCGGGCTCGTGATCGGCCACCGCGGACAGTCAGAGGTCCGTAGGGCGGCCGGGCTCACGGTCGCCGCCGGATACTTGTCGGTCGTCGCAATCCTCTTCTACTTCTTCTATCCGATCCTCGCCGCGCGCAACATCCCGCAGGACCAGTGGCATCGACGGATCTGGTTCACCCACTCCTGCGATGCGAACGCGGACCGCAACCAGCATCACGAGGACGCTCCCTGCTGGATCTAGGGAGAGGCAGAGACCGGCTCCAGGTCGAAGTCCGCGACCGCGGCGACGCCCTCAGCGCGCCCTCTCACCCACTCGATCCGGCGCGCGATCAAGAGAGCGGGGACCAACAACGCGACCGCCGCTAGGCCGTCCAGCCAGTAGTGGTTGGCGGTGGCGACCACGACGAAGATCGTGAGCACGCCGTGCAGCAGCCCCAGCCATCGCCAGCGGCTCGAGCTGCAGATGACGATGGCCCCCGAGATCAGCACGGCCCAACCGACGTGTATGGACGGCATCGCGGCGTACTCGTCGGCGATCCCTGAGCCGATCGCCGCGTAGACGGACTGTCCGTACTGCTGCGCAGTGTCGATCAGGCCGGTGCCGTCGATCAGTCGTGGTGGCGCCACGGCAATCATCTGGATGAGGAGTGACATCGCGGTGAAGCTCGCGATTGTGTTCCGCACGACCGGGTAGCGGTCTCGATGGCGCAGCCACAGCCACACCAGGAAGACGACCATCAACGTGAGATGCGCCGTGGCGTAGTAGTAGTTCGACGCCCGCACGATCCACGAGTGGTTGATGATCAGGTCTTGTACGGACCTCTCGCTCGGCAT
The DNA here is from genome assembly GCA_035548055.1 of Mycobacteriales bacterium. Taxonomy (GTDB): domain Bacteria; phylum Actinomycetota; class Actinomycetes; order JAFAQI01; family JAFAQI01; genus DASZTV01. Next base: position 8,398 of record DASZTL010000085.1, on the reverse strand, counting down.
GTGCACCACGCGCTCGGCATGCCACAGCCACTCGCCGCGTTCCTTGCCGCCGGTGGTGTGCCCTCGCGTGAGCGAGTTGGCGACCTGCCAGAGCGCGAACAGGCCACACACGACAGCGATCTCGAATGACGCCGCCACGACGAAGCGCGCCCGCCGACCGGACAGCCGCGACGCGCACCCGCAGATACCGAGCATTGTGGCCGCGACGATCGACGCGGAGTAGACGTCCAACCGCAGCCACGACATACGTCCTCACACCGCCCAACCGTCGAAAGAGAGGCGTCGGCTCCGACGAGCCTCTTCCGGGAAACTACCGAACCGACTCGGCAGCCTCTTGCGGCTCGCTGGCCGGAAGATCGGGTGACGGCGCGACGACGGGCGGCAAGCTGACCCGCACAACGGTGCCGCCGCCGTCGCGGTTGTTGATCGACACAGTGCCGTTGTGGCCGTCGACGACCTGCTTCACGATCGACAGGCCAAGTCCCGATCCCGGCAGTGCTCGTGCCTCGTCCGCCCGGTAGAAGCGGTCGAAGACGTGCGCGATCGCCTCCTCCGGGATTCCGGGACCGTGGTCGGCCACCGTCAGCACTCCGGCGGCGGTCAGGACGACGTCGATCTCGGAACCTGGCGGACTGAACTTGCCGGCGTTGTCCAGCAGGTTGGCGACCGCCCGGGCGACCCGCGCGGGCACCCCACGCACGATCACTGGCTCGCTCTCGAAGCGGAAGACCAGAGCCTGCCAATGCCGACGGGCACGGTCGACCTCCCGGGAGACGAGCTCGTCGAGTGACACGTCCTCCAGCGACGACTCCGGAGCTTCACCACGTGCCAGCTCCACGACGTCGGCGACGAGCCCGGTCAGCTCATCGAGCTGCGTCACGATGCCGTTGAGCAAGGAGCGGCGCTGATCGACGGTGAGTCGTTCGACGTCGTGCAGCACCTCGACGTTGGTGCGAAGACTCGCCAAGGGGGTGCGCAGCTCGTGGCTGGCGTCGAGGATCAGCTGGCGCTGCTGGTCCAACGATCGCTCGAGCGCGTCGAGCATCCCGTTGAAGGTCGACGCCAACCGGCCGAGCTCGTCCTCGCCGTAATCCTCGATCCTCGTCGTGAGGTCGCGGGTCACGGCGATCTGCTCGGCGGCAGAGGTGAGTCGAGCCACCGGACGCATCGCGCGCCGTACGACGAACCAGGCGCCGCCCGTGGCCATGCCGAAGCCGAGCAACACGAGCAGGAGGAACGCGACCCGGAGCTTGTGCAGCTCACTGTTCGCGGCGGTCAGCGGCAGCGCCACCTGCAGCGCGACCGTGCCGTGCTGGCCATTCGAAGCGATGACCGGACGCTGCACGGTCAGGATCCGCACGGGTGACCCCTCGACATGGTCCGTGCGCAGCCAGCTGCCGCCCTGCCTGGCGATGGCGGTGTCCCGCGCGCTGTGCGGCAGCGTCAGTCCTTGCTCCTCCTTGATGGTGTGGCCGTCCACCTGGACCACCTGGACGTTGCCGGACGTTTCCGCCGGATCCCGCGCGACGACCGGCTGGAAGGTCTGCGGGTCAACGCGCACGGAGTGGTCGCTGTTCGCCTGCTCACGTAGCTGCGCGTCGATGTTGCTGTACAGCTGGTGGTGCACCGTGATGTAGGCAACCGCAACGACCGCGACGATCGCGAAGGTTGCCGCCACAGCCGCGGCAGCGGTCAGCCGAGTCCGGATCGGCGTGTCTCGCCAGCGATGGTCGACGCTCAGCATCCCGCGGCGCGCCCGCTCGGCGAGCGTGGTCACGTATCGCCGCGCAGTACGTAGCCGACGCCTCGCACGGTGTGGATCAACCGCGGCTCTCCGGCGGCTTCGGTCTTGCGGCGAAGGTAACCGACGAAGACCTCCAGCGAGTTGCTGGTCGGCTCGGACTCCCAGCCCCACACCCGATCCATGATCGTCTCTCGCGGCAGCGGCCGGCCGGCGTTGCGCATCAGCAGTTCGAGCAACGCGAACTCGGTCCGGGTCAGGTCGATCGCGCGATCGCCGCGTCGCGCCGTGTGTGCCGCCGGATCTAGCTCGAGGTCCTGGTAGTCGAGGACCGCGTGCTCATCCGACTCCTCCACCGCCGTTCGACGAAGCAAGGCGCGCAGCCGAGCCCGCAGCTCTTCCAGGGCGAACGGCTTCGTCAGGTAGTCGTCGGCGCCGGCGTCGAGGCCCGCAACTCGATCACCCACTTCGTCTCGTGCCGTCAGCACGAGGATCGGCAGGTTGTCCTTCTTGCTCCGCAACGTTCGGCACACGTCGAGGCCCCCGACGTACGGCATCATGACGTCGAGCACCATCACGTCAGGCCGATGCTGGCTCACCGCCTCGAGTGCCTTCACCCCGTTGCTTGCCGTTGTGACTCGGTAGTCGTCGAGCTCGAGCGCCCGGGTCAACGCCTCCCGTAGCTGCGGGTCGTCGTCGACGACGAGCACCTGCGGTCCCGGAGCCATGACGTCAGCGTGGCAGTCAGCTCGAGGCGGCGTTGTCGAGGGTGACGGTCGCAGTGTGCGATCCGCCGCTCCGCGTGTAGGTGACCTTGATGTCGTCGCCCGGCTGGAAGGTCCGGATTGCCGCGATCACAGCATCTGCGCCGGCGGTCGGTCGACCGTCGATGGCGGTGATCACGTCGCCTCCCTTGATCCCCGCCTTGTCGGCGGGGCCGTTGGCGGTCACCGAGCGCACGAGCGCGCGGTGGGTGCCGTCGGACGAAGTCGTGTCCGCTAGCTCCACTCCCATCAAAGGATGCGTCGCGTGACCCGTATCGATCAACTCCGCGGCGATGGTCTTGGCCTGATCGATCGGGATCGCGAAGCCGACGCCGATGTTGCCGCTCTGTGACCCGAGTCCGCTCGCCCCGAGCGAGGCGATCGCCGAGTTGATGCCGACAACCTGACCTGCAGCGTCGACCAGCGCGCCGCCGGAGTTGCCCGGGTTGATCGCGGCATCCGTCTGGATCGCGTCGATCACCGTCGGCTGCGTGGCCTGACTCGAACCGTTTCCGTTGCCGAACCCGAAGCCGAACGGATCGATCTGCTGCTGTTGGCTGCTGTCCTGGGTCTCGACCGGGCGATTGACCGCGGACACGATGCCCGACGTGACCGTCCCCGACAAGCCGAGCGGCGAGCCGACGGCAAGCACCGGGTCCCCGACTTGGATCTTCGAGCTGTCACCGAGCGTTGCCGCGTGCAAGCCCGTCTTCGACACCTTCAGCACAGCGAGGTCGTCGAGCGGATCGGTACCGACGATCTTGGCCGCTGCGGTCGTACCGTCGTTGAAAGTGACACTGACGTTCCCGTTGCCACCGGTCGCCGCTGACACCACGTGATTGTTGGTGAGGATGTATCCGTCAGGTCGAAGGATCACGCCTGAGCCCGTGTCGGACTGGTTGGCCGCGATGACGTTGATCGACACCACCGACGGCAGAACCTTGGCCGCGATCGCGGCGTAGGAGCGAGGGTTCGACGTCAGCGATGCCGGGCTGGCGTTGCCGATGGTCAAACCAGAGCCGGCGGCGGACGAGTCATTGCCGTGGTCGACGGCGACGGCGCCGATGGCGACACCGCCACCACCGAACACAAACGCTGTGGCCGCCAGCAGCGCCGCCGTCCCGCGCCGTGAGCGACTTGGTGCCGCCGAGGGCATCGCAGCCGCCTGGGGCCCGTACGGCGGTGGGAAGCCGTACCCCTCGGTCGGGAGCGACCGCGTCGCTGTCGCGGTGCCTTCTGATTCGGCAGGGGGGTCCGATGGTTCCGACGCCGGGAACCAGAACAGATCGTCGTCGCTCATTGGTGATGTTCCTCCGTCATCTCACTTCATGACGGTGCACAGTCGGGCTGAACGAATGCTGAGACGAGCCTTACGGTCGGCTGTGGTCGTGCCCGGGCTGTGAGATCTCACACTCCCCTTGGGAATGTTGGCGTGATCCTGCTCGGACGGGAACACTGGTGGAGTGACGGATCCCCGCGATCTTGCGATCACCGCCCGCGATGCCGGCTCGCGCGCCGTCGAGCGGACGACCGAGGTGGTCGCGGGTGCGGTTGCCGCGGCGAAGCCGAAGCTGCGCGGCTGGCTACATGCGGTGACCTCGCCGGTCGCGCTTGCCGCCGGCGTCGTACTCATCGTTCTCGCACCTACCGGCCCGGCGACGGTGGCTGCGGTCGCGTACGCGTTGACGTCATTCGTTCTCTTCACGACCAGCGCGGTCTACCACCGCGGCAACTGGTCGCCCAAGGTCGAGCGCCGCCTGAAGCGGCTCGACCATGCCAACATCTTCCTGCTGATCGCCGGCTCCTACACCCCGTTTGCCCTGCTCGCCCTGACAGGTGACGATCGGGTCGCTGTGCTCTCGGCGGTGTGGGGCACGGCGCTGTTCGGCGTGATCTTCCGGATCTTCTGGGTCGGTGCGCCAAGGTGGCTCTACACGCCGCTCTACATCGGCGTGGGCTGGGTGATGGCGTTCGTCCTCCCGGACTTGATCCACGGCGCCGGAGTAGCCGCGTTCGTACTCATCCTCGTTGGCGGGGCGCTCTACACCGTGGGCGGTCTCGTCTACGGGTTGAAGCGACCCAATCCGAGCCCGAGATGGTTCGGGTTCCACGAGGTCTTCCACACTTGCACGATCGCGGCGTTCGTATGTCAGTACATCGCCGCGTCGTTCGTGGTGTACCGCGCGGCGTAGCTGCCTGCAGCTAGCGGAGCGCGGCTGCCACCACGCAGTTGCGACCCCGCTCCTTCGCCGCATAGAGCGCGGCGTCAGCGGCGCCGAACACGTCGTGCACCCCGTCGCCGCAGGCCGGGAACTCAGCGATACCGACCGACAGGGTGGGCAACGGCTGAAGCACTGAGGCCGCCTCCTCGGCGCGTCGCTGCCACCCTTCGATCAGCACCTCACACTTCGCCGTTCCTTCGCCCAGCGAGGTGTCGACGAGCAGGATGACGAACTCCTCGCCGCCGAAGCGGGCGACGACATCCTCGGAGCGAGTGGTCTCGAGCAGGAAGCGGCCGAGGTGACGAAGCACCGCGTCCCCGCCGTGGTGCCCGTGGGTGTCGTTGAACACCTTGAAGTTGTCCAGATCGAGCACGGCGACGGACAGGTGCTTGCCCCGTCGTCGCGCGCGCTGCAACTCACGCTCCAGCGACTCGTCGAGGAACCGTCGGTTGAACAACCCGGTGAGCGGGTCGCGGATCGACTGGTCGCGAAGCGTGTCACGCAGCCGGATGTTGGCGAGGGTCAGGCCCCACTGGTCGCGGACGAGCGTTGCAAGCTCTTCGATCCGCACCAGAGACGACTCGTGGTCGGCCCGAGAGTGGACGCGGAGATGTACGACACCCAACGTCTCAGTCTGGGCGATCAGCGGAACGCACACCGACCACTCGGTTCCCTGCGGAACGTGCCGGCACGGGAGCGCAAGCATGTCTTCCCCGAGCTGGTGCACTCGGCCGGTGCGCAGCGCCCAGCAGTCCTCGCTTCGGAACGGCTCGACCGGGCTCAGTCCCTCCCATGTCGCGACGGGCTCGAGCAGCTCCCGGTCCGCCGAGGCCGTGTAGACACCGCCGGAGACCCCCTCGAAGAGGCCTTGGCCGGCGCGCGCGATGACCTGCATCGCCTCTTCCAACCGAGCACAGCTCTGCATCACCTGGCTGGCACGGGAAAGGGCAGACATGTCGCGGGACCGTGCCTCGAGATCCATGACGAGACCCTGCAGGCGGGCGTTCGCTCCGCGGAGCTCCTGCTCCGTCTTCTTGCGGTCACTGGCGTCGCGAACCGCGGCCGACACGAACGTGCCCTCGTCTGTGATCAACGGGCTGAGGCTGATGTCCACCGGGAACTCAGTGCCATCGGCCCGAAGGGCGGTGAGCTCCAGCCCTGACCCCATGGGCCGGTTGCGCGGGTCGCGCACGTAGCTGCTCCGGTGCCGCGGATGTCCGGCGCGGGCCCGGTGAGGAACCAGCATGTCGAGCGACCGGCCGACCAGCTGGTCGCGGTTCCATCCGAACAGCAGCTCCGCCTTGCGGTTGGTGAGCAGGATCGTGCCGTCGGAGTCGACCACGATGATGCCGTCGGGAGCCGTCTCGAGCAGCTGGGCATAGAAGTCCGGACTTCGCCGCGCAGGCAGCAGGCCGTCAGGTGGGGAGGCTTGCTGCGGCACAGCCCCTGTCAACGCGGACAGGTCCACAGACGGCATGCGCCCAGGATCGACCGAGCCCATGACTGCGGATATAGCCCGAAGTAACCATCTTGGTCACCGCAGGCCCCGTCCGGCACGTGCGCATCTTGTCGTCAGGCGCCGCAAGACATCAGATTCACCGAAGGCTGCTCGCGTCGTACCAGGCCTCGATGAACGCAGCGGCCACTGCGCCGGCGTTGTCCGCGGACAGCTGCCGGTAGACGAAGAACTGGAACGGGAAGCCCGGCAGGTGCAACGGGTCTCCACCGCCGTCGGAGACGCCCCGGAATCCGATGAACGGCAGGTGCGCCGCGTGCGCCGCAATCGCCACCTCAGCGGTCTCCTCGTCGGAGCTCACGTAGTGGCCCGGCGGAGCCGCGGCTGAGCTGAGATAGCCGGTGAAGAATGCCGGGCTCACGAACGGCGCGATCTCCTGCAGGAGCGTGATCGGGCTCGCCGGCGTCACATTCTCCGCTTCGCACGGCCGGCAACCGAAGGTGTCCCCGGCGCCGGGGACGCACGGCAACCGCTTCCCGCCGAACGGGTCGGTCGTCAAGCCGTCGCCGCCGACCCGAAAGCTCGGTTGGTGGGTCACGGTGACAGCCGGGCCCGCGTCGGGATCCAGGTGAATGCACAGGGGATCGCCGGCGTGGTTGTCGCGCGACAGGTGGTAGCGGTGCTGGTGCTGCACGCGACGCGCGATGCGTTTCATCGCGCGGCTGACCGGAACGAAGTGCTTCCCGTCCTCGGTCCACCGCGAGGCGGCGTTGACGTCGCCGATGAAGTCGCCGCCCGCGACTCCGGAGAAGACGATCCCGGTGATCGTCGACCGGCCGCCGCAGCGGAAGTGGCTCAGCGCCAGCCGGGTCGTTCGCCGCGCGTTCAGCGGACCGATGCCGGTGAGGGTCAGGACGGCGCGGTGTCCTTCGAGGTTGCCGAGATAGAACGTGTGATCACCGACCGCGAGCGGCTTGCCCCCGCGCGGCTGGGTCCTGGCGAGCAGCGGTCCGAGCTCGGTGGGGAACGCCGACAGGACGAGCAGCCGCGGCGAGCAGTCACGCGCCATGGCGACGTTCGGGGTCGCTGCGGCATTGGTGGCGATCGCGACGCCGAACGAGACGATTGCCGTCAAGACGGCCGCGAGCGCCGGGCGGAATCGACGGCTCACCTGCGACCGCGCTTCGGCTTCGTCTCCTCGGGTTTCGGCGGCGTTGGCTGCCCGTTTTGGTACCCGGTGAGGAGTCCCGGAAGCGGGTCGGCCGGCCTGGCGAGCGACGGCGGTTCCATGAAGGCCGGCTTCGACGTGTCGAGGAAGTCGGCGAGCGTTCGAGCGTTCGCGTCCCGGCGGGTCAGTGCCGGCAGATTCCACTGCCGCTCGATCGTGGCGAGCACTGAGGTGTGGTCGTGCACGACGTTGGTGACAGCGCGCCGGCGCGCGTATGGGCTGACGACCACGGCCGGCACTCGCGGTCCGTAGGTGTTGTAGGCGCCCGGCAGGTTGTCCTTCTGCAGGTTCGGCTTCCAGCCGTCCGGCTCGAGCGCCTTCGGAGGGGCGACATGGTCGTAGTAGCCACCGTGCTCGTCGTAGAACCAGATCAGCAACGTACGACGCCACTTCGGTCCGTTCATGACCGCGTTCACAACCCTCGCAACGAACGCCTCACCCAGCTGGACGTCCTCGGGGTTCTCCTCGGACTCGCATGTGATGTCGATCGCGGTGTTCGGAACGCGGGTGAAGGTGGGGATCGGTGCCGGCAGGTCCTCGACGACGCCGGACACCTGGCTCTGGATGGCGCCCATGTTGCAGTCGACCAGGCTGACCGCCGGCAGGGTGCCCGCCGCGGCATCGAGGTAGAACTGCTCGATCCGGCGCAGGTTCGACGCGTGCCGCAAGAGAGTGCCGCTGATGATCGCCGTCGTCGGAGCGTCGCTGAAGTAGTTGGCCCAGGCGATGTTGTGCTTGCTCAGCTGATCCCAGATGGTCCCGTTGTGCGGGTACCGCGTGACGGTGTTCAGGTCGGTGGAGATGACGCCGGTCGCCGTGGCGGCCATCAGGAAGCGCCGGTTCGGATAGGTCTGGCACGGCGCCGAGCAGAACCAGCGGTTGGCGAGCGTGAAGGTCTTCGCCAGCGAGTAGTAGAACGGCAGCTCGTCCTCGGTGTAGTAGCCCATCGAGCCGGGGCCGGTCGTCGCGAAGCCGTTCATCTTGCCG
>DASZTL010000084.1:0-26908 GCA_035548055.1 Mycobacteriales bacterium | reverse complement strand
ACCATGTCGTGCAGCGCGTCGTAGAGCGGCCTGAGGTACGGGTCGATCTTCTCGCTCAGCGTGCCCGGCAGGAACCCGAGCCGCTCCCCTGCCTCGACCGCCGGTCGGGTCAGGATGATCCGGTTGACCTGCTTGGCCTGCAGCGCCTGGACGGCCTTCGCCATTGCGAGGTAGGTCTTGCCGGTGCCGGCCGGGCCGATCCCGAAGATGATCGTGTGCTGGTCGATCGCGTCGACGTAGCGCTTCTGGTTCAGCGTCTTCGGGCGGATTGTGCGGCCGCGGCTGGACAGGATGTTGAGACTCAGCACCTCGGCCGGGCGCTCGTCGGTCTCCTGGCGCAGCATCGCGAGCGAGCGCCGTACGGCGTCGGCGGTCAGGACGTCGCCGTGGTCGAGCAGCGCGACAAGCTCCTCGAAGAGCCGGGTGGCCAGCTCGACCTCTTCGGCCGAGCCGCTGAGGGTGATCTCGTTGCCGCGGACGTGGATGTCGCAGTGCAGCGACGCCTCGATGATGCGCAGCAGCTCATCGCTCGAGCCTAGGAGCGTCACCATGCTGTGCGCGCCCGGCACGACGATGCGCGTCGACGTCGTACTCGCCTGTGGCTTGGTTGCCATATCTGAGATCAAGACTAGGCCGGGAGGCCCGCAGAACGCATCCCGTTAGCACGATCTCATCGCGGCATCAGCCTGGTGGCCAGCCCATCGGACGTCCGCCGAGCACATGAATGTGGCAATGCGGCACGGTCTGGAAGGCGTGCGCGCCGGTGTTCGCCACGAGCCGGTATCCGGTCTCGGCTACCCCATCGACCGATGCGACCTCGACGGCGAGCCGGAAGAGATCCGCGACGTCGACGTCGCCCGCCGCCGCAACGGCAGCCACATCTGGGTAGTGGTCGCGCGGAATCACCTGCACGTGAGTCGGCGCCTGGGGCGAGATGTCACGGAATGCGATCGCGGTATCCGACTCCGCGACGATCTCCGCGGGCACGTCGCCGGCCACGATCTTGCAGAAGAGGCAGTCCGGGTCGCTCATTGCTCGGAGCCTATGACCACCTGGTCCGCGCACAGATCGCCGACAGCGCCGCGACTCCGGCGGTCGAGCTGCGCAGCACCGTGGATCCCAACCGCACGGGACATGCGCCGGCCTCGACGAGCTGGGCCAGCTCATCGTCGGCGATACCGCCCTCCGGTCCCACCACGACGAGAACCTCGCCGGCGGCGACCGGCTCGATGTCGGCAAGCGTTCCGGTCGCGGCCTCGTGCAACACGATGGCGACACCCGCGCCGACGACGCGCGTCGCGACCTCAGCCGTGGTCACCGGCCCGGTGACGACCGGCCACCACGACCGGCGAGCCTGCTTCGCGGCGGCCTCGGCCGTCGACTGCCACTTGGCCTGCGTGCGATCCGTCCACTTGGCGACGCTGCGAGACGCCGACCATCCGACGACCTCGTCAACACCGACCTCCGTCATCGACTCGACGGCGGCCTCGTCGCGGCCGCCTTTGGCGAACGCCTGGAACACGACGAGCCGCGGCGACTGAGGCTCGACGAGCAGCCACTCGGAGACATCGATCTCGAGCTGCCCACGCTTCACTTCCCGAACGGTCCCGACGCCGCGAGCGCCTGCACCGTCGGTAAGCCAAAGCCCCTCACCCGCGCGCAGTCTTCGCACGTCCGATGCGTGGTGGCCTTCGGGCCCATCCAACGTGACCCGATCAGCTCCGACCGCATCGGGACCAATACGAAACATCGGCGGCGTCATGGGTCGATCATGGCGAACGTTGCGCAACACGCCGTGGACAGCGCCGCTCTCGCCACGGTCAAGAGCTACTTGAAGGCGTCGCGCAGGCGGGAGAACAGACCACCGTTCGTGGCACTCGGATTGCTGACCGTGATCTCTGGGTGCTCTTCGTCGCGCAGCTTGGCGAGCTCGCGAAGCACGCGCTCCTGCTCGGCGTCGAGCTTCGTCGGGGTGACCACGTCGTAGTGAATGTGCAGATCTCCCCTGCCGACGCTTCGGTTGAGGTGCGGCACGCCGCGCCCCTTCAAGGTCGTGACGCTTCCGGCCTGCGTCCCCGGCTTGACGACCAGCCGCTCCTCGCCGTCGAGAGTGGTGAGCGAGACCTCGGTCCCGAGCGCAGCAGCCGTCATGGGCACCTCGACGCGGCAGTGCAGATCGTCACCGTCACGCACGAACGACGGGTGGGGACGCTCCCGCACCTCGACGTACAGGTGACCGGCCGGCCCGCCGCCGGGGCCGACCTCGCCCTCACCGGCAAGGCGCAGCCGCATGCCGTCCTCGACGCCGGCCGGCACCTTGACCGTGACGGTACGGCGGGCGCGCACCCGTCCGTCACCGGCGCAGTCGGGGCACGGGTTGCGAATCTTCGTGCCGAAGCCACCGCAGTCCGGGCATGGGCGCGAGGTGACGAGCTGCCCGAGCAACGACCGCTGAACCGACTGCACCTCGCCGCGGCCCTTGCAGGTCTGGCACGTCTCGGGGTGGGTACCCGCTGCGGTACCGGCACCGTTGCACTTCGTGCACCGGACCGCGGTGTCGAGGGTGATGTCTCGCGTCGTACCGAACGCGGTGTCGGCGAGGTCCAGCTCGATCCGGATCAGCGCGTCGGCACCGGGTTGCACGCGCGACCGCGGACCCCGTCCGCCCATGCCGCCGGCCCCACCGAAGAAGGCATCCATGATGTCCGCGAACCCGCCGAAGGGGCCGGCTGCACCCGCCCCGCCACCGGATGAAAGCGGGTCGCCGCCGAGGTCGAACATCTGCCGCTTCTGTGGATCCGACAGCACCTCATAGGCGGCAGTGACGTCCTTGAAGCGCTCCTGCGCGTCAGCGCTGGGGTTGACGTCAGGGTGCAGCTCACGAGCGAGCTTGCGATACGCCTTCTTGATCTCGTCTTGCGTCGCGCTCTGCGAGACACCGAGGATCGCGTAGTAGTCGCGGTTCGCCATCAGCCGGACTCAGCGAGGATCTGGCCGACGTACCGCGCCACCGCACGCACCGCGCCCATGGTGCCGGGGTAGTCCATGCGGGTCGGCCCGACGATGCCGAGCGAGGCGAACGGCGTGCCTTCGGTGCCGTAGCCCGTCGACACGATGGAAGCGGTGTGCAGCCCCTCGTGCGGGTTCTCGCCGCCGATGCTGACGTGCACGTCACGGTCGCCGCTCTCGCCGAACAGCCGCAGCAAGACGACGTGCTCTTCCAGTGCCTCGAGCACCGGGTGGATCGAGCCAGGGAAGTCGAGCGCGGTGCTGCGGGCCAGGTTGGCGGTACCTGCCATCACGACCCGCTCGTCTACGTGCTCGACGAGGGTTTCGAGCACCGTGGCGAGGATCGCCGTCACGTTCGGGCGGATCTCGGGCGCGACCGCATCGGGCAGAGCGGCGAGCAACATCGGCGCATCCGCCAGCGGATGACCCGAGATGCGGGCGTTGAAGCGTGCGCGCAGCTCCCCGAGATCCTCCTCGGCGACAACCCCGGGCAGCTCGACGATCCGCTGCTCGACCCGCCCGGAGTCGGTGATCAAGACCACCATGACGCGGGTCTCACTGAGCCCGACCAGCTCGAGATGGCGGACGGCGGAGCGCGACAACGACGGGTACTGGACGACCGCGACCTGGCGGGTGAGCTGAGCGAGCAGACGCACGGTCCGGTTCACGACGTCGTCGAGACCGACGGCGCCGCCGAGGAACCCCTCGATCGCGCGCCGCTCGGGGGCGCTCAGCGGCTTCACCGATGACAGCTTGTCGACGAACAACCGATATCCCTTGTCGGTCGGCACCCGGCCGGCACTCGTGTGCGGCTGGGTGATGTAGCCCTCCTCCTCCAGCGCCGCCATGTCGTTGCGGATGGTCGCCGGCGACACCCCGAGGCGGTGTCGCTCCACGAGCGCTTTCGACCCGACCGGCTCATTGGTCGAGACGTAGTCCTCGACGATCGCGCGCAGCACATCGAGCTTGCGATCTTCGACCAACGCCGCGCACCTCCTCGCCCGACTGGCACTCCCCGCGTCCGAGTGCCAAGTCTAACAACCGGCAGGAGCCGCGGCGAGATACCGCGAACGCTGCGGGGTGGGGCTTCGAAGGCTGGCCGCCGCGGCGCTCGCCGTCTGCGCGCTCGCCACCGTGGGCGGCACGGCGACGGCGGCACGCGCCGCAGCCCCACGGGCCATGACAGACCACGAGTGTCAGTCGCTCCGGCCGTCGCACTACGCCCCCGCGACAGGTCACACCTCACCGCACGGCGACCTGCGCGTCGTCGGGATCCAATACGACCAACAGGTCGACAACGTCGTCAGCTACGCGTCCTTTCGGCGTGCGATGACTTGCTTGGTGAAGGAGTTCGTCGTGCCGCTCCGGCGGCCGGGTGAGCCGATGCTCGCCGTCTTCAACGAGGACATCGGGCTGATGACGGTCGCCACCGGCGCACGCGGGACGCTCGTCCGAGCGCAGGCGGCAAGCCCGCTTCGCGCGCCCGCCGGTGACAGCGAGCCGGTGGGTGCCGCAGTCGCACTGGGCGAGCTGAACGCGGCGTACGCGCCACAGGTTGCGGCGTACCAGGCGATGCTCGGCCCGATCGACCCTCGCAAGGAGGTGCTCGTCGCCGCCACGGACACCTTCGTCCGCGCCTTCGACCTGACCTTCTCCGGGCTGGCGAAGCGGTTCGGCATCTACGTGGTCGCCTCCAACAACGAGTCCCGCTACCGCGAGACGCACGATCCGCTGCTGGTGCGCACCTTCGGCGACCCGTCGATCCCGGGTCTCCACACGGCGTACGTCGCGACGAGCGCGAAGGTGTTCAACACGACGTTCCTCTGGGGCCCGCACGACATCCATCCGCAGGCGCCGAACGGCGCTCGCAACCTGCTGTTCCGCAACACGAAGGTCCCACTGACGGATCTGGAATCGACGATCCTCGGCCTCGACCAGGGGCCGTCGAGCGGGCCCGCCGCGCGCCGGAACGCCGCCGGCTACGTCGTCGCCGGACACCGACTGGGATTTGCGACCAGCCTGCCGGCCTTCGCGTACGGGTACCCGTTCGGCCGCCGGCCCGCGCACTTCCACCCGTGCCGAGATCTCGTTGTCACCTACATGGCGTGCATGGACGCGCTCGGCGTCGACACCGTGATCCAAGCCGAGGCCAACCCGGGACGCTGGGCCGCGAACGGTGGCGGCGGCTACTGGCAGCCGCTGGAGTGGATGGGCTCGGCTTGGCGGGCGGTCGCCGATCCGACGGTTCGATTTCGCTACGCCGTGAACCCGATGCTGGTCGGCAACCTGCTCGACCTCGACTTCGACGGGCAGTCCGCAATACTCGGGCGCGGTCACCACGGGCGACTGCGCCACTACGTCGGCAACGGGCACCTCGACGCTGCCGACGGCGATCCAGCAGCCGCCAAGGTGTATGCCGGTGGCAAGCCGCAGTACCTCGCACTTTCCCCGTGGATCGGCCGGGACGGCTCCCGCGCGGCGCTTCGCGCCGAGAGTGCGAGACTCGCCGCCCGGTCGGGCTCGCTGCAGGAGAACGGCTATCTCGAGACGGCGGTCTACGCCGACCTCACCAGGGCGAAAGGTCACCATCGATGACGAGCGTCAGCCGCCGCGACCTCCTCGCCGGAAGCGCACTCGGCGCCGCCGCCTCGCTGTTGCCGTGGTCGGCCGACGAGGCAGCCGCCTCGACACCCGCCCGCGGAACGTCGAAAGCCCAGGTCGTCGTGGTCGGTGCCGGCTTGGCCGGGATCAGCGCAGCGCGTCATCTGCGTGCGCACGGCATCGATGTCGTCGTGCTCGAAGCACGGGCGCGGGTGGGCGGGCGCACGCTCAACCACCCGATCGACTCGCACCACATCGTCGAGGTGGGTGGCCAATGGCTGGGCCCGGACAAGAACCTTCCCGGTCTGGGACTGTCGGACCCGGCCAACTTCCCCACGGATGACCCGGTCACTGGTCAGAGTCACATCTGGCGGCTCGCCAAGGCGGTCGGCGTCGCGCGCTACCCGACGTACAACACGGGCAAGTACATCGACTACCGGAACGGCACCACCGCGACGTACTCCGGAAGGATCCCGCTAGACACACCCACCGGCGCAGTCGAAGCCGCCGAGGCCATCCTCGCGATCGACCGGCGGTGCGTCACCGTGCCGCTCGAGGCGCCATGGCATGCCCCGAACGCGGCCGAGTGGGACTCGATGACCGTGCAGTCCTGGATGGACCACGGCGACTCGTTCGCCGGTCAGCCGTTTGCCGGACTCGTGACGAAGGACGGACGGCAGCTGGTCGAGCTCGCGATCGAATCGGTCTTCTCGGCCGAGCCGCGTGACATCTCGATGCTTCACGCCTTGTTCTACACACATGCGGCGGGCAGCTTCGGGTCGCTCGTCAACACCGACCGGGGCGCGCAGATGTACCGGCTGCACGGCGGGTCACAGCTGATCGCGCTGCGCGCCGCCAAGCCGTTCGGCGACCGACTGCGGCTGTCATCACCGGTCCACCGGATCGAGCAGACTGCGCATGGGGTGAAGGTCAGCGGCGACCGGTTCGAAGTCAGCGCGCAGCGGGTGATCGTCGCGATCCCGCCGACCCTGGCCGGCCGGATCGACTACCGACCGGCAATGCCGGCGTTACGTGACCAGCTCACGCAACGCATGCCGATGGGCACGGTGATCAAGGTGCAGTGCGTGTACGACGAGCCGTTCTGGCGAGCCGACGGGCTGGCCGGCCAGGTGACCTCCGACACGGGTCCGGTGCGGCTCACGTTCGACAACTCACCGCCCGACGCGACATTGCGTCGCGGGCCCGGCGTTCTGATGGGCTTCATCGAAGGCTCCGAAGGTCGGCGCGCGCTCACCGCGACGCACGAGGAACGGCGTCGGGGCGTGATCGAAAGCTTCGCCCGCTACTACGGACCCAAAGCCCGCAACGTCGTGAAGTATGTCGAGAAGTCGTGGGCCGACGAGCAGTGGACGCGCGGCTGCTACGCGGGTTACTTCGGTCCGGGCGGATGGACCGACTTCGGTCGCGCGCTTCGTGAGCCGGTCGGCCGGATCCACTGGGCGGGCACCGAGACCGCAACAGTCTGGACCGGCTACATGGACGGCGCGGTCCGCTCCGGAGAGCGCGCCGCGAACGAGGTCCTTCGGTTTGTGAAGGGTCTGCGGTAGCGGGCTACTGCAGGCCCTTCACGAACCCACCGCCAGCGAGTATTTTCCACCCGTTGGGTACAGCCAGACCTCGCGGTCCGCTCCCCGTCGTACGACGTCGTAGTGCGCACCGCTGACCGCGATACGCCCGTGGAACACCGCAGGAACCTCCACCAGCGTCGCGCGCGACCGATCGCCGGAGGCGACCCGACGCGAGGTCGCGACGAGCTCCGCGGTACCTGCGAACGGGTTGCTGATCGCAATGAGCAGGGTGCCGGCTGTCAGCACCGGATACACCCGCGAGGTGCGGTGGACTCGCTTCGGCTGGGCCACTCCGCGGACCTGCTTGCCCCAGAACGGCGGACCGTAGATCCCCCAGAACGTGTCGGGCGCGGTGTCGTTCGCGTTCTCCTTCCACAGCCACATCGTGCCGCCGATCCGGAGCTTCTCCTGCTCGGCGTAATGCTGTGCGAGCACGGTCTTGTCGCCCTTCGGTGAGCCGCCGTACTCCCCCACCCACAGCGGCAGGCCGAGCGCCTTCGCATCGCCGACCGCCGCCGCGTAGTCGGACTCGAAGGTCGCGATCTCCGGCGTTCCCGCCACCGCTCCGAGGGTGAAGACGTCCGTGTAGACGTGCGGCGCGTACACCGCGTTGGGGTAGGACGACACCGACGACCACGGGGTGAAGACCGCGCGTTGCGCGGTCGTGTTGCGCTCGACACCGGGTTCGAAGAACAACAGCTGACGGAAGCGCGGCACCTTCGCGAGAATCGTGCGCGCGACCTTTGCGTAGAACGGCATCATCTCCGCGGTGTTGTCGAGCTCAGGCAGGATGCCCGGCTCCGGCTCGTTCATCAGGTCGTAGCCCGCCACCGCCGGCTCGTGCCCGAAGCGCTTGGCGAGGACGGCGAGCACATGGGCGTAGTGCTCCTGCAGCCCGACGCCGTCGGGCGCCGGCAGATCGGACCAGAACGCCTGTGCATTGCCGATCACCGCGAGGTCGAGCTCGCGGATGTTGTCGACCGTGCAGGCCGGCAACGGCGAGGTGGTCGCCCACTTCGGCGCGCCGTCGTACCCGACTGTCGGCCCGAACGGCGGTGGGCACTTCGCACCCGGTCGGGTGAAGACGTACTTGCTCCACGCGTCCTGGTGCATGTCGATCGTCGTCCAGATGCCCTGACGCTTCGCCCAGCGGACCACCTGCGCGATCCGCGCGATGTAGCGGTGGTCGATGTGGCCGGGACGGGGCTCCAGCAGCGACCACGAGACGTTGAGGCGGATGTTGTCGTAGCCGAGGCGCCGCATCTGCGGCAGGTCGAACCAGCAGATCGGCACGCCCTCGACGTGACGGTCGTCCGGGGGGCACGCATGGTGTCGGTACGCCGCAGGGTGGTTCGGGTACGGCGGGCGAAGCGATGGCTTCCAGTAGTCGACGAGCCCGTCGATGTTGACGCCGCGCAACAACACCGAGCGGCCGTGCGCATCGACGATCTGCTTCAGCCCGTCGCTGCCGACCGGACCGACGCGCAGGAACGTCACAGGACGCGCGCCCGTCGCGGCGTACGAGGGCGGGCGCGATGAGGCACTGCTCGCCTCGGCGACGCTGATCGTCATCGTGGAAAGCGCGACCGCCGCAACGACGCCCAGCGCGGTGGCGATCTTCCTCACGAGCCGACCATCGCACGGACCACTGCGTCAGCGAGCAACCGCCCACGGAACGACAGCACCGCACGTCCTTGCGCCAGTGGTGCCGGCTCGAGCAGGCCGTCCGCACTCGCCTGCACCGCCGCGGTCCGGCCCGCGTCGTCGAGGTCCGACAGCGGCAACCCGTCGCGGAGCCGGATCGCGAGCATCACACGCTCGACTCGCTTGTCGTCGGGAGTGAGCACCTCTCGTGCTGCGGCGGGTGAGTGCGACACCGCGAGTCGGGCGGCGTACTCCCGCGGGTGCTTGACGTTCCACCACCGCACACCGCCGACGTGGCTGTGCGCGCCGGGACCGATTCCCCACCAGTTGGCGCCGGTCCAGTACAGAAGGTTGTGCTCCGACCTCGCGTCGCGGCTGCGCGCCCAGTTCGAGACCTCGTACCACTCGAATCCCGCAGCACCGAGCACCTCTTCCGCGATCGCGTATCGGTCCGCCAGCACGTCGTCGTCAGGTGCCGACAGCTCGCCGTGCACAACCCGATTCGCGAGCCGGGTTCCGGGCTCGACGATCAACGAGTACGCCGAAACATGGTCGGCGCCGGTTGCGACGGCAGCATCGAGCGAGGCGCGCCAGTCCGAGTCGGTCTCGCCCGGCGTTCCGTAGATCAAGTCGACGTTGACGTGCTCGAAGCCCGCGGCTCGTGCTTCGGCAACTGCGGCCTCGGCTCGGCCCGGACTGTGCACCCGGTCAAGAACTGCCAGCACGTGCCGGCGAGCCGACTGCATGCCGAAGCTGATCCTGGTGAACCCGCCGGCGCGTAGCTGCGCGAGTGACTCGGGGGTCACGGACTCCGGGTTCGCCTCGGTGGTGACCTCCGCGCCGGGGTTCAGGCCAAGGGTGTCGCCGACGCGGCGCAGCAGGCCGATGAGATCGGCAGCCGGAAGCAAGGTCGGCGTGCCGCCACCGAAGAACACGGACTGGGCGCCGGGCCGCCCGCCGAGCACCTTTACGGCGAGCTCGAGCTCGGCAGCCGCCGTGGCGGCGTACTCATCCTGAGAGGCACCGCCGCCGAGCTCGGTCGCGGTGTAGGTGTTGAAGTCGCAGTAGCCGCAACGGCTGGCACAGAACGGGACGTGCACGTAGACGCCGAACGGCGTCCTTCCGGCCGAGACCAGCGCCGACTCCGGCAAGGTGCCATCCGGTGGCACCGGCTCACCGGCGGGCAGCTGAGACGGCACCCATCCAGTCTGCTCGACTCAGTTGCCGGATGCGGTCGGCGGAAGCGGGAATCCGAAAGCCGCGAGCTGGACGGCGCGGGATCCCTCGGGCCGCAACGACTTGTCGGCGGTGCGGGGCCGGAACCTGCTCATCTGCTCGAGCATCGCGTCGCGGACCTCGGCCAGCTCCTCGGGGGTGAGGTAGACCAGCCAGTCCGCCATGATCGCCGCGTCGTTCCACTCCTTCGGGTACGACGGCGCAGTGTTCACGTAGTTGCTGACCCGGTCGAACGTCCGACTGTGGGCGAGATGCGCGAACGCCTGCGCCGCGACACCTGCCTCGCCACCTTCGGTCAGCTCGAGCGACTGGCCGAGCGAGACCCGCCGCCACGGCCGCTGTCGGCCCGATCCGCCCTCTGCCTCCTCGACAAAGCCGTACTTCGCCAGCGTTCGCAGATGGAACGAGCAGTTCGCCGGCGACTCATCGACGATCTCTGCGGCCTGCGTGCAGGTCAGTGGACCCTCTCGGCTCAACGCCTCGAGAAGCGCGATGCGGACCGGATGAGCGATTGCCCGGATCTCGCGGGGATCAGTGAGCGGCCGGGCGTCCCGGTGCGGATCGGGCGCCGCCGGCGGCTTCTCGGGCTTCGACGTGCGCGCCGTCATCGGTGCCCGAGCGCCCGGCGACGCAACGTCGAACGCTGGCCGTTGGCGGTAGCCGAGGGGCGAGCCATCCGCCGAAGCTCGACGGTGCGCGCCCGGGCGGACTCGACAACAAGCGGACTGATCATGGCCAAGCTCCATTCGAAAGAACCATTTAGAAAGTACTCTTTCGAAACACTTCTTGTCAAATGATTCCAACCTTGGCCCACGCGGGAGCGTCCAAGCACCATGAGCCAGGGCATGCGAGTGCCGACCCGGGTTGCGGCGCTTGCCCTCATCACTTCGGTTTCGGCCTGCTCGTCCGCCCACATTCCCGTGTCCCAGCGGCGCCTGTTCACTACTCCCGCGTCTACTCCGACCCCCGGTCTGACCCCCGCTTGCTCGCGCGCCAGCCTGGACGTCACTTACGTCGGCCGGCAGCTTGGTGCCGGTAGCGACTTCGGCACCTTCGTCATCCGCGACACCTCGGCTACTGCCTGCCGACTGACCCGGCATGGAACGATCACACCCATCCTCAGCAAGCGGGCGGGACACCCGATTCGGTTCGCGTTCGGGCATCGACTCCTGCTGTCACCCGACGCTCCCGTGCCCCGAGCCGGGAGCAAACTTCCGCGCCAAGTCGTCGAAGCCGGTCTCACGGTCCGGGGCGAGTACCGCGACGGACCTGGGCCTCACGGTCTGTGCTCACGCCGACACGAGGTGGTCCCATCGCGATGGCTGATCGACGTCGGCGAGGTACATATCGCCGTCGCTAATGGACCGCACGAGCCGTTCAACCAAGTGCCGGACGGCGCACACCCGTACGGCGGCGCCGGCATCCAGCCCGTCGAGTCGTGCGGCTACGGCTTCTCAATCGGGTTCTCCGACCGCTGGGGGTAAAGCTGAGCTACTCCTTGGCGCCGGTGGCGGCGTTGGTCGACAGCGCGGCGATGAAGGCCTCTTGCGGCACCTCGACCCGCCCGACCATCTTCATGCGGCGCTTGCCTTCCTTCTGCTTCTCGAGCAGCTTGCGCTTACGGGTGATGTCACCGCCGTAGCACTTCGCGAGCACGTCCTTGCGCATCGCGCGGATGTTCTCGCGCGCAATGACGCGCGATCCGATCGCGGCTTGGATCGGCACCTCGAATTGCTGCCGTGGAATCAGCTCGCGCAGCTTCGTCGCCATCGAGGTGCCGTAGGCGTAAGCCTTCTCCTTGTGCACGATCGCGCTGAACGCATCGACCGGCTCGCCCTGCAGCAGGATGTCGACCTTCACGAGGTCGGACATCTGCTCACCGGCAGGCTCGTAGTCGAGCGAGGCGTAGCCGCGGGTGCGTGACTTCAGCTGGTCGAAGAAGTCGAAGATGATCTCGCCGAGCGGAAGCGTGTACTTCAGCTCGACGCGGTCCTCGGAGAGGTACTCCATCCCCTTCAACGTCCCGCGACGCGTCTGGCACAGGTCCATCACGGCACCGACGTAGTCATTGGGCAGCAGCAGCATCGCGTCGACGATGGGTTCGAAGACGTCGCCGACCTTGCCGTCCGGCCAGTCCGCCGGGTTGGTGACGACGACCTCGCCGCCATCTTCCATCTCGACGCGATAGACGACGTTGGGAGCGGTCGAGATCAGGGAGAGGTCGAACTCCCGCTCGAGTCGCTCACGGACGATCTCGAGGTGCAGCAGGCCGAGGAAGCCGCAGCGGAAGCCGAACCCGAGAGCCGTCGAGGTTTCCGGCTCGTAGACCAGAGCCGCGTCGTTGAGCTGCAGCTTGTCGAGTGCGTCGCGGAGCAGGGGGTAGTCGCTGCCATCGATCGGATAGAGCCCGGAGTAGACCATCGGCCTCGGGCTGCGATAGCCGCCGAGCGATTCTTTCGCCGGCCGCGCAGCGCTGGTGATCGTGTCACCGACCCGCGCCTGCCGGACGTCCTTCACTCCGGAGATCACGTAGCCGACCTCGCCGACCCCGAGGCTAGGGGTCGGGGTCGGGTCAGGCGTCGCCACGCCGACCTCGAGCGTCTCGTGGGCAGCGCCGGTCGACATCATCAGGCAGCGGTCACGGGTGGTGAGCCGACCGTCGACGACCCGGACATAGGAGATGACGCCGCGGTAGATGTCGTAGATCGAGTCGAAGATCAGCGCCCGTGCGGGTGCGTCGGGATCACCGACCGGCGCCGGAACCTGCGCGACGATCTGGTCGAGCAGCTCGCGCACACCCTCACCGGTCTTCGCGCTGACCCGGAGTACGTCGCCGGGTTCGCACCCGATGATCCGCGCGATCTCGTCGGCGTACTTCTCCGGCTGTGCTGCCGGCAGATCGATCTTGTTGAGCACCGGGATCAAGGTGAGGTCGTTCTCGATCGCGAGATAGAGGTTGGCGAGGGTTTGCGCCTCGATCCCCTGGGCGGCGTCGACGAGCAGGATCGCGCCCTCGCACGCCGCGAGGCTCCGGCTGACCTCGTAGGAGAAGTCGACGTGGCCGGGGGTGTCGATCAGGTGCAGGACGTAGTCGTCCCCGTCGACCTGCCACGGCAGCCGGACGTTCTGGGCCTTGATCGTGATGCCGCGCTCACGCTCGATGTCCATCTTGTCGAGGTACTGCGCCCGCATCTGGCGGGAGTCGACCAGCCCGGTGAGCTCGAGCATGCGATCCGCGAGCGTGGACTTGCCGTGGTCGATGTGCGCGATGATGCAGAAATTGCGGATCCGAGCCGGATCCGTCGTCGCATCGTTCGGAGGCACGGTCCATTGTCGCGGACGATTGGCCCACGACGGAGCCCCACTGCTAATCTTTTAGGCCGGAAGTTCCGGCAAGAAATCCCTCCCAATCGATCGAGGTAGTTCCCGCGTGGCCAACATCAAGAGCCAGATCAAGCGCAACAAGCAGAACGAGGCTGCGCGCGTCCGGAACAAGGCCGTGAAGTCAGAGCTCAAGACGGCGGTACGCCGGTTCCGCGAGGCCGCCGACGGCGGCGACGCCACTGCCACCGACGCCGCGCTCAAGAGCGCGTCGCGCCTGCTCGACAAGGCCGCCAGCAAGGGCGTCATTCACAAGAACCAGGCCGCCAACCGCAAGTCCGCGATGGCGCAGAAGGCAAAGAGCCTCTAAGTTCGCACGGTTTGTGAAGACCTAGCAGTAGCCCGCTACCGGTAGCCCTGCACGAACCCGAGGGGTCGCTAGCCGCGACGCTTCGGCTGCCGGTAGGCAGTGCGCAGGTTTCCTGCCAGCACGTCGTTGGCCTTGACTACGACGGCGACGATGACCGGCAGCACGACGATCGTCCAGACGCTCGCGACCTCCGCGAGCACGAGCACGACGCCAAGCGCGACGGATCCTTCGAAGTACAACGCCCGCAGCCAGCCGTTCGGCCGGGTGTAACGCAGACGCAACAGCCGCCAGTACAGCGGTGCAGCCCTGCCATCGACCTCGGTCGGGACCTCGAGCTCGGGCTCTAGCTCCTCGAGCTCTTCGACGCGGGTGTCCTCATACGCCAGTGTTTCGACTACAGGGCCGTCGGTCGGCTCGACAACGGCGTGTTCGACCGGTTCGGGCGACAGCGGCAGGAGCCGCGTGACCGTCAGCGCGTCGGTCTCGACCTCATCCAGCACCGCGATGCGACCGGCCTCCGGTGCAGGCTCGCGTACGACGAGCACGTGCGACACGAGCGGCGGTGCGTCGTCGTCATCGCGCGGCTCGTCTAGCCGCGGCTCGACGATCGGCTCGGGCTCGACCGGGGGCGCGGGTTCCGGCTCGACGACGACCGGCGGCAGGTCGGTTCGGACATCGGAGACCCACGATGGCTCGGCGCGGTCGACGGGATCGGGGTCGGGTAGGACGAGCGGCTGCCAGGGCCGCAAATCGGGGAACTCCGGGTCACGGAGGTCAAGGAAATCCGGGTCGAGCTCCGGCTCGGGGAAGCGCGCCTCGAGATCCGAGACCGGCGCCTCGGCTTCGGCGGGGGCGGCCGCTATCTCCTCCGGCGCCGCCTCGACTGCGACGGGAGCAGCGGCTGCCTCCTCTGGCGCCGCCTCGACCGGCAGAACCGCCTCGGGTGGTAGCTCGATCGTGCGCAACTCGGTTTCGGGCTGCGTGTCTTCGACGACGCTCGCGGGCACATCGGCTGGTTCCCGCAGTTCGAGCCGATCATGCGAAACCGGACGGCGTTGTTCCGGTGCGGACGCGTCGCGCCGGCGCCGGCGCTCCCGCGCGGCCCACCGAATCTCCTCGATCGACGGCGGATGGAGGTCCGGCAGCAGCATGAGCCGCCGCTCGCGCATCCGGAACGGCGGATGGTCACGCTCGGCGCTCGGCGGCCGCTCGTCGACACTCTGTTCCATCACATCGTGTTGCTCAATCGCATCGCGTTCGGTCATGCTGCCGAGTTCGCCGCCTCGGCAACGATCAGCACGGCGCGCTCCACCGCGTACGCCGCGTCGTCCGCAGCGCCTTTGAGGTCGGCGTCGGCGACCGCGACCGCCCGGACCGCGCGAGCGAGGGCATCGGGCCGCCAGCGGCGCAGCCAGTCCTGTGCCCGTCGTACCTTCCACGCGGGCATGCCGAGCCGGCCGGCGACGGCCTCGGGTGAGCCGTGGCCGGCAGCGGCGACCTGCGCGATGAGCCGGAGGTTCGCAGCTAGTGAGCTGCTGACGAGGATCGGGTCGAGACCGGTGGCGAATGCCCAACGCAGCGTCTCGATCGCGGCGGCAGCGTTGCCCTCCACCGCGCGGTCCGCGACGGTGAAGCCGCTCGACTCGGCCCGGCCGCGATAGTAGGTGGCGACGTCGTCGACGCCGATGCTCTTGCCGATGTCGGCGACGAGCTGCGCGCACGCGGTGGCCAGCTCGCGCAGGTCCGTGCCGATCGCCGCGACGAGATCGACCGCCGCATCGCGGTCGATGCGACCGCCGGCCTGCTTCGCCTCGTCGAGGACGAACTGCTCGCGGTCACGGACCGACGTGATCTTTGGGATCGGGACGAGGTTGGCGCCGACGCCCTTGAGCGCCTCGAGCACCGCCTTGCCCTTCGCGCCGCCCGCGTGCACGGCGACGAGCGTCATTTCCGCGGTCTCGTCCTCGATGACGGCGACGAGCGGGCCCACCATGTCCTTGGCGAGATCCTGCAGGCCGCGTACGACGAGCAGGCACGGTTCGGCGAACAGCGAAGGTGACGCGACGTCCGCGAGAAGTTCCGGGGTGAGCTCGCCGCCAACCAGGTCGGTGACGGTGGCCTCCGGTCCAACCGCGGCAACGGCACGTGCGACGGCACGATCGGCGAGAAGTCCTTCCTCACCGACCACGATCGTCGCGCTTGCCACCCCTACAGAATCTCACGAGGTGCGGCTGCGTCGGCGCGTCTCGCAGCCTGCAGCAACACGATCATGGTGCCGCCCGCGATCGCGATCGTGGCCGGCGCGGTCACCGTCATCGCCGCGCCGGGAAGCGAGGCGAAGGCGTGCGCCACCCAGGCGACGACCGCCGTCGGAAGGCTCGCTGCCCACACCAGCGGAGCGACCATCGTCGAGGAGAACGGCGCGATGACCGCGGCAGCGACCCCCAGCACGGTGGCTGGTACGACGGCCGGGCCGGCCACCAGGTTTGCCGGGATCGCGTACGGGGTGAGCTGGCCGAACACCACGATGAGCACCGGTGTGCATGCGAGCTGCGCAGCCGCCGCGACGGCAACCGCGAGCGCGAGGGGACGCGGCATCCGCGACTCCAGCCGTCTGGCCCAGGCAGGAGCAAGGATCACGATCCCCGCCGTGGCGACGACGGACAGCACGAATCCGACCGAGCGAGCGAGAAACGGATCCAGGACAGCCAGCCCCGTCACGGCGACCGCGAGCGACGAGCGAGCCGCGGTCCGGCGTCCGGTCAGCATCGCGAGCAGCATCACAGCACTCATGACGGCGGCGCGCTGGACACTCGGCGAGGGACGAGCGAGGACGACGAACCCTGCGATCGCGACCGCGGCGCCGATCACCCGCGTCCGGCGACGCAGCCCGGCGCCACGCATCGCCGCAATCGTCACGCCCAGGACGATGCCGAGGTTCTCGCCGGACACCGCTTCGAGATGGCTCAGCCCGGTGGTTCGCATGTCGTCGCGCAACCGCTCCGGGACGGCGGAGGTGTCGCCTTCGACGAGGCTGGGCAGCAGGCCGCGTTCGTCAGGCGCCAGGCCGGCGCAGGAGTTTCGTAGCGCGGCGCGGGCGCGTCCAGCGGCGCGCTGCCACCATGGCGGCCGTCCGACGAGGGTTGGCACACCGATCGCGTCGACGACAGCCGCGACGTCGTCACCGACGCGCGCCGGGCTGAGCCGCACCTGAGTGTGAACCCGCTGTCCCGGCAGCAGGTCACGCCACGCAGACCCGCGGGCGAGGACCAGCACCGGCGCGTCGACGGTCCGCCACCCGCCGACATCGACGCCGACCATCGTGGCGTCCACTACGAGCAGTCCCGGTGTGCTGGTGGCCGGCGTCGGGTCGCGCACCAGCTTCACGACGGCAGCCAGGGTGGCGTGACGGTCCGCAAGCCACGGCACCTCGCCGGAGTGAAGCCGGTGGACGTGCCACGCGACACTCGGCCCGACAATCGCAATACCGGCAGCGACCGCACCGACGGCTGCGAGAGGACCGCTCCCCCGACGCAGAGCCACCGCGATGCCAGTCGCGACCAGCGCACCACAGAGCGACCAGGCCGTCGCCACCGCTGAGCCAGCCGCGGCGCCCGCCCAGGCACCCGCCGCGACGAACCCGAGCCGGGTCAGGGCGTCACGAGTGGCGAGAGCTGGGAGTAGCGCGCGGGCCCGATTCCCGACACCTGCTGCAGCTGCGCGACGGAGGTGAACCCACCGTGCGTCGTACGCCAGTCGATGATCTTCTGCGCCGTCACCGGTCCGACTCCCGGAAGCGTCTCCAGCTGGTCCAGCGAGGCGGTGCTGAGGCTGACCGGTGCCGGCGAGCCTCCCGTAGTCGGATCAGCTGCGGCGGGGACCCCCACCATGAGCAGCTGTCCATCGGCAACCCGCGCCGCGAGGTCGATCCGCGCCAGCTCGCGGTGACGCAACGGCCCGCCGGCTGCCCTGATCGCGTCGGCGACCCGTGCACCGATCGGCAGCGTCACCAGGCCCGGGTGCCGGACGCGGCCGCCCACGTCGACGACGATCGAGCTGCCCTCGGCGGTGGGATCCGAAGGTGCGCTGGCAGCGGGCGAATCGTCGTACGACGGCCCCGAGTTGTCGTCGTACGACGCGGCTTGGTGGCCGTGCAGCTTCATTGCGATGACGACGACAAGTGCGACCACGACCGCGAGCCACGTCAGGATCGTCCCGTTCGTCGCTTGCTCGACGCGGGAGGCAACGAATGTAGGCAGGCGGTCAGCAAGCGCCAGCCTCACATCGTCGAGTCGCGACGCCGGCGGCAGCTCAGCCTTCTCCTCGTAACCCTCGACGGCTGGAGTGGGAACGCTGGCGGGTTGAGCGGGTACCCATCCGGCAGCACGCGGCGGCAACCCGATCGCGGTCAGTCGGACGACAGGGTCCGCGTCGGGGCTGGGCACGGCGCGACGCTAGACACCGAGGCTCAAGGACGGCGCTACGCCGTTCAGTCATGTGGAGGAGGGACCACCCCAGCACGCCTGTGGAGGGCGAGCCCGACGGTTTTGCCTGAGTCCGCGTGCTGGGACAACCGTGGGCGCGCTGCTGCGGATGCGGAGTCGGCGATCGGTCCAGCGGCGAGGACAAGGCAGGACGCGGCGAGGAGCCGTGCGACTGACTTGGTGACGCGGTCAAGGCGTGAGGCTCGCCTCCGGAGTGCGGGCTGCGCGCGACCTCGATGGACCGCCCGGCCTTGGGGCGGTAAGGTGCGCGCGTTCGTCGAGCGTTCAGGGGGTTTCGGATGCGCTCGTCTGTGCGGTCATTGCTTGTTGTGACGTCGGTGATAGGTCTGACGGTGACTGCGGTTCCACCGGCGGTTGCCTCGCCTGCGCCCAGCCGACACAGGAGCGACGTGGGCCGCGCCCCGGTGTTTCGGTCAAAGCGGCATCCGCTGATCACGACATCTCGGTCGGAGCGAGCGACCGAACAGGTCGACAGCAGCTTCTCGCTTCCGGAGAACTTCTGCGGGTTTTCCTTTCCGACATTTCGACGAGCCGGTGACCGCCAAGCGCGCGTGGTCAAGAGGGGACGCGCTCAGCGAGGGGGGCGTCCGACCACCCCGAAGGCGGCGGGTTCGGTCCGCCCTGCAGACGACACCCTCGACGCTGGTGACATCACCACGGTGGCGGGCGATGGGGACGCGTCCAGCGACGGCGATGGCGGCCCTGCGGTGCAAGCTGGTGTGGGTGATCCGACGGGTGTGACTGTCGATGCGAGTTCGTTTTCGGTCAGTGACGGTGAGGGGGTGCGGGAGGTCACGCCCGATGGAGTGATCGACGCCGCATCGACCTCGCAAGTGGTGGCGCACTCGCTGCTCGCCACGGGTGGGCCGTCGGGGGATGTGTATTTCGACGACGGCTCGGAGGTGGGTTGGATCGGTGCCGGTGGCGCGGTGCACGTCTTGGCTTCGCTCCCACAGCCCGCTGCCTCGGATCCCACTGGTATCGCGGTTGACGGTGAGGGAGACGTCTACTTCGCGACCGCGGACATGATCGGGCTGGTCGAGCCGACGGGAAGCGTCCGCGTGTTGGTGACGGCAACAGCGCCCAGCGACGACTACCTCGATGAGGCCGAGGGACTGCATGGGTTGACCTTTGACGGGCAGGGTGACCTGTATTTCGGCTATCACCTTGACGACAGTGCCATCCCTGGAGGAGGTCGTGCCGGGGTTTGCGTGGGTGAGATCAGTGCTACCGGTTACGTAACTTCAGACTTCGACACTGATTACGTGACCAGGAACGCAACATTCGGTGTTGGGATTCGGTCGCTAGCAATTGATTCCGCCGGTGCTTTTTTCGTCGGCAGGTTCTTCGGCGGGATCGATGAGTACACGCCGGCAGGCCAAGATCCCAACGGTTTGATACCGATCGCGGGGACCGGTGAGGACGGTTACAGCGGTGACGGTGGGCCGGCGCTCGACGCCGACATCAGTGATGTCGCCTCGATCGCGATCGATGGCGGCGGTGACTTGCTGTTCGCCGACTCGGGCAATAACCGGGTTCGTGAGGTCATCAACGTGGCGGCCGGCGCACCGGGCCTACCGCAGCACGGTCCGCAGACGGCGGGTCCACCTCCGCCGCCACCTCCGCCGCCGACCTATGGGATGCCTCCGGGTGGGTTGGGCGGCGATGAGGGTTCGGGCGGCGGGGACCCGTCGAGCGGATGTTCGTGTGATGAGCCGAGTGTGACGGGCAGTCCGGTGAATACGGCGTCGGGGGAGTTCTGGCATGCCTTCACCGACGTGTCGATTCCTGGGCGGGGCCCGGCGATCGATCTTCGCCGTACCTATAGCAGCAACCTCGCGGACACCTATGGCCCGTTCGGCTATGGCTGGTCGTCTCCGTATGCGATGAGCCTGGCAATCGACTCGGCGGGTGATGTCCGGGTGACCCAGGAGAACGGCAGCCGGGTCGTGTTCACCCCGGACGGCGACGGGGGTTTCACCCCGGCGCAGCCTCGTGTGCTTGCGACGCTTGGTGTGGACGGGTCGGGCAACTTCATTTTCACGCGCCGGGCCAGCCAGATATTCACGTTCGACCCGGTTGGGCGGGTGACGTCGATCGCCGACCTCGATGGCAACCGCACCACGCTGAGCTATGACGGTGCGGGGAACCTGGCGCGTATCGATGACTCGTCGGGTCGGTCACTCGACGTGTCGACCACGAATGGGCTGATCACTCAGGTCAGCGACCCCGTTGGTCGTACGGTCGACTACGGGTACGACAGCGCGGGCGACTTGACGTCGGTCGTCGACCCGACCGGTGCGATCTGGACATTCGGCTACGACGCCGATCATCTGCTGACGTCGATGCTGGATCCGGATCAGCAAGGCAGTGCGAACCCGCACCCGTTGACCAATGCCTATGACTCGCAAGCCCGGGTAACCAGCCAGACCGACTACGCGGGCCGGATGACGACGTTCGCCTACGCCGGTGACAGCTTCTCTCCTGACGGGGGGAGCACGACAGTGACCGACCCACGCGGCGATGTCACCGTCTACGACTACGTCAACGGCGTGTTGGAGTCGAAGACCGAGGCATCCGGGACGTCGGACGCTGCAACGTGGTCCTATGACTATGACCCGACGCTGTTCACACCGGCGTCGACGACCGACCCGGACGGCCATGCGACCAGCCGCGCTATGACGCGGCAGGAAACCTGACGCGGATCGTCGACGCACTGGGTCGAGTCACGACCGCCACCTACAACCGCCTCGACGAGCCGCTCACGGTGACGGATCCCACGGGGGTCACGACCACGAACACCTACGATGCCGCGGGCAACCTGCTGAGCAGATCGACGCCGGTCGATGGAACGCGTACGGCGACGACGACATACCACCGCAACGACCCTGATCACCCGGACGATGTCACCTCCGTAACCGACCCGCGGGGCAACACAACCTCTTACAGCTATGACTCCTATGGCAACCTGACTTTGGCCACGGATGCGGACGGCGATATCGCTGCACGGTCGTACAACGTTGTCGGGGAGTTGACGAGCAGCGTGAGCCCTCGTGGTGAGGTAGACGGGGCAGATGCCTCGGACTTCACGACAACGTATGCCTACGACGCTGATGGCCGGCTGACCGCGACGACGGATCCACTGGGGCGCGTAAGTCGTGAGGCGTATGACCTCGACGGTGACCTGGTGTCCTCGACGGACCCTGATGGCCATGTCACGACTTATGCCTATGACGCAGATCGCGAGCGCACGAAGCTGACACGGGCGGACGGAACGGTGGCCTCGACGGCCTACGACGCCGGGGGGCTGATCGAGGCCCGGACTGACGCGTCGGGTGCGACGACGAGCTACGCCTACGACCCGTTGGGCCGTTTGGTGTCTGCGAGTGACCCGTTGGGCAGGGTGACCTCCTACCGCTACGACGATGCGGGAAACCTGACCGCGATGACCGACGCCGATGGCCAGACGACGACGTACGGCTACGACGCGGACAACGAGTTGGTCAGTGTCGCCTACAGCGACGCCACGACGGCTGCCGTCGGGTACGCCTATGACGCTGCTGGCCGGCGAGTCTCGATGACGGACGGCACCGGAACGAGTCATTACTCCTACAACGAGGCGGGCTGGCTCACCTCGTTGGTCGACGGGGCCGGTGAGACGGTCGGCTACGGCTACGACATCGATGGTGAGGTGACCGCGATTACCTACCCGAACGGGCAGGTGATCACACGGGGCTATGACCCGGCCGGACGGATGGTCACGGTGACGGACTGGAACGGGCGCGCGACCAGGTTCGGCTACGCCGCGGACGGTGATCTCCGCGCGATCGACTATCCGAACGGGGTCAGCGAGGACACCGACTACGACCGCGCCGGGCGCACGGCGTCGATCGCCGACACCGTCGGCGGGTCAACGCTGTTTGCTGATGCCTACACGCGAAGCCCCGACGGGCAGCTCACCGCGTCGACAGTAACCGGTGAGGTGGACCAGCCCGACGAGACGTACGGCTATGACTCGCTAAACCGGCTCACGAGCTCGTCCAGCGGCGAGTACGGCTACGACGCGGCAGATAACCCGACCGGACTTGCTGATGGCACGACGCAGACGTTCGACGCTGCCGATCAACTGCTCACGGCGACCGCGCCGGGTGGACCGACTGTTGACTACACCAGCAACGCCCGAGGGGATCGGACCCGCGAGTCCGACGGCACCACGACCACGACGTACGGCTACGACCAGGGCAACCGGCTGACCAGCGTCGATGACGGGGGTCCCGCCGGCCCGGCGACCTACACCTACAACGGTGACGGGTTACGGGCCGCGAGGACCGTCGGCGCGGCAACGAGCGCGCAGGTGTGGGACACCGTGACCGGTTCCACACCGTTGCTGCTCACCGACGGCGCGACGAGCTACCTCTACGGCCCCGACGACCTCCCGATCGAGCAGATCGCCGGGCCGACCTCGATCACCCGGGTCGGCGCAGGCTCGGCCAGCGGACTGTGGACCAGCGTGACAGTGACCTTCCCCACCGCGCAGGCGGGCGACCAGATCCTGCTCGCCGTCGACGGCGTGGACGGCGAGTCCCCCGAGTCGTCGGGCTATGTGAAGGTCGGCACGTTCACGACAGCGGGAGCTCAGGAGCAGACGACGGTCTTCCGGCGGACCGCGACCGGCGGCGAACACTCCGCGACCGTCACCTTCGGACTGATTCCGATCCACACCAAGACCGTGATCGCCGCCGTCTACCGCGGCGTCGACCCCACCGACCCGATCGACGCCACCACTCACGCCGGGGTCAACGGCGCCAAGACCGTCGCAGCGCCATCCGTCGATGCCACCGCCGGCGAGGAACTGGTCGTGGCCGACAGCGAGGCGAACAGCCTGCTGGGTGGATCGTGGACAACCCCGACGGGCATGACGCTCGTGTCATCCCCCAGCACGCTGCTGACCGCCTCCGCGCTCGCCGACACACCCGTGGCGGCGGACGGCCCCACCGGGGAAAAGACCTCGACCTTCAGCCAAAGCTCCCAACTTCAAACCGTCCTCCTCACGCTGCGCCCCCAACCCGCAGTCGAGTTCTTCGGTCACGACCAGCTCGGAAGCACCCGGCTGCTCACCAACCCCCAAGGACACGTCGACGCCACCTACGACTACGACCCCTACGGCAACCTCACCACCCACACCGGCACCGCGGACACCCCGCTTCGCTGGGCCGGCCAATACCAAGACACCACCGGCCTGTACTACCTACGAGCCCGCTACTACGACCCTGCGACGGCGCAGTTCCTCACGCGCGATCCGATCGAGATGATTTCCGGAAGGGCCTACCAATACGCTGGCGACGACCCGCTAGATGCTGTCGATCTGACAGGGCTGGACAGTGAAGACTTGGCCACGGCACGGGAAGCTGCCGTAACTGCCGGACTGATCGTTACTGACACAGGCGTCATGATGCCTGATCTCCCGGCGGGTTTCATCGGCCTTTATCAGCTCGACGCCCTCGTGGAACACGGCCAGATTGGGGCTTGCCAGTACGGGTCGCAACTTGGCCTCATTCTTCAACGACAGGCGGAGGTAGCTGCCTTTGCCGCGTTCAACCAAGCGTTGAACGAACAAGACCAGGAAGCGGCGCGAGGATTCGGCGGAATTGCGAGCGCGCTGGGCGGGGCGCTTAAGATCGTTTCGATCGGGGTTGGCTTCGCGGCGGCGTACTTTCCCGGGCCGCAGAAGCTGCTTCTCGCTGCCGCCGCAGGAGCCCTCGCCGGCGCGGGCACGTACCTTCAGACTGCGAGTTTGTCCGACGCCGAGGCGTCGGCGATCGTCAACACCTTGGGTGCGCTCGTACCCGATCCTCCGCTCCGAGCGGCCGTCTACGCTGGCCTGCTCCTCACCGCCGACAGTCCCGCCCCTGCGTAGCGGCGTCAGAGGGGAGCCATATGCCAGTCCGCGGGAATGGCCTTAAGGAGCGGATCTTTGGGCCCCAGGTGAGCGACGCGGCGTTCGCCGCCGCGGCCAGGCAAACCCCGGGGGTCTGGCTCGTCCCTGGCTTTAGCAAGCAGAACATCAATAGCAGGCGCCTGAACGGTGCGCGCGTCGCGATCGCGATCCCAACCCTCGGACTGTGGGCCTCCATCGGGACCACCCCGGGCGCGATCTACTTAGTTGCCTCTTTGACGTTCATTGGTGTGCCCGTCAGCGTTGCGGAGGATCGCAGAATCAGGCTCGCGGCGTCGGTGCTAGAAGATCAACTAACTGGCATTGACGCCAGCCCGCCTGCCATGGCGCCGCCCGAGGAGATTCAGGCGCGCCGACAGATGCGCATGCTTCGTACGACCGAGCATTCGCTGGTTGTGCTCACCGCCATATTCGGGGTGGTGGCTATTGCACTTGCCTTGGCCGCGAGCTCGTCCCGCGACTCAATTCGCTTCTTCGGGGCGGCCGCGGCGACAGGCTTGATGGCATCGAGCACCCATTTGGTCAGAAAGAGGCATACTCAACCGCCAGCCGCATCCGACCAGTAACCGCCCGTCTTGAGATCTGTACTGAGAGTTTGTCCGCGGCGCGCTGTCTTGAGCGACTGAACGAGGCCGCGGTCCGAGTCCGTGTGATGGCTGGCGGCGCGCGGAGCGGCTGAGCGCAGCGCGCCGTCTCTGTTGGAGGTCTCGGCGTCCCCGTCTGGGTTGCGGACGGTCCTCGACTCTGGCTCTCTGACGCGGGCCGATGTCTGATTCCGTGGTCCTAGCGGTGGACTTGGCGCGGCGCGCTGGGCCACTAGGCGGGTGAGCCCGCCATAGCGAATGACCTGAGCATCGACCTTCGTCTGCACCGGCCGTTCTTCGTCGCGCCGTTCTGTGTCGTCCCGACCTGGCTGTGCCACGTCGATGCCTGCCCCGCCATAACCAAGAACGAGGGGCTCCGCGCCGTGCCGGCTCCCAACTCGAAGGGATCGAACCAATGAGAGCAATCGTGGACACGACGGACGCGACCATCATGTGCACGGCTCCTAAGCCGCGCACCGACGACCGCAGCCAGCCGATCGTCGACAACCCAGGGTCAGCGGCCGTAGTGGTAGCGGCACGCCGCGATGCGCACCTCGGTGTCGGTAAGCTTGTAGACCAGGCGGTGCTCGTCGGTGATCCGCCGTGACCAGTAGCCGGCGAAGTCGTGCTTGAGCGGCTCGGGTTTGCCGATGCCTTCGTTGCCGTGGCGCTGGATGTCCTGGATCAGTTGGTTGATGCGCTTGAGGACCTTGCGGTCCTGGGTCTGCCACCACAGGTAGTCCTCCCATGCGTTGGCATCCCAAGCCAGAAGCACCCTCAGTCGGTGTCGATGAGGTCGTGGGCCACGCCAGCTCCGGCCTCGAGTCGTTCCATTGCGTCGAGCAGACGCCGGGCGTTGGCTGGTGAGCGCATCAGGTAGGCCGTCTCCCGCAACGACTCGAAGTCCTCGAGGGAGACGATCACCACCGACGGGTGGCCTGCGCGGGTGATGACCACCTCTTCGCGATCCTCTGCCACGCTGTCGAGAACCTCCGCGTAACGGGCCCGCGACTCGGTGTAGCTCATCGTCCTCATTGACCGCCTCCTGTACAGAAAACTGTACGCATGATGGCTGAACTTCGCAACCACCAACAGTTTCCTGTGGGTACCTACGCTCCCGCTTACTACGACCCGACCACGGTCACATTCCTGACACGCGACCCGATCGCCGCGCTCACTGGTGAGCCCGCAGACCTACTCGAGCCCGACGGATGCGGTACGACCTACTCCGGTACGACGTTGACCAGCTTCGGCGCCCGCACGATCACGGTTCGAACTCCCCGACCTTCCAGCGCTCTCGCGACGCCCTCGGTGGCCAGCGCCTGCTCGCGCAGCGCGTCCTCGGCGATGTCGACGGGGACCGTCAGCCGGTCACGAACCTTGCCCGCAACCTGGACGACACAGGTGACGGTGTCCTCCACGAGCAGCTTCTCGTCATACGACGGCCAGCCGGCGAAGACGACGGACGCGTCGCGGCCCAGCAGCGACCAGATCTCCTCCGCGGTGAACGGCGCGAACACCGACAGCATGCAAGCCAGTGCCTCCGCACCCTCGCGGGCAGCGACGGTCTTTGCCGGCGTGTCCAGCGCGCCGCCGTCGACCGCCTTGCGCAGCAACGACGTCAGCTCCATCAGCCGCGCGATCGTGACGTTGAAGCGCTTCGACTCGGTCTGCGTCGTCGCGTCGGCGATCAGCTTGTGCACTGGGGCGCGGAGCTCCGGGTCACCCGTCGCGGGGTCGGTGCCGACACCAGCGCTGCCGATGTCCTGACACAACCGCCAGACCCGCGCCAGCCACTTCACCGCACCGGTTGGCGAGACGTCCGCCCAGTCGATGTCGTCCTCGGGGGGCCCGGCGAACAGCATCGTGACGCGCACCGCGTCGGGGCCGTACTTGGCCAGCTCCGCCTGGAGGTTGACCAGGTTGCCCTTCGACTTCGACATCGCCGAGCGGTTCATGATCACCTGGCCCTGGTTGGTCAGGCGGGTGAACGGCTCGGTGAACGTCAGCAGGCCCATGTCGTGCAGCGCCTTGGTGAAGAAGCGCGAGTACAGCAGGTGCAGGATCGCGTGCTCGACCCCGCCGATGTACTC
>DASZTL010000083.1:0-4557 GCA_035548055.1 Mycobacteriales bacterium | reverse complement strand
GACCAGGTCGTCGCCGCCATGACCCAGGTCTCCGACGTCTCCCGCCAATACGCCCAAGGCTCCAAGCAATCCGCCGCAGCCGCCGCCGAGCTCAACAACCTCGCCGCCGAGCTACGAGCCAGCATCGCTCAGTTCAAAGTGTCCTAACCGACGAGCAACGCCGGGACGACGAAGGTTCGGACGTAGCGACGCAGCATCCCGTCGTCACGATCCTGGTGCCCTGGCACCACCAACAGCGAGTGAATGATCCGCACGACGAACTCCACCGCGTCGTCGAGGCCCACTTGTGACCGCACGAGGCCGGCATCGCGTGCCGCGGCGAAGTACGGCTCGATGAACGCGCTGCACAACGCGTAGGGCGCAGCTGCATCAGCGGCACTCAAGGCGCGCGACAGGGGCGCCGCGAGCAGCGCCGCTCGCCACGGCTCGCTGCGCATCCAGTCGACGGCGCTGACGATCAGCTCGACGATCGAGTCGCCCAACGAGCGTGCGGTACGCAACCGGGCCGGGAGCTGTGGCAGGAACTCGTTCGCCGACGCCAGAAGCGCCGCGAGAACGATCTCATCGCGGCCGCCGGGGAAGTACCGGTAGACGGTCGCTCGGGAGATACCGGCCAGCCGGGCCACGTCCTCGACCGTCGTCTTCGCCACGCCGTACTGCGCGAAACACCGCTCGGCGGCGCCGACCACCCGGCCGCGAGCGTCAGGGGCCGACGCGACGGGGTCGTCGGCCAGCACCGACCGAGTAGCCACGCCCGGCACCCTACCTGAAACAAGAGACTTGATATGTTTCATGTCTCAGGTACGGGAAGAAGGGCGTCGATGGACCTGCGCGCGCTGGCGAATGCTCCCAAGGCTGCGATCAAGGAGACCTGGATCAAGTCGGTCGGTGCCGACTCCTTGCCGGGTGTCCAGTTCACCGAGCCGGCCGGCGATCCCGGTCTGTACGGCCCCGGCAGCTCGATCTGGTACGTCCATTCGGACGTCGCCACCTTGGTCGGCGGCCTCTCGGGGCTGTTGCTCGGGGCACTGCACCAGCCGACGATGCACGGCACCAACCAGCACTCGTCGTACACGGACGACCCGCTGGCGCGGCTCGGCCGGACCGCATCCTTCGTCAACGCGATGACGTGGGGCGCGACCCCGGTTGTCGACAAGACGTGCGACATGGTCCGCAAGATGCACAAGCTCGTGATCGGCACGATGCCCGACGGCCGGCCGTACTCCGCCAACTCCGCCGAGCAGCTGGTGTGGACCGCGATGACGCAGTCGCACAGCATCATGCGTGCCCACCTGCGCTACCACCCGAAGCCGCTATCGGCTGCCCGGATCGATGAGTATTACGCCCAATACGCGCAATTCGCGATCAAGCTCGGGGCGGACATCCCGGTGCCGTCAAGCCGCATCGAGGTCGACGACTACTTCAACGAGATGCGGCCGCTTCTGACATTCGCCGAGGAGACCGCAGAGCTCGTCGACTACTTCCGCAAGCCGATCGGCCCCGATCCGGTCGCCAAGGCGTCAAGCGTGATCATCATGCGCGCCGCCCTCGACACCATGCCGGGCTGGGCGCAACGGCTCTACGGCATCCGTAGCGCCAGCAAGGTGTCGGTGATCCCGAAACGGATCGACACGATCGCCACCCGCAGCGCGGCCAAGTTCGTCCTCGGCGTTCTGCGCTGGGGCATCGAGGAGCCGGTGATCCAGGTCGAGGCCCGCAACCGCAGCGAGGCCTCAGTAGGAGTAGCCGCCTCCGCCTGACGACGCCTGGGTGATGTTCCTGCCCTTGGCGGTCAACAAGTACCAGTAGCCGCCGAATGAGTGGACGCCCTGGCCCGACGTCTGACCCGCCGCGCTGTCCTGGGCGTAGTAGTAGAGCGGCTTGCCGTAGTAGGTGACCTGATGGTTCGCGGTCTGGCCGAGCTTGGTCGCCTTGACGCCGGAGCCGGCACGCGGTTTGCCATGCGTCATCAGCGGTGGCCAGCCGTATCGGCAGACCGTGTTGCAGTGCGAGACCTTTCTGCCGTCTGCAGTGAGGATGTACAGCGACTTGCCACTGGGACCGACCAGGACCTTGCCGTACGACGTCTTGCGAAGCTTGACGAGCGTGCCGTGCGCGGCGCTGGGCCGCTGGTTCAGCGCACTCGCCACGTCAGCCGCGGACATGCCCGCCAGACCGAAGAGCAACGCTCCCGCCACCACCAACCGAAACCGGTTCACCAGACGTCCTCCCGTCGAAGCCCTACTAACCTGACGGACGTCGGCGGTCGCCGGTTCAACGCCGCAGGAGGTCAGATCTCGTGATCGAGGCGCGGGCGCTGACCAAGCGGTACGGCGACACTCTCGCGGTCGACAAGCTGTCCTTCACGGTTCAACCGGGTGTCGTCACCGGCTTCCTCGGCCCGAACGGCGCCGGCAAGTCGACGACGATGCGAATGGTCCTCGGGCTCGACGCCCCGACCTCCGGCGACGTCACGGTGAACGGCAAGCCGTACGCCGCACATCGCCACCCGCTGCACGAGGTCGGCGCGCTGCTCGAGGCCCGCGCTTTGCACGGCGGGCGCAGCGCGTACAACCATCTGGTCTGGGTCGCGCAGACCAACGCGATCAAGCGGGCTCGGGTCGACGAGGTACTCGACCTCGTCGGGCTGAGCGAGGTGGCGAAGAAGCGCTCGGGCGGCTTCTCCCTCGGCATGGGACAGCGGCTCGGCATCGCAACCGCCCTCCTCGGCGACCCGAAGGTGCTCCTGCTCGACGAGCCGGTCAACGGCCTGGACCCGGAGGGCATCCTCTGGGTGCGCAACCTGCTCAAGCACTTTGCCTCGGTCGGCAAGACGATCTTCGTCTCCAGTCATCTCATGAGCGAGATGTCGCTGATGGCGGACCGGCTGATCGTCATCGGCCGCGGCAAGCTGATTGCCGACGCATCCACCGAGGAGCTGATCAGGCGCGCCGGGGCGAGCCGCGTACGCGTCCGCACCCCCGACGCCGACTTGCTGCTCGCTGCACTGTCGGCGCGGGGCATCGAGGCCGAGCGCACCGACGACGGCGGGCTGTCCGTCGGGGGCACCACGACCGAGCAGGTCGGTGAGATCGCCGCCGCGAGCCGCGTCGTGCTGCACGAGCTGTCCTTGCAGCAGGCCAGCCTCGAGGCCGCCTTCATGGAGCTCACCGAGGAGGCGGTCGAGTACCGAGCGGACGCCCGACCTGGTTGGGAGCACCACCGATGACGGACCCGCAGCGCTTCCGCGATGCACTGCTCGCGGAGTGGACCAAGATCCGCTCGGTGCGCTCGACGTACTGGACGATCGTGGTCGCGATCGCTCTCGGCATCGGGCTTGCCGCGGCGATCACGGCCGGCTACGGGTCGAGCTACAACGAGCTGGACATCCACGACCGGCTGATCTTCGATCCGACCGCACTCAGCCTGGCGGGCCTGTTCTTCGCACAGCTGGCGCTCGGTGTCTTCGCCATCGTCACGATGACCGCGGAGTACAGCAGCGGGACGATTCGCACCACGTTCGCCGCCGTGCCGCAACGCGGGCTGGTGCTCGCCGCGAAAGCCGTCGCGACCGGCGGCATCGCACTCGTGGTCGGGATCGGCACCGCGTTCGGGGCGTTCGGAGTCGGCCAGCTGATCCTCAACCACTACGGCCTGAGCTCGTCGATCGGCAGCCCGGGCGTGCTGCGCGCGATCTTCGGGGGCGGCCTCTACATCGCGGGGCTGGTGCTTCTGGCCCTCGGGCTGGCCACGATCGTTCGCCACACTGCGGGCGCCATCACCGGACTCGTAGCGATCGTCTTCATCATTCCGTTCGTGACGCAGCTGCTCCCGTCCTCACTGCAGCACAACGTCACCCGGTACCTGCCCGCGAACGCGGGTGGCGCGATCACCGCCACCGTCAAGACGCAGGAGATGCTGGGCCCGTGGACCGGCTACCTGGTCTTCCTCGGCTGGACCGCGCTCTTCCTCGGGATCGGCTGGTTCCTGCTCCGTACCCGCGACGTCTGAGGTCAGTCGATCCGGCGTAGGTGCTCGCGCTGCGAGCAGGCCGGCCACGGCGACCAGCCGGCGTGCTCGTACAGCACGTAGGCCGCGTGATCCTGCAGCGCGGGCGCCGCTTGATCGGGCCGGCCGCTCATCCCGAGGTTGCGCCAGGTCTGGAGGGCGAACTGGTACGCGCCGTAGTAGCCGTTGCCGGTGTTGTCCCGGTAGTTGTTGCCCGACTCGCACACCCGCAGCCGGTAGAACATCCGGCGCAGCGCGGGCGACATCTTGTCCTGGCTGGACCGTGCCGCGTGCGCACGAGCGTTCGTGTGCTTCGCGTGCGCCGTGTGCACCCGGTGGCGGCCACCGCCCGGGTTGATGGCGGCGGCGGGACCCGCGGTGGCGAACATCGCCACCGCGATGCCGGCGGCAATCACGGTTGAGGCGGTTACCCGACGGGTAGACCGGAGATTACGGAGGTTTTGCGTCCTGGTCGGTGAGCTACCGGCCTG
Source organism: Mycobacteriales bacterium (assembly GCA_035548055.1). Lineage (GTDB taxonomy): Bacteria > Actinomycetota > Actinomycetes > JAFAQI01 > JAFAQI01 > DASZTV01. Next base: position 58 of record DASZTL010000083.1, on the reverse strand, counting down.
CACGAGACCCTTTTTCTCGGACGCCTGCGAAGTTAGCTGTCGGGTTCGGACGCGAGTG
>DASZTL010000082.1:0-6205 GCA_035548055.1 Mycobacteriales bacterium | reverse complement strand
GCGGGCAGCGCAACCGTCCGGGCGAGTACTGGGCGACCACTATGGGCGCCCACGTGATTTACGAGAGCCGCCACGAGTTGCTGCGGTTGCAGATCGCGGACAGGTCGGCGGACGTCACGGCAATCGCCGCACAGCCGTTTTGCCTGACCTACATCGACCGGAAGGGCAAGGACCGCAGGCACATCCCCGACTACATGCTCCGGCACCGCAACGGCGAGGTTGTGATCGTCAACGTCAAGCCGCCGGACTGGCTGCGCAGGGCGCGTGCGCCTCATGACCCCGACTTCCCTGCCATCAGTCACGCGTTCGCCGCCCGCGGCTGGAGGCACGAGCTGTGGACCGGAGTCACTGCGGTGCTCGCGGCGAACATTCGGCTGCTCGCCGGATACCGGCGATCTTGGACGATCGATCAACCGATATCCGACTCTGCGGTCGCCGCCTGCAACGCCGGTGACACGATCGGCTCGCTGGAACGACGGCTCGCCGCGGATCATGCCCCGCGTCTCGTGCGACCCGCGGTGCTGCACGCGATCTGGATGCAGCGTCTGATGACGGACCTATCCACTCCGCTTGAGCCGCACAGCGTCCTGCGTCGGCCTGGAATGTCGGGGGGATAGCGATGGCGAGCCTGGCAAGCACGTTGCGCACCGGCGCCACCGTCCGATTCGACGGTGACACCCACCAGGTGGTCGCGCTCGACGGGACATGTGCCACGCTGCACGGCCGCTCGGGACACCGGCAGGTCATCCGCACTTCGATGCTGCTCAGCGATCCGTCCTTCGCCGCTGGCGATGGAGCCACCGCGGTCGGCGCCTCCTCGGTCGGGGCGCTCATGACAAATGTGGAACCAGCGATCCTGGCCGAGGCACGTGAGCGGGCCGCACACCTGGAGGAAGTCCTCAACGGGCTGCCCCGCCCCGACAATCCGAACGCGACGGTACCTCGACCGCAGTACGAGCCAGACCGGCCGAAACGAGATCGTGTGCTCGCCAAAGCGCAGGAGCTCGGCGTCAACGAGAAGACGCTACGGCGTTGGTTGGTCGCCTACCGCGACCGGGGTATCGAGGGCCTTGTCGATCACCGCCGCACGCGTCAGGGGACCAGAGGAGCGGACATCGACCCGAAGTGGGTCGACGCGGTCCGCGACGTGATCGACGACCACATCGATCTCAGTCGACCCACCAAGAAACGGATCCTGCACCTCGCGGCCCGCAGAGTCGATGACACGGTCACGATCCCTAAACGCACCGTCGCGCATGAGGCGCTGAGACGCATCGAAAAGGGGACGAACGCTTTCGCGGGCGCGACCATTCACAAGCGCTCGATCGCGAACCGGCCCAAAGGCGCATACCGCCAGTTCGCCGCTAACCGACCAGGCGAGTATCTGCTTCTCGACACCACGAAGCTGGATGTCTTCGCCATGGATCGGCTTACCTCACGCTGGGTGCCGCTTGATCTCACCGTCGCGATGGACTTGTACTCGCGATCCATCCTCGGGCTTGCGCTCTGCCCCATCTCCACGAAGTCTCGAGACGTTGCAGGGGTGCTGTTCGAGGCCATCCACCCGCGGCCACGACCTGACGACCCGATGGCTGACCGCCCCTACGCCGGCTTGCCTAGCACCGTCATGTACCCGGACCCCCGCGGCGAGTCGATCAGTCCGCCGGCGATCGAGGCGATGGTCGTCGATCACGGCAAGATCTACGTCTCTGATCACATCAAGTCGGTGTGCGCCCGGCTCGGCATCTCGATCCAGCCGTGCCGCCCCTACACCCCCACCGACAAGGGCCCATGCGAACGGTTCTTCAAGACGTTGCGGCAAGGCCTCCTCGAGACGTTGCCGGGCTACAAGGGTCCAGACGTCTACAGCCGCGGCCGCGATGTTGAAAACGCCTCCTACTACTTCATCGACCAACTCGACGCGATCATCCGGGGATGGATCGAAGACGTCTACCACCAGAAACCAGTCCGGGGACTGATCGTTCCGGAATCACCCAGAGTGAACCTCTCGCCCATCGAAATGTTCGAGCAAGGCGTCACCGCCGCCGGGTATCTGCGAATCCTGCCCGACGCCGACTTTGCCTTCGACTTCCTTCCGACAGCGTGGCGAAAGATCAACCACTACGGCGTGGAGTTGAACGGCCTGAAATACAACGGTGAGGCGATCAACGAGTACCGCGACCAGGACAGCGCGCACGCTGGCCTGCACCACGGCAAATGGCCATTTCGGTGGGACCCCAACGACATCCGCCAGATCTACTTCCAGGATCCATCATCGGGCACCTGGCACCGCCTGGACTGGGTCCACCGCCACCGGCTGAACGCACCCTTCAGCGTGGACCGCTCCGACTTCGCGAAGGCTGTCGCCTTCAGAACCGACCGAGCACACGAGGAGGTCTGCCAAGAGCTGCTCGACTTCTGGCTAACCCGCGACACGGTAGGGCGCCCCGAACTTCGCTTATCACTTCAGCAAGCCGTTTACTTCCGCTCCCTCGGCCTCGGTGAGACAGATGAGCACGAGTCAGCAGACCGCGACGTCGTCGTCGACGAAGACGACCCGATCCTCAACGATCCGGACCTCGCCGCCGACGACCACGACCTCGACGCCGCGGACGTGTACGACGACGTGTTGGAGATCCTGTCATGACACCCGAGACCGCACCCGCGAGCCGCAGACTCGCCGAGAAGGAAGGCTGGTTCGCGCACTGCGAGAAACCACCGCGCCCGAAACCCGCCGAGCACTCCGCGCGGGAGATCAGCGCGATGAATCGGCAGGTTCGTGCTGCCTATGAGAGAGAACGCGCGGACTGGCACGCGAACCTCGGCCCGATCAAGACCCCTCAAGTCGGCGCGGTCCACGAGGAGTTGTGGGAGCTGCTCGCCACCAACCGCCAGGACGTCGACCGGGTCCGCAGCAGCGCGGCGCTCGACGCCGAAGCCGGAATCGGGAAGACCACCGCGGCCGTCGCCTTCGGCAAAGAGTTCCACCGAGAGGAGATCGACGTATACGGTCCCGAGACCCAGTCGGGGCATCAACGCATCCCGGTCGCCTTCATCCCGCTCCCGGGCCACACGACGACGCGCATCTTTAGCTCAACGCTGTGCAACTTCTACGCTCATCCCGGCGCTGAGCGCGGGACAGCCGCCCAACTCATCGACCGCGCCGCGGACTGCGTCCTCGCCTGCGAGACGAAGCTATTGATCATCGACGACGTCCACTTCCTCAGCATGCAGCGAACCGACCACCGCGACGTGGCGAACTACTTCAAATCCTTGGTCAACACTCTCCCCCTGACGCTGCTCGTCGTCGGGATCGAGCTCGACGCCCTGCTCAACGAGGGTCTAAGTCCCGGCCAACGCGCCCGCGCCCAAAACAGCCGGCGGCTGACACCGCTCAAACTGTCCCCGTTCAGCCGGTCCACTGAGCAAGCCCGCGCGGAGTGGCGGCAGCTCCTCAAAACCATCGAGCATCAACTGGTCCTTGCCAACAAACACGAGGGCATGCTCTTTCGAGACCTCGACGACTACTTGTTCGCCCGCACCCAGGGCTACTTCACCTCCCTCATGTCGCTGATCGCGCGAGGCTGCTTCCGCGCTGCGCGCAGCGGCACCGAACACCTCGATGAGAACCTCCTGTCATCGATCCGTCTCGACGCCGCCGCCGAGCGGATGCGACCCGGGCGCACTCCCGCGGCACCGCCCGGCACGCAACGCCCGCAAACGGGCACACGCCGGCGCCGAGATGCGGCATGAAGGTGCCTCGCCGTTGGCCGCTGCGGGTGCCGCCGGTCGAGGGCGAAGCCATCGATAGTTGGATCGACGCCCTCGCGCGACGCCACCGGGTCAGCACCTCGACCCTGCTCACCGAAACCGGAATCCATCCCGGTGCGGCCCGCCGTCTGCAGATGCATCCAAACGACCTCGAGGCGATTGCGTTCGCCGCGGGGCTGAGCCCTGCTGAGGTCGACGCGCTCCGGCCGATCACGCAACCGCCCGAGACAGCAAGCAGCGCTCAAGGGCGGGCGCGTCTTACCCGCCGGACCTGGTCCCGATTCTGTCCCGCATGCCTACAGGACACGGACGGCAGATGGAGCCTGAACTGGCGACGGCCATATGCGTTCGCGTGCCCACGGCACGACCTGCTGCTCGTCTCCCACTGCCCAGGATGCGGACTGCCCGCCCGTTCACGGCGCTCCCTCCGCGCCGTTCCCGATGGACGGTTCTGCGGCAACCGGTATCGCAGCCATGACCGGTCCGGGCAGGCCCCGCTGGACACCTGCGACGTTGATCTGCGCCTCGTGGGCCAAGCCGCCGGCGACGGCGCGCTCAGCGAAGCCCAAGAAGAGCTCCATCGCCTGGTGTCCTGCCCGGCCCACGAATCCGTTCAGGGCGTCGCCGGGGCGACTGTGAGTGTGGAGCAGCTATGGGCAGACATCGAGATCCTCACGATCAGACAGCTACGGTCGAATCGATCCACAACTGCCACCGACGAACCTCAACGCTGGCAACTCAGAGCCGTCGACCCACTCACCCGCGTCAGGCTGATCACCAGGTCAACCCCCACACAGCTCGGGCGTGCCGTACTTCACGTTCACCGCGCCCGGCAAGGCACCACCGCAGACGACACCCTGAGCGCGCTTCTCCCATTGATCAAGATGGGCCCGTTGCTCCGGCAGAAGAGCGACGGGCGTATCGAATGGACGCCGACGTTACGCGGAGCCAGCCAGGCGCTTGCCCGCGGACTGCTCGTCGCTGCGGCGCCACGCATGGCCGCCGTCGAACGGCTCCGCTACGGACTAGGTACCTTACGTCCGTACGAGCCGTCAGATGTCGACATCTGCCCACCGCTCATCGAGCGTGCCCGCAGCGTCCCGACACACATCTGGCCATCATGGCGATCGACGCTGGCCCCGAGCTCCCGCGGCGACGACACCAAGGCCGCCGCAGCCCTCTCCCGCGCGCTGTGTCTGGTCGGACGGCGAGGAACCCCCGCCGAAGCCGCGCGAACCGTCGCCGCCCCCGACAGACCTGACCGTCTGTCACTCCCGAGCTGGCTCGGCAGGCGCTTCGACCCGAACCTTCAGAGCGCGCTCGTCCTCCTCGCCCGCTACCTCGACGAGGGAGCCGCCCCCATCGACTACACCCGTCGACGCGAAACCTTCCACCGCGGCAAGCTGATCGGCGCGACGGACTGGCGCGCCATCCGGAGCCGCACTCGTACCAACTACCCCGATGAGTCTCTCGTCGTAGCCAACCACTACCTGCGTGAGCTGATCACCGGCACGCACGCGGAGACGCGTCTGCGGTCCCAGCAGGAACGAGGCAGATACCAACAGTTCCGCCGCCGACTTCCCCCGGCTGTTGCCCACGAACTACACGCCCATGCCGCCTGCGTGCTCGAGGGACGCGGCATCGAAGAACCGGTCATATGGGAGCCTCCGCGCGGGCTGGTCAAGTCGCTAAGCATTCCGCGGACCACAATCGACGCCGACCGAAACCGCGCGAGTTGCGTCGCACCCTGCGGCGAGCCCGCAGCCGCGACCAAGGCGGCCCGCTGGGAGAAGACCACGCGGCTCCAAGACCGCATCGACACCGTGACGATACGCCGCGCTTACACCGAAGACCGTCTTTCGCTGTCGGCGATCGCCACGGCCAATCGGTGCTCACGCAACACCGTGTCACGGATACTGCGTGAACAAACCGGCCTCGCCTTACGCGACAAAACGCGACGATGGCTTATCGATGAAGCCTGGTTCCGGGACCGGTACTTCACCGATCTCATGACCGTTAAGCAGGTCGCGGCCGAGATCGGATGTAGCCCGGGCACCGTCGAGCGGTTCGCTCGCGAGAATGGAATCGAACTGCGGCGGCGCGGCAGCCGATCACAGCTGACAGGGGCACGGCAACGGGCAACATTCGACGGTCCGGCGCTGCTGCGACGAGTACTCACCGACGAACACTCGCTGCAACGCCTCGAGCGGTTTCGGTCCATCGCCGAGGCGACGACGCTGACAGCCGCCGCCGAAATGACGGGCATCAGCCAAGGCACGATGGTCACACAACTGCAGCGGCTGGAGCGCGACCTAGGCACCCGACTGGTGATTCGCGCGCACCGTGGGCAGCCGATGCGCCTCACGAGGACCGGCCGCCAGCTCGCCGGAGCAATCGACGCCCATCTCGTTCCTCGTTAGGCGGCCGACGACCT
>DASZTL010000081.1:0-5017 GCA_035548055.1 Mycobacteriales bacterium | reverse complement strand
CGTACCGCCGTGGTCACGGGAGCGAGCAGTGGGATCGGCGCCGCGACCGCCCGCCGGCTCGTGGCGGACGGGTACGACGTCGTCGCCGCCGCTCGTCGCAAGGATCGGCTCGACGCACTGGCCGCGGAGTGCGACCTGCGCCCGGTCGTGCTCGACGTCACCGACGAAGCGTCCGTGCAGGCGCTCGCCGCATCGCTGGAAACCTGCCACGTCCTGGTCAACAACGCCGGCGGCGCATTCGGTCTCGAGCCGGTGGAAACCGCTGACGAGGACGCTTGGCGGCAGATGTGGGAGACCAACGTCCTCGGCATGATGCGGGTGACGCGGGCGCTGCTTCCCAAGCTCGAGGCCAGCGGGGACGGCGTGATCGTGACCGTGACCTCGACGGCGGGCCACGGCGTCTACGAAGGCGGCGCCGGCTACACCGCAGCCAAGCACGCCGAGACCGCCGTCTCCGAGACGCTCCGGTTGGAGCTCTGCGGGCGCCCGGTGCGGGTAGTCGAGGTTGCACCGGGCATGGTCGCAACCGAGGAGTTCTCGCTAAACCGCTTGGGTGGAGACCGGGCAAGGGCGGATGCTGTGTACACCGGTGTGCCCGGTCCACTGAGCGCCGACGACGTCGCTGACTGCATCGCGTGGGCGGCGACCCGGCCGTGGAACGTCAACGTCGACCTCCTCGTCGTACGCCCTCGAGCGCAAGCCGCGCAGTACAAGATCCACCGGGAGACGACCCCTTGAGCACGCACGATTCCGCTTCCGCGCCGACTCCTGTGGTCACGGAGCACACGCATGCCGTGCACAACGGCAAGCGTGAGCTGACGATCGACGAGCTCGCGATGATGCAGCCGGGCATGGACCGGTTGATGGCCGAAGTCGGCCACCGCGTGCACCGGCTCTACTACGCCGCGAAGGCGGGCAACTGGAAGCTCGCTGAGTACTTCTACACCTCGACGGTGAAGCAGCTTCGGCTGTGCGCGACGAGCCGGCCGAAGTACGCCGGAGACATGGCGGCCTACCTCGAGCAGGACTGTGCACCGGTGCGCGAGGCACTGCGCGAGCGCGACCAGGTGGCGTTCGACGCGGCGTACGAGCGGTTCGTGGATCGCGCGAACCACTACCACGACGTCTACAAGAAGCAGTGGTTGCACTGGAAGACTCCGGACACGCCACCGAACGACCTCGATCTCACCGCCGGGCTCGACACGTGACCGGCCCGCGCACACCGTCGTACTCAGAGCTCGTCACCGCGGTACGACGCGAGGGTGAGGGGCTGCTCGCGGCGGCCCGCTCCGGCTCCGACGCGGCGGTGCCGACGTGCGGCGACTGGACGATCGCCGATCTCGCCAAGCACGTCTGGCGGGTCTACGCGAACGTCACCTACTACGTATCGACGCGCGCGACCTCTCGCGTCGAGAAGCTCCCCGAGATGCCCGAGGGCGACCCGGTCGATCTCCTTGCCGGCCAACTCGACGACCTGGTCGGCGCCCTGTCCGACTGCGAGGCCGACACCCCGATCTGGTCGTGGGTCTTCGACGCGCCGGACGGCGCGATCTTCTGGGCTCGGCGGATGGCACACGAATCGGCGGTGCACCGCTTCGACGCACAGAGCGCGCACGGCATCAGGCAGCCGATCGACACCGAGCTCGCCGCCGACGGCATCGACGAGCTGATCGACGTCGTCGTGCCGCGCGTCTACCAACGCGACCAGGTTGCCGGACCGACCGGGACGATCGCGTTGCACGCCACGGACGGCGACTCGTGGCTGCTCGAGCTCTCGCCCGGCGGCGTGCGACGAAGCGAGCTGATCGACGAGCCGGACGCCACCGCGGCCGGGACGAGCAGCGCGCTGCTGCTCGCGCTCTACAGCCGCGTGCCGTGGACGTCGCTCGAGCTGGCCGGTGACACCGCCCTACTCGACGCGTGGACGGCACTCATCACTTTCTAGACGCCGTCGATCCAATACGATGCTTTGTGCTCACCTCGCGCTCCCTAATCGGCTGGTTGAGCCGTAAGGCGCCAAGAGGCCGCGCCCGCGCCGCAGAATGGCTCAAGCTTCATCCGGGGTCCGGTCCCGTCGAGTTCACGGATTTGACGGGCCACCGCAGGTCGGCCGATCTCCGTGACCACATGGATCGGATGTGGTTCGCTGGCATTCCACTCGGAATGCCAGCGACTGTCCAAGCATGGATGAAAACGGGCGACTGGGTCATCGACATCGGCGCCAATCGCGGCATCGTCACCGGACAAATGTGCGAACGAGTTGGGCCGTCCGGGACGGTTTGGGCATTCGAGCCGATGCCGGAAAACGTCGCCGCGCTGAACGCCCTCTGCCAGGACAACGGTCTTCACCAGTTGACCGTGTTCGCGGTCGCGCTCCACCGTGAGAATGGCACCGCCGAGATTCGCCTACCCGGTCCAGGCGGGAGCGCGTGGGCGTCCTTCAGCGCCAGTTGGAACACCGAAGGGGTTCTTAATGTACCCATCAGGCGCCTCGACGATTTCCTCAAGGAAGCCTCCCTGCCTCCGGGCCCATTGCGATTGGTCAAGCTCGACGTCGAAGGTGCCGAGTTCGATGTCTTAGAAGGTGGGCGAGCCACATGGGAGCGCTTCAAGCCACTGCTCTACCTTGAATGCAACGACGTGCTACTGCGTGACGCGGGTTCTTCATCCCTCGAACTGCTATCAGCGGCCGCAGACCACGGTTTCGTTCCAGCCTCTGCCATCGATCTGACGACCTTGGACGGCGCAGTGGTCGATGTGCTGCTTGTGCACGACGCCTCCCGACGAAGCAAGTCAGTCCTGAGCGTCTAGGGCAGCGGCGAAGGCGTCGTAGGCGTTTCGACCGAACAGCACGAACCGCACGTCTGCAACTTCAGTCGGCGTGGTCGCGACGGCCGAAACCGCGACGTCCGCCGCCGACTGCATCGGCCAGCCGTAGATGCCGGCCGACACCGCAGGGAAGGCCACGCTGCGCGCACCGAGCTCATCGGCAACCCGCAGCGCCTCGCGGTAGCAGGAGGCCAGGAGTGCGGAGCGGTCTTCCCGCCGGCTGTAGACCGGCCCGACGACATGGATCACCCAGCGGCACAGCATGTCGCCGGCATCGGTGGCGGCGGCCTGTCCGGCCGGCAGTGATCCGATGCGATCGCGCAACGCCGCGCGCGCTCGCAGCTGCGCTTCGCCGCCAGCCCGCAGAATCGCACCGTCGACGCCGCCGCCTCCCATCAGGCCGCTGTTCGCGGCATTGACGACCGCATCGACCTGCTCAGCGACGATGTCGCCGAGCACGAGCGAGATCTGCGCGGTCACACCGTGAGAGCGAACAACGGAACCAACAGCTCGACGTCGGTCAACGCGCCGTGATGTCCGGGCAGTGCGGAAAGCCGCGACTCCCGCTTGCGCTGCACGATGCCGAGACCGCCGCGCGAGATGGCGACGACATCGCCGATCCGGGACCGAGCATCCGCCGTCACGACTGGACCGAACAGGCCGGACTTCGCGGCGTCGTCACCCGACATCACCCACGCGCGCTCGCCAAGCACGTTCTGCCACGTGCGAAGTACATCGGCCGCCGCACCTGCCCGCGCGTGCACGTGACGCATCCGCGGCTCACCGGCGATCGCGATGACTCCATCGCGCAGCGGTGAGTTGTCCTCGTCGGCGTCGACCGTCTCCTCCGGCGGCACCTCAGCCATCCCGTGGTCGGCAGTCACATAGACCGTCGTACCGGCCGGCAGCCGCTGCACCAGCAGCTCGATCTGCCTGTCGATGAGCGACAGCTGCGCCGCCCAGGAGTCGCTGCCGGGGCCACGCACGTGACCGATGAAGTCGAGCTCCGCCGCGTAGGTGTAGACGAGGGATCGATGGCCCCGGTCGGCAGCATCGGCAGCAAGCGCGAGCATGTCGCCGCTCGTCGTGACGCCACGGAAGGTTCCGCCGCGAAAGACCGCTCGAGTGAGGCCGGTGCCTTCGAAGTCGCGCGAGCTCGCGATCGTCACCGAGACGCCCGCGTCAGCTGCCTGCTGCCACACCGTCTCGTGCGGCTGTATCGACTCGGGCTCGAGGCGTTCCCGCAGGTCGTCCCGCCCGGACACCTGCCGCCAGGACAGCCAGTTGACCGGCTCGCCGATCTCCTCGACGTACGACGAGTAGCCGGTCATGCCGTGCTCACCGGCGGCGACTCCCGTCGACAGCGACGCGAGCGATGTCACGGTCGTCGATGGGAACCCCGCGGTCAGCTCAGTGCAGCTCATCGTCGAGAGGAACGGTGCGGCGTCGGCACGCGCTCGAACCCCGACGAGGCCCATCCCGTCCACCAGGATCACGACCGCCCGTGCCGTCTCGGCGAGGCCGAGTCGGTTGTCCTCACCCACGCCGAGGGCGGCGAGAACGGATGGCATCACGTCTGCGAGCGACGCCTCGCCGTAGCGCGGGATCCTGAACTGCGTTGCAGTCACTGTGGCAGCCGCACCCTCAGCCGGCGGAAGCCCTTGCCCTTGTTCTCGATCTTGACGACCTCGATCCCACCGATCTGCTTGGTCGATGCGACATGTGTGCCGCCGTCGGCCTGCGTGTCGAGACCGACGATGTCGACGATCCGGACTTCAGTGAGACCAGGCGGCAGCAGGTTCGTCGCGGTCCGGATGATGTCCGGGATCGCGAACGCCTCGTCGTACGGAAGCACCTTCACGTCGATGCGCCGGTCGGCGGCGATCTCGGTCGCGCACGACTCGGTGATCGAGTCCTTGAAGCCTTCCGGCACCTCAGGCAGGTTGAAGTCCATCCGCGCCTCGAGCGGCTCCATGTTGCCGCCGGTCACCAGCGCCCCGTGGTCGCGGAAGACCACACCGGCGAGCAGGTGAAGCGCTGAGTGGGTGCGCATCAGCGCCGTACGACGGGCGTCATCGAGCGCGCCCTGAACGGCGGTCCCAACGGGCGGCAGTGGCTCGCCGTCGGCTGGGATCAGGTAGACGTCGTCGGCGGTCTTACGGGCACCGGCGACCCGCGTCTGCACCCC
>DASZTL010000080.1:0-2176 GCA_035548055.1 Mycobacteriales bacterium | reverse complement strand
GGCCTCATCGCGGCGGTGGCCCGACTCGACGAACATCTTGATCGCCGATCGACGCCACGAGCCGGCGTACCGATCCTCTCCCGGGGATGGTCGCGACGGGATCGAGCTCGAGCCATGGCACGAGGACGAAGGCGCGCTCGTGGGCACGAGGATGCGGCAGCGTCAGCCGCGGATCCGGGCTGACCTGCCCGTCGACGTCGAGGATGTCCACGTCGAGGCTGCGAGGACCCCACCGTCGTGACCGGAGCCTGCCCTGCGAGCTCTCGGCAGCCTGCGCGGCGACGAACGCCGCCTCCGCGTCAGTCGTGTCCAGCGTCGCGACGATGTTGAGGAATGCCGGCTGGTCCGTCACACCGACGGGCGCTGTCTCATAGACCCCGGAAACCGCGGTGACGGCGAGGTGCTGCGAAAGCACTTCGAGGCCGCGCCGCAGGTGGGCGAGCCGGTTCCCGAGGTTGGAACCGAGCGAGACGACAGCGGTCACTACACAGCCACTACGAGGCTCGGTCTCTTGTGATCGTGACGCTGATGTCACCGAACGGGACCCCCGCCGGCGCATCGGGCTTGTGCACGGTGATCTCCACGGCCGCGACGCGACGTTCCTCGAGGCACACATCCGCGAGGCGCTGCGCGAGAGTCTCGATGAGGTTGACCGGGTCCCCTTCGATGATCGCGACGAGCCGCTGCGCCAACCCGGCGTAGTCGACCGTGTTCTCCAGGTCGTCGGTCGCCGCGGCGGAGCGGGTGTCGAGAGACATCACAGCGTCAACGAGAAACAGCTGCCCCTGCTGACGCTCTTCGGGCAGGACCCCGTGGTAGCCGAACGCACGGACGCCGCGAACCGCGATCTGGTCGGTCATCGTTCCGTCGTCCCCTCTTGGTCATCGTCGGCCGCCAGGACCGGCGACGCGTGGTGCGACCACAGCCTCCACCCGTCAGGTCGTCGGCGAAAGACATTCGACGCGACCACACGTGCAGTCTCCCCGAAGCCGGTGTCTTTCTCGTCACTGCGTGCCAGCACGCCGTGCTCACAGGTCACGATCGCGACGGCGGCGTCGGCGTCGATGGCGACCTCGACTTCCGTCGAGAAGAACTGCAGGTACGCCGTGTTGGCCATGATCACTGCCCACGACCGAAGCACCCTCGACCGCCCGGAAACGGACGGCCAGCCTGGGTGGACGCAGACGACGTCGTCCGTCGTGTCCCAGATTGCCGCCAGCCGGTCCACGTCACCTGCCTCGATCGCCGCGTAGAGCTCGGCGTTGGCAGCGGTGACCGCCGCCACGTCCGCCCCTGTCACCTCGCCGCCTGGATCGCCGCCACCACGCGCACCGCGTCGGCGCTCGCGGCGACCTCGTGGACCCGAACTCCCCACGCCCCAGCCGACGCCGCCAACGCCGAGATCGCGGCCGTGGCGTCGTCGCGCTCGTCGACCGGTCGAGGGCCTTCCTCGTCCTCGAGCAAGGCGCCCAGGAAGGACTTACGGCTGGCGCCGATCAGCAGGGGCGGACCAAGCGACAGGAGACGGTCGAGGTTCGCGAGCAGCGCCCAGTTGTGCATGCCGGTCTTGGCGAAGCCGAGACCAGGATCGATGACGACGGACGCCGGATCGACACCTGCGGCCACGACGGCATCGACGCGAGCCGTCAGCTCGGTGCACACGTCGGCGACGACGTCGTCGTACTTGGCCTTCGACTGCATGTCCGCGCTGTGTCCGCGCCAGTGCATGACGACGTATGGCACGCCGGCTTCGGCCACCAGGCTCGGCAGCCTGTCGTCGGCCAGGCCACCCGAGACGTCGTTGACCATCCGCGCGCCGGCATCCAGCGCCGCCGCGGCCGTCTCGGCGCGCATCGTGTCGACGCTGACGTAGATCCCGTCTTCGCTCAGCGCTGCGATCACCGGCAGGATTCGGCGCTGCTCCTCGGCGCTCTCCACCCGCCCGGCTCCGGGCTGTGTCGACTCGCCGCCGACGTCGATGATGTCCGCGCCGCTCGCGACGAGGGCCCGGCTGTGCAGGATGGCGGCATCCGCATCGTAGAAGCGGCCCGCCTCACTGAACGAGTCGGGCGTGACGTTGACCACCCCCATGACGAGGGTTCGGCCGAGCTCGGGCAACACGCCCCTAAGCAGTCGTCCCGGGTGCCTGGCGGCGGTTTGTCCGCTTGGCCGGCGT
>DASZTL010000079.1:0-19208 GCA_035548055.1 Mycobacteriales bacterium | reverse complement strand
AACCTCTACCAGTCGCTGCACACGACGGTGGTGGGGCCGCAGGGCAAGACGGTCGAGGTGCAGATCCGCACCCGCGAGATGCACCAGCGGGCCGAGTTCGGCGTGGCCGCCCACTGGTCCTACAAGGGCGACGGCGTGGCGTCGGTGCGGGAGCGGCTGCACGAGCTGCGCATCTCCGGCGACGTCACCGGCCGCCCGAAGCACCTGTGGTCCATCTACGAGAAGATGGTCGTCAAGGGCAAGGAGTTCGACGAGATCTTCGACCTGATCGGCATCCGGGTCGTCGTCGACCGGGTGGAGGACTGCTACGCCGCGCTGGGCTCGATCCACGCCACGTGGAAGCCGGTGCAGGGGCGCATCAAGGACTACATCGCGATGCCGAAGTTCAACCTCTACCAGTCCTTGCACACGACCGTGATCGGTCCGCAGGGCAAGCCTGTCGAGATCCAGATCCGCACTGCGCAGATGCATCGCACCGCGGAGTACGGCATCGCCGCGCACTGGAAGTACAAGGAGTCGCCGCGGCGTTCCGGTGCGTCGACGGGCGGCGAGACGGACATGAGCTGGCTACGTCAGCTCGTCGACTGGCAGCGTGAGACCCAGGACCCCGGCGAGTTCCTCGACTCGCTGCGCTTCGACCTGCACGCGCAGGAGGTCTTCGTCTTCACGCCGAAGGGCGACGTGATCGGCCTGCCGGCCGGCGCGACCGCGGTCGACTTCGCGTACGCCGTACACACCGAAGTCGGGCATCGCTGCATCGGCGCCCGCGTGAACGGCCGCCTCGTGCCGCTCGAGTCAGCGCTCGACAACGGCGACGTCGTCGAGGTCTTCACCAGCAAGTCCGAGTCGGCCGGCCCGAGCCGGGACTGGTTGTCCTTCGTCAAGTCGCCGCGGGCCCGCAACAAGATCCGGCAGTGGTACGCGCGCGAGCGTCGGGAAGACGCGATCGACGAAGGCAAGGACTCGATCAGCCGCGCGATGCGCAAGGCCGGGCTGCCCCTTCAACGACTGCTCGGCGGTGACGCGCTCGTCACGCTCGCCAGGGACATGCACTACGCCGACATCTCGGCGCTGTACGCCGCTGTGGGCGAGGGGCATGTGTCCGCGCAGAGCGTCGTCGCCCGCCTCGTGCAGGCGCTGGGCGGGCCGGAGGGCGCCGTCGAAGACATCGCCGAGACGGAGACCGCGACGCGCGCCCCGCGCCGGCAGCGCTCCGGCGGGGATCCCGGGGTGATGGTCAAGGGTGAGTCCGACGTCTGGGCGAAGCTCGCTCGTTGCTGTACGCCAGTGCCCGGTGACGAGATCCTCGGGTTCGTGACCCGGGGTCACGGCGTGTCGGTGCATCGGACCGACTGCTCGAACGCCGTTGACCTCAAGGGTCGCCCTGAGCGGCTCGTCGAGGTCGAATGGGCACCTACCTCGGGATCGGTGTTCTTGGTGGCGATCCAGGTCGAGGCGCTCGACCGCAGCCGGCTCCTGGCCGACGTGACGCGGGTGCTGTCCGACGCGCACGTGAACATTCTTTCGGCGGCCGTCTCGACCTCCCGTGACCGGGTCGCGCTGTCGAAGTTCACCTTCGAGATGGGTGATCCGAAGCACCTCGGTCACCTGCTCCGCGCCGTACGCGGCGTCGAAGGGGTGTACGACGCCTATCGCGTGACGTCTGGGCTCTAGCCCTTCGCAACCGTGAAGGACTCGATCACCACAGGCTGAACCGGTGATCCGTCGCCGGGCGGGTTGCTTCCTGCAGCCGCGATGTGCCGAAGGATGTCGAGACCCTTCGTGATCGTGCCGAACTGCGGGTAGGCGTCGGGCAGCTTCGTGTCCTTGTACACGAGGAAGAACTGGCTTCCACCCGTGTTCGGTCCAGCGTTGGCCATCGCGATGGTGCCCGCCGGGTAGGAGACGACCTTTCGCGGGTCACCACCCAGGTTCTCGTCAGGAATCGTGTAGCCCGGACCACCGCTTCCGGTGCCGGTCGGGTCCCCGCACTGCAGGACGAAGATTCCGGAGGTGGTGAGCCGGTGGCAGATCGTGTTGTCGAAGAAGCCCTTGCCGGCCAGGAACGAGAAGGAATTGACGGTGTGTGGCGCGTGCTTGCCGTCGAGGGTCGCCACGATCGTCCCGCAGTTGGTGACGATGGTCGCCGTGTAGCTCTCGGCAGCGGTGGTGACCTTGGGCTCGGCGGAGAACTGCTGTGGATTCGAGTGCGGCGTCGCCACAGTCGTACAGCCGTTCGCGTTCGTGGCGGCCGGCGTGGTCGAGGCGCCCGAGCCAGGCTTCACCTGGGCGGCGCCACCGCCACCGCTGCTGGAGCCGCCGCATCCCGCCAGTGCCAGCGCTGCGGCCGCAGCGATGAGGGCCCGCCTCATGCCGACTTCACGGACTTCACCTGAACCACGAAGATGAGCGTCTCATTTCCCTTGATGCCCTGGTTGCCGGCGGCACCGTAACCCTCTGAGGCCGGGATGATCAGCTCGCGCACCCCGCCGGCCTTCACGCCGACGAGGCCCTTGTTCCACCCGTCGATCACGCTTGCCGAGCCCAGCGGGCTGACCGTGAACGGCGTCGGCGGGCTCGACTTGTACGAGGAGTCGAACATCTTGCCGTCGCTGCAGGCGACGCCGGTGTAGAGGACGTCGAGGCTGTCGCCGTTCTTGGCGGCGCGACCGTGCCCCACCTTGATGTCCTTGGTTGTCAGCTTGGTAGGCACCTTGCCCTTGACGGCCGGTACGACGGGTGCGCCCTTGATCGGCGGGTTCGGCTTGATGGCCGCGCACTTCTTCGGCGCCTTCGGCGCCGCCGTGCTCGACGGCGTGGCCGACACGCTGGGCGTGGCGCCCGCCTTGACCGTCGACTTCTTGCCGGAGCCGCCGGTGAAGACGGTGAAGGTCAGGATCAACAGGACCGCGATGATCAGGGCCGTGCCGCCTACCGCTCCGACGATCGTGTTGCGACGCTTGGCGCGAGCACGGCGTTCGAGCTCAGCCTGACGGCGACGTTCGTACCTACGGCGGGCGAGCTCGCGCTCGCGGCGTCGGCTGGTCGCCAAGTCGTCCTCCGGGTTCGGTCGAGCAATGCGCCTTCGCAATGCGCGTTCAACAAACGACACGGGAGTCTAAAAGAACGGCCGATAGGCTGGCCTGAAAGCCTCCTGAAAGGATTTTCGTGCTCGTCGTCGGCTTCCCTGCTGGTCCGTTCGAGACCAACTGCTGGGTGGTCGCGCCCGGGCGCGGCGAGCAGTGCCTGGTGATCGACCCGGGCGTTGGTGCTGACGACCTCCTCGACGACGTGCTGGCGGAGCACAAGCTCGCCCCGGTCGCGGTCCTTCTCACCCACGGCCATCTCGACCACATGTGGGCGGTCACTCCGGTCTGCGGGGCCAAGGACATTCCGGCGCTGATCCATCCGGCGGATCGTCCGATGCTCACCGATCCCACGGCCGGTCTCGGCGTACCGAGCGGGACTCCGCTGTTCGGGCGGCTCGAGTGGGCCGAGCCGAGCGACGTCCGCGAGATCGGTGACGGTGACACCGTCAGCTTGGCCGGGCTCGAGCTGCAGGTCGACTGGGCACCGGGTCACACCAAGGGCTCGGTGACCTTCACCACCGGCATGGAGTTCTTCTCCGGCGACCTGCTGTTCGCCGGCTCCATCGGACGGACGGACCTGCCCGGAGGCTCGTACGCCGAGATCCTCGAGTCGCTCGCCCGGGTCCCGCTGCGGCTGCCGGACGAGATGGTTGTCCGGCCGGGGCATGGACCAGACACAACGATCGGCCGGGAGCGGCGCATGAACCCGTTCCTCGTCGAGATCGCCGCTGCTGCGGCGGATGGCGACCCCTCGGTCCCGCCCGTGACGCGGGGTCTGTAGGCGTCATGTCGAAGCCTGCCCCGATGTCGGGGTTCCCCGAATGGCTGCCGCACCAGCGGATGGTGGAGCAGCAGCTGCTGGACAGCCTGCGACACACGTTCGAGCTGCACGGTTTCGTGCCGATCGAGACCCGTTCTGTCGAGCCGCTCGACCAGCTGCTGCGCAAGGGGGAGACCGACAAGGAGATCTACCTGCTGCGCCGGCTCCAGGCCGACGCGGAGGAAGCCGACAGCGCTCATGGAAGCCAGGGCGTCGGCCTGCACTTCGACCTCACCGTCCCGTTCGCTCGCTACGTGCTCGAGAACGCCGGGAAGCTCGAGTTCCCGTTGCGCCGTTACCAGATCCAGAAGGCCTGGCGCGGTGAGCGGCCGCAGGAAGGCCGTTACCGGGAGTTCCTGCAGGCCGACATCGACGTCGTCGACCGGGACACGCTGCCGTTCCACTACGAGGTCGAGCTGCCGCTCGTCATCGCCGACGCGCTGCGCCGCCTTCCGGTGCCGCCGGTCCAGATCCGGGTGAACACGCGCAAGATCCCCGAAGGCTTCTACCGCGGCCTTGGCATCGAGGACTACCTCGGCGTACTTCGCACCGTCGACAAGCTGGCGAAGATCGGTGCGTCACGAGTGCGCGACCTGCTGACCACTGAGATCGGCTGCACCGAGGCGCAAGCCGCGGCGTGTCTCGCGCTCGCAGAGATCAGCGCGACCGACGCGTCGTTCGCCGACAAGGTCAAAGCCCTCGGCAGCAGCGATCCGTTGCTGGAGGAGGGCTTGGACGAGCTCACCCGGGTGATCGACGCCGGACAGGCGCAGGCCGACGGGCTCTTCGTCGCCGACCTGAGCATCGCTCGCGGCCTCGACTACTACACGGGCACTGTCTACGAGACCGTCCTCGTCGGGCACGAGGGCATCGGATCGGTGTGTTCGGGTGGCCGGTACGACGCGCTCGCCTCAGATGGCGAGGTGTCCTATCCCGGCGTCGGTCTGTCGCTCGGCGTCACCCGGCTGCTGGGACGCTTGTTCGGGCAAGGCCTGCTCGACATCACCCGGAAGGTGCCCACCTGCGTCCTGGTCGCGCTGCCCGACGACGAGTCACGGGACCGCTGCCGCGTGGTCGCGGCAACGCTGCGGGGGCGCGACATCGCGTGCCAGGTGGCTCCGGAACCGGCGAAGTACGGCAAGCAGATCCGGTTCGCGGAGCGACGCGGCATCCCATTCGTGTGGTTCCCGCAGCCGGACGGCACGCATCAGGTGCGTGACATCCGAAGCGGAGAACAGGTGGATGCCGAGCCGGCGACCTGGACCCCACCCGGGGCCGACCTGCGGCCCACGATGATCGGAGGAGCGACGTGATCCGCACCCATGAGGCGGGCGTGCTGCGCAGCACGGACGTCGGGACGGACGTCGTTCTGGCCGGATGGGTCGCACGCCGTCGCGATCACGGCGGGGTCACCTTCATCGATCTGCGTGACGCCAGCGGGATCGTGCAGGTGGTCTGCCGCGACATCGCGGAGGCACAGGCGCTGCGCAGCGAGTGGTGCGTCCTGGTTCGCGGCTCGGTCGCCGCGCGTGGTGAAGGCAATGTCAACCCGGCACTCGCCACAGGTGAGGTCGAGGTTGTCGCCACTGCGATCGAGGTGCTCAGCCAGTCCGACCCGGTGCCGTTCCCGATCGAGGGCTCCGACGAGATCGACTCGGGGGTCGACGAGACGCTTCGCTGGCGTCACCGCTACCTCGACCTGCGCCGTACCGGCCCGGCGCGGGCGATACGCACCCGCGCCGCCGCCGTGTCGATCATGCGGCGAGTCATGGAGGCGCACGGCTTCCTCGACATCGAGACGCCGTACCTCACGCGGTCGACGCCGGAAGGCGCTCGCGACTTCCTCGTGCCGGTGCGGCTGCAGCCGGGTCATTGGTACGCGCTGCCGCAGTCACCGCAGCTGTTCAAGCAGCTCCTGATGGTCAGTGGGCTGGAGCGCTACTACCAGATCGCGCGCTGCTTCCGGGACGAGGACTTCCGGGCCGACCGCACCGCCGAGTTCACCCAGCTCGACATCGAGATGTCGTTCCTCGACGAGGAGGACGTCTTTTCGCTCACGGAGGAGCTCCTCACAGCGCTGTGGCGCGAGCTGCTCGAGATCGAGCTGCCCACGCCGTTCGCGCGAATGACCTACGCCGAGGCGATGCGACGGTACGGGTCGGACAAGCCCGACCTTCGCTGCGACCTCGAGCTCGTGGACCTCACCGACCTGATGGCCGGCACGGACTTCCGGGTGTTCCAGGCCGAACACGTCGGCGCTGTCGTCGTGCCGGGCGGCGCGGCGTACAGCCGGCGTGAGCTGGACGAGTGGCAAGAGTGGGCAAAGGCGCGTGGTGGCAAGGGGATCGCGTGGCTCCTGCTGCCCGAGGGCGACGAGCCGAGAGGCTCGATCACGAAGCTCGAGTCC
Source organism: Mycobacteriales bacterium (assembly GCA_035548055.1). Lineage (GTDB taxonomy): Bacteria > Actinomycetota > Actinomycetes > JAFAQI01 > JAFAQI01 > DASZTV01. Next base: position 12,892 of record DASZTL010000079.1, on the reverse strand, counting down.
GAGCGGCTGCAGGCGATCCCGGCCGCTGCTGGGGCGAAGCCGGGCGACGCCATCCTGTTTGCCGCAGGCCCGCGCCGTACGACGCTGGAGATGCTCGGCGCGCTGCGACTGGCTGTCGCGAAGCAGCGCGGTCTGCTGCGTGAGGGCGAGTGGCGCTTCCTCTGGATCGTTGACGCTCCGATGTTCGAGCCCACCGACGACGGCGGGTGGACGGCCGTGCACCACCCGTTCACGGCGCCGACCGCCGAGTGGGCCGAGCGCTTCCACGAGGATCCGGAGAACGCGCTCGCCCGCGCCTATGACGTCGTCGGCAACGGCGTCGAGCTCGGCGGCGGGTCGATCCGTATCCACCGCGGCGAGATGCAGCAGCGCGTCTTCGACACGATCGGTCTGACCCGCGACGAGGCGCAGAGCAAGTTCGGCTTCCTGCTCGAGGCGTTCAAGTACGGCCCACCGCCGCACGGCGGCATCGCATTCGGTCTCGACCGGCTGACCGCCGAGCTCGCGGGCACCAACGCGATCCGCGAGGTGATGGCGTTCCCGAAGGCGTCGAGTGGCGGCGATCCGCTGACCGGCGCGCCCACGGCGATCACGGCGGAGCAGCGCAAGGAAGCCGGCATCGACGTCATCACCGACCCATAAGTCCGGTAAGCAATGTGGCATTGCCCCCGTGATATCGCGGATTTGGAGCTAGATCGTGGGGGGAATGCCACATTGCTCTCCCTGCGGCGGGCCCGCCTAGGCTCGCCACCGTGGCCGACGACCTGTTCGCAGCCGCTGCGGCCAGCGCGCTGAGCGCCGTGGCGCCGCTCGCCGCGCGGATGCGGCCTCGCACCCTGGACGAGGTGGTCGGCCAGGATCACCTGCTCGGCGTCGGATCACCGTTGCGCCAGCTGGTCGAGGGCGGTGCCGCGACCAGCGTCCTGATGTGGGGGCCGCCCGGCACCGGCAAGACGACGCTCGCAAGACTGCTCGCAGCCGGGCGCCGGTTCGTCGAGCTGTCGGCCGTCACGGCGGGCGTCAAGGACGTTCGGGCCGCCATCGAGGAAGCCAAGGACCGGCTCGGGATGGGCGGCGAGCGCACCGTGCTGTTCGTCGACGAGGTCCATCGGTTCACCAAGTCGCAGCAGGACGCGTTGCTACCGGGCGTCGAGTCGGGCCTGGTGACGTTCGTGGGCGCGACCACCGAGAACCCGTTCTTCTCCGTGATCTCCCCACTGCTGTCCCGATCGTTGATGCTGACCCTCCACGTGCTCGATGAGGCGGCGATCCGCACCCTCGTCGACCGGGCGCTGGCCGACGAGCGCGGCCTCGCCGGCGCCGTCACGATCTCCGGGGAGGCGCTCGACCACCTCGTTGCGATGTCTGTCGGTGACGGACGACGCGCCCTGACGGCGCTCGAGGCGGCTGCCGGGGTGACGACCGCTGCCGGGGGCACGCAGATCGAGCTGAACGTCCTCGAACAGGCACTTGATCGGGCCGCTGTCCGGTACGACCGGGAGGGGGACCAGCACTACGACGTGGTCAGCGCGTTCATCAAGAGCATTCGTGGAAGCGAGGTCGACGCGGCGCTCCACTACCTGGCTCGGATGCTCGAGGCGGGCGAGGATCCCAGGTTCATCGCCCGGCGGCTCGTGATCCTGGCCAGTGAGGACGTCGGGCTCGCCGAGCCGGCCGCGCTGGGCGTTGCCGTCGCCGCCGCCCACGCGCTGGAGCTCGTCGGGCTGCCCGAGGCACGCCTCAACCTCGCACAGGCCACGATCTATCTTGCGCTTGCCCCGAAGAGCAACGCGGTCATCAGCGCGCTGGGCGCCGCGACGGCGGACGTACGTGCCGGGCTGGCCGGCGGCGTGCCTCCCGCGCTGCGTGATGCGCACTACCCAGGCGCGAAGCGGCTTCAGCACGGCACGGGCTACCGATACCCTCATGACTTCCCGGGCGGCGTCGTCCAGCAGGCATATCTGCCGGCCGAGCTCGCTGACCGGGAGTACTACCGCCCGTCGGATCGCGGTGCGGAGCGGGCGGCGGCAGCGCGGCTTGCCACGCTTCGCGAGATCCTGCGGGGCGGAAGTGACAAGAGCGGCGTGAGCGACGCCGACTGACGGAGCTGAGGAGCGACGATGGTGATCCAGGCGAGCGGCGGGTTGTCCGGCGGCGAGGTCGCCGGTCTCATCGTCGCGATCTTCTGGGGTGTCCTCGTCTGCTTCCTGGCATACGTGCTGGTCAAGCTCGGAAAGGTCATCGGTGAGGCCGCCAAGCTGGTCTCCGGCGTCGCCGACCAGACGGTCCCGCTGTTGGGTGAGGTCACGACCTCCGTCGTCCAGGTCAACGCCGAGCTCACTCGCGTCGACGCCATCACGGCCAACGTCGAGGAGATCTCGACGAACGCCCGAGCGATGACCTCACTGTTCTCGGCGACCGTCGGCTCCCCGATGATCAAGGTCGCGGCATTCTCCTACGGCGTACGCAAGGCGATGCGGCAGCGTGACGCGGCGGACGTCGCAAAGCGGGTGAAGCGCGAGATGAAGGCTGAGCGATCAGCTCGCAAGGCCGCGCGGAAGGCCGGCTGATGCGTCGCGTCTTCTATGTCGCGCTGGGCGCGACCATCGGGGTGCTCGCGGTACGCAAGGTGAGCCAGGCGGCCCAGCGATGGACGCCGGCTGGCCTGGCGGAGCAGGCCGGCGGGGTCGGCGAGCGGGTAGCGACCTGGTGGGAGATCGTGAAGGACCAGGCCATGGTCCGCGAGGCGGAGCTGCGCGAGGCGCTTGGCATCGACGAGGGGCCAGGGTCCAGCGCGGCATGAAGACCGTCGACATCACCGGACGGTTCACGCGGTTCTTCCAAGAACGAGGCCACACCGTCGTTCCCTCCGCGTCGCTGATCGCCGACGATCCGACGCTGCTTCTCGTCAACGCCGGCATGGTGCCGTTCAAGCCGTATTTCCTCGGCCAGGAGCCGGCGCCGTACCCGCGCGCGACAAGCATTCAGAAGGTCGTGCGGACCGTTGACATCGACATTGTCGGCACCAACAGCCGCAACGTGTCGTTCTTCCAGATGGCCGGCAACTTCTCCTTCGGTGACTACTTCAAAGAGGGTGCGATCCCATTCGCGTGGGAGCTGCTCACGCGGAGCACCGGCGACGGCGGCTTCGGCTTCGACGAGAGCCGGCTGTGGCCCACCGTCTATCTCGATGACGATGAGGCGTACCGGATCTGGACGAAGGACGTCGGCGTTCCCGAGTCGCGCGTCCAACGCCGGGACCGAGCTGACAACTTCTGGTCGATGGGCGTCGCCGGCCCGTGCGGACCGTGCTCGGAGATCTACTTCGACCGCGGGCCCGGATATGGGCGCGAGGGCGGCCCGATCGCCGACGAGGAGCGGTATCTCGAGGTCTGGAACCTCGTGTTCATGCAGTACGTGCGTGGCGACGGCGAGGGCTACGACTACGTCGACGACCTCCAGGGCGAGCTACCCAAGCGCAACATCGACACCGGCATGGGCGTGGACCGCATGGCAGTCCTGATGCAGGGCGTCGAGGACATCTTCGACACCGATCTGCTGCGGCCGCTTCTCGACTGGACGAGCGAGCTCGCCGGCACGGCGTACCACGTGGCTGAGGAGTCCGACCTCAGGTTGCGGGTCGTCGCCGACCATGCGCGCACCACGACGATGCTGATCTCCGACGGCGTCGTTCCCGGGAACGAAGGCCGTGGCTACGTGCTGCGCCGGATGCTGCGCCGAACCGTTCGGACACTTCGGCTGCTGGGTGTCGACCGGCCGGTGATGTCAGAGCTCACCGGGCTGACGTGCGGTGTCCTGAGCCCGTCGTTCCCGGCGTTGGCCGAGAGTGCTGACCGGATACAGGCGATCGCGGCGCAGGAGGAGGACATGTTCCTCTCCACGCTTCGTACCGGATCCGCGCTGTTCGAGCGGCTCACCACCGACGTGCGTTCCGCGGGTGGTACGACGGTCCCCGGCGACGCGGCCTTCCTGCTGCACGACACCCACGGCTTCCCGATCGACCTGGTGATCGAGATGGCCCGCGAGCAGGGCATGACGGTCGACGAGCCGGAGTTCCGTCGACTGATGGGCGAGCAGCGGGAACGCGCGAAACGTGACAGTGCTGAGCGCAAGAGCGGCGGACATGCCGACCTCTCGGTGTATCGCGGCTTGCTCGAGTCCGCCGGTCCGACCGACTTCACCGGCTACGACACCGTCGAGTCCGAGGGCCGCCTTGCCGGTCTGCTCGTCGATGGCGTCGCGGCGACGTCTGCCGGCGAGGGTGCCGACGTCGAGATCGTGCTCGATCGGACACCCTTCTACGCGGAGGGTGGCGGTCAGCTCGCCGACCACGGGCTGTTGCGGCTCGCGGACGGCTCCATTGTCGAGGTCTACGACGCGCAGCGACCCATCGGCGACCTCACCGTTCATCGCGGTCGCGTCGTGTCGGGGGAGGTGACGGTCGGTGCGGCGTTGCAGGGTGTTGTCGACGTCGTACGGCGCGGGGCGGTGTCCCGGGCACACACCGCGACCCACCTGGTGCACCAGGCGATCCGCCGAGCACTTGGTGATCAGGCGAGCCAGGCCGGTTCACAGAACGACGCGGGACGATTCCGGTTCGACTTCGCCTCGCCGAGTGCTGTACCGGACAGTGTGCTGGCCGACATCGAGGCCGAGGTCAATGACGTCCTGCTCGCAGACCTGGACGTGCACGCGTTCATCACCTCGCAGGAAGAAGCCAAGCGAATCGGCGCGATCGCGATGTTCGGCGAGAAGTACGGCGACCGGGTGCGCGTCGTCGAGGTCGGCGACTACTCGCGCGAGCTGTGCGGTGGCACCCACGCGCACCGCTCCTCGCAGCTAGGTGTGGTCAAGCTCCTGGGTGAGGCATCGATCGGCGCCGGGAAGCGCCGTGTCGAAGGTCTGGTGGGTGCCGACGCCTACTCCTACCTGGCACGGGAACACCTGCTGGTCGCCCAGCTCGCCGGGCTGCTCAATGTGAACTCGGAGGACCTCGTCGACCGGGTGCAGACGGTGGTCGCACGGGTGCGAGAGCTCGAGAAGGAGCTCGAGCGAGTTCGGGGCGCTGCGGTCCTGTCCGGGGCGGGCGACCTCGCGAGCGCGGCCGTCGTGGTCGACGGCCTTGCCGTCGTTGCCCACCGCACACCCGACGGGACTCCCGCGGACGACCTCCGCAAGCTGGCGCTGGACGTCCGGAACCGCCTCGACACCGCCGCTGCGGGTGTCGTGGCGGTCGCCTCGGTGTCTGACGGTCGTGCTGTCGTCGTCGTCGCAGTCAACGAGTCCGGCCGTGAACGCGGCCTGCGGGCCGGCGACATCGCGAAGGCCGTGGCGGGCCAGCTCGGTGGCGGTGGCGGTGGCAAGGATGATGTGGCGCAGGGGGGCGGTACCGCCGTCGATCGTCTCGACGACGTGCTGGCAGCTCTTCCCGCCGATGTCGCGGGGCGACGCTGGTAATGCGTCGCGGGGTTCGACTCGGGGTGGACGTGGGCAGCGTGCGGGTCGGGGTGGCAGCAAGCGACCCGGACGGGCTACTGGCGAGCCCGATTGCGGTGTTGCATCGCGACCCGAAGCGTGGAACCGACCTCATCGAGCTGAGCCGGCTGGCAGGCGAGCGGGAGGCGGTCGAGATCGTCGTCGGTCTGCCCAGGTCACTTTCCGGCGCCGAAGGCAAGGCGGCCAAGATCGCGCGGGACTATGCCTCCTCGCTCGCACAGCGGGTCGCACCGGTTAGCGTGCGCCTCGTGGACGAGCGCCTGAGCACGGTCGAGGCGACCCGCGGGCTGCAGCAAGCCGGCGTGCGTGCGCGCGAGGGCCGTCGGGTGATCGACGCCGCCGCTGCCGCGGTCATCCTCCAGCGTGCGCTCGACGCGGAGCGGGGCGGCTCGTGAGCGGCCTCGGGTTCGGCATGGAGGACGACGAGCCGCACGATCCGCGACCGCAGCGACGCGCCGCCGGCGTGGGAATGCTTGCAGTGCTGGTCATCCTGGTGGCGATCGTGGTGCTCGTCGGCCGAGCGATCGGCGGGATCTTCGGTGGTGGCGGCGACTACTCGGGCCAAGGCACCGGCAACGTCACGGTCGTCGTCAAGCCTGGCGACAGCGCCTCGGCGATCGGCGCCACGCTGGTCGACGCGGGAGTGGTGAAGAGCACGAGTGCCTTCACGTCCGCCGCCGAGGCGAACCCGAAGTCACGCGGAATCCAGCCCGGGACCTATCGCCTGCACTCGCACATGAAGGCGGAGCTCGCGCTGGCTCTGATGCTGCGGCCGTCCGCGCTCGTGAGCTACACCGTGGCGATCCCCGAAGGATTCACCGTGGCCGACATCGTGGCGCGAATCGAGAAGGAGACGCCGATCACCGCGAGTGCCCTGCACGCCGCGCTCGCCGACCCGTCCGCTCTCGGCCTGCCGTCGTGGGCGAGTGGCCACGTGGAGGGCTTCCTGTTCCCGGCGACATACCAGGTGACTCCCGGTGAGACCGCCACCCAGCTGCTGAAGGCGATGATCACCCGTTTCGACCAGGCGGCGACCGACGTCAACCTGTCGAAAGCGGCGGGCAAGGTGGGCCTGTCGGAGTACGAGATCATCACCCTCGCGTCCATCGTCCAGCGCGAAGGGCTGCTCGTCGCGGACTACCCGAAAATCGCCGAGGTCTTCTTCAACCGCCTCCACAATGAGATGCGGCTGGACTCGGATGCGACCCTGTACTACGTGCTCGGACCTGACCACGGCCCCCTCACGGCGGCCGATCTTGCGCTGGACTCGCCGTACAACACCCGAAAGTTCGCCGGCTTGCCCCCGACGCCGATCAACTCCCCTGGCGAGGCGGCGATCAACGCGGTGCTGCACCCCGCAACCGGGCCTTACCTCTACTTCGTGACCATCGACAAGCAGGGTCACACGGCCTTCTCGACGACCTACCGTCACTTCCGTGAGCTGGTCGCCCAGTCACAAGCGAACGGCGTCCAATGAGCAGACTTCGCCTGGGGGCCGCGGTCCTCGGCTCACCGATCGAACACTCGCTGTCGCCGGCGCTTCACCAGGCGGCCTATGACGCGGCCGGGCTGGTCGGCTGGCGCTACCGAGCCGTCGAGTGCACCGAGTCGGAGCTTCACGACACGCTCCTCAAGCTCGACGCGGAAGGCCTGGCTGGGGTCTCGCTGACCATGCCGCTCAAGCGGGCCGTCGTTCCCTTCGCGGCCGCTACTGACGGCATCGTGGAGACGGTCGGAGCCGCCAACACGCTGTTGTTCGGCGCCGATGGCCGCTGGGTGGCCGCGAACACCGACGTGCAGGGCTTCGTCCTCAGCCTGATGCGAGCCGGGCTGCGAGCACTGCGTGGCGATGTCTGGATTCTCGGGGCCGGCGCGACCGCGTGCTCGGCTCTCGCGGGGCTCGCCGAGCTGTCGGTCACCGAGGTCATCCTCTGCGCCCGGCGTCCCGAGGCCGTTGCGCAGGTCCGCGAGGTCGCGGACCGGTGCGGCATAAGGCTCCATGTGCGTCCCTGGTCCGACGCGGCCGCGGCGGTGACGGGCGAGCTGGTTGTGTCCTGCGTTCCGGCGGGGGCCACAGACGACCTCGCCTCGACGCTCGAGGCCGCCTCGCCGCGAGGACTGTGGTTCGACGTGGTGTACGTGCCGTGGCCGACCCCGGCGGCGGCCGCCTGGGAGGGTGCTGGAGGGCGCAGCATCGGGGGACTCGAGCTGCTTGCGGAGCAGGCGGCCGAGCAGGTTCGCCTGATGACGGGCGTCAACGTCCCCATCGAGGTGCTTCGCGCCGCGGGCGAGCTCGCGATTCGGCTCGGCGACCGCTAGGTCGCCGCGTTGTTACGCGGCCGCGCTGGGTAGCCTGCCGGTGTCAGGCATTCACTGAGGGGAGAAGCGTGACCACCCGGGTAGGCATCAACGGCTTCGGTCGGATCGGACGCAACTTCTTCCGCGCGGCGCTCGCCGGCGGACACGATCTCGAGGTGGTGGCGTACAACGACCTGGGTGACGCGGCGACCATCGCGCACCTGCTCAAGTACGACAGCGTGCTCGGCCGGTTCCCGCACGACGTGCAGGTAGTCGACGGCGGGATCTCGGTGGGCGGCCGTACGATCACCGGACTGGCCGAGCGCGGCGGTCCCGGGACGATCCCTTGGAAGGACTTCGGCGTCGACGTCGTCATCGAGTCGACCGGCTTGTTCACCGACGCTGCCGTCGCCCGTAAGCACGTCGACGACGGCGGCGCGAAGAAGGTGATCGTCTCCGCCCCCGCGACGGGTGACGATCTGACTGTCGTGCTCGGTGTGAACGAAGCCCTGTACGACGGGTCGCAGACGGTCATCTCCAACGCGTCGTGCACGACGAACTGCTTGGCGCCGATGGTGAAGGTGCTGCACGAGGCGTTCGGCATCGAGCGCGGCCTGATGACGACGATCCACGCCTACACGCAGGACCAGATGCTGCAGGACGGCCCGCACAAGGACTTGCGGCGTGCCCGCGCGGCTGCGCTCAACATCGTGCCGACCTCGACCGGCGCGGCCAAGGCGATCGGCCGGGTGCTGCCCGAGCTCGACGGCAAGCTCGACGGCTACTCACTGCGGGTACCCATCCCGACCGGGTCGATCACGGACCTTTCGGCGAACCTGACCCGCGCGGCATCGGTCGACGAGGTCAACGCGGCATTCCGGGCCGCCGCCGAAGGTCCGCTGAAGGGCATCCTCCGCTACTCGGAGGATCCGATCGTCTCCAGCGACATCGTCACCGACCCGTCGTCGTGCATCTACGACGCGCCGATCACGAAGGTGATCGGGGACCAGGTGAAGATCTACGGCTGGTACGACAACGAGTGGGGTTACTCGAATCGCCTCGCCGATCTCACCGTACTGGTGGGCGCGAAGCTCTCCGCGTGACGACGTCGCTTCCGGCGATCGATTCGCTGGGGGACCTCGCAGGCAAGCGGGTTCTGGTTCGCGCCGACCTCAACGTCCCGCTCGATGCCGGGCAGATCACCGACGATGGCCGGATCCGGGCGAGCCTGCCGACGCTGCGACGCCTGCTTGACGCCGGTGCCCAGATCGTCGTCGCGGCGCATCTCGGCCGGCCGAAGGGGGTGCCGGACCCGGCCTTCAGCCTCGCGCCGGTCGCCAGACGCCTCGGTGAGCTACTCGGCCGGGAGGTGACGTTCGTCGACTCGCAGGACCCCCGTACCGCAACGGGTGATGTCGTGCTCCTCGAGAACGTGCGGTTCGATGCGGCCGAGACCTCGAAGGACGACGGCGAGAGGTCGGAGTTCGCGGCCAAGCTGGCCGCAGGCGTCGACTGCTATGTGGACGACGCATTTGGGGCGGTGCACCGACGTCACGCCAGCGTGTACGACGTGGCAAGGCTGTTGCCGCACGCAGCCGGTGATCTCGTTGCGCGTGAGACCGAGGTTCTCGCACAGCTCACCGTCTCACCGCGCCGCCCTTACGTCGTCGTCCTCGGCGGGTCGAAGGTGTCCGACAAGCTTGCGGTCATCGACCATCTGTTGCCCAGCGTGGACCGGCTGCTGGTGGGCGGCGGCATGTGCTTCACGTTCCTGGCCGCGCTCGGCCACCAGGTCGGGCGATCGCTGCTCGAGACCGACCAGATCGAGTCCTGCCGTGACTTCTTGGACACCGGAAAGATCGCGTTGCCGACCGACATCGTGGTGGCCGACTCGGTGAGTGCCGACGCGGCGACCTCGGTGGTGGCGGTCGACCGGATCCCGCCCGACAAGATGGGCCTGGACATCGGGCCGGCGAGCGTCGCGGCGTTCCGGGACCGGCTGCAGGGCGCGCGCACCGTGTTCTGGAACGGGCCGATGGGCGTGTTCGAGCTGGCACCCTTCGCGGCTGGCACGCGCGGCATCGCCAATGCGATTGCGGACCTTCCTGACGCGCTGACGGTCGTCGGCGGCGGGGACTCCGCGGCAGCCATACGCATGCTGGGCATCGACGAGTCCCGGTTCGGTCACATCTCGACGGGTGGGGGAGCGAGCTTGGAGTACCTCGAAGGCAACGAGCTGCCAGGACTCGCTGTGCTTGCGGAGGGCCGGGTGTGATGGCCGCTGCTCGTACCCCGCTGATGGCGGGCAACTGGAAGATGAACCTCAACCACCTCGAGGCCATCGCCCTGGTGCAGAAGCTCGCGTTCTCGCTGACCGACCAGGACTACGACGCGGTGGAGGTCGCAGTCCTTCCACCGTTCACCGACATTCGCAGCGTGCAGACGATGGTCGACGGCGACCACTTGCGGATCAAGTACGGCGGGCAAGATCTGTCGCCACACGATGACGGCGCCTTCACCGGGGACATCAGCGGCGGGATGCTTGCCAAGCTCGGGTGCTCGTTCGTGGTGGTCGGGCACTCCGAGCGGCGCGAGCATCACCACGAGGACGACGCGACGGTCAACGCCAAGGTCGTGGCTGCGTTGCGGCACAAGCTCGCGCCGATCCTGTGCGTGGGGGAGTCGCTCGACGTACGACGGGACGGCGACGCTGCGGCGCACTGCACGGCCCAGCTGCGGGGTGCCCTGTCCGGGGTGACGGCGGCCCAAGCCAAGTCGTTGGTCGTCGCCTACGAGCCGATCTGGGCCATCGGCACGGGGGAGGTCGCGACCCCCGAGGACGCCCAGGAGGTCTGCGCCGCGGTGCGCGCGACCCTGGGGGAGATCTACAACGCGTCCCTCGCGAGCGCCACGCGGATCCTCTACGGCGGCTCCGTCAAATCGAATAATGCGCTCGAGTTGATGGCCGCTCCCGACGTGGACGGCGCTCTTGTCGGGGGGGCCAGCCTGATACCGGAAGATTTCGTGCAGATTGTGCGTGCCGGCCGTGAGTCTTCCGCGGCTGAGCCCGCATAACCATCGGGTAACAACTTGCTCAGCGTGATTGGCCCAGTTACTGGGCAGTCCTAATCTCACGCGTGGCTGGCGACGTACGGGTCGCCCACCTTACTGCCGCGTAACCCGCGGCCCAGAAGGAGGATCATGCTCCGGAATCGACGTACCGCGGGTTGGGCCGCGGTCGCTGCGACTGCCAGCATCGTCATCGCGGCGTGCGGCAGTGGCAGCTCGGGTGGCGGCACCCCGAGCGGCGGCGGCGACAACAACAGCACGGGCGGGGTCTTCTCGAAGATCTCGGCCAACCAGAGCGGAACCCCGAAGACCGGCGGCGTGCTCAAGCTGGCCGGCGCGGGCGACGCCGACTACTACGACCCGAACATCGTCTACAGCAGCACCGGCCAGTCCGCCGCGCGGCTGTATGCCCGGACGCTGTACGCGTACAACCCGGAGCTTGGTCACACGACGGAAGCCGTCCCGGATCTCGCTACCGCTGACCCTGAGGTGTCGGCCGACGGCAAGACCGTGACGGTCACGATTCGCGACGGCGCGAAGTGGAACACCTCCCCGCCGCGTCAGGTGACCGCCGCGGATGAGATCCGCGGTCTCGAGATGACCTGCAACCCGACCTCCCGCCAGTTCGGCGGGCAGCCCGACTTCAACTTCCTGATCAAGGGCTACATCCCGTTCTGCAACGCCTTCGCGAAGGCGCCGGCGACGGTTTCCGGGATCAAGAACTTCCTGAAGACCGCGAAGTTCCCGGGCGTCACCGTCGGTGACACGCCGCAGACAGTGGTCTTCCACCTGACGCAGCCGGCCGGCTACTTCAAGTCGATGCTCACCATGACCGCCTTCACCCCGCGCGCTGAGGAGATGCTCAACTACCTTCCCGGCACGCCGGAGCAGGTGGCACATCAGGTGTCGGACGGCCCGTACATGATCAAGTCGTGGGACCCGACGAAGTCGCTCGACTTCGTGCGCAACCCGGCCTGGGACGCCGCGACCGACCCGATTCGGAAGGCGTACGTCGACGAGGTCAAGATCACCGAGGGTGAGCAGCAGGACGCGATCCAGCAGCAGATCCAGGCCGGATCGATCAACGCCGACTGGGACCTGAGCCCGAGTGCGACGCAACAGAACCAGCTGATCGCGCAGAACGATCCGAACTTCAACATCGAGGGTTCGATCTCGAACAACCCGTACATCATCTTCAACACCCAGTCGCCGAACAACAACGGCGCGTTGAAGAACGTCGCGGTTCGCCAGGCGATCGCCACCGCGATCAACCGTGACTTCCTGATCCAGGATGCGGGTGGTCCGAAGCTCTCGCCGCCGCTGACGCACGTGCTGCCGCAGGGCATCGACGGTGCGCCGGCCGACACGAACTACCCGTTCGCGTTCGACCAGGCCAAGGCGAAGCAGATGCTGGCGGCCGCCGGCGTCAAGAACCTCAAGCTGACGTTCCTCTACCGCGCGGTCTCCTCGACCTCGCAGAAGATGTTCGAGGACGTTCAGAACCAGCTGTCGAAGGTCGGGATCAAGGTCAAGGGCCTCAACGCTCCGGGCCAGTTCACGATCTACACCAAGTACCTGCAGGTGCCGGACACGGCTCGGCAGGGCGCCTGGGACCTCTCCCTCGCAGGGTGGGGCCCGGACTGGTACGGCAACGCCGCGCTGTCGTTCTTCAAGCCGCTGTTCGATGGTCGGGAGCTTCCGCCGAACTCGAGCGACTACGGCCTGTACAACAACGACAAGCTCAACGGCCTCATCGACCAGGCCGCGCAGGCGCAGGACGAGGACCAGAGCAACGCGCTCTGGGCACAGGCGGACAAGATCGTCATCGATGACGTGGCGATCTACCCGATCACCAACCCGAACTGGGGCCTGCTGCACTCGTCTGCAACGCACAACACGATCTACGTGCCGGCGTTCCAGTCATTCGACTTCGCCAACATCTGGGTTGAATAGCTGGTCGACAAGGGCACGCTGAGTTAGTTGGAGCCGGCCGGTGTCCCGCGCTTGC
>DASZTL010000078.1:0-80251 GCA_035548055.1 Mycobacteriales bacterium | reverse complement strand
CGGCAAGCGGGTGCAGGCACTCGGCGGCGCGAAGAACCACATGGTGGTGCTGCCCGACGCCAACATCGACGACGCCGCCAACGCTGCGGTGTCGGCCGCGTACGGCTCGGCCGGCGAGCGCTGCATGGCGATCTCGGTGGTCGTCGCCGTCGGTCCGGCGGCAGACTTCCTCGTAGAGGCGATCGAGCAGAAGATCGCCGATGTCGTCATCGGGCCGGGCGACCAGCCGGACTCGATGATGGGGCCGGTCATCACGGCGGCGCATCGCGATCGCGTGCGGTCGTATGTGCAAGGCGCCGCAGGCGAGGGCGCGCGCGTCGTGGTCGACGGCAGTGCCGCACCGCTGGACGGTGACGGCTTCTTCCTCGGCTGCACGCTGCTCGACGGCGTCGAGCCGGGGATGAAGGTGTACGACGACGAGGTCTTCGGGCCGGTGCTGTCCGTCGTACGGGTGCAGTCGCTCGAGCAGGCGATCGCGTTGGTGAACGCCAACCAGTACGGGAACGGCGTTGCGCTGTTCACTCGCGACGGCGGGGCGGCGCGGTACTTCGAGCGCGCGATCGAGGTCGGGATGGTCGGCATCAACGTGCCGATCCCGGTGCCGGTGGCGTGGCACTCGTTCGGGGGCTGGAAGGCGTCGATCTTCGGCGACACCGCGATCTACGGCCCGGAGGGCATCCGCTTCTACACGCGACAGAAGGTCGTCAGCTCGCGGTGGCCGGACCCCGCGCCAAGCGCGTTGGACCTCGGCTTCCCCACCTCCCACTAGAGCGGAAGTCGTCCACAGGGCTCCGTCTGTGAAGCGGGTGGTGTCGGACGCCGTCTCGACCCTCGATGCATGCGAGTCACTTCACAACGTCCAGTTGCGATCCTGGCGGCCTGTCTTGGGCTCGAGGTCGCCGAGCTGCACCGCATCGCGCCATACCTCTGGCGTGAGCTTCGAATGTCCATTGCAGACGATGAACCCGAGAGTGCTGGTGAGCTCGGGCTCTGGTTCGTCGCGGGTCGACCGCCTTTCGCAACAGTCCGTGTCATGCGCAGCGGCCTGGTCGTAATGCCAGCGCACCCGAACCGCGCCGGCGAGATCGAGATTGCCTCGCCGGCAGAGGCGACCGAAGGCTGGGTCTTCATCCATCGGGATCGAGCCGAACTTGCGCGCCGCCTTCCAGCAACCCTCCGGGTGATGGCAAAGCAGCGCCGGTCGCGCTGGAGCGACGACGGCCGCTAGGGCGAAGGTCCCGCTCGAGGAGCAGTTGGATTCGTCGGGTGGTGATTCGCATCGGGCCAGAAGCTCGAGTCGACGCGGTGCGCGCGACGACCTCGCGGCGACTGGGGACAGCCGTTCGCATCTGCTGCCCTGTTGATGAGCGATTCAGTGATCGACGGGCGATTAGTTCGGCCGCTCGCACTCGTCTCATTGGTCAGCTGGCCCGTTGCATCGGGCCGAGGTAGAGGAGGCGTCATGGAAGCCGTGAACCTGGGCGTGGCCGACGGGCTGCCGGTCGTGGAGTGGCCGACTGCTCTCGAGAAGCTCGAATCCAAGACTCCGCCGGCCGCGGACGACCACAACAGTCGCACCACGTGGCTGACCACCATCAACGAAGACGGCACTCCGCACGTGACACCGGTCGGTGCTGTCTGGGTCGATGGCGCCTACTTCTTCCAGACCGCCGCCGCGACCAAGAAGGGTCGCAACATTGCGCGTGACCCGCGGTGCACGGTCGCGGTGTCGGCCCAAGGCGGCGACATCGTCGTGGAAGGCAGCGCCGTACAGGTGACGGATCACGCCACAGTGGCTCGCGCGGTCAAGGCGTGGCAAGACCAAGGCTGGCCGTGTGAGCCAGACGCGAGCGGCGAGCGGATCACTGCGCCGTTCAACGCGCCAGGCCTCGGACCTGCGCCGTGGAACGTTTATTGCGTCGAAGCGCGATCCGCGATCGTCACGCTCGGCGCGGCGCCCGGAGGCCTGACACGCTTCCGGTTCTGAGCCGTTCGCCGATACGGTTCGGGAAAGCGCGGGAGGGTACCCATGAAGGACGACGCAGTCACCTTCGATGACGACGAGCTGCGCAAGCAGGCCGTCTACAAGCTGCGCCGGCAACGGGGCTTTCGCACCCACGTGCTCGTGTACCTGCTGACCAACGCCTTCATCTCGTTGATCTGGTTCTTCACCGATCGCGACGGCTTCTACTGGCCGCTGTGGATTGAAGCCTTCTGGGGAATCTTCCTGGTGGTCAACGGCGTGAACGCCTTCCGGCCGCAGACCTTCACCGAGGCCGAGATCCAGGACCAGATGCGAAAGATGAAGTCGCCCTAGTCAGCTGCCCCCCGCAAAGCAATGTGGCATTGCCCCCATGATTTGGGGCGCGCAGCCTGAAATTGCCAATGCAATGCCACATTGCTTTGCGCGGAAATGGGGAGGTGAGCGGTGAGTGGCTAGCAGCCGCGGTTGCGCAGGTTCGTCGACTGCCGCTCGCCGTGGCTCAGCCAGTACGCCGACGCGTAGTAGAAGGACATCGTGTTCGCCACGCACAGGCCCTTGATCCGGTACGGCACGTTGCCGGCGGCGGGATCGGTCGGGTGCAGCAGCGCCTTGAGCCAGTCGTAGGTCCCGGCACCGATCGAGTGCACGTCTGCCGACCCGTCGAAGTGCCGCGCAGTCAGGCGGCGCAGCCCCGACCGCTCGTGCTTGAGGAACCAGTCGTACCAAGCCACCGTGTAGTAGATCGACGTGACCTGCCCGTACCGCGAGGCCGGCAGCGACCCGACCGCCGACTGCTGGTCCCACTCGTAGTGCGTGCTCGCCCGCGGCGTGATCGCCATCGAGTCGACCCCCGCCTTCACCAGCTGGTCGTACGCCGGCTGATGCTGCTGCGCGACGACATGGGTGCCGGGCAGCCGGGGCGTCGCGAACGTCGGGAACGTGTAGTCGGTGCCGTACCAGAGCGTCGGCGCGTGGATCTTCGACACCAGGTTCGGCTGCACGGTCTGGTCGAGGTTGTCGTAGGAGATGACGGCCTTCACCCGCGGATCGCCCTGCCCGACCTGGGTGACAGCCGTCGCGCCGAGTGAGTGACCGGCGATCCCCAGCTCGCTGCGGATCACTTCGCGCCACAGCGGGTTGTACGGCAGCGTGTGCTTGCCGTTCGCGGTCGAGTCGGGACGGTACGGATGCGACGGGGTCGACAGGGCGAAGTTGATCGCGGCCTGGGTCTCGGGCTTGTCGTCGGTCGGGAAGTCACAAAGCGGGTTGCACTTGGCGTCCGAGTGCGAGGTGACTTCCGAGTCGCCCTGCCCCTGCGGGTCGATGACGAGGACGACGTACCCCGCCTCCGCGAGCGCCTGTCCGTACCACCAGGCCTGCTCCTTCGACTCCTGCAAGCCCGGCGTGAACGTCACGATCGGGAAGCGCTGGCCCGGTCGCGCGTTCGGCGAGTAGAGCTCGGCCTGCAGCTTCGCGCCCGTGGTGGAGATGAAGGTGAACACCTGCCATTGCCCGCGGCCCATCGCCTCCCACCGCGTCGGCACCCGGAACGGATCGCCGCCCGCGACGAGCAACGACCCCCAGCTGCGCGGCCGCGGGTCGTTGAGCTCGCCGAAGATCTGGTTCGGGTTGTAGCCGGCGACCTCCATCGCCGACAGCCGCAGGAACGCCGGGTTCGCCAGCTCGTCCTGCAGCCGTTGCGTCGAGCAGATCTCGTTCTGTACGTCGCGCGCGGTCCACCCCGAGGCGTCCGACGGCGCAGGGTCGGCGGCCGGCTGGTAGCAGTCCTCCGGTACGACGCCGATCGCCATCAGCTGCTGGGCGTTCAGCTCCTTCGACGCGTGGGTGGGACTCGCAGTGGCCATGCCGCCTCCCGCAAGGGAGAACGCCAGAGTGAGAGCAGTCAGAACCCGCAGATTAAGAGTCCGTAGGTTTGCGGTCCGACGAGGCATCGCAAGATCGTCGCGCATTTCGCGCCAGATGTCTGGCGCCGTACTCGTGGTTCCTCGCCCTCGCCCTCGCCCGCGGCGAGGTCACTCATCGTCGTCCGGAACGGCGTTGGGAAGGAGAGGTGGCGCCGGATCCGGTCTGGGGTCGGGCGGTGCCGGATCCGGCGCCGGACCGGGTGGGATCGGGTCCCCTCCAGGATCCGGTGGCATCGGGATCGGCTCCGGCATCGGCGGCACCGGTGCTGGTGGTTCGAGCGGCGGAGCAGTCGCGCTACGCATAACTCGGGGATACCCGCCGGCCAAGATCGCTACCCGCCGGATGCCCTCCGAATGGCACATGCGGACGTACCTCGCGAACTCGGCAGCCTCAGCCGTGCCGGATCGAACTACCTAGCGGCGCACCTTGTACTTCGTGGGCGCGTCGATCCGGTTCATCTCGGCGCACATCGTCTTGATCAGCGCCTTGCCCTGGTCGATGAGCTGCTCACCGTTTCCGGCGAGGACCGAGAAGTCCGGCAGGAGCGAGTAGCTCGGCGTCGGCGCGCCCAGGACCCGCCCGGCGGCGATCGCGATCCACGTCTTCGGATGCGACATCAAGCGGAGCGTGCCCAGGGTGGGCGGCTCGATCTGATGCACGCCGCCCTTCACGCGGTTGCTGGTCGCGCTCGGCGCCGCGGTGATGACGTAGCCACCGAGGTCGAGCGTGTTCGCGATGTCGAGGCGCACCACCGCGTTGTGCTGAGTGATCCGTTCGCCCGGCACCAGCTCGACGTACGTCGACTCGCGCACGTTCCTGGTGCGCGGCGTGACGTACCAGACCTTGTCGCACGCCCAGTCCAGGGCGTCGGCAAGGCAGACGAGGTCCTCGCCGAACCGTTTGCCGCGCCCGCTGATCCCGTGACTGATGACGATGCCCATCTTGGGCTCGTAGCCAAGCCGTGACAGTGCGATGTACGCCGTGGCGTGCAGCAGGCCGATGTCGAGCAGTGGGCCGTGCGGCACCGCGTTGATCACGTTGCCACCGGAGCGCAGGTGCTCGCCGAGCCGGTGGAACGATGCAACCGCCGCCTCGTCGGCGAGCACGCGCTCGACCATCGGCTCGAAGCGCGGATCGATGAGGCAGGCCATGCCTTGGACGAAGTCGGCGCCCTTGGCGGCGCCCGTGGAGAAGTAGGCGTCCTGCGCGGGGTAGCGGTCCGGGTCGACCTTCAGCCCTTCGACGTCACCGTCGTCATGCTGCGCCGAGAGCTGGATCGAAGCCTCGATCCGCGCCAGGTCCGGGTAGTCCGTCGGGTAGGCGTAGCACCGGCCGTTGCGCTCGGCTTCCAGCAGATCGATGCCGGCGACCGTCCGCATCTCCATTGGGTGAGCCTATGGCGCCGATCGTTGCTACTGGCGAGTACGGCGCGTGGCGGACTGGTGAACATCTCGTTCCGGCCCCGACTGAAGCGTGACGCAGGGGCGGCAGCGGTCCGCCCCCGCGTCACACGTCTGTACAACGCCGCGCGCCTCATGTCGGTTACGCCGCGACGGTCTCGCCCTCAGCCCGCCGTGATCCGGTGTCCGGCGGCGCCGTGTGCAAGCGCCTGCTTCCAGCGGTAGACGAGGCGGAACGATGACTTGACGCTGCCGACGAAGATCTGGGCGAGTGAGGAGCCGACCCGGTCCGTCGTCCCCACGCCACCGACCAGCGTCGGCAGGCCGGAGTAGGTGCCGAGGATGACGTGACGGTGGCCCCAGCAGCCGCGCGAGCTCGGCGTCCGGCAGTCGAGGTTGACGCTGCCGGCCTGTGAGTAGCCATCGTTGTACATCCAGTCGAAGTCGCTCGCCAGCGGGCCGAAGTCCCCGGCCCAGATCGAGCCGTACTCGCGCACTCCGAGCAGCGCCATCAGCGCGCCGATCAGTGTCGGGTCGGTCCGGCCGACGGCGGCGTGGCGGGCGTTCGCGTTGAGCTTGGCGGTCAGTCCCTTGATCGGACGAAGACCCCGGTCGACCCGCTCGAGGTTGGTCACGACGAATGTCTGCCGCGGAATCGACAGGTGCACGAAGTTCGACGGCAGCACCATTCGCCGTACGCCCTCGGCGGCGCGCGCGTTGTTGATCGCCATCAGCGCGCGATTGAGGCACGACTTGCTGTTGGGGCCGTGGGTCGCGCAGAAGTCGAGGTAGTACGGCGCGGCGGTGACGTTGCGCCGTGGGTCGCGTAGCTTCGCGGCGCTGTGGTGCGTCCCGCTCGTGGCCGCCGCTTTGACCTGGGGCCGGGCAAGTGCGGCGGCTGGGGTTGACTCGGAAGTCGCGACGAACGCGGTAAGGGCAAGCAGCAGGAAGGCCAGGATCAGGGCATAGGTGCGGCTCCTCCGGCTGAGGGAAGGCTGCTGGGTCATGGTGTCCGCCGATTTTTGGTCGTCGCCTGAGTTGGCTGAAAAGCGTTGAAAACGCTTGCCTTTAAGGGATCGGAATTTCAGCGCCCCGGTTTTGAGTGGCAAACGAGCGACACCATGTCGGTCAATTTCGGGCGGATTCGGACGTGGACCTAGGTCGTTGGTCCTGGCGGTCTGGGACTTTGCGCGCAGGGGACCGATGTGGTCGTCTTCGTAGCAGCCGAGGTCCTACGACCGAACCGGATTCGCTAAGTTCCCGGAATGCGTGCTGTCGAGATCTTCCAGCTGTCCGGACCTGGTTCCGCAACCCGGCTCGCCGATCTGCCGGAGCCCGCCGCGGGCGACGGGATCGTGGTCGTCGACGTCAAGGCCGCCGGCGTCTCGTTCCCCGAAGTGCTGCAGACCAGAGGCGAGTACCAGTACAAGCCGGAGCTTCCGTTCGTCCCCGGGAGTGAGGTGTGCGGCGTCGTACGATCCGCGCCGGACGGGTCCGGGTTCGTACCGGGGGACAAGGTCGTCGCGTTCTGCATGAGCGGGGCCTTCGCAGAGGTCGTCGCCGCCCCGCTCGTGATGACCTTCCCACTGCCGGACGGACTCGACTTCGCCCAGGGCGCCGCGCTGATCCTCAACTACCACACGGCGTACTTCGCACTGGTGACCCGCGGCCGCCTCAACGCGGGCGAGACGGTGCTGATCCACGGCGCGGCCGGCGGTGTCGGTACGGCGACGATCCAGGTGGCGAAGGGGCTCGGTGCGCGGACGATCGCCGTGGTGTCGACAACCGAGAAGGCCACGGTCGCGAAGGATGCCGGGGCTGACGATGTCGTGCGTTCGGACGGCGCGTGGAAGGACGAGGTGCTCGCGCTCACCGGCGGCAAGGGTGTCGACATCGTCATCGACCCGGTCGGCGGCGACCGGTTCACCGACAGCCTCCGCTCGCTCAACCGCGAGGGGCGCCTCGTCGTCGTCGGCTTCACCGGCGGCGCGATCCCCGAGGTGAAGGTCAACCGGCTCCTGCTGCGCAACACCGAGGTCGTCGGTGCCGGCTGGGGCGAGTACGTCATCTCCTCCGGGCTCACCTACGGCGCGGAGGTCGCAGCCGAGATCGCGAAGCTCGCCGCCGCCGGGCACATCAACCCGCCGGTGGGTGCCCGCTTCCCGCTGGAGCGGGCAAGCGAGGCCCTGGCTCTGCTCGACGACCGTCAGGCCACCGGCAAGGTGGTCCTCGAGATGTGAGGTGGGGTTAGAACAGGTCGGCGAGGCGCGGCGGGTCGGCGCCGGCTCGCTCGCAGGTGCGCCCGGCGACGAACGCCCCGAACTCGAGGACGAGCTCGAGCTCGCGCCGGTTGAGTGCCGCGACCTTGTCTCGCGTCATCCCGCCGAGCTCTGAAAGCACTGTGGCCATGAACGCATCGCCGGCGCCGACCGTGTCGACCACATCTGCTGCGGCCGCCGGACAGTGCTTCTCGGTCGCGTGGGTCCAGGCCGATGCACCGTCCGCGCCCTTCGTGATGATGACGAGCGCCGGACCGAGGTTCAGCAAAGTGTGTGCGACGGTTTCCAGGTCAGCCCCCGGATAGACCGCCGCGGCGTCGTCGGTGCTCAGCTTCACCAGATCCGCACGGGCGGCGTTGGCCTCGACCACCTCGCGTGCGTCGATGTGGGTCACACCGTCCCGCCAGTTGGGGTCGTAGCTGATGAGCGCCTTCCCTCGGTAGCCGTCGACGATCGCCGCTACCTCAGCAGCGCCGGGCGCGACAACAGAGCCAAGCGATCCGAAGTGCAGGGCTTCCAGTTCCGGTCGGCTCGCGCCGAACCGGGGATCCCACACCAGATCGAACGAGTACGACGCGCGACCGGCCGCGTTGACGGCGGCCGCTGCGACCGCGGTCGGCGACGTCGCGGCACCACGATGGACGACGATGCCTTCGGCGGACAGGACGGAGAGCAACAGCTCGCCACGCCTGTCATCGCCGATCACGGTGAACAGCTCGGTCGCGATGTCGAGACGCGCCAGTCCTACCGCGATGTTGAACGGGCTGCCACCAGGTTGTTCCGCGGTGACGCCGGTCGCATCCGCGAACACGTCGACGAGCGACTCGCCGATCACCCCGATCGCCATCAGACGGCAACGACCGCGGGCGCTGCGCCGCGGCGCCCGATGACGGGGGCGAAGGAGTTCATGGCCACCATGCTGTCAACCCCGTCGCCTGGCCGGTCGAGAAAGGGCACAGATCATCTTGAGATCGGCCGACGGCATGCCGATCCAACACGTGGGAGAACAGAGGCGCGGCCGGAGGGGGCCGCGTCATCTGACCCCGGCGCCGAGGGTCTCAGCCGCCGTTGACGTGCCGGGGGTGCACTTTGACGGTGAGTCTGAAGTGCTTGGTGACCTGCTGAGCCGGGCTGTGCTCGACCAGCCGCATGGTGGTCTTGCCTTTGCCGACCGCCTTGAAGGTCCAGGTGACGGTGTTGATCCCGCCGACGGCAGGCGGCTTCGCCGAGGAGACGTCGGTCTTGTGCTTCAACACGATGACGTGCTTGTCCGGACGCTTCGCGAACGACCAGTGGTAGCCGCAGGTCTCGCACACCTTGAGGCGAACCTTGAACTTCGCCCCGTGGCTGACGCCTACCGTCCGACCGGAATCAGCGTGGGTGTAGATCTTCGTGGCCGCTGCAGCCGATGCTGGCTCCGCCACCGGCGCGAACGCCACGACGAAGGCTGATGCGGCCAACGCGAAGCGCGCGAGACTCTTGGTCATCCAGTCACGCTAGACCGTCAGCTGCCCAACGAGCTGAATGGCTCGAACCAGATCGTCTTGCCGCTCCCGGAGCCGGTCGTCGCAGCGAGTCCCCAGTGCCCGCAGGCGTCGAGGAGGGTCAGCCCGCGGCCGTCGACCGCCTCGTCACCGGCGGCTCGGCGTACCGGCGGAGTCGGTGACAGGTCGGTGACGTCGATCCGCACCGACCCGCCACGATCCATCTCGACGTCGACGACGAGTGGTGTCCCCGCGTGGCGGCAGACGTTCGCGACCAGCTCGTCGACGCCGAGGACGGCGCACTCGATGAGATCAGGGCGGCCGAGCGCGGCAAGGCAGTGGCGCACGTAGTGCCTTGCTTCGGCTGCCGACGCGGCCTCGGGTGGAAGCTGCAGCGGGCGACACGCCATCCCCGTCGTCACGGTTCCACCTCCCACCGATCCGCCGTCAGGGGACGGACTTGGCTCGGGTTTCAGCATTGGCCTCCGCGGTTGTGAGATCAACGGTCTTGGTTCGCTCGCCCGGGATCGTCCGGGCACCTTCGATGCGCCGGATCGCCTCGAGCTGCTCAGGTGAGGTCGCCGGGATCTCGCGGCGACCGGACAACGTGATTCGGCCGAGCGCCATCGCGGCGAAGAATGTGATCACCAGGCCGACCCCGGTGAACATCCCGATGCGCTCCCAGACGCCCTGGCTGGCATCGCCGACCGGGGTGCCGATGTAGCCGGGATTCCACCAGGGGGCAACGACGGTGCCGAGTACGAACCACACGCCGCCGGCGGCCGCGACGATGCTGCCGAACATCGCTGAGGCGCGATCGGCGCTCGCCGTGAGCAGTGCGCCCCCGAGGAACGCCGCAGCACCGGGCAGCACCTCGAGCCAGCCTCGGGCAGCTGTCCACGTCCACGTGTCGTCCGGGGTGTAGCCGAACCCGAACGAGTGTCCGAAGAACGGGATCAATGCGCCCCAGGCGCCGAGCAGCATGAGGAGCGGCCCGGCTACCGCGCCGCGGCGGCGGGGCATCCAGAACCGCCCCGTGCTGGTTGTCGTGTTTTGGGCGTGCGCACCTCTAGGCATGGCGGCGACTCCTCTCTACAACGCGGTCGACCGCTCAGTCTTCGAGGGTTGGCTTTCCCGCCACATCGGCAGTTACGCCTGGGATGCGCTGGGAGTCACCCCGCCAGGCTCGTTCGCTCGGTGCTGCCCAGCGCCGCCAGACGGCCGTCGCGGTTGGCCGACCTGTGCTCGGGCCGGCTCACGACCAGCGGACGCGGACCCGCTTCCACCGCTCGGCGACCGCAGGCTCGCCGGTGATCTCGACCGTCGCCGGCCGGTTCCAGAGCCAGAGGTAGACCTGTGACGGGGTGCCGGACACGGTCACGTCGCAGCCTGTCGCCGGCGCGTCGGTTGCGGCCGTCAGCCCCTCCTCGTGGAGGTCGATTCGCCAGCTCGGACCGTCACCGGGCTGCAGCCAGATGGAACCGGGCTCGAACGCCCGCGGCCGCGCCCCGAAGCCGCGCAGCGTCTCGTCGATCCCGTCGTGCGCGAGGTCGTCGGAGAACTCCACCGCGCGGCCCGCCGCCGCGCTGGCGTCGGCTCTGTGTACGGCGGTCTCGAGCGCCTGACGCCGAGCCCAGAACGCAAGCGGTGACGGCGCCGGGAGGAAGGTGAAGCACGCCACGTCGGCCGGAGCGTTTCGCAAGATGCCGACGAGCGTTCGGTGCCCCTCGACGTACCACTCCGAGAGCCCCTCGTCGTCCGGCAGCGGGCCGACCGCCGCGTCCCCATCGCCACCGGCGCCGTCGAGGCGACCGGCGATGATCTCGCCCGCCCATCGGTGGACGTACCCGACGTGGCGCACGAGGTCGCGGACCGTCCAGTCGGGACATCCCGGGACCGGATCGCCGAGGGCCGCAACCGCCGCGGCCTTGCCGAGCTCTGCTCCCTCGTGCTCGAGGGCATCGATGTGGGCTGCGATGTCCATGACGGCCAGTATCTATGCAGCGCTGACGCCGCCAGGACTGTCACAGCCGCGTGCGAGAGTTCGTCCTCAGTTGTGTTGCGCTCTGCGCCAGCCTGCCGACCGTTGAGCCAAAGGATCTTGAATGACCGCGCTGGACACGACTCTCGACCCACGCCGCTGGAAGGCACTCGCGCTGCTCGGCGCGATCCAGTTCATGCTCGTCCTCGACGTCACCGTGGTGAATGTCGCGTTGCCGAACATCCAAGCCGACCTGGGCTTCTCGCGGGCAGGTCTTGCGTGGGTCGTCAACGGGTACGTGCTGATGGCCGGAGGACTGCTGCTGCTCGGCGGTCGACTCGCCGACATCGTCGGGCGGCGGCGCTTGTTCCTGCTCGGCGTCGGGCTGTTCGCGGTGGCGTCGGTGACCTGCGGAGCTGCGCAGGACCCGGCGATGCTGGTCATCTCTCGATTCGTGCAGGGAGCGGGTGAGGCGCTCGCGGCGCCGGCGTCCCTCGGCCTGATCGCCGTGTTGTTCCCCGATCCCGGCGAGCGGGTGAAGGCGCTTGGCATGTGGGGCGGCATCGCCGGGCTCGGCGGTACGTCGGGGACTGTCATCTCAGGCGTCCTGGTCAACTACGCGAACTGGCGATGGATCTTCTTCGTCAACGTGCCGGTCGCGCTCGTCGCACTGCTCGTGACGCCGCGGCTGGTCTCCGAGAGTCGCATGGTCCGCGAGACCGAAGGACATCCGGACTACTACGGCGCCGCGACCGCGACCGGCGGGCTGATCGCAGTCGTCGATGGCCTGCTGAACGCTGCCAAGCATGCGTGGGGCGACTGGCAGGTGCTCCTCCCTCTTCTGGGCGGTGTCGCGTTGCTCGGTCTGACAGTGCTGATCGAGTCGAGGTCGAAGGACCCGCTGATCCCGCTCGAGTTCTTCCGCAATCGCACCCGGGTCGCGACCAACGTGGTCACGCTGTTCTTCACGTCGGCGTTCTTCTCGTACTTCTTCATGCTCACGCTCTTCGAGCAGCAGGTGCTGCACTACTCGCCCGTGAAGAGCGGCCTGTCCTACCTGCCGTTCGGGATCATGATCGGGATGGGCATCGGCGTCGGCACGGCGATGATGCCGAAGCTCGGCGTGAAGGCCTTGCTCACTATCGGCTTCGCGCTCTGTGCCGTCGGCATCGGGCTCACCTCTGGTATCGATGTGGGCTCGCATTACTGGTCGGGCATCGTCCCCGGAATGATGATCCTCGGTCTCGGGTCGGGGGTCTGCTTCCCGACCATGGGCAACGCCGCGCTGCACGAGGTCACCGGGCAGGACTCGTCCCTCGCATCAGGCGTGCAGAACGCGATGCAGCAGGTCGGTGGCGCGATCGGATTGTCGTGCCTGGTGACCCTCGGTCTGCGGCACGCCGCCGGGCAGATGTCCGACGGGGTGGTTCCGCCGATCGCTTACACGCACGGCTTCGTTCTCGCCTACCACGTGTCCGTCGGGCTCTTCGTCGCCGGAGCATTGTTCGTGCTCGTCTTCTTCGAGCATGTGATCGCAACGCCCCGCAACCCGGAGGCAGAGGTGGCGGAGGCCGCGGTCGCCCCCGCCTAGCGGCCGACCCGGGGAAGGCCGGGCGGCACGCCGAAGATCCCGGCCTGCGGTCCGGTGCGCGCGAGGGATCGGTAGTGCCGCTCGGCAAACCACCAAGTGCCGTCGACCTTGCGGTAGCGGTCGGAGTAGAGCCCGTACGCCGTAGTCCATTCGTCTTCTGCGCAGTGGTGGCGGATCTCGCACATGAAGATGCGACCGGTTGCATCGTCGCCTGCGACGCCATCGACATCGACGACCGAGTTGAGGATCACGAATTGGAAGTGGTCGAAACGCTCGCAGGCGGCACCGACGAAGGCGATGAACTCGGCCGGCCCGGTGAAGCGGCGAACGGGTGCGGACACGGTGTCGACCTCGACGGTGATGTCGGGAAGGAACAGCCGTTCGAGCTCCGTCCAGGCGCGACGACTCACGACGTCGGCGTACGCCGACTGCAAGCGTTGCAGCTCGATGAGGTCACCAGTCATGGCGTCTCCCGTCGACTCGTCTTCGGTTCCTCGTTCGGGATGTCGATCGGGATCTCCTCGCCGAGTGAGTAACCGGGGATCAGCTCGAGCTCGTCGCCGCTCCAGAACTTGCCCGGGTCGTACCAGCTCGCGTGCCGTTCCCTCGGCAGCAGGCCCATGTCCTGGTAGGTGATCGCGACGACCTCGGCGCAGTACGCCGTCTCTCGCTCGTCGTCGCCAGGCGTTGCTCGACGTGGCAGCCGGCCGCTGAACCATCCTGCGGCGAGTGCCCGGGTCGTCGGGAACGGCGTGCCGTCGAGTCTCGCGATGGCCTTGAGCAGCGCGTCTTCCGCGGTTCGCGATATGTCGCCGTCGAGCTGTCGCAACCAGGCGCGTTGCCCATAGCGGTTCGCCCACACGAGCGCCGAGTCGCGAAGGTCGTGCAGCTGCACGCCGCGCTGGTAGTTGCCCGTCCACATGTCGATCAGCGACTTGCCGAGCTCCGCGTGCCACATGAGCGGCGGCAGGTCATCGAGCACGACCGCCATGCCGACGTGGTTCACCGGCGCGTTGGTCAGGGTCCGGATTGCGCGGTCCGCGCCACTGCGACCACGAAACAACCACAGGTCCCCGGTGCGGGTGAGCTCGACGGCGGCATCGAGCGACATCGACGGCGTGGTCATCCGCACAGTCTCCAATGAGTCGATCGGTAGCGTGACGGCATGCGGTGGTGGAAGGTCGTCGGGCTGGCCGGTCTTGCCGGCGTGGCTGCAACCGGGGTCGTGATCGCTCGCCGAGAGCGACAGCGCCGCGCCTTCACGCCGGAGCAGGTGCGCGACCGGCTCCAGGCCCGCTATGCGGAGATCGCCGCCCACTAGTCGAACGACAGCGTCGATACGCTGCCGCGATGCCGCTGTTCTCCTTTGAAGGACTGACGCCGTCGATCCATTCCGACGCGTTCATCGCCCCGACCGCGTCGATCGTCGGTGACGTGACGATCGAGGCCGGCGCCTCGGTTTGGTACGGCGCGGTGCTGCGCGCCGACTTCGGGCCGATCGTCGTGAAGGCCGGCGCCAACATCCAGGACGGTGCCGTTGTCCACGGCGCCGGTCTGGTCGAGATCGGCGAAGGCGTGACCATCGCGCACCAATGTGTGGTGCACGGTGCGGTCATCGGCGCTGAGGCGCTGATCGGCAACGGCGCGATCGTGCAGGACGGCGCCCGAATCGGCGAACGCGCGTTGGTGGCGGCCGGCGCGTTGGTCCCACCGAACACCGTCGTCGAGCCCGGCACGCTGTTCCGTGGGACGGCCGGGTCCTCAGCCGGACCGCTGTCACCCGGTGCCGCGCACTGGGTCGAGACGAACCCGGAGGAGTACCGGAAGCTCGCTCGCCGGCACCTCCTTGGTACTGCTCTGATCGAGACTTGACGGTGGGGGGATAGGCACATGCTCGAGCTGCGGCCCAACTGCGAGAACTGCGACCGGGATCTTCCCAACGGGGATCCGGACGCGAAGATCTGCACGTTCGAGTGCACCTTCTGTGCACGCTGCGTCGAGCTGCTGAACGACACCTGCCCGAACTGCGGGGGCAACCTCGTCCTACGCCCGACCCGGCCGGCAGGCCTGCTCGAGATGTCGCCCCCGTCGACACAACGAGTCGTCAACCAGCACGTCCCGGTGTCCGACTGACCTACAGGGCTTTGGCCAGCACCTCGAAGAGCAGGTCCGGACGGCGCGGCAGGCCGAACCGTTCGTCGCCGTACGGGAACGGCTCGGTCGCGCCCGTGCGCGCGTAACCGCGCCGCTCGTACCAGCCGATCAGATCCGCACGCTGGGTGAGAACCGTCATCTCCATCCGCGACGCTCCCCAGCGGTCCCGGACCTGCCGCTCGGCTTCCGCCAGGATCGTCTTGCCGATGCCCCCGCCCTGCAGTGCCGGGCTGACCGCGAACATCCCGAAGTACGCCACTCCGCCGTCACGCTGACGAAGCTCGCAGCACCCGCGCAGGTCATGGCCCTGGAAGGCCAGGAGCACCAACCGATCCGCCGCGCCGATGATCTCCCGCACCGCCGCAGCGTCGGTGCGCTGGCCGTCGAGCAGGTCGGCTTCGGTCGTCCACCCGTCCCGGCTGCTCTCGCCGCGGTAGGCGGATTCCACCAGGGCCACGATCGGATCGACATCGTCGCTCGTCGCCGGCCGAAACGACAATCCGCTCATCCGGCAGACGGTAATGCGCCCGCGGCGTCGCGCTGTAACGCGATTCCGGGTCGTTCCGCTGTCACCAGCGAACCCTCCACGCAAAGGAACGCCATGAGAAAGCCCGGATTGCTTCTGCTCACCGCTTCAGCGGGGGCCGCACTCGTCACGGCGGCTGGCCCAGCGGGCGCCGTGGCCGCGAACGGCACGCCGGCCGCTTCCGACGGCTACAGCTTGTCGATCGCGCTCGCCGCCAAGTCAATCGCTGCGGGCACCTCGGACACGGTGTCAGGGGTGCTCACGAAGGCGGGCGTGCCGCAGGCCGGCGACACCGTGGCCCTGCGGGCTTGGGCGGCGGGCCGCCATCACCATGCCCATCGGGTCCACCACGCGCACCGGATCGCGACGGGTACCACAGGGGCCGACGGCAGCGTGAGCTTCACGGTGACGCCCAGGACCAACATGCACTACCGCCTGGTGTTCCGCGCTGTGCCGGTACCGACGGTCACGCCGTCGCCCGTTCCCTCTCCGGCCAGCACGCCGGTCGCCACATTCGCGCGCAGCAAGGTCGTCACGGTCCACGTGCAGTGGGACAGCTCGCTGTCGATCCGTGCCCACGATGGTCGACACGGTCGTCAGGTGATTCAGGGCCAGCTGCGCGGCCACGCTCACCCGCTGTCCGGCCGCAAGGTGACCCTCCAGGAGCGGACCGTCGGTAGCGACACGTGGACGACGGTGCGGACGCATCGCACGCACCGCCACGGCATCGTGTCGTTCCGGGTCGCCACACCCTCGGTGCCGGAGGAGTTCCAACTCGCCTTCACGGGCGGGCCGAACTACCAGGGTTGCCAGAGTGGTGTCGTTACCATCGGCTGAACCCTTAGGAGAATGGCGCGCACCAAGGCGCCGTGGTTCAGATGAGATGGGGACTGCGCTCATCGGCAAGCAGCCGGCACGACACGCGCGGCGGCGGGGCTCGGACGTCAGCCCGGCTGCCGAGCCGCTCGACGACGCGCTTCAACGGGCGAGGGCAGGCGATGACTCGGGTTTCGCCGAGCTCTGGCGCGCACTGCACCCGAGACTGCTTCGCTACTTGCGCGTGCGGACACGGGGAAACCATGAGGACGTCGCGGCGGAGACCTGGTTGCACGCGGTCCGGGACCTGTCGAGCTTCGACGGCAACGCTGACGGGTTCCGCGCTTGGTTGTTCACCCTGGCTCGACATCGAGCCATCGACGCGGCTCGCGCCGCAGCCGCGCGGCCGGCGGTGTCGGTCCCGGACTTCTCGGGTGTCGGCCGGCAACCTGCGGCGGCCCCGGCTGAGACAGAGGCACTCGATCGGATCTCGACCGACCGTGCCATTGCATTGGTCAGGCGGCTCCCGCCCGACCAGGCCGACATGGTCATGCTCCGTGTGGTGGCCGGGCTCGACGTACGAGTCGTCGCGGAGATCGTCGGAAAGTCTCCGGGCGCGGTCCGGGTCAGTGTCCATCGCGGCTTGCGAGCGCTCGCTCGTGATCCGAAGGTCCGATCGGAGGTGGTGTGATGCGTCATCAAGACGATGACCTCTCACCGTTCCGTGAGGACCCGGTCGTCGAGGCACTGACCGCGCCGCCGACTCCCGGCGAGTTGGCGGGTGAAGCCGATGCCGTTGCCGCATACCGCGAAGCCGTCTCTGTCACCGTGCCGGCGCAGCGCCGGCGATCGGTGGCTCGCGTGGCGACCGGAGGCACGGTCGCCGTTCTCGTCCTAGGGCTGTCCGGCGGCGTGGCTGCGGCCTACACGAACAACCTGCCGGACTCCTGGCAGGAGACGGTCTACAAGCAGTTCCACTCGATCGGCGTCCCGGCCCCGAGCCACCACAAGACGAGTACCGCGACGGTCGCGCCCACGACTGCTCCCACACCCGTGCCGTCGGTGGCATCGACGCCCACACCCACTCATGACGGTGGGACGCCGACACCTCAGACCTCACCGTCGCCGTCGACGAGCCACTCGCCGGCGGCGCCAACGCCGACGGCCTCGGTCCCGGTCGTGATTCCCACGCCGACCGTGTCCACCTCGACGACCGCTAGCCCGACGCCGACACCGACGTCGTCGGCGACGCCTCCGCCTCCACCGGTAAGGCGCGGTGAGCTGCAGATCCACGTGTCGAGCAACCGGATCGTTGCCGGCACCGCCGTCACGGTCAGCGGCAGGCTCACCGACATCGACGGCAACCCGATCGCGAACCGTCGGGTCGTGCTGATCGAGCGCATCATGGGCGAACCGGGTCGCAACCGGATCGGTTCGAGTCTCACCTCATCGGATGGACAGGTGGCGATCGCGGGCCCGAACGCACAGCGCAACCTGCGACTGTTGCTGCGCTCGGGACGGATCCACAGCCCGGTGCAGCGCATCGTCGTCACCCCGATCCTGCACGTCGAGGTACCGGCTGCGCCGGCCGGCGCAACGACAGTCACGGTCGCGGTGTCCGTCGGCGGCGCCCAGCCAGGGGACGTCGTCGTGATCCGCGGGGCGGGCGCACGTGATGGGCGGCGCGCCACCCTCGACGACACCCTGCAGGCGACGTTCACTCTCCCGGTGTCGCAGAGCCAAGCGCTGCACTACCGGGCGGCCATCAAACGCACGAAGTCGCACGCGGCCCATTCGCTTCCGTTCTATGTGCCGGCCAACGGAGGTTAAGTAGGGTCCCTGCCCAAGGGGCAATGCCGGCGAAAGCCGGTTCCGTTGAAGGGCGGTGGGTCGGGCCGGTGGACATGGTGGATGCGCCGTATCTCGTGGGTCGTGGGATCTCAGACGTCACGGGCGAGCTCTGGGGCTGTGGGCTGCTTGGGTACGGGAAAGCCGACCAGGTCTCCAAGGGCCTGCACACGAGGTTGCGCACTCGGGCGTTCATCGTCGTCGACCCGGCATCCGATGACCGCGTCCTGATCTGCGTCAGTGACCTGCCGCTGATGTTCGACAGCGTCCACCGCGAAGTCCTGAGGCGCCTCGCGGCGACGTACGGCGACGTCTACACCGACGTCAACACCATGCTCACAGTCACGCACACCCACTGCGGCCCGGGCGGTTACTCCCACCACCGTCTCTACAACATGACGACCCACGGATTCCATCCGCTGACCTTCCAGGCGATCGTCGACGGCATTGTCGAAGCGGTGGAGCGGGCGCACACCGACATCGCGCCGGCGACGTTGACGCTGTCGCGCGGAACGCTCGAGGACGCGAGCGTCAACCGCTCGCCGCAGTCGTTCGCTCGCAACCCTGAGGCCGACAAGGCGCACTTCCCCAACGCGGTCGATCCGCAGACGACGCTGCTGCGCGTCGAACGTGGTGGACGCGTCGTCGGAGCCATCAACTGGTTTGCCACACACGGCACGAGCATGACCAACAAGAACTGCCTGGTGAGCGCCGACAACAAGGGCTATGCGGCGTACCACTGGGAGCGGGTCGTGACGGGCGTCGACTACCTCGCCGATCCGGTTCCGGACTTCATCAGCGCGTTCGCGCAGACCAACGCGGGTGACATGTCACCGAATCTCAACCGTCGGCCGGGGAGCGGACCGACGGAGGACGAGTTCGAGAACACCCGGCTGGTCGGGAAGCGGCAAGCTGATGCGGCCGCAGCCCTTGCCGCGGACGAGGGTGTGGCGATGACCGGCGGCGTCGAGGCCCGCATGACATACGTGGATCTCGGCAACGTCACAGTCAGCCCGGAGTTCACAGGCGACGGCCGCGAACATCGGACGTCGCCCGTGTGTGGCGGCGCGGCGGCGCTCGCGGGGACCGACGAGGGACCGGGCTTCTTCGGCTTCAAGCAGGGGCGAAACCGGATCATCGACGCGCTCAGCCGCGCGACGTACTACCGGTTCTCGGCACGACTGCGCGACTCGCAGGCACCCAAGGGGATCGTGCTGCCTGGCGGCGCGATGAATCGGATCGCACCGTTCGTGCAGGAGCGGGTGCCGGTGCAGCTGCTGCGGATCGGCCGGCTCTACCTGATCGGGATTCCTGGTGAGGTGACGATCACTGCCGGCCTGCGGATGCGTCGAGAGGTCGCATCCGTCGTCGGCGCGTCGCTCGATGACGTGCTGGTCGCCGGCTACAGCAATGCCTACATCCACTACGTCACGACGCCCGAAGAGTACGAGGAACAGCGTTACGAGGGCGGCAGCACCTTGTTCGGCCGCTGGGAGGCACCTGCGCTCACGCAGGTTGCGGTGCAGCTCGCGACCGCGATGCGTGACAACAAGCCAGTAGGTCGCGGCACGCCGCCACCCGATCTGTCGCACGGCCAGAAGGCTGCGCGCAAGGTCAAGCCCGACGGTCGCGTCTCAGGTCGTGGCTTCGGCGACGTGCTCTCGGCGCCGAAGGGGCGGTACGGCCGTGGCGAGACGGTCGAGGTCGCCTTCGCCGGTGCCAACCCGAACAACGAGCTGCGCAGAGGTGGTACCTACCTCGAGATCGAGCGCGAGGTCGACGGCACTTGGCGACGCGTGGCGGACGACGGCGACTGGGCGACCAAGCTGCACTGCCGCAAAGCCGAAGGAGGCATGCGGATCACCGTCACGTGGGACGTCCCGGCCGAGGCTGAAGCGGGTGTCTACCGGATTCGCTACCACGGCAACGCTGCTGACGCCGAGGGGCGGCTCACCGCCTTCACAGGGACCAGCCCGACGTTCGCGGTCGGCTGACGTGTAAACAGGACGGGTGCCGAGCGAGGACTGGACTGCACCGGGCGTCTACGAAGTAGTGCCAGGGGTGCACCGCATCCCGCTGCCGCTGCCGAACGACGGTTTGCGCGCCGTCAACGTGTACGCCATCACCGGATCGGACGGCCCCGTCCTGATCGACTCCGGCTGGGCTGTCGCGAATGCTCGCGAGCTGCTGCAGTCGGGACTCCGTGAGATCGGCGCCGAGCTCGGCGACGTGCAGCGGTTCCTCGTCACTCACATGCACCGTGACCACTACAGCCAAGCGATCCACCTGCGTCGGGATTTCGGAACCCGGGTGGCGCTGGGCGCCGAGGAGCGGTGGTCGCTCGAGCTCGTCAGGCGGCCCGGGCGCAAGGCGGCTGAAGAGCAGGTCGCCTTGCTGACCACACTGGGCGCGGCGGACATCGCCGAGAAGATGCACCGCGGCAACGGCGGGCACCACGATCCGGCGGAGTGGGCGCTGCCCGACGAGTGGCTTGCGAACGACCAATGGATCGGTGCCAACGGGCGCGATCTCGAGGTCGTCGAGACGCCGGGTCACACCCGCGGTCACGTCGTCTTCTACGACACCGCCAACTCCCTCCTCTTTGCCGGGGACCACGTACTGCCGACGATCACGCCCTCGATCGGCTTCGAGCCAGCGATGACCGACGACCCGCTCGGGTCCTTCCTGAAGTCGCTTGCGATCGTGCGCAGCCGGCCGGACGCGATGCTGTTACCGGCGCACGGGTCTGTCGTCCCCAGTGCACACGCCCGGGTGGACGAGCTGGTCGAGCACCATCGGATCCGGCTCGACCAGATGTGCGATGCGCTCGCTGGCGGCGCCGAGACAGCGGCGGCAGTGGCGGGCATTGTCACCTGGACCCGGCGTGAACGCACGCTCGCGGAGCTGGACGTGTTCAACCAGTTCCTCGCGGTCTGTGAGACCGGCGCCCATCTGCAGTTGCTCGTGGGCCAAGGCCGCGCAACGATGCAGGAGCGAGACGGCATTCGGTATTACGCCGTCGTTTGACGGAGATTTGGGGAGAGGGGACCGATGGGCACGGGTCGCGAGGTGGCCGGCAGGTCGAAACGGGCCCTGGCTCCGATGGTGGCCGCCGTTGCGGTGATCGGCAGCGGCATCATCGCGGTGCCGTCAGCCCTCGCCGCGCCGGCGACGGACGCCGTGACGTCGCAGTCGTTGCAGAGCAGCTACACGCATGTCGTGTCCTCGACGGGGCGAAAGCTGCAGGTCCAGCTCAATGTCGAGCAGCCCGCCGCGGCACCGTCGGGAGCGACGGCCACCATCACGCTCCGTAAGGGCTCATCGGAGACGAGTGAGCTGCACGTATGGACATTCCCGGTGACGGCCGCCGCTTTGCAGCTCGATGCGAGCGGCGCGGGGACGGTCGACGTTCCGGATTCTGCGATGTCGCCGTTCGGTCAGATCTCGCTGACGAGTGCTCCGGTCGGTGACCCGACGACGCAGACCTGCAAGGGACAGAATGTGTCGCGGACCCAAGCCGTCTCGCTGACCGGGACCTTCTTCTTCGACACCAGGTCGAAGGGACGAAGAGCCTGGGGCACCGTCGGAAGCACGACGGAGCCGTTCAGCTTCGGATCGCCGAACAAAGTGGTGTCCCAGTACAACCCTGGCGCAGGCTCGGCGTGCGTGGACTTCAACAACCTGCCCTGCCCGTCGGGTGTCTTCTGGTCGACCAACGAGAAGGGTGGGGCTCTCAACTTCGAGGGCGTGACCGCGGGGAGGCATGGCGAGCTGATCGCGTCACGAACCGTCGACCTGAGCACCCCGCCGGGCGCGACGCGCAACGACGAGTCGTTCGCGACGACGAAGCCCCTCAAGCTCACGACCACGAGCGGTGGTGGGGCGTCACTCTCGGTGAAGGCCGACACCAACTCATCCGGTAGAGCGAAGCTAATCGGAAAGTCCAGCAGCACGGACAGCAACAACTGCAAGGACGGCACCAAGAAGAAGGTCGAGACCACGACGTTCTGGCGGAACGCCAAGTACAAGAACGGCACCAAGCACCTTGCCGTTCACGAGCAGATCTTCGGTGCGATCAAGATCGCCAACAACTCGAACGGTTCGCTCACGTCGAGCACGATCTCGTAGGGAGAGACATGCCAATCGTTCGACTGAACCATGCGGTCCTCTACGTCCGTGACCTGCAGCGCAGCCTTGACTTCTACGTCGGGGTGCTGGGTTTCAGTCGCATCGAGGAGATGACCCCCGCTGGCTTCTCGGGGGCCGCATTCCTTCGCGCGCCAGGGTCGACGAACGACCACGACCTCGGGCTGTTCGCGCTCGGTGACCGACTGCGGTCCTCAGACGCCGGTCAGACCACTGTCGGGCTGTACCACCTCGCTTGGGAGGTCGACACCCTCGACGAGCTCGAGCGCCTCGCGGCTGGGCTGTCTGAAGCCGGCGCGCTGGTCGGCGCATCGGACCACGGCACGACGAAGAGCCTCTACGCACACGACCCGGACGGCCTCGAGTTCGAGGTCGCCTGGATCATTCCAGCCGACCTCCTGACGGACGACGCGAAGGACGCCCGAACCCGCATCGGGCCGCTGGACCTCACCGCGACCAAGGCGCGGTACGGCGCAACGACCCGAGGCGGCGTCGGCATCTCCGTCAGCTAGATCGGACTCGGCTCCACTCTCAGGATTCGGGCGAGTGGAGCGGGCAGCCACCAGTTCCAGCGGCCCATGAGTGACATCAGCGCCGGGACGAGCAGCGCCCGTACGAGCGTCGCGTCGAGCAAGATCCCGACGCCGAGCCCGGTGCCCATCACCTTGATGTCGGTTTGCGGACCGGAGGCCAGGGCCGCGAAGGCGAGGAACAGGATGAGCGCCGCGCTCGTGACCAGCCTGCCGGTGCGGCCGAGACCGCGGATGACGGCACTGTTCGTTCCGGCCTCTTCTCCGGCTTCGTCGTACTCTTCGCGGATCCGGCTCAGGATGAACACCTCGTAGTCCATCGACAGGCCGAACAGGAAGGCGAAGACCATCAGCGGGATCCAGAACGTGATCGCGCCGGTCGCCGGCACGTCGAAGATGGCGTTCGAGCCGTGTCCGCTCTGCCAGAACCAGGTAAGGAACCCGAAGGTTGCCGCCATCGAGATGACGTTGAGCACCACAGCCTTCAGCGCGAGCACGAAGGACCGGAAGGCCCGCATCAGCAGGATCAACGTCAGGATGGCGATGATCGTGAACATCAACGGAAAGTTGCCGTAGACCGAGTGGATGTAGTCCTGCTGCGTCGGGCCTTCACCTGCGACACCGACTACTGACGGGAACTGGTTCACCGTCGCTTGCACGGCACGAACCGGGGCGAGGGTGTCGGTGTTGGCGGTCACAACATTCGGCACGACGATGATGTCCGAGAGGCCGTTCTTGTTGGCGACGGGCCCTTCGGGCAGGACAGCAGCGGATACTCCGTCGGTCGCGTTGATCGCTTTCAGCACCTCCGGCGCATCTGGCGTCTTGGTCAGCACCTCCAGCGGCGTGAGGACGCCGGGACTGATGCCCTGACTGGTCATGTCGACGAAGGCCTGATGCGCATTGCCGGTCTTGGCAAGGGCCTGGACGCTGGTCTCGCCGACCTTCAGCCCGAACGCGGGAGCGAGCATCACGCCGAGGATGACGACAGCCACTCCGGCCCCGGCCCATCGTTGTTTCACGACGCCATGCGCCCACCGCGTCCAGGTACGGCTGGCGTTCGCCTCGTGGCGAATGCGTGGCCAGTCGATGCGGGGGCCGATCCCGCCGAGCAGCGCCGGCAAGAAGGTAAGGACGACGATGGTGGAGACGAGCGGGATGAGCGCGCCGCCGATACCCACGCTGCGCATCCCCGGCACCGGCAGCACGATGAGTGCGAGCAGCCCGATGCCGACGGTCAGTCCGGACACCGCTACCGTCCGGCCGGCTGTCTCGGCGGCCCGGATGACGGCGGAATGGTTGTCGCGTCCATGCTCGCGTTCCTCGCGCCATCGCGTGACGAACAACAAGCTGTAGTCGATTGCGAGTCCGAGGCCGACGAGTGAGACGAGGAACTCGACGATGAATGACACCTCGGTGAACGTCGTCAGGCCGAGCACGATCAGCAGCGTCGTCAGGATCGACACTGCGGCGACGATCATCGGCAACAGGGCGAGGAACGAGGCGAAGACGAAGGCCAGCACGATCAGCGCACCACCAGCGCCGAGCAAGGTCTCGGCGAAGACCCCTGGCCCGCTCGAGTCACCGCCGGACGCCAGTTGCTGCATCCCCGTGATGTCGGTGTGCCATGTGGGCAGCGCGGTGTGGACGGCGGCCTTCAGGTCGTCGGTGGGGTCGTCGGAGAAGGAGTTCGGCAACTTCGTGATGACGAGGGCGATTGTCGTGCGGCCGTCCCTGCCGATGAACCGCTGGTCGTGGGTGTTGGCGTAGTCGATCACTCGCGAGCCCGGCAGGGCCTTGTCGATTGCCGGCGCAACCTGAGAGAGCGCGGCGGTCTGTGACGCGGCAGTCTGCCCCTCCGGTGCCTGCAGGACTGCGACGCTCGTGATCCCCAGCCCGCTGTTCGGTCCGTAGGTCTGCAGCAGCGCCTTGGCGGTGGTGTAGCCCGGCTGGCCGGGGAGCGAGAAGTCCACGGACAGCCGGTCCTGCACCTTGCCGGCCCCCGCGCCCCCCGCGATGAAGATGAGGAGCCAGCCCACCATCACCCAGCGGCGGTGGTGCAGCACGAAGGCCGTGAGTCGCCCGAAGACGTTGGTCGGCTCCACGGTTGCCGTCTCACTCATCAAGAACCCGCCCCTTCGACGTCTGGGAATCTTTTCGTCGCCTGAGAATAGTTCAGACTTCGAATGATTGTTCAAATGTATTATTGAGCACATGACTGGGCGGGACGAGACCGGATCTGGCGGTCCGCCCGCCCGCGAGACAAGACGGTCGGGCCCGCCTGAAGTCATCGGCGTGGGGTTTCTCCTGTCGGCACTCGGTGCACACTCGGCGATGAGCTTTGCCCGCAGGCTCGCACCGCTCGCCCTCACGCCGCCGCACGTCGGCCTGCTCCGGGGAATCAGTGTGGTGCCGGGTCGCAGCCAGCAGGCCGTCGCCGAGGAGTTCGGCATCCCGCCGAGCCGGTTGGTCGCCTTCATCGACGACCTCGAGCATGCCGGGCTGGTCGAGCGGCGTCGCGACGCGAAGGACCGACGGGCCCACAACCTGTACCTCACCAGCAAGGGCGAGAAGGTGATGCGGCAGATCGCAGACATCGGCCGAGAGTCCGAACAGGACCTACTGAAGTCACTCAGCCAGGCGGAGCGGGCGCAGCTCAAGCAGCTGCTGGAGCGACTGATGAGCGACCACGAGATCGCGGGCGGCGTACATCCGGGCTACCGCACGATGAAGGATCACCAGGCGACGGCGTCGTCGTAGCGCCTCATCACGATGTCGGCGATGCGCGGGTCCGGACCGATCGGCGGGCTGATGACCGGCGCGCCGCAGGCGGCGATGAGGTCGGCGAAGTGACCCGGCGCGAGCAGGTACGTCGCGACCGCGGCGGGCCGCAATGCGGCAAGTGCCGGCTCACCTGCGCCGGCGAATCCGGCGGTCACCTCGACGTCGATCAGCTCCGCGAGCTGCGCTGCAGCACGATGGACGTCGTTGACTGCGCGCTCGTCCCGCGAGCCCGCGGCCGCCAACACGACCGGAGTGCCGGCCGACCAGCCCGCCTCCCGCAGCCGGTCCGCGACGACGGCGATCAGCCGGGGGTCCGGTCCGATCGGCGCGGCGACGATCGCCTTCGGTGCCGCCGCCGGGATGTCGCTGGTCAGGTGGTGGCCCGTCGACAGCAGCATCGGCACGACGACGGCACCGTCCGTCGGCAGGTCGGTGAGCCGCGGCTCGCAGTGGTCGAGATACCCGACCTGGACGTCCTGGTCGGGCCGGTTGCCGACGATGCGATCCGCAACCCAGTCGAAGACGGCGGTATAGCCGGGATCGGCGCTGCCGTGCGCAGCGAGGACGAGCGTCCTCACTCGTGCAAGCCGCACTCCACCTTGGGAAGGCCGAGCCAGCGGCCGGAACGGCCCTCGCCCTTGCGGGTGCAGGGCGCACAGCCGATCGAGCCGTAGCCCTCGGAGATCAGCGGGTTGACCAGCACATTGTTGTCCCGCGTGTAGCGGTCCACGTCATCCTGTGTCCACGCCGCGATCGGGTTGACCTTGATCATCTGGTGCCGGTCGTCCCACTCGACGACGCGAACGCCGGCGCGGTTCTCAGTCTCGTCACGCCGGATGCCGGAGGCCCACGCGACGTATGGCGCGAGTGCCTTGGTGAGTGGAGCGACCTTACGCATCGCGCAGCAAAGGTCGGGATCCCGAGCGAACAGGTCCTTGCCGAACGCTGCGTCCTGCTCGCAAACCGACAGGTGCGGCGTCACCCGCACGAGGTCGATCGGCAAGGTGGCTTCCACAGCGGCGGCCGTACCGAGCGTTTCGGCGAAGTGGTACCCGGTGTCGAGGAAGAGCACCCGGATTCCGGGCGCAACCGTTCCGGCCAGGTGGGCCATCACGCCGTCGGCCATCGAGGCTGCGATCGCGAAGCGCTGCCCGAAGCGATCGTGGGCCCATCGGATGATCTCCTGCGGGGTGGCGCCCTCGAGCGCCACGCCGGCGTGCTGCGCCAGATGGATCAAGCCGTCCGAGGCGTCGTAAAGGTCTTCCAGCGACGTGTCGTCGTGGTGCAGGAACGACAATGTTCCTGGCGACGCGATGTCGCTCACAGGGGTGTTCATCGAGTGTCCTCGGGAAGCTAGAAGGGTCGCGGGCGCTTGAGATCAGCGCATGCGACACACGGCGCTAGAGACGCGCTGCAGATCCACGTGCAGACGCGCCACCAGAAGCACCGGTGAGGACATATAGGTAGTCTGGCACACGACAGGACCTGCGTCACCAGGCCTGTTCCATCCTTCGAGACAACGCCGTCTCGCGCATCTCACCCACTCAGGAAGCCTTACTTTTATGCCTCCCGCACGCCGCAGCGCCGGTCAGGGTCAGTGGGCCATGGGCCACCTGGAGCCGCTGACACCACAGGAGCGGCTCAAGAAGGACGACGACGGCCTCAACGTTCGGGCCCGAATCGAGAACATCTACTCGAAAGCCGGGTTCGACTCGATCGACGCGAGCGACCTCCGCGGCCGGATGCGATGGTGGGGCCTGTACACCCAGCGCCGGCAGGGCATCGACGGCGGCAAGACCGCGATCCTGGAGCCGGAAGAGCTCGACGACTCCTACTTCATGATGCGGGTCCGCATCCCCGGCGGTCTGCTGTCGAACCAGCAGCTCCGGGTGATCGCGCAGATCGCCACCGAGTTCGGCCGCGACCTCGCCGACATCACCGACCGGCAGAACATCCAGCTGCACTGGATCAGGATCGAAGACGTGCCGGAGATCTGGCGCCGGCTGGAAGAGGTCGGGCTGTCCACCGGCGAGGCCTGCGGCGACACGCCCCGCAACATGCTCGGCTGCCCGGTTGCGGGCGTCGAGGCCGACGAGATCTTCGATGCCACCGAGTACCTGCTTGCGGTGAACAAGTTCGGCTTGCTCAATCCGGAGTTCTCGAATCTGCCGCGCAAGTACAAGACCGCCGTCAGTGCCTGCTCCAAACATTGCACGCTGCACGAGATCAATGACGTGTCATTCGTCGGGGTGCGTCACGACGACGGCCGGGTTGGCTTCGACCTCTGGATCGGCGGCGGCCTGTCCACCAACCCGAAGCTCGCCCAGCGGCTCGGCGTGTTCGTACCGCCGGAGGACACCGTCGAGGTCTGGTCGGCTGTCACCAAGGTCTTCCGTGACTGGGGCTACCGCCGCTCTCGCAACCGGGCGCGCCTCAAGTTCCTCCTCGACGACTGGGGTGTCGAGAAGTTCCGCGAGATCCTCGAGGGGGAGGACTTCCTCGGCCGCAAGCTCGAGGACGGGCCGGAAGCCAAGGCCGCCCCAGGCCCGCGTGACCACGTCGGCGTCAACAAGCAGAAGGACGGCAACAACTACGTCGGGTTCGCCTTCCGGACCGGACGCAGCAACGGCACCGAGCTGGCGGCACTGGCCGACCTGGCCGAGCGTCACGGCAGTGGGCGGGTGGCCCTCACGGTCGAGCAGAAGATGGTCATCTTCGACGTACCGGACTCGGAGACCGAGGCCCTCGTGGCAGAGCTGGAGGCGCGGGACCTGCCGGTGAACCCGAGTGCGTTCCGCCGCGGTGCGATCGCGTGCACCGGGCTGGAGTTCTGCAAGCTCGCGATCGTCGAGACCAAGGGCCGGGCGATCGACCTCTACAACGAGCTGGAGAAGCGGCTGCCCGACTTCGACACTCCGATCCAGATCGCGCTCAACGGCTGCCCCAACGCCTGCGCTCGGTTCCAGGTCGCCGACATCGGTCTCAAGGGCATGATCGTCGACGGCGGTGAGGGCTTTCAGGTCCACCTCGGTGGCGCACTGGGCTACGACTCCGGGGTGGGACGCAAGCTGCGTGGCCTCAAGGTGACCACCGCGGAGCTGCCCGACTATGTCGAGCGGGTCCTGCGCAACTACCTCAACGATCGCGAGGACGGCGAGCGGTTCGCCACCTGGGTCCGTCGCGCCGACGAAGCGCTCGTCCAGTAG
Source organism: Mycobacteriales bacterium (assembly GCA_035548055.1). Taxonomy (GTDB): domain Bacteria; phylum Actinomycetota; class Actinomycetes; order JAFAQI01; family JAFAQI01; genus DASZTV01. Next base: position 51,596 of record DASZTL010000078.1, on the reverse strand, counting down.
GACTGCCCAGATGACGACTCGGGCAGTCCCGTTCTACTGCCCGTACTGCGGGGACGAAGACCTGCAGCCCTACGCCGACCGGCACGGCGCGTGGTGGTGCCAGTCCTGTCGGCGCGCCTGGTCGCTGTCCTACATCGGCTTTGGGACGCCGAGCCGGATGGGCGGTTCGTCCGAGCTGGAGCCGGATTCGGCATCGAACGACCCGGGCCTGACGCCGGAGTAGCCCGCCCGGGCCAGATCTCCTATTGGCCTCGCCTGCCGGATCTGCCACGATGCGGACACCGGCCGAGGAGGCGACGCGATGGGTGGTCAGGCGCGAGACAGCGTGGCCATCGTCGTCTATCGCGAGGACGGCACGTGGCGGGGGGACGTTCTGCCCGAGCGGATAGCTGACGATCTCGACGCGCTGATCAAGGTGCTGCGACAGCAACCCGCCGAAAACGGCGCGATTGGACTTGTCAATGTCGCAGATGAGTTCTTCGTCGCACTGCGGGTACGCGGTGACGACGTGCGGATGATGTTGTCGGACGCCTCGGCTGCGGTCGCGTGGGACCTGGCGCGACAGGTGACGGATCGTTTGGGCCTAGAGACACCCGACGACGGGGAAGAGGATGACATCTGGCCGGCCGGCGACGTCGCGATCTTCGCCGACCTCGGCCTCGACGAGATGGACCTCGGCGCTCTGCTCGACGACCTCGATGCGTACGCCGACGAGATGTTGATCAGCGTGGCCGACCGCCTGGGCTTCGCGGACGTCTACGATCGCGCACTGGAAGCGGCGATCCATTGACCCGGTGCTTCGACGTACAGATCGAAAGGTGTACGCCTTGACGTATGTGGCCTCCGCGCTCGCGCGAGTCGACTCCAACTGGTTCGGCGATGACGTCTCCCTCGATGAGCTCGAGGACCTTGACAGCGTCGTCGAGATGGTGCGAGAGGTCATCGGCGATGACGCGGATACGGGCGTCCTCTTCGTAGAAGAGGACGACGAGTGGTTCGGGATCCTGAGAATCGATGCCGATGGCGACCCGCGCGTCTTTGTCTCGGATGCTCGCGTGGTCGCGTCGAGCGACATCGCGGCGTTGCTTGCTGAGGGTGCGATCGATGTTCCGGTCGCTAGCGAGACCGATGATGTCGAGGATGAGGAAGACATCGAAGACGACGGTGACGACGCCGTCCTCGCGGATGGTGACCCGGCCGGTGACACGGCCGTGATGAGCGATCTCGGTACGTCGTCGTCGAAGCTGCTGGCGTTGTGCGCCGAGGAAGGCGCCCTTCCGGCTGACGTCATCGCCGCGCTGTGCGAGGCCGCAGGGTGCCTCGACGTGCTGGAGAAGCTGCGCGGCGAGTAGCCGCTTGCCCGACTCACAGCTTGCCGTGGCGATGCGCGCCGCCTTGGACGAGGCGAGGCTGGCCGACTCCGCTGGTGACGTGCCGATCGGCGCGGTCGTGATCGACGGTGACGGTGCCGTGGTGGGCCGCGGCCACAACCAACGTGAGCTCAAGGTCGACCCGACCGCGCACGCAGAGGTGGTCGCGATCCGCGAGGCAGCAGCGGCTCGCAAGTCCTGGCGCCTCGATGGACTCACGTTGGTCGTCACCCTTGAGCCGTGCACGATGTGCGCCGGCGCGGCAGTCCTCGCTCGACTCGACCGGCTCGTCTACGGTGCAGCGGATCCGAAGGCTGGCGCGGTCGGCTCGCTGTGGGACGTCGTTCGGGACCGCCGGCTCAACCACCGCCCCGAGGTGGTGAGCGGCGTGCTGGCGGACGAGTGCGGCGCACTGCTGGCCGACTGGTTCGCCGCCCGCCGGTAGACGATCACGGATTCTCGTGGTGGTCGGTCGGGCTAGGCTCTTCGCCGGTGGCGTGTCCGAGCGGTCGAAGGAGCACGCCTCGAAAGCGTGTGAGGGGGCAACTCCTCCGTGGGTTCAAATCCCACCGCCACCGCCAAGTGCGATGTCTCGGGACATGGTTCACACATGTCCTGGGACATCGTTCACGTTCTGCCTGTGGTTGGTGGTCCCGGGCAGGGTCTACACCAGTTCACGGATGAGTTCTCCGGTGCTCGTGAGGACTCGGATGTCGAGGTCGGAACAAGGCTTCAGGGTGCCGGCCGGCGAGCTGCGGGGGAACGGCTCGCCGGCCGGAGCTTCGGTCAGGCGAACTGCTGCGGGAACTGCGCGATCACCCCGTCGGAGACGATGTCCGCCAGCATGAGCATGTGCTGCTCGGCCTTGTCGTAGGCCTTGATCGCGGCTGCGTAGTGGCCCTTGAGAAGGTCAACGGAGTAGGCGGTCGTCTGCGTGATGTGCGCCTTGAGCATCGGCTCCGTTGCGGACTTCGGCCAGTTGTCAGGGTTGGCCTCGGAGAGGAAGTCCGCAATCTGCTTCGCGTTCGCATACCAGGCGGCCTCCGCCTTGGCGAGCTTCGTGGCATTACCCGCCTTAGCGGCTTGCAGGACAGGTACGGCTTCGTTGATGTGTGTCTTCAACAGCTTGGTCAGCTGATGCCCGGCGGCTGTTCCGTAGTACGGGGCGATCGCGTCACCGATATCGGTTTGATTAGCCAGTAGCCGCTTGAGAGTGGGCGACAGCGCCTTCTGGTTGTGGAAGAACGCATCGACGGTGGCGTAGGTCCATTCCATGTGCTGCTGCCAAAGCTGTCGCATGGCGGAATGGAGCGCGACGCTCTTGTCAGTGCTCACGGCCTGTCCCGCCGACGTGTGGGCGGCTCCAGCTGTCGTAGTGGTGATGGTGGTTCCGGCTGCGGCTCCGCCGCACCCGGCGAGCACTGTGGCTGCGATCGCAACCCCCGCGGCGCCGCTCAGGAGACGGGTGGCGCGGTACGACCTTTCGTGCATTGGGCCCTCCCTCGGGTGGGCCGAAAGCGACCCATCTCTAAAGACAATGTGAGGGGACGTTAGAACCGGCGCTATCTAAAGTCAATATCTCCCGCTTTTAGAAGACATCGCGTTTGGTCAGCGGGCGGTCAGTCGCACGCAACAGAAGCCCGGCTCCGGCGCGAGCCGGGCGGTCAACTTGGCGCCGGAGATCCCTTCCAACAGGCCGGACAGGAACTCGAGGTTCATCCCGCAGACCAGGTCGCGCTGCTGTTCGGCAAGCGCATGGAACGGACAGTTGAGCAGTGCGATCTCTCGTCCGCGCTTGCGTGGTTCATATCCGTGCTGCCGCAGGGCTTCCATGAGCGCGTCGCGGGCCCGGGACTTCCCGGCGACCTTGTCTGCCACGTCGTGTCCTGACTCGCGGGCAACCTGCGCGAGCGCCCGCTTGACCGGGATCTGGCTCGCGTCCGCGCGGGCGACGGCGTCGGCGAGCAGTGTTCCAGCCATCTCGTAGCGCCGCGCCGGCAGCGACAGGTTGATCTCCCTGGCTGACCGCCCGTAGAGCTTCGACGGCCGTCCCGCCCCTGGGCCGGAGCGCCCACTGGTGCGCTCGAACCTCGCGTCGAGCAGGCCAGCCGCCACCAGCTTGTCGAGATGGAAGGCGGCGACTGCGCGAGACACGTCGAGGGCGGTCGCGGCGGCGTCCCTGCTCACCCGGCCGCGGTCGGCCACCAGCTGGTAGGCCGCGCGGCTCACCGGGTGATCGAGCGCAGCGATCCCGCTCACCTGGTTGAACGTCTGGTCGTCCACGACCCTCATTCTAAAACTGAGTCAACTTGACCCAAGAGAACGCCGGGTGTTCGCTGGGTTGCAGTGACTACTGCGTTCGTCTTGTCCGGTGGCGGCAGCCTCGGTGCCGTCCAGGTGGGCATGCTGCAAGCACTTGCAGATCGCGGCGTCGAGCCGGACCTGCTCGTCGGCACCTCGGCCGGCGCGCTCAACGCCGCCTATGTCGCGGGCCACGGCATGAGCCGGGTGTCCTTGAAGGAACTCGAGGGGATCTGGCGCGGGTTGCGACGCAAAGATGTCTTCCCGATCAGCCCGCTTCGAGCGGCGGCTGTGCTCGCGCACTCAGCACCGGCGTTGTGCTCCAACGGTGCGCTTCGCCGGCTGATCAGCGATCACGTTGAGTACGCCGAACTCGGCGCCGCGTCGCTGCCGGTTCACCTGGTCGCCACCGACGCGTGTAGCGGTCAGGAGGTCCTGCTGTCGCACGGCCCAGCGGTCGAGGCGGTCCTGGCCAGCGCCGCCATCCCGGCCGTCTTCCCATCGGTTCCCATTGAGGGCCGGCACCTCGTGGACGGCGGCGTCGCGAACAACGCCGCCGTCTCGCAGGCCGTGGCACTCGGTGCCGACCGGATCTACGTGCTGCCGAGCGGGTACGCATGCGCTCTCGATCGGCCACCGCACACCGCACTCGCCAGCGCGATGCACGCCTTGACCTTGCTCATCGAGCAACGCTTGATCTTGGAAGTCGCCGCCTTCGCAGAAAGCATCGATGTGCGGGTCCTGCCACCCCTTTGTCCGCTCGCCGTCTCATCGATGGACTTCGACCACGCCGGTGAGCTCATCGGGCGGGCGTCAAGGTCGACCCTCGAGTGGCTCGACAGCGGCGGCACCACTCGGGTCCATCCCGAGCGATTCCTGTCCTTGCACTCCCACCGACCTCTCCTCGAGGGCTCCGCCAAGACGGGCAGATCTCCGGCGGTCAAGCCCGACTGACGCACACTGCCGATCAACCGCAGCAGGTTGTGTCCCCACTGGCGTCGGTCGCGCAGCAGGTTCCGTCGCCGGCGACAGCTGAGAGCGAGACCTCGGTACGACCTTCGAGGTCCGAACGGTCGTCGGCCTTGACGGTGTAGACCTCCCATGGCTCTTCACCAGGACCGGTCACCCAGACCTTGTCCTGCACGGCGTAGCAGCAGGTGGTGTCGTCTTGTACGTCGGTCGCAAGGCCGGTGGCCGCGAGCCGGCGCGCCGCCGCCGCGACTTGTTCGGTGGTCTCAACCTCGATCCCCAGGTGGTCCATGCGCGTTGGCTCCTGGCCGGCTCCCTCGAGCAACACGAGCTTGAGCGGCGGTTCGGCGATCGCGAAGTTGGCGTAGCCGGGTCGTCGCTTTGCGGGTTCGGCGTCGAAGAGCTTGCCGTAGAAGTTGACGGCGGCGTCGAGATCGGAGACACGAAGGGCGAGCTGCACGCGGGACATCTGACTCCTTAGACCGGTGGCTGACAGGTTCAGGTTGAGGACTGATTCGATTTCTGTCAATATAGACGAATGTCGAAACAGACCCGCCTTGCCGAGGAGGTCGCGTGCTGCTCGCCGCTAGGGCTCGAGCCGTTGAGCGCCGAGCAGGCAGACCGGATCGTCGTGTTGCTGAAGGCGCTCTCCGACCCGACCCGGCTCCGATTGATGTCGCTTATCGCGGCGACAGATGAACTGTGCGTCTGTGACTTGATGGGCCCGTTCGGCGTTTCGCAGCCGACCATCAGCCACCACCTGAAGGTGCTGCGCTCCGCGGGCCTCGTTGACTGCGAACGACGGGGGACCTGGGTCTATTACGCGGCGAATCACGAGGCGCTCGATGCGATCGGTGGGCTGTTCAGCCGCACGCTCGTTGCCTGATGCGCGCCAATCTCGCGCGTCGAGCGCTCGCTGAGTTCCTCGGTACCGGGCTGCTTGTCGCGGTGGTGGTCGGCTCGGGGATAGCGGCGGCCCGGTTGTCCACGGACCACGGCGTCGAACTGTTCGAGAACGCGATCGTGACTGCGCTCGCGTTGCCGGTTCTGATTCTGGTCTTCGGTCCGGTTAGTGGTGGTCATCTCAATCCCGTCGTGTCGATCGCGGACTGGTTGCTCGGCCACCGGCGCCGCGACGGACTGTCCAGCAAGGATCTCGTGCTGTACGTCGGCGTTCAGACGGCCGGCGGGATCGCCGGCGCCGTACTCGCCAATGCGATGTTCGACCAAGCCGCCGGGATGTCGGCTCATCATCGCAGCGGCGGGCACCTCTGGCTCGGTGAGGTGGTTGCGACCGCTGGCCTCTTGCTCGTGATCTTCGCCCTCGCTCGTTCGGGTGGCACCGGGCAGACGCCGTGGGCAGTTGGTGCCTACATCGGCGCGGCGTACTGGTTCACCTCGTCGACCGCATTCGCGAATCCCGCGGTCACCGTCGGGCGGATGTTCAGCGACAGCTTCGCCGGCATTGCGCCGCAATCGGCGCCCGGCTTCATCGGAGCGCAGCTCGCCGGTGCCGCGGTCGGCCTCTCGCTGCTCGCGGCCCTCTATCCGCACGTCGACGAAGTCGCCGGCGTCGTCGTCGTCCCACGCGAGTCGACGGAGTCGTCTGCCTGACCGCGGTACCGGCGCTCGGCTCTCTCGGCTGGGCCGGATGGCCGTCAAGGAATCTGATCGTCGAGCCGATGGGAGCGCGTGCCCACCTGCCCGCAGTGTGGCACCACCGAGCCGGATGATGCTCAGTGGTGTGGGAAGTGCTACCTCCCGTTCGCCCCCACGCGATCCGCGGGCGGCTTCAGCGGGGTCGCTCTGCCAGGCGGCGCCGCAGCCGCCACCCCGGCCGGACCTGCCCCGCCGCCTCCAGCGCTGACGCCGCCTCCGCCGCCGCCGACCCAGTACGCCGCCGCGCCGCCTCCGCAGGTCCCCGGAGCGTGGGGTGTGCCGGTCGGCCCAAGTGCGCCCGGCGCCCCGCCGTGGCTGCCGATGCCGATGCCGGTCTCGGGCCCGGCCGACGAGCTCGACGACGGTCGCCTGTTGAGTGGCCGGGCAATCGCGCTCGTCGCGACCTGCATCGGGCTCGGAATCGTGATGCAGGTCATCGCCTACACGATCTCGCGAGACTCGAGCCGCAACATCGACAGCCAGATCCGCTGGGACATCGTTCTCACCGTCCTGCAGTACGCGATCGTCGCGGCGATCGTCGTCAGCCAGATAACCCCGAAGATCAAGCTGCGATGGGGTCCGGGCTCGCCCGTCGCTCGAGCTGCGATCGGTGCGGCTGTCGGCCTAGGTGGCGGTGGCCTGATCTTGTTGATGCTCCACGCGTCGTCAGGGACGGTCACGTCGGACCCGCGCGTCGTGCTGTTGATGAGCGGCGGCGAGGCGACCCGGATCATCGCGGCGTTTGCCCTGACCTGCCTCGCCGCTCCACTCGTGGAGGAGGTGCTGTTCCGGGGGTTGCTGCTCGAGTCGCTGCGCCGCCACCACGCGGCGATGGCGCTCATCGTGTCTTCGATGTTCTTCGCTGTCTGGCACCTCAACCGGCAAGCGCTCATCTACTACACGGCGATGGGCTGCATCTTCGGCGCGCTCTACCTCAAGCGCGGGTTGATCGCCTCAATGACCGCGCACTTCTGCTTCAACGGAGCGCTGACCGTCGCGGCGATGTACATCGTGCTCGGGCCCTCACACACTTACGCCGTTGACGGTGTGAAGGTCACGGTCGCGGCCGGATGGACGGACGAGACGGCCCAGGCAACGGGGCTCTTCACCTCTGGATCGGCGGTATACCTGCAAGGGCCTGACGCGTCCGTCATCGCCGTCATGGCCTTCAACAGCGGGCCCTTTGCGGGCCGTACGTTCGATGCCGACACCTTCGCGCAGCGGTTGTCCTCGACGCCGGTCGAGCTTCCCGGCGGAACGTATGACGCGAACTCCGTTCACGAGGTCGATCTGCCGACGGTCGGCAAGGCAGTTGAGATCAACTTCTCCCTCAGCGCCTACACCGCGTACAAGGGGGAGTACGTCTTCTTCGGGGCCAACAACCAGATCTACATGGCGATGCTGATCAACGGTGGCAGTCCGAAAGCCGACAGCGACTTCACCAAGATGCTGAATACGTTGCAGCCCGCGGCATCGGCCGGGTTGCCGGTGTCCTAGGCCTCGCCCGCCCGCCCAGGACGGTGGCCGTCGCGGCCGCCGCCTGGGCGAGTAGAGCGAGCAACCCGCCTGCTCTTCAAAGGGAGAGGTGAGTCCCGATGTTCAGCTGGCTCGGGTTGGGGCCGATCGCCGCGCGGTTGCGGTGATACAGCGCGCGCCAGCCACCCTTGATGTGATGAGTGCGCGCGATCGAGCTGAGGGTGTCGCCACGACGCACGACGTAGCGCTTGGCGGCCGCGCGCTTGGCGGTCTCGCTTTCGAGAACGCGGTCGTCCGCTCCCGACTGGTGACGCTTGTGCGCAGCCGCGTGGTGGTGCCGGGCCTTGCGAGCGTGAGCCGTCGGACCGGGTGACCCGGCATAGTGCGAGCAGACCGGCCAGGCGCCCCAACCCTGGCGGGCGAGCACGTGGTTGGCGACGTCGATCTGCTCGGCGCGGGTGGCGAGATCGGCGCGCGGCGCGTAGTGACGGGTGTCGAACGAAGACCAGGTGCGGCCCGAGAACTGCAGCCCGCCGTAATAGCCGTTGCCGGTGTTGGTGTGCCAGTTTCCGCCCGATTCGCACTGGGCCACCCGATCCCACTGGGCTGCGGTGGCAGCGTTCGCGGTAGTCGGGATGAGGACGGTGGCGGCTGCGGTGCCGAAGCCGACGACGCCGACTGTGGTCAGCCGAGCGGTGGTCGAGGGTTTGCGATGACGTCCGCGATAGCGGCGCTTGGGCATGCCAATTTCCCTTCCGGGCGCCTCCGAAGTGAGCTGTCGGGTTCGGGCTGGAAGGTGCCCGGCCGGCTGTCGCCGGCTTCACCCCATGCGGGTCGCGTTGCACGCACTGGTCGTACGACGGTCCCCGCGGGTGGGTCCCCCGGTCCTGCCAAGGTCATCGTTGCCCGGACGGCTGGCAGGATTCGGCGCGCCGTACGGGGCCCCCAAGCGTTTGCTGGGAGCAAGCACTGAGGTTAGCAAGAGTCTTTGGAGATCAACAAAATTACGCGATCCATATCGGGACAATTGCTTGCAATTGCTAGCGCTAGCCGGGTGCGCCGACGCGCATACTTCCCCAAGATCACGCGGGTATTCCTGGCGGAGGATGCGAGATTCGAACTCGCGAGGGGTTGCCCCCAACACGCTTTCCAAGCGTGCGCCATAGGCCAACTAGGCGAATCCTCCGCTGATGATTCTAGGGCGGGAAGTCGACCTCGCGGCAGGTCACAGCTCGCCACTACAGTGGGCGGCGACCCCTCGTGTGGCGTTACCCCGCCCAACTCCCCCAGGGCCGGAAGGCAGCAAGGGCAAGCGGGCTCTGGCGGGTGCGCGAGGGGTCCCAATGTTTCAGCGTCCCTAGATTTTGGGAGGCGGGTCGGGGATGTCGCTCGCGCTCTACCGGAAGTACCGCCCCGGCAGCTTCGCCGAGGTGGTCGGCCAGGAGCACGTCACGGAGCCGATCTGCGCTGCGCTCGACTCCGGTCGCATCCACCACGCCTACCTCTTCAGCGGCCCGCGCGGCTGCGGCAAGACCTCGAGTGCCCGGATCCTCGCCCGATCGCTCAACTGCGAGAAGGGGCCGACCTCGACGCCGTGTGGCGAGTGCGACTCGTGCGTTGCGCTGGCTCCGATGGGAGCGGGCTCTCTGGACGTCATCGAGATCGATGCGGCATCTCACGGCCTGGTGGACGACGCCCGCGACCTGCGGGAGCGCGCGTTCTTCGCGCCGGTGTCGTCGCGCTTCAAGGTGTATGTGATCGACGAGGCGCACATGATCACGTCCGCGGCGTTCAACGCGCTGCTCAAGGTGGTCGAGGAGCCACCGCCGCATGTGAAGTTCGTGTTCGCGACGACGGAGCCCGACAAGGTGCTCACGACGATCAAGTCCCGGACCTTCCATTACCGGTTCAGGTTGATCCCGCCACACGTGATGCGCGACCACCTCGCCGACCTGGCAGCCCGTGAAGGCATCCAGGTCGATCCCTTGGTGCTCCCGCTCGTCGTACGCGCCGGCGCCGGCTCGGCCCGAGACGCGCAGTCGATTCTCGACCAGCTCGCAGCAGGTTCCGGTGGCGAGCTGATCACCTACGAGCGGGCGCTGTCCCTCCTCGGTTACACCGACGCCGCATTGCTCGATGACGCGGTCGATGCGTTCGCCATGTCCGATGGCGCGGCCGTCTTCGCCGCGATCGACCGCGTGATCGAAGCCGGGCTCGATCCGCGCCGGTTCGCTCAGGACCTGCTCGAGCGCTTCCGGGACCTCCTGGTCCTCGACGCGGTTCCGGACGCTGCGGACGCGGGCTTGATCGACGCGCCCACGGATGCCCTCGATCGAATGCGCGGGCAGGCATCGCAGCTCGGTCGGGCCGCGTTGTCTCATGCCGCTGACGTCATGGCGACCGCCCTCGTCGACATGCGAGGTACGACATCGCCGCGGCTGGTGCTGGAGCTCGCCTGCGCACGGGTGCTGCTGCCGGCCGCGACCGATGACACCGCTGCACTGCTCGCCCGCCTGGATCGGCTGGAGAAGCGGGTGTCAGCCACCGCACAGCCCGCAGCAACCGCCGCGCCGGCACCGGCTCCGACAGCCACCGTCGAGCAACGGGTCGCTGCGCCGGTGAGGCCGGAGCCGGTCGCGGAGCCTGCACCGATGGTGCAAGAAGGCAAGCCTGCACCGGTCGCGCGTGCTGTGCCGGCCGCGGTCGAGCCCGGACCCCCGGCCGAGCCCGAAGCCGCTGTGCCCGCAGCCGCGCCGGGCGCGATCGACCTCCCTGCGTTGAGGCGCCTGTGGGACAGCGTGCTCGACGCCATCAAGACGCAGAGCCGGACCGCGCACGCGCTGATGATGTCGTCGCAGATCGAATCGCTCGACGGCAACAATCTTGTTGTCGCCTTCTCGAGCCAGTCGCTCGCCAGTCGGTTCGCCGCTGATGTCGCACCCACACTGACCCAGGCGCTCAAAGAGGTGGTCGGCATCGACCTGCGGGTGACCGCGACCGGCGGCGGTGCCCCCGCTCCTCGCTCTACTGGCTCCTCACCCGAGCCCGCTACGGGCACGGTGCCGGAGATGTCGGCGGATGACATCGAGGACTCCGACGATCTAGAGGACAGCGTTGAGGCGGATCCCGAAGCCGCCGCACTGGCGCTGCTCCAGGACGGCCTGGGCGCCCAGGTGATCGGTGAGATCGACCAAAGCTGAAGCCTGACACCACTCGCGTGGCGGAATGTCCGTCGCCACGTCAGCCGTCAGCCGTAGGCTTCTGCGCATGCCACCGCAGCCCAACATGCAGCAGCTGATGAAGCAGGCGCAGAAGATGCAGCGCGACCTGATGGCGGCGCAGGAAGAGCTCGCCGCGACCCTTGTCGAGGGCAGCGCAGGTGGTGGCCTGGTGCGGGCTTCGATGACGGCTGCGGGCGAGCTCGACTCGCTGACGATCGACCCCTCCGCGCTCGATCCGGACGACGTTGAGACGTTGCAAGACCTCGTCGTGGCCGCGGTCCGTGACGCGAAGCGTGAGGCCGACGAGCTGACCGCTGCGAAGATGGGCCCCCTCACCGGCGGCATGGGCGGCGCGCTCGGTATTCCGGGGCTATAGGCAACCTCGGTGTACGAAGGCCCGGTTCAAGACCTCATCGACGAGCTCGGCCGGCTGCCGGGTGTCGGGCCGAAGAGCGCGCAGCGCATTGCCTTCTATCTGCTCGCGGCCGACCCCGCCGACGTACGACGGCTGGTGTCGGCGCTCACGGAGGTCAAGGAGAAGGTTCGCTTCTGCACCATCTGTGGCAACGTCGCCGAGGAGGAGCAATGCCGGGTCTGTCGTGACCCGCGTCGCGACCTCACCGTCATCTGTGTCGTCGAGGAGCCGAAGGACGTCGTCGCGATCGAGCGAACCCGGGAGTTCCGCGGCCGCTACCACGTTCTCGGCGGTGCGATCTCGCCGATCGAGGGCGTCGGTCCGGATGACCTTCGGATCAAGGAGCTGATGGCGCGACTGGCCGACGGCACTGTCACCGAGCTGATCCTCGCCACCGATCCGAACCTCGAAGGCGAAGCGACTGCGACCTACCTTGCCCGGTTCGTGAAGGAGATGGATCTCAAGGTGACGCGGCTCGCATCGGGCCTTCCGGTCGGCGGCGATCTCGAGTATGCCGACGAAGTGACGCTCGGCCGTGCCTTCGAAGGACGTCGCGCCTACTCGTAACGCCCCCCGATCCCGCACCCGGCAGGGGAAAGGAGGACCGGCCGTTGCGGGCCGTCCGTATCCTTGACCCATGGCTCTCGTCGTCCAGAAGTACGGCGGGTCGTCGGTCGGTGACGCCGAGCGCATCAAGCGGGTGGCACAACGGATCGTCGACGCGCGCCGTGCCGGCAATGACGTCGTCGTTGTCGTGTCCGCGATGGGCGACACCACCGACGAGCTGCTGGACCTGGCGCAGCAGGTTTCCCCGCTCCCGCCGCCGCGCGAGCTCGACATGCTGCTCACATCCGGCGAGCGGATCTCGATGGCGCTGCTCGCGATGGCCATCGCCAACCAGGGTTTCGAGGCGCGCTCGTTCACCGGCTCCCAGGCAGGCGTGATCACCGACTCGACCCACGGCAAGGCGCGGATCATCGACGTCACCCCAGGCCGGATCACCGACGCCCTCGCGGGCGGAAGCATCTGCATCGTCGCCGGCTTCCAGGGTGTCTCGCAGGACACGAAGGACATCACCACGCTCGGTCGTGGCGGCTCCGACACGACTGCGGTTGCGCTGGCGGCCGCGATGAACGCCGACGTCTGCGAGATCTACACCGATGTCGACGGGGTCTACACCGCGGACCCGCGAATCGTCGGCACCGCTCGCAAGCTCGACCGCATCTCCTACGAGGAGATGCTCGAGATGGCGGCGAGCGGTGCGAAGGTCCTGATGTTGCGGTGCGTCGAGTACGCCCGGCGTTACGGCGTACCGATCCACGTGCGCTCCTCATTCTCTGACCGCGAGGGCACGTGGGTGGTTCGCATCCCCGAGGAGGAACTGGTGGAGCACGCGATCATCTCCGGAGTCGCGCACGACCTGTCCGAGGCGCGAGTCACGGTGGTCGGCGTGCCGGACAAGCCGGGTGAGGCAGCGGGCATCTTCCGCACGATCGCGGATGCCGGTGTCAACATCGACATGATTGTGCAGAACGTGTCCGGCTCGACCGGGCGCACCGACGTGTCCTTCACGCTTCCCACCGCGGATCTGCAGATCGCCATGCAGGCGCTCGGCAAGGTTCAGCAGTCGATCGGCTTCGAGTCGCTCAACTCCGACGACCACATCGGCAAGGTCTCACTCGTCGGCGCGGGCATGAGGTCACACCCCGGCGTCTCGGCGACCTTCTTCGAGGCGCTTGCCTCGGCCGGCGTGAACGTACAGAACATCTCGACCTCCGAGATCCGGATCTCAGTGGTCTGCCAGGACACCGACGTGCCGGCGGCGGTGCGAGCAGTGCACGAGGCATTCGGCCTCGATGACACCGAGGGCGCGCCTGCCGTCGTACACGCCGGCTCAGGGCGATGAGAGTCGGCGTCGTCGGCGCGACCGGCCAGGTCGGCGCCGTCATGCGCAAGCTGCTCGCCGAGCGCAGCTTCCCGGTCGAGGAGATCCGCTACTTCGCCTCGGTCCGCTCGGCCGGTTCGACACTGCCGTGGCAGGGTGGCGACGTCGTCGTCGAGGACGCGTCAGCTGCTGATCCCAGCGGCCTGGACGTCGCACTCTTCTCCGCCGGTGCCGCGACGTCGCGGGCGCAGGCCGAGCGGTTCGCCGCCGCCGGGGTGGTCGTCATCGACAACTCCTCCGCGTGGCGGATGGATCCGGACGTTCCGCTGGTCGTCAGCGAGGTCAACCCGGAAGCGATCAGCGAGGCGCGCAAGGGAATCATCGCCAATCCCAACTGCACGACGATGGTTGCGATGCCGCCACTTCGGCCGCTGCACGACGAGGCCGGCCTCACCCGGCTCGTGGTCAGCACGTTCCAGGCGGTGTCGGGCAGCGGCGGCGCCGGCGTCGACGAGCTCGACAAGCAGGCGCGTCAGGTTGTCGATCGTGCGAGCGAGCTCACCCACGACGGCGAGGCAGTGTCGTTCCCGGCGCCGGAGAAGTACGTCGCGCCGATCGCGTTCAACGTGCTGCCGATGGCCGGATCGATCGTCGATGACGGCCGGTTCGAGACCGACGAGGAGAAGAAGCTCCGCAACGAGAGCCGCAAGATTCTCGGCATCCCGGATCTCGCCGTCTCAGGCACCTGCGTCCGCGTGCCCGTGTTCACCGGCCACTCGTTGTCGATCAACGCCGAGTTCGAGCGGCCGTTGCCCGTCGAGCGGGCTCGCGAGCTGCTGGCCTCGGCACCGGGCGTGGTTCTTGTTGACGTGCCCACGCCGCTGATGGCCGCCGGCAAGGACCCGAGCTACGTCGGAAGGCTGCGGCAGGACCCAGGAGTCGGTGACGACCGCGGGCTCGCGCTGTTCGTCAGCGGTGACAACCTGCGTAAAGGCGCCGCCCTCAACGCTGTCCAGATTGCCGAGCTCATCGCGTCCGGCGCCAACTGAGGAGTGGGCCGGACAGTGCTTCCAGCATCTCGGTCGAGCTGACCGCTTCCGCGGGGGACATCGGGCCTTTGCCTTCTGTCTTAAGGGCGAACTCGACGAGTGACAGGGCGGTGAAGGCGTATACGTCGTTCACCTCCACGGTGACGGTCGCGGTCTGGCTGCCGCGGGTCGCGATGGCGGAAACGGTGGCCTTGGCGCCAGCACGCATCTCGTCGGTGGGGCCTTCCGGCATCCGCTCGACCATGCGACGGAGGAGCGGTGCGCCGAGCTTCAGCATCGGTCCGGTCGCCGGCCCCATGAGCGGCGCGACCGCTCGGGCGGCTTTGGAGACGGTCACGTTGGCAGTGACCGTCGCATCGCCGGCCCAGCGACCCGTGGTCAGCAGGTCGCCCAGCGGGACCTGCAGCGCAGGTTGGCCGGCCAGTGTCGAACGCCGGATCTGCGGGTTGCCTTGCGCAAGTACGGCGCCGAGTGCGCTGCGCGCCGTACCGCGGGTTGGCTTCACGCCCTTCAGGGAGTAGCCGATGTCGATGCGCTCCGGTTTGCCGTCGAGCATGGATGCGGCAACCGATGCCGCGCAGTCGCTCGGCACGTAGTCGTACCCGCAGGCCGGCACGACGGAGGTCACGGCGCCGCCGTGGGTCTCGTACGCCCACGTCATGAAGTCCGGCTCGCCCGTCGAGTCGATGTAGTGCACGCCCGCTGCAACCGCCGCGTCCACGACCGGGCGGCCCAGCAGCTCGAACGGGCCGACAGTCGAGATGACGATGTCGAGGCCGGCCATGAACCGGTCGAGTGCCGCCCGGTCGGTCGTGTCGACCAGGACTCGCTCGGCTCCGTCCGCCGCGTCCACCCGGTCCAGCCGGTCCGCCGACCGGCCGCCGAGCCGGACCGGGATCTCGCGCAGCGCGAACTCCGTGGCGGTGAGCCGTCCGGTGTAGCCGGTTGCTCCGAGCAAGCCGATCTTCCGCATGGCGACATCCTGCCGTAAGAGTGAGCATGAAGCTTGGCCCGGTGGATTCACCACAGGATGGGTAGGGCACCATCGTGGTCTATGACACGGGGGACCGCTGCCCGTCGCCGCCTGTGACGGAACGCTCCGAGCTGGTGCTCGACGCGAATCCGGCCGCGGCCCGGATCGCGCGCGCCTTCGTGGAGCGCGAGACGATCGCTCGCGGCGCCGCGAACATCGTCGATGACGTCGCCCTTGTTGCTGCTGAGCTACTCGCCAACTCGGTCCAGCACGGCGCCCCGCCGGTATCGGTGGCCATCTCCGGCGACTCCGATCTGATCAAGATCGAGGTTCGTGACGGCAATCCCCGGCCACCGGTTCGGCCGGCGGTCAGTGCGACGAACATGACAGGTCGTGGTCTTGCGCTGATCGCAGCGCTCTCGGCCCGATGGGGCGTCGAGCGCGACGAGTCCGGAGGGAAGGTCGTCTGGGCCGAGGTGTCGCCCGTTCACGACCCGCTTGACAACGACCTGAGCGCGATCGACATCGACAAGCTGTTGGTCGCATGGCCCGACACCGACCCCCGTCTCGATCAGGGAGCTCGCTATACGGTCGTCCTCGGTGACGTGCCGACCGACCTGCTGATCGCTGCCAAGTCGCACATCGACAACCTCGTGCGCGAGTTCTCCCTCGCCGCCACCGGCGCGGCGCTCGAGGCGGACGCACCGCCCCACCTCGTCCATCTGATCCAGACGGTCGTCCACGGTTTCGCCGAGGCGCGCGATGCGATCAAGCGACAGGCGCTAGCGGCTGCGCGCCGCGGCGAGAGCCGCACCCGGCTGGTGCTCGATCTGCCCGCGAGCGCAGCCGACGCCGGCGAGGCGTACCTCGCTGCGCTCGACGAAGCAGACGCCTACGCGCGGGCCGCTCGGCTGCTCACGCTCGAGACGCCGCACGTGCACCGGCTGTTCCGGCGTTGGTACGTCGAGGCGGTCGTCAGCCAGCTTCGTGAGCTGTCGGCCGGTCGCGAAGCCACGCCCGTCATGACGTTCGAGATCCGAATGCTCGATGAGATCCAGCGGTTGGCGATGTTGCAACGCATCACCGACCGCGCCGCGCGACTGCAACGCGTCACCGCTGCGCTGGCCCGAACCCGCACCCCCGAGGACGTCGCCAAGGTTGTCGTGTCGGAGGGTGTCATTGCGCTGGGCGCGGCTGGCGGCGGCCTGCTCGTCCCCGCCGAGGACGCAGAACACATGGCGGTCCCCGGTGCCGTCGGCTACGGCGAGGCACTGGTGGACGCGTTGCGTGAAGAGCGCCTCGACGCGCCGTTGCCGGCAGCGACGGTGCTGCGCACCGGAGAGCCGGTCTGGTTGGAGTCGAGAGAGGAACGGGACCGGCAGTACCCGGAGCTCCGCGGCTTCGAAGACTCGACGGTCTCGATGTGCGCGGTCCCACTCCGTACCGGCGGTCGGGTGCTCGGAGCGCTGCGCTTCAGCTTCTCGACCCGCCGGTTGTTCGACGAAGACGAGCGCCAGTTCGTGCTCGCGCTCGCCGCGCAAACCGCCCAAACCCTGCTCCGCACCGAGCTGTACGCGGCGGAACGCGAAGCATCCCTCAGGTTGCAGCGTGCTCTGCTCCCCGATCGGAGGATCTCGATCGCGGGCTGGAGCGTAGCTGCGCACTACAGCCCAGCCGGGCAAGAGGAGGCAGGGGGCGACTTCTATGACGTGGTCCCCGTCGGTGACGGCCGAGTCGCGGCCGTCGTCGGCGACGTGATGGGAAGAGGCGTCGACGCAGCTGCGTCGATGGCGCAGACGCGGGCGATGATCCGGGCTTACGCCGTCGACGATCCCGATCCGGTCTCCGTCCTGTCGAAGGTCGACCGCTACTTTCAGGTACTCGAGGACGTGCAGCTGGTAACCGTCCTGTACTTGCTGATCGAGACCTCCACGGGAGAAGTGACGATCGCGTCCGCCGGCCATCTGCCCCCGATCGTGGTGCGTCTTGGCGGCGCCGAGCTCGCATCTGTAGAGGTAGGTCCACCATTCGGGATCGAGGGTGACGTCAGACAGTCGACCTCGCTTTGCCTGCCTCGTGGGACCGGCCTCGCCGCATTCACGGACGGCCTCGTCGAGCGGCGAGATGAGGACATCGACGTCGGGATCGACAGGATTCTCTCGCGCCTTCGCGCTGCCGAAGGCATCGATGACGCGTGGCGGCTGTTGTCCGGGATCGTGCAGTCTGCGCCCTCAGAAGCGCACGATGACGACGTCACCGTTCTGACGCTGTACCGCCACTAGCCGCCGGCCAGCTGCCGCGCTAAGGGCGCATGGATATCGGCGAGCGCCTCGATGTGCGACCGAGCCTCAGCCGGCGTCATGCCAGGCGAATGAACACGTACGTTGAGACAATCGGCACCGACGGCGACGGCTTGTGCCGCGAGCGTCTCCGCAATCGCCGACGGCTCGCCACGCGCTAGTTCGTCCTCACCCCAGTGCTCGATCGCGCCCGCCGCGGCGTAGCTGCGGTACAACCGCAGCTGGTCCGCCTGTCGCGCGGCCGGGGGTGCGCCCGGAGCCGCCCGTCGGATCAGCACGATCGGTCCCGGGCCGCCGGCCTCGCGGTACATCTCGGCGAGCTCACGGCAGCGCGCGACAGCCGTGAGGGAGTCGAACAACAACCCGACGCCGGCGGCGGCCGCGCGTCGGCAAGCCGCCGCACTCATGGCCGCACTCACGACCGGAACCGGATCCGTCACGCATCGACCGATGGCGGGATCATCCGGCAGGACACCGGGATCGCGGCCGAGCAGCATCCCGCTGACCGTCCTCATCCCGTCGGCAAAGCGGGCGGTCAGATCGTCCTTCGTCGTGCTTGCGATGGTGAAGTCGGCCTCGAGTGATCCCGCCGCGAGGCCGACTCCGACCCGGCCAGGGAAGCGCGCGGCAAGCCAGGCGAGCTCCTCCGCGACGAGTGCGGCGGGGCGGAGCGGCAGCAGGAGCGGGCACGGTGCGACCCAGGCCTCGCGGGTGACATCGAGCAGCCAGCCCGCCGCCTGGATCGGGTTGGGTAGATAGCCGGCAAACGCGTTGTGATGCTCGCTGACCATCAGCCCGTCGAAGCCGGCTGCTTCGCCGAGCCGGCCTTGGTCGAGCAGCTCCTGCACGATCGCTTCCGGTGGGAGGTCGAGGTGCGGGTACAGGCGCAGCGAGACGCTGCCGGGCCGCATCGCGCGTGATGCTTCGCTCACGGTGTCGTGATCACAGTGTGGTGAATCTCCCGCCGTCGACAACGATCGTCTGTCCGCTGATGTAGCGCGAGCCGTCCTCGAGAAGGAACCGTACGACGGGTGCGACGTCGGTCGCCGAGTCACCAACTCGCCCGAGCGGCACCAGCTCGCTCAACCGGCGCTCCAGCTGCGGGTCGGCGACGTACGCGTCCGCCATTGCGGGCGTCATCGCAAGCGGCGAGACGCCCACCACTGTGACGCCATGTGGTCCCCATTCGAGCGCGAGGCTCTTAACGAGCCCGCGTACCGCTCCCTTGACCGCCGAATAGGCAGGCCGTCCGGCGCTGCCTTCGATGCCCGCGGGGGAGGTCATCAAGACGAAGCGACCGCCGCTTTCTCGCAGCGCCGCGAATCCGGCCCGCGCGCAGTGATAGGCGCCGCGTAGCGACACGGCGACGTGGTCGTCCCACACCTCGTCGGTGATGTCGTCGATCGCCTCGACGCCGCTCGAGTGGCGGCTCGTCGCGTTGTGCACGATTCCGTCGAGCCGACCGAAGTCTTCGACGGCGGTATCGACAGCACGTTGGAGGTCGGCCGCGATCGTCACGTCCGCGGTGACATGACGGGCGAGGCCGAACGACCCGACGAGCTGGGCGGTCTCGGCGCCGTTGGCCCCGGGCGCGGCGATCACGACGGCAGCACCGTGTTGTGCAAGGTCGACACAGATCGAGCGGCCGAGCCCGGCGCCTCCTCCGGTGACGAGGACGACCTTGCCGGTCAGGGTGTCGTCGGTCATGACGTCATCCAGACGCCGCCGTCGGCGGCGAGGGTGAGGCCGGTAACTGCGTTGAGTCGCTCGTCGAGCAACGCCGAGAGGATCGGCGCGAGCTCGGGCGTTCCGTTGAGTGCCGGAGGCTGCAGGCCAGGGCGATCGATGCCCGTAGGGACGAGGACGCATTGGACTGCGATGCCTTCATTGCCCCATGCCCGCGCGGCCGCCTTCGCCAGCGAGCGGTAGCCCTCCGCGGCGGCGGAGTGAGCAGCCACGCTCGCCGCGCCGGTCATGACCAGCGATGGCAGGAGCACGAGGATCCGGCCACCACCGTCGCGAAGCGCGCGATGTGCGGCCTGCAAGACATGCAGCGCGCGGCGAAGGGGGTCCTCCGCACTCTGCATCCAGTCCACCGAGCTGAGCGACACGAGGTCACCGACCGTTGGCGGCTCACGAAGCGGCCCGGCATCGACAACGGCACTGGTCCCGGGCGGGAGCGGCTCGTCGTCGGACACTGGCCGGACCATGAAACCGGACTGTGCCAAGCCGGCACGGACGGTTGCGCCGATCGCCGTTTCGGCGCCGAGCACCGCAACTGCTCGGCCGCCGGTCCCTTTGGTCGGGATGGCGGGATTTGAACCCACGACCCCCTCGTCCCGAACGAGGTGCGCTACCAAGCTGCGCTACATCCCGAAGTGCGTCGGTCAGTCTACCCGTGGTTGGTCAGGCCGGTCGGGCGGTGAGCGTCAGCAAGGTCGCTTCCGGCGGGCAGGCGAATCTCACCGGTGCGTATCGCGAGGTCCCGAGACCCGCCGAGACATGGAGATAGCCGCCTGCGGGCCAGCGAGACAGACCGCGGGCCCGCTTTCGCTCCAGCCCGCAGTTGGTGACCAGTGCGCCGTACCCGGGCACCCGGAGCTGCCCGCCGTGCGTATGTCCGGACATCACGAGTGAGAAGCCGTCTGCGGCGAACGCGTCGACGACCCGCGGTTCGGGGCTGTGGGACAGACCAATCGCGACATCACTGTGTACCGGGCCGGCCACCCGCTCGTAATGGTCGGCGAAGAGATGGGCGTCGCTCACACCTGCCAGCTCGACGTTCACGCCGCGCAGGTTGATCGTGGTACGGCGGTGGGTCAGGTCGATCCACCCGGCGGCGGTGAAGCGCGACCTGACCTCCCCCCATGGGAGCCGAGGACCGTACTGAAGCCGGTGACCGTCGGCACTGCGGAGATAGCGCGCGGGATTCTTTGGCGAAGGCTCGAACCAGTCGTTGGAGCCCGGGACGAACGCGCCGGGCCGGGCCAGCAGCGGCTCCAGCGCCGTGAAGGTGGGCTGCACGCCGTCACGCCCTCCGAGGTTGTCCCCGGTGTCGACGACGAGATCGGGCTCGAGTGCCGCGAGCTTTCGGACCCACCGCTCCTTCCATGGCTGCCCAGCGGTGAAGTGCATGTCAGAGATGTGCAGCACGGTCAGGTCCGGGCTGCCGGGTGGGAGGACGGGCACCGTCACGCGACGGAGGCGGAAGGCCTTGCGCTCGAACAACCACGCGTAGCCGATACACAGCAGCCCCAAGACCAACGCTACGAGCGGGATCCACACCGCTGCTGGCATCCCTCAAGGGTAGAGACGTCGCAGGGCGGCCGGCGGTTTCCTACGCTTGCCTCATGTCTCTCAAGGAAAAGCTGCGCACCGACATGACCGCCGCCATGAAGTCGCGTGACGAGTTGCGCACGGCCACGCTGCGCATGGTGATCACTGCGATCAGCAATGAGGAGGTCTCCGGGAAGTCCGCGCGCGAGCTGTCCGACGACGAGGTGCTGAAGGTCATCGCGCGCGAGGCGAAGAAGCGCCGCGAGGCCGCGGAGGCATTTGACGGGGGCGGCCGGCCCGAGCTGGCCGCGCGAGAGCGGGCCGAGGGTCAGGTGCTCGACGAGTACCTGCCGGCTCAGCTGTCCGACGCGGAGATCGCCGAGATCGTTCGGTCCGCGATCGAGAGCACCGGAGCATCCGGCCCGCAGGCCATGGGCCAGGTCATGAAGGTCGTGCAACCCCAGGTTGCCGGCCGGGCGGAAGGTGGCCGAATCGCAGCGGTCGTTCGCGAACAGCTGGGTAGCAGCTGAGACGACGCCCGCCGATCCCGTTTCAGGGAGAGGTCGCGTGACGGCGTTGTGCCGGCTCGCCGAACACGCCGCCACCGTCGGTCGGCGACTCGGTCGGAGTCGGCTCTGTCGTGGGGCTGCTCGTCGGCGTCGATGAGGGGGTCGGCGATTCGGTCGGCTTGCTCGAATGTGTGGGCTTCACGGTCTGGGTCGGATGTGGCCCGGGCTCCGCGTGGCGGCCGCCGCTGACGTACATGACGACCGTGGCGCCGGCGGCGGCTTGTGACCCCGCGGCGGGTGAGGTCCGTGCGACCTGGCCGACCGCAACGGTGCTCTGCACCGGCGTTCCTGACAGCTGCGGGCTGAAGCCTTCTTGGCGCAGCTCGGTCTCGGCAATGCTGACGGGCAGGCCGCCGACATCCGGCACGGTGTGCTTCACGCCGATGGCGTAGTAGCGGTCGGCACCATCGAACGGCTCGGCTGGCACGCCCTTCAGCGCTGCGTTCATCGTCGACTGCCAGATTCGCCCGGCGAGCGTCGCGCCGAAGACCGCACCGTAGTAGCGGCCACCGATCGTCATTCCGCCCAGCGACTTGTTGGGGCTCGACGGGATGCCGGCCCAGACCGCCGATGCCAGCTGCGGCGTGTAGCCGGCGAACCAGGATCCGTCGTAGTTGTCGACCGTGCCGGTCTTCGCGGCGGCTGGTCTGCCGAACAGGGCGTCCTGGGTGCCGGTGGCGCCCGGCACCGTCAGCACCCCTTGCAGGATCGAGGTCACCGTGTCAGCGAGGCCGGCCGGAACGATCTGGCTGCAGTCCGTCTTCGGTACCGGATACTCCCGGCCCTGGCGGTCGACGATCGAGGTGATGGCGACCGGGGTGCAGTACTTCCCATGCGCTGCCATCGTCGCGTAGGCATTTGCGAGGTCCAGGGGCGTGAAGCCTGCGGCGGAGCCGAGAACGAACGATGGAACTTGCGGGATGTGGCCGCCGTTCGACGGCTGCATGCCCATGGCTTCGGCGAGTCGCACCGGTGTGCACAGCCCGGTGCGCTGCTCGAGCTGAGCGAAGAAGGTGTTGACCGAGAACCAGGTTCCGGACTCGAGATTGAACGTCCCCGACTCGCTGTCCCCGGCGTTGTGGAGGCTGTAGACGCCGGCGTCCTGACCCGAACAGGTGGTGTAGCCCTTGACGGTGATCGACGCCGGGGCGTGGATCGCCGTGCCCAGTGGGATGCCTTCCTTCAGTGCTGCGGCAAGGACGAAGATCTTGAAGGTCGACCCGGCGTGGAACCCGTAGGTGCTGCCACCCCATTCCCGGTCGACGGCGTAGTTGATGCTGTTCTGGCCGAGTTTCGCGTTGTCGCCGTACTCCGTGCTGACGGCGATCGCCTTGATCTTGCCGGTGCCGGGCTCGACCACGCCTTCGGCGGAAGCGACGTGGTTCGGCTCGTGCCGGTGGACGTATTCGTGGACGCCACGGTCGGCCGCCTTCTGGATCTTCGGGCTCAGCGTGGTCGTGACGGTGAGGCCACCGCGGCGCAACAGTGACAGTCCGAGGTTCGGCGTGTTCTCGAAGACGTGCTTCACGTAGTCGCAGAAGTACGGGTACAGGGACGACACGCAGTCGTTCGGCTGCTGGTGGATGTGCAGCTCGATCGGGGTCGCGATCGCGTCGTCGTACTCGGACCTGTCGATCGCGTGGTACTTCAGCATCTGCGCGAGGACGGTGTTTCGCCGGTCGGTGGCGAGCTCTGGGTAGAAGCGTGGGTTGTAGGCCTCGGGCGACTGCACCAGTCCGGCGAGCAGCGCGCTCTGCGCAATCGTCAGCTTGGTCACCGGCTCGTTGAAGAAGTGGCGCGCGGCCGCGCCAACGCCGTACGCGCCGTCACCGAAGTACACGATGTTGAGGTAGCGCGTCAGGATCTCGTTCTTCGTGAGCTTGTGCTCGAGCTCGATCGCGTAGCGTGCCTCGCGGACCTTTCGTGCGAACGTGTCCTCGACAGCAGCCAGCCGCTGCGCCTTGGTGTGGGCGTTCTCAACCAGCACGTTCTTCACGTACTGCTGCGTCAGGGTCGAGCCACCCTGCGTCACGGTCCCAGAGGCCCCGTTGCGTAGCAGCGCGCGAAGGGTGCCCTTGAAGTCGAGGCCGCCGTGCTCGTAGAAGCGGACGTCTTCGATGTCGATGATCGCGCGCTGCATCGACACCGGGATCTTCGACAGCGGCACGTTGAGCCGATCCTGCGAGTAGAACGTCGCGATCGTCTCACCGTTGGCCGCGACGAGCTTCGACACCTGGGGCAGCGGGTTCTCGGTGAGGGATGCGGGCAGCTGGTCGAACGCGTCCGTCACGCTGCGGGCCGCGAGCCCCGCCCCGCCGACGATCGGTAGCAGCGCGATCGCCATGATCAGGCCGGCGACCACACTCACTGCGCCGAGCAGTGCGATGTGTTGGCGTAAGCCTGGGCGCCTCACGCCGAAAGCCTATGCGGCGCCGACGGGGTTCGTCGCCAAGTCGGCGCCGATCGCGCGAAGTCCTTCGAGGTCGTGCACGTCGCTTGCCTGGGCTGCCACCTCGACCATGCGTACGCGGGGGTGCGCGGCGTGGAACTGCGAGGCGCGCCGAGCGTCGCGGATGGCGGCACTGAGGCGGTCGGCGTGCACCCGCAACGCGGCTGCAGCGAATGGCTCGTCGCCGGTGGCGTTGAGCGTCTCTGCCGCCGCGATGGAACGCTCGACCGACAGCTCGGCGGCGCCCGACGTGTGCATTCGGTTGAGAACCATCCCGGCAAGCGGCATCTGCTCGGTCTCGAGCCGTTCGACGAAGTACGCCGCTTCACGCAGCGCATCCCGTTCGGGCACGGCAACCACGACGAACGCCGTACCGGGCTCTTTGAGGAGCTTGTAGGTCTGGTCCGCGCGCTCGCGGAAGCCACCGAACATCGTCTCGAGCGAGGACACGAAGAGGCTGAGATCCTTCAGCGCTTGCGCGCCCAGCATTCGGTTGAGAACGTCGGTGAACATCTTCACGCCGATCGTGAAGACCTTCAGATAGGCACGACCGCCGGCACGAGCCGGCGCGGTCAGCAGCCGGATCATCCGTCCGTCGAGGAACCGCCCGAGCCGCTGCGGTGCGTCGAGGAAGTCCAAGGCCGACCGGCTCGGCGGCGTGTCTACGACGATCAGCTCCCACTTGCCGGTCGCTTTGAGCTGGCCGAGCTTCTCCATCGCCATGTACTCCTGCGTGCCCGCGAAGCTCGACGACAAGGAGACGTAGAACGGGTTCGCGAGGATCGCCTTCGCGCGCGCGTCGTCGGCGTGCGCCAACACGATGTCGTCGAACGTCCGCTTCATGTCGAGCATCATCGCGTCGAGCCGCCCGCCCGCTGCGGTGTCGATTCCGGAGACTGCTCTCGGGGTGTTGTCGAGCTCGGTCAAGCCCATCGCCTGCGCCAACCGGCGAGCGGGGTCGATGGTGAGCACGCAGACCGAGCGGCCTTGCTCGGCGGCACGTACGGCGAGGGCTGCGGCAGTCGTCGTCTTGCCGACCCCGCCAGCCCCGCAGCAGACGAGGATTCGCGCCTCGCTCAGCAACCGGTCGACCTCCATCGAGGTAGGCGAGGCGCTCGTTGCCGGCGTCGTCATCTAGACCATCCCCGCTGCCTGCAGCCGGTCCGCGATCTCCTGCAGACCGGAGAGCTCGGTGGCGTCTGAGATGTAGGGGACCTGGTACGTCGGGCGGTCCAGCGTCGAGAGCGTCTCGAGCTCTTGCCGCTCGAGCATGACCCGGCGCGCGTGGTCACTCATCTCGGCGGCGAGTGATGCCACCGTCGCAGGGTCGCCCTCGACGCCGGCGACCTTCAGACCGCGGGCGATGTCGTCGGTGTCCACGCTGCCTGCGGCCGCGTCACCGATCCGGTCCTCGGGGATCAGTGGGTCGCGCACCATGTTGACGATCACCGCGCCGGGCTTGAGATCCGTCGCGATCAGCTCGGCGATGCCGTCGACCGTCTCCTGGACCGGCATCTCCTCGAGCACCGTGACGAGGTGGACAGCGGTCCTCGGCGATCGCAGCAGCGTCATGACGCTGTTCGCCTGGTTGCGGACCGGGCCCATGCGGGTCAGCGCGGCGACCTCGGTGTTGACGTTCAGGAACTTCGCGATGCGACCGGTCGGCGGCGCGTCGAGGACCACGGCGTCATAGATCCGGCCGCCGCCCCGGCGCTCGCGGGTCGCGGCCTCCATCACCTTGCCGGTGAGGAGGACGTCACGCAGGCCGGGCGCGATCGTGGTCGCGAAGTCGATCGCCCCGAGCTTCTTGAGCATCGAGCCGGCCCGGCGCAGGTTGTAGAACTGCTCGAGGTACTCCAGCAGGGCCTGCTCCGGGTCGATGGCGAGCGCGTAGACCTCACCGCCGCCACGGGCCACCGCGACCCGGCGTTCCTCGTAGGGCAACGGCGGGGTGTCGAACAGCTGCGCGATGCCCTGGCGTGCCTCGACCTCGGTGAGGAGAACCTGACGGCCACCGGCCGCAAGGGCCAGCGCGAGCCCCGCCGCGATCGTCGTCTTACCGGTTCCACCCTTGCCGCTGACGACGTGCAGCTTCACGGCGGGGAACTCGGCCACACCTCAGGGTAAGAGGTCGCGGGGGCATCGCTGGCGGGCCGCGGCACCCGGTCCGGTGGCCGACGGGCGCCGGATTGGTCCGAATGGCTCGCAGGAAACCCTGGTGGACTGTCGAACCACACCTCAGCGAGCCCAGCGAGCTGAAGGTGAGGACCCCCATGTATGACGAGCTGACGTGGCGGGCCGGCGCTGAGTGCCAGGCGGAGAACGCGACGTACTTCTACGCCCCCAGTCACTTTGAGCGCAAGCCTGAGAAGGACCTGCGCGAGGGCACTGCTCGGGCGCTGTGCCGCAGGTGCAAGGTCAAAGAGGAGTGCCTGAACTACTCCCTGACGGTTGCCGAGAATCACGGCATCTGGGGCGGCCTCAACGAGCTCGAGCGCAAGCGGCTCCTCCGCAGCCGAAGGGCCGCGTCGGCGTAGGCAAGCCCGCTCGATCGCTCGGCCTGCCCAAGCGATGTCACATTGCATAGGCAAAACGCGGGACTTTCGGCTGGATCGCCTATGCGATGTGGCATCGCTTCGGCGCAGCTTTAGGCTCAGGCTGTGACGAAGTGGGAGTACGCGACGGTTCCATTGCTGGTCCACGCGACCAAGCAGATCCTCGACCAGTGGGGCACGGACGGCTGGGAGCTCGTCCAGGTCGTTCCCGCCCCCGGCGGCGGTGATCAGGTCGTCGCCTACCTCAAGCGCCCGCTGCTGGAGGCTGGGAAGTAGATGGGCGCGGTCGACGACCGCCTCGCCGAGCTCGGGCTCGAGGTGCCGCCGGTGGTGCCGCCGGTCGCCGCCTACGTGCCCGCAGCGCATTCGGGCGACCTCGTGTGGGTCTCCGGTCAGGTGCCGGTCGTCGAGGGGAAGATCCTGGCGACCGGAAAGGTCGGCGCGGAGATCACGCCCGAGCAGGCCGCTGACCTCGCCCGGGTCTGCGCGCTCAACGCGATCGCGGCGCTGAAGGCGGAGATCGGCGACCTGGACCAGGTCGAGCGGATCGTGAAGGTTGTCGGTTTCGTCGCCAGTGCCCCTTCCTTCTCAGGGCAGCCCGCCGTCGTGAACGGCGCGAGCGAGCTGCTCGTCGCGGTGTTCGGGGAAGCCGGCCGGCACGCTCGCAGTGCGGTCGGAGTTTCGGTTCTTCCGCTCGACGTTCCGGTCGAGGTCGAGCTCGTGGCGAAGGTACGGGGGTAGCGGTCATGGCCGAGGCATCGGAGATGTTCGCCGGGTTGGTCGACACGTTGCGCAAGCTCAACGCCGGTGAGGTCCAGCCGGTGGAGCCGCGGCACGCCGCGACCGTGATCATGCTTCGCGACGGCAGTGACGGACCTGAGGTCTACCTGCTGCGGCGCGCGGCGTCGATGGCATTCGCCGCAGGCGCGTTCGTCTTTCCCGGCGGATCGGTCGACCTGCGTGACGAGGACCTGCCGGACGAGGCGTGGGTTGGTCGCTCGTTCGCCGCGTGGGCGACCGACCTCTCCAGCGACCAGCGGCTGGCGCGCGCGCTGGTGTGCGCCGCGGTGCGAGAGACATTCGAGGAGTCGGGGGTCCTACTCGCCGGCGCGGACGGTACGACGGTCGTCGCGGACACCAGCGGCGACGACTGGGAGGCCGACCGGCTGGCACTGATCGACCGCTCGCTCTCGTTGGCGGAGCTGATGGGGCGGCGCGGTCTGGTCGTGCGCGCCGATCTGCTGCAGCCCTGGACCCACTGGCTCACCCCCGAGGTCGAGTCCCGTCGCTTCGACACCAGGTTCTTCGTGGCGGCCCTGCCCGAGGGGCAGCGCACCCGAGACGTGGGCGGCGAGGCCGATCGGGTCGCCTGGATGCGCCCGCAAGCGGCGCTGGAGGGCAACGAGCGCGGCGAGATGATGCTGATGCCCCCGACGCTCACTTCGCTGCGCGATCTGGCGGAGTTCGGATCCGTCGCGGACGTGCTCGAGGCGGCAGGGGGCCGCACCGTCACACGCATCCTGCCGAAGCTCCTCTTCGACGAGAACGACCAGCTGAAGTTCCTGCTGCCGCACGAGCCGGGCTACCCGCACGAGCCCGCCAGGTGACGAAGCTCGAAGCCGTTACGGCGAGCGTGTCGCGACTGCTTGCACCGAACCCCGGGCCGATGACGTTGGACGGCACCAACACATGGGTGCTGCGGGCGCCAGGCGGCGACGGCGGCGCGGTGGTCGTTGACCCGGGGCCGGTCGAGAACGGGCACATCGACGAGGTCGCGGCGCTTGGCGAGATTGCGGCGATTGTCCTCACCCACGGTCACTTCGACCACAGCGAGTGCGCACCGGAGCTGCACGAGCGGACCGGCGCGCCGGTGATCGCTCGGGACCCCGAGCTCTGCATCGACGTGGACCCGATCCCCGACCGCCCGGGCCGGACGAAGGTTGCCGGCCTCGACTGGCTGACCGTTCTCACACCGGGACACTCCAGCGACTCGGTCAGCCTCGTCCTCGAGTCAGATCGGGCGTTGATCACCGGCGACTCGGTGCTTGGCCGCGGCACCGCCGTCATCTCCCATCCCGACGGCGTGCTGGGCGACTACCTCGAGTCGATGCGGCGCCTGCGGGACATCGCAGCTGGTGACATCGACCTGATCCTGCCCGGGCATGGCCCGGTGGTGGAGCATCCGCTCGAGGTCATGGAGTACTACATCGCGCACCGCGCGGAGCGCCTCGACCAGGTTCGGGCCGCGCTCGCGGCAGGAGACGAGGACGAAGACGCCGTCGTACGCCGCGTCTACGCCGACGTTGATGAGTCGCTGTGGCCCTACGCACTTCTGTCAGTACGCGCGCAGCTCGACTACCTGCGCGAGCGCGGCTGAGGATCGCATCGTGACCGCTCCGCTCACCTGCCCGGTCTGCGGGACGCCGACCATTGCCTCAGCCCGGTTCTGTTATGCCTGCGGGGCGCTGCTCGACACCTCCGAGCTGACCGCCGAGACCACCGCCGAACGTCGCATCGTCACCGTTCTCTTCGGCGACCTCTCCGACTTCACGGCGTGGGCGGAGGGTGTGGACCCGGAGCGCGTCGGCGTCGTGACCGACCACGTGCTCGCCGTGCTCGGCCGCTCCGTCACCGATCACGGTGGCACCATCGACAAGCTGACCGGCGACGGGATCATGGCGGTGTTCGGCGCTCCGACCGCGCACGAGGACGACACGGAACGCGCCGTGCGTGCCGCCGCCGAGATGCAAGCGGCGGTGCGTCGGGTGATGGAGGAGGAGTCCGGCGGCGGCCGCCGGATGGGTCTTCGAGTCGGGCTGAACACCGGTGAGGTGCTGGCCGGTGTTCAGGCATCGCTGTCCTACACCGTCGTGGGCGACACGGTGAACACGGCATCCCGGCTTTCGGACGCTGCCGGTATCGGCGCGGTGTTCGCCGGCCGGTCGACCGCGGTCGCGACGATGTCCATCGCCTCGTGGCGGTCGCTGCCGCCGCTGCGCCTGAAGGGCAAGCGCGAACCGGTCCCGGCCTATGAGCTCGTCGGGCTCCGGCCGCCGGGTGCCCCGCGGATTGGCCTCGGCGAGGAGGCCCCGTTCATCGGGCGTGACGCTGAGTACGGCCGCCTCGTCGGCCGGGTGCTCGATGTCGTAGAACGTGGCCGAGCGGCCTCCGTCGTCGTGACGGGCGACGCGGGCGTCGGCAAGACGCGTCTCGCCATGGAGCTGGCCGAGTTCGCCGGCGAGCTACCCGGGGTGCGCGTGCTGTGGGGGAGATGCGCGCCGTACGGCGAGAGCCGGGAGCTCTCCCCGCTCGCCGACTGGATGCGCACCGCGTTCGGGATCACTGAGGACGACGACGTCGACGCGGCCATCGCGCGTGTGCGGAAGACCATCACCCGCCTGTCAGGGGTGGGCCGGCCCATCGGCGCACCCACCATCGACCGTCTGCTTGCCTTGCTGGGGCTTGTCGAGTGGGCGCCGATCGGTCCGAGGGACTCGACTGCCCCGGGTGCCGTCGACCTGTCCCGCGACCCGATGCTCGAAGCCGTCGCGGCGGTACTCACCGCGCTCGTCGCCGAAGGGCCACTCGTCCTCGTCGTCGACGACGCGCAGTGGGCGACTGGTGACCTGCTCGACGCGCTGGCGCGGCTGTCCAAGGACGTCGAGGGTCCCGTGATGTTCGTGGCGGTCGGTCGTCCCGATCTGGTCACGACGACGTGGTGGGAAGACATGCCCGACATCGAGCTGCTTCCGCTGGTGCCGCTCGACGAACCCGCCAGCGAACGCCTGCTGCGGGCCTATCTCGACGGCGCAGAGCTGGATCAGGACTCTCGCGAGCTGTTGCTCGGTCGTGCGCAGGGCAACCCGTTCTTCCTCGCCGAGCTCCTGCATCTGCTCGTGGACCGTGGCCTGCTGCGCCGCGATGGCGACGGCTGGCATCTTGATGGGGAGCTCCCCCGGGAGGTGCTTCCGGCCGGCGTGCAGGCGGTGCTGGCCGCTCGAATCGACGGGCTGTCACCGATGGCGCGATCACTGGTTCGCGATGTGTCGGTGATCGGCAATCGCTTCTCCTTCGAGATGTTGCATGCGCTGTGGCCCACCGGCGAGGCCGTCGCGCAGCAGCTTGGGCCGGCACTGGAGGAGCTGGTGTCGCGCGGTCTGCTTCGCCCGACCGGTGACGGCGCAGAGGCCGTCCCGCACTACGTGTTCACCCACGCCCTCGCCCGCGACGTCGCCTACGCGGGCATTCCCAAAGGAGAGCGGGCGCGCCGGCACGCGACGGTTGCACGATGGGCCATCGACGGGCTGCAGTGGTCGCCGGTCGACACGGACGCCTTCGTTGCCGCCCAGTCGGAGCAGGCCATCCTGCTGGCGACGGAGATGAACCTGCCACCCGGCGATCCGGCATGGGCGGCGCGCGAGATCGGGTTCGGTGCGCTCGATCGGCTGGGAGAGTCGGCGCTTGCGCGTGACGACAACTCGCGCGCCGAGGCGTTGTTGACTCGTGGCCTCGAGCTTGCCGACGGTCAGCTTCCGGTCGCGGTGACCGCCCGGTCGTTCGTGCGCCGGGCGGCGGCGCGAGTTGCACTGCACCACCTCGATGAAGCCGAGGCGGATCTCGACGGACCCCTGGCTTCGCCCGATCTGAGGACCCGTGCCGCGGCCTATGTCGTGCAAGGTGACCTGTTGCGTCGGCGCGGCGACGAGGCGCGGGCGAGAGAGGCACTGGTCACCGCGCTCGCGGCAGCGAGCGACTCGGGTCACGACCGCGTGACCGGCGAGGCACTGCGCCAGCTCGGGATGATCGACTTCCTCGGCGGCCGTCTCTCCGCCGCGGAGGAGCGGTTCGAGCAGGCCCTCGCGCTTGCCGAACGGGTTGGCGACCGGCGGGGTGCCGGGTGGGCGTTGCAGCACCTGGCCTGGAACGCGACGACGCGCGGCGACTACGGACAGGCAGAGGCGCGCCTCGCTGCTGCCGCGGACGTGTTCGCGGGTCTCGACGACGACGACGGCCTGTCGTGGTGCGCCGGTACCGAGGCCTTCGTGCGCCTGCTCCAGGGTCGGCTGGCCGAGGCCAGAGAGCTGGCGCAGGGCCTGATGCCGCTCGGGCGCGCGCTCGGTGACGCGTGGGGGACCGCGGCCTGCATGATCATCGACGGGTTTGCCGCCGCCGAGCTCGGCTACATCACGGCGGCGCTCGAGGAGGCGTCCGCGGCGTACGACGAGTTCGAGGCGCTGGGCGACACGTGGGGCCAGTGCATGGCCTCACTCGCGTCCGCGGCGGCGTTGCGGGGGCAGGGTCGCCAGCGCAAGGCGATCCGGCGGCTCGAGCAAGCAATCGAGCTCGCAGAGAAGGCGCGTCATCCGTTGCCTGCCGCGCTCGCCACCGTGAACATCGGGTACTGCCGGCTCGACCTCGGTGACGCATCCGCAGCGGAAGCGGCGGCGCGAGAGGCGCTGTCACGCTCTCAAGGTCTCGATCTGCGGCCGGGTGCCCTCGTCAGCCTTCGGGTGTTGCTCGCGCAGGCGTTGCGAGCGCGTGGCGAGACGACGGAGGCAGTAGAGCTGCTGCGGGAGGCGCAGGTCGTCAGCGACGCATCGCTGGCGTTCCCGCGTCGACAGGCGCTTGCCCATCTGGCCGGCGGGTTGCTCGAGCTCGGCGAGATCGCCGAGGCGCTGCGCGTCGCGCACGAGGCGCTGGCTCAGCCGGCGCAGGACGTGCGCTCGCGGGTGGTCGCGCTGCGCGTGCTCAGCAACTGCCTGCTCGCGGTCGGGGACCTTCCGGCGGCGCGCTTCGCGGTACGACAGGCGATCGCGCTGTCGGGTGCAACCGAGATGCGCGGCGAGCTCGCTGCGTCACAAAAGGCGTTGGCCGCGCTTACCTCCAAGTAAGAGGTCAGCGGGCCCGGCGGATCAGTCGCTCCTCGTCGAGCAGCAGCACACTGCGCCCCTCGATGCGCAGCCACCCACGGTGGGCGAACTCGGACAACGCCTTGTTCACCGTCTCTCGGCTGGCCCCGACGAGCTGCGCCAGCTCTTCCTGGGTGAGATCGTGACGAACCCGCTTCCCCTCGGCCTCGGCGACGCCGAACTTGTTCGCGAGGTCGAGCAGCGCCTTCGCGACCCGACCGGGTACGTCGGTGAAGACGAGATCGGCCATCGCATCATTGGTGCGCCGAAGCCGTTGCGCGAGTGCGCGCAGCAGCTCGACGCCGAGCCCGGGTCGGCCCAGCAGGAGCGGGCGCAGGTCGTCATGGTCGAGTGACGCCAGGGTCGCGTCAGTCACCGCGGACACGCTCGCCGTACGCGGTCCGGGGTCGAACAACGACAGCTCGCCGAACATCTCGCCCGCACCGAGAACGGCGATCAGGTTCTCGCGCCCGTCGGCCGCAGCGCGATAGATCTTGATCTTGCCCTCGAGCACGATGAACAACCGGTCGCCCGGGTCACCCTCCTTGAAGACGACGTGGCCGCGGCTGACGGTGCGTGAGGTCAGGACCCTCTCGAGGGAGTCCGCGGATTCGGCGTCGAGCGCCGCGAACAGCGGGGCTGATGCCAGTGCGCCTTCCACGCCAGAAGTGTGCCTTAGATCCGAGCAGTGCTGCTGTGCGATTTCAGACGGTGATGCTGCCGACGGCGCGCGACGACGGCAGGGCGGACAGGCACAGGTCCGGCTGCTCTCGGTAACGGGCGATCAGCTCGGCCGTCGCGGCGGCCAGCTGGCGATGGACCGCGGTGCGGTACGCCGAGAGCTGCGTCTCCGCCTTGGTCAGCTCATGCATCAGCTCGGCGGTGGCGTTGACGTCGTTCGAGTCGGGCTCGCGCGACCACAGCGTGGCGAGGTCGGGCAGTGGCGGCATGTCGTCGATTGGCAGGATCGACAGCGCCGCGGTGCGTTTGGTGACGCCGCGGCGTTCGGCGAAGACGTTGCGGAGGTCCTCCACGCCGGCGGTGCCGCCTTCGACGGCGGCGCGGACGAGGTCGAGCCGGGCCTGGATGATCCGACGCCAGTACGACACCCGGCTCTCTTCGTGAGTCAGGGTGCTGCGGTACTCCCGGAGCCCGCCCAAGGTCAGGTGGGCGAACTGCGGGTCGCGTTCCGGTGGCGTCTGACGATCCGCCGTGGGCCGATTCGGCATTTCCTCACTCTCCGCGTCTCCTACATGGAGTCGGCCTGATCTCGGGAAAGGTTGAGCGTGGGGAAGGTCACGTCACTCCTACGGCCTAGGCGTCGGGTTCGACGGCGTAGCCGGGCTCCTCCGAACGGCCCCGAGCGGTCGCGGCCTTACGCTCGATCACATGCCGCAGCCCGAGACCCGCACCGGGCTGGTCCGCCGGGCGCGGCGGATGGACCGGATCCTGCAGCAGACCTATCCGGACGCTCACTGCGAGCTCGACTTCGCCTCCCCGCTGCAGTTGCTCGTCGCGACCGTCCTCTCGGCGCAGTGCACGGACAAGATGGTCAACTCGGTCACCCCGGCACTTTTCCGGAAGTACCCCACCGCTGCCGACTACGCGGCGGCGGACCGGGTCGAGATGGAGACGATGATCAAGTCGACCGGATTCTTCCGGGCGAAGACCGACAGCCTGATGAAGCTCGGCCAAGCTCTGGCGGAGGGGTACGACGGCGAGGTCCCCGCCAAGCTCGAGGAGCTGGTCAGGCTGCCCGGCGTCGGTCGCAAGACCGCGAACGTCGTCCTCGGCAACGCGTTCGGGGTGCCCGGCATCACGGTCGACACCCACTTCGGCCGGCTCGCGCGGCGGTTCGGCTGGACCACGCTCGACGACCCGGTGAAGGTCGAGCACGAGGTTGGCGCCCTGTTCGACAAGAAGGACTGGACCGGCCTTTCGCACCGGATGATCTGGCACGGCCGCCGGGCCTGCCATGCCCGACGTCCGGCCTGCGGTGCCTGTCCGCTGGCCAAGCTCTGCCCGTCGTACGGCGAGGGTCCGACGGACCCCGCAGTGGCGGAGAAGCTGCTGAGACCGGCCTCGCAGATGGCGGGCCCTGTGTGATGAGAGTGCCGCGTCGGTTCTGTCTCGCGGCCGCGGTCGCGGCGGTGCTGGTGGTGGCTGGTTGCTCGTCGTCGGGATCGACCGCCGGCGATGGTCGCGTCAGCGATCCCACCCACCTTCGCCTGGTGAAGGAGGCAAACCTCGACCCCTGCCCGGTGTCGTCCGCGACGCGGGTGCCGGACGGTTTGCCTGATGTCACGTTGTCGTGCCTCGGCAACGGGCCGGCGGTGCATCTCGCCGGACTCGCGGGAACCCCGACCGTGATCAACGTCTGGGGCTCTTGGTGCATCCCGTGTCAGAGGGAGACGGCGGCGCTGTCGACCGTCTACAACTCACTGCGGCCGAAGGTTCGCTTCCTCGGCGTCGATACCGCCGATGACGCCAACAGTGCGCTCGACTTCGGGACGCATGTCACGCCGCCCGTCCGCTACCCATCTGTCGTCGACCCGGACAAGAAGGTGCTGCTCGGTCTGGCCCACTCGCCGGGCCCGCCGGAGACGGCGTTCGTCAACGCGGCTGGCGTCGTCGTGCACGTGCACGTCGGCCCTTACGACGATGCGGCCGCGGTGCGGGCCGATATCGCGAAGTACCTTCACGTCCAATGACTGAGGGAGTCGCCGCGTTGACGCCGGGGAGCCCTGCCGCGCCGGAGTGGCTCAACCGTCTCGTCGTGGCAGTGCACGAGGCTGACCCCGCGTCGTTCTCCCCGATGCCCGCCGAGGGGGTCGAGGGGTTGCGCCGGGCGGCCGTCCTCGTGCTCTTCGGCGAGGGGGTATCCGGTCCCGACGTGCTGCTGCTGCAGCGCAGCGACGACCTGCGTCACCACGCCGGGCAGCCCGCCTTCCCTGGTGGTGGCATCGATCCGACAGATGACGGACCGATCGCGGCTGCCCTGCGCGAAGCCGCGGAGGAGACCGGCGCTGACGCGGCGGGCATCGACGTTCTCACCACGATGCCGCAGTTGTGGTTGCCGCCCAGTGGCAACCTCGTGACTCCGGTGATCGCGTGGTGGCGGGAGCCGAGCGATGTCGGTCCGGTCGACGCGGTCGAGGTCGCCGCGGTGTCGCGGGTGGCGCTCGATGACCTCGCCGATCCGGCGAACCGCGTGATGGTGAAGCACCGGCTCGGCTACGCCTCCCCGGGCTTCCGCGTCGCGGGGATGCTCGTCTGGGGCTTCACCGCGGGCATCCTCGACCGGCTGCTCCGACTCGGCGGCTGGGAGCAGGCTTGGGACAAGGACGTGGTGCTCCCGATGCCGGTGCCGGCTCGGCGCGACTAGGCCGCCATGGACGTGCTTGATCTGATCCTGATCGCCATCTGCCTGCTGTTCGGCCTCAGCGGCTATCGGCAGGGCTTCGTCATCGGAGTGCTGTCCTTCGCCGGCTTCCTCGGCGGGGGTGCGCTGGGGGCGAAGTACGCCAGCTCGTTGCACAGTGACCTCCGGGTTGGGGTCGGTCCGGCGATGTTCGGTCTGCTCGCCGTCGTGCTGTGCGCAATGATCGGCCAGCTGATCGCGACGGTGATCGGGGTCGCGATCCGGCGCGAGTTCAGATGGCGCCCGCTTCGTACGGCGGACTCGCTCGCCGGCGGCGTGGTGAGCGTCGTGTCGGTTCTCCTGGTCGCGTGGCTCGTCGGCATGGGTCTGGCCCAAGGGGCGGCCGGCGCCGTGTCGAGCCAGGTGAACCACTCGCGGATCCTGCGCACCGTCGACCAGGTGATGCCGAATGCCGCGAACACCTGGTTCGCATCGTTCCGCCGCCTGCTCGACCGTGACGGCTGGCCGGAGGTCTTCGGCGGGATCGGCTTCCACCACAGCAAGGACGTTGCACCACCGAATCCGAAGCTTGCTCGAAGCAACGTGGTTCGGCGCGTGCAGGCCGACGTCGTGAAGGTGACCGGAATCGCGGACTCGTGCTCTCGTCAGCTCGAAGGCAGTGGGTTCGTCTACGCGAACGACCGGGTGATGACCAATGCGCACGTCGTCGCGGGGGTGGGAGCACCGACCGTTCACACCCTCGACGGACGCTCGCTTCCGGCGCGGGTCGTGCTGTATGACCCGCAGCGCGATGTCGCGGTGCTGTATGTGCCCGGTCTCAGTCTCACGCCGCTGCGGTTCGGCGGCCCGTTGTCGAGCGGTGACAGCGCGATCGTCGCCGGCTACCCGGAGAACGGCGGCTTCACGCCGCGAGCGGCACGAGTCCGCAACGTCCAAGCGGCGCGTGGTCCGGACATCTATCAGGAGCGCGAAGTCACCCGAGAGATCTACGCGATCTACGCGAAGGTGTTGCCGGGCAACTCGGGTGGACCGCTGCTCACGACCTCGGGGGCAGTTGCCGGTGTCGTGTTCGCGGCCGCGGTCGACGACTCGAAGACCGGCTACGCACTGACTGCCAAAGAGGTCTCCCACGACGCCCTCGTGGGAACGAGCGCGACGCGGCAGGTCACCACAATGGGCTGCGACTGACACGAAGTAGCACATGAAGTGCGTCGCGCGAGCCACTTCTGGGTCTGATGTCCGATTCGAGATGGACAACATGTGCTACTTCGTGGGAAGCCAGCAGAGTAGCTCGGCGGTGACAAGGTCGGGATCTTCCTGATGCGGGAAGTGGCCGAGGCCGCGCAACTCGCGCCACTCGTACGGTCCGGTCACGTAGCGCTCGGAGCCACGCGCCGTGGCCGGCAGGATGCAGGGATCGACCTCGCCCTGAATCTGCAAGGTCGGCACGTTGATCGGCGTGTGCATGATCGTGCGATAGCGACGGCCGTCGGCGCGCGGCAGCGAGCGGGCGCTCCAGCGGTAGTACTCGAGTGCCCGGTTCGCGACGTACGTCACCTGCATCGCCTCGCGGCACACGTCCTCGGTCTCTTGGTCCGGGAAACCCGGGCCGCCCCACCGGTGCAACAAGGCGCCGACGTTCGCGGCGTTGTCGGCGGTAAGCCAACGCTCCGGAGCCCACGGTGGCTGGAAGCGTGCGATGTAGCTGCTGGCCTGGCGTTGTGCGTTGTTGCGCCGCAACGCTTCTTCGAACCGAAGCGGGTGCGCGATCGAGAGCACCGCGAGCTTGCTGACGACATTCGGATGGATTGCCGCGACTGACCAGGCGAGGTGCCCGCCCCAGTCGTGGCCGACGAAGACCGCCTCTCGCTCGCCGAGTGCGCGGACCAGGCCGGCGAGGTCGGCGGCCAGGGTCGGCACGTCGTAACCACGCGGCGGCTTGTCGCTCGCGCCGTAACCGCGGAGGTCCGGAGCAACGGCGCGGTAGCCGGCGTTCGACAGCGCGACCAGCTGGTGCCGCCAGCTCCACCAGAACTCCGGGAAGCCGTGCAGCAACAGGACGAGCGGACCGGTGCCTGCCTCAGCGATGTGCAGCCGGATGCCGTTGGCGCTGACATGCCGATGCGTCCACGGCCCCTCGATGAGGACGGTCGACTCCTCGACGATCCGCGGCGCCGGCACGTGGCCAGCCTGTCACGCAGCTACGTGCCGGTCGACGCTGATCTGCTCGGATGGCGGATGGAGGCGAGACCGCTCTTCAGGGTGCGGACGGTCCGGTCGGGTCCGCTGACCGACGAGAACGCCCGTACGCCGAGGACGCCGAGCACGCCGCCGACGACGATGAAGAAGCCCGCGACGATGAGGAAGCCGCTCCAGATCGGAAGCCCCCCACCTTCGGCGATCGCGAAGGCGACGGCGAAGCAAGAAAGGAAGAGCCCGAGCAGGGCCAGGACGCCGGCTCCGCTGAGCAGTCCGGCTCCGATCGCGCCGCGCTTGGCCTGCTCGGCCAACTCGGACTTTGCGAGCTCGATCTCCTGCCGTACCAGGACGGACAGGTCGCGCGTCGCGGTCGCCACGAGCTCGCCGAGTGACTGCTCGTCGAGCGGTGCGCCGTCGCCGCCGTACGTGCGGGTGGATGCCACGACGGTCATCTTGCCGCACAACCGGGCGATCTATCCCACTCCGAGCGCTCCCGGCCCGACTATCCCGCTCGGCGTTGATGCGGCTCGGCCAGCCGGCGCTGGTGCGCGAGGGCACGCCAGCCGGCGGCGGCGATCACGGCCGCCCCTGCGATCCCGACTGCCAGCGGCCGGTTCGGCACCGGAAGCTTGCCGAGGCGCTGCCGCAGCGGGACCGGGTGACGGAAGGTCAGGATCTCCCAGTCCCGAGCCACGGCCTCGCGACGGAGCGCACGGTCAGGGTTGACGGCGTACGGGTTACCGACCGCCTCGAGCATCGGCACGTCCGTGGCGGAGTCTGAGTAGGCGTAGCAGTCGGCAAGGTCCCAGCCCTGCTCGGCGGCGAGCTCACGCATTGCCTCTGCCTTGTACGGGCCGAATGCGTAGAACGCGACTTCCCCCGTGTAC
Organism: Mycobacteriales bacterium; assembly: GCA_035548055.1. Lineage (GTDB taxonomy): Bacteria > Actinomycetota > Actinomycetes > JAFAQI01 > JAFAQI01 > DASZTV01. The sequence goes on along the minus strand of DASZTL010000078.1, from coordinate 12,752 downwards.
TTCCCGTCGTCGACGACCATGCGGCTCGCGACCACCCGGTCCGCGCCGAGCAGCGTGGCGATCGGCCCGACGATCTCGTCGCCGCTGCTGGAGACGATCACGACCTCACGCCCAGCCGCGTGGTGGGACTCGATCAGCGCGGCCGCCTCGTCGTAGATCAGCGGGTCGATCAGACCGAGCAGGTCTTCGGCGATGACGTCCCGGACCTTCTGCGCCTCCCAGCCGGTGACCGCCCGCGCGAGATCGTCGCGCATCCGGTCCATCTTCTGCTCGTCGGCCTGACCCAGGTGGTAGACGAGGCGCGCGTAGGCACCCTTGACGATGGCCCGGCGCCCGATCATCCCCGCGGCGTAGAACGATCGCCCCATGGCGAGCGTGCTCGACGTCGCGATGATCGTCTTGTCGAGGTCGAAGAACGCCGCTGAACCGGGCACGAAATCAAGGATAGGCAGCAACACCGGCCCGTACGTCACGTTAGGCACACCCGTCTCAGGATGTTCATCGATCGGTCAGGTTTGGCCGATTCGCGCAGGGGCATCCCTGAAGCATCACCGGCTCGATGACAAGGTGAAGCTGGTTCGGCTCAACCCCCCCGGAGCCGAGCCTTGAGACGGCCCCCGCTACCCCCCCGGCGGGGGCCGTCCTATGTCCCGGGCCATTTTCCACAGCGGGTCAGCGCGGGTGGTTTGTCCCCAGCTTGATCCCAGCCGCTAAGACGGGTACGCCCGCACCCGACGCTTCAGGCATGGCGGGCGTACTCCTCATCACTGCCGATGCCGATCTGATCGCCACTGTGCCGCGGCTGTGCGCGCTCGCCGGTCAGCAGTGCGAGGTCGAGCGCGACAGCGACGCCGCCCGCGCGGCCTGGCGCGACGCGGGCACCGTCCTGGTCGGCGGCGACGTCGCGACGGCTCTTGCCGCCGCGTCCCTGCCACGGCGGGGTCGAGTCCTGGTGCTGACCACCCACGCGGCAGATGACGGATGTTGGCAGGCTGCGCTCGCCGTCGGTGCCGGCACTCTGCTCCGGCTTCCCGACCAGGAGGCCGTGCTGGTCGACGAGCTGCGCACCGGGCAGGTTCCGACGGGTGAAGCCGCGCACCGCATCGCGGTGATCGGCGGGTGCGGCGGGGCAGGCGCCTCGACGCTCGCTGCCGCGCTCGCCATGACGGCTTCGCAATCCGGGCGAGCGCTGCTGGTCGACGGGGACCCACTGGGTGGCGGACTCGACGTGCTGATCGGTGCCGAGTCCGTACCGGGCGTGCGGTGGAACGAGCTCGCAAGCACTCGTGGGCAGCTCGACCCCGCGGCGTTCGCGGCCGCGGTCTGCGACGTCCACGGGATGGGCTTGCTCTCCTGGGGACGCCCGCGACCTGGCTGCGTCCTCGACGTCGAGGCCATCGAGACGGTGATGACGGCAGCAAGCCACGCCTTCACGGCGATCGTGATCGACATTGCCCGCCTTCCGTCCCGAGCGACGCAGTGTCTACTCGATGCGAGCGAGACGTCGGTGGTGGTTGTGCCGGCCGATGTCAGAGCGGTCGCGGCGGCGGCTTCGCTGATGGCGTCGATGGGTCGTTGGCTGGGCGCACCGCAGCTCGTCGTGCGCGATCCAGGTGGTGGACGGCTGGCGGCGAAGGACGTCGCCGCGAGTCTCGGCCTCCCGTTGGTGGCGACCCTGCGCAGCGAACCTGCGGTTCAGGCGGCTGCGCAGCGTGGTGAGCCGCCGGTGCGACGTGGCCGCTGCGTCCTCAGCCAGGTCTGCGCGGACGTCCTCGCCGCGGCCGGTCGCCCGTGACCCCTGACGGCGCCGATCCGGGGCTCGATGTCCGGGTACGGCGGCGCCTCGCGGCAACCGCAGGTCGTCACGACCCGGTTTCGGTCGCCGCTGCGGTGCGCGACGAGGCACCGACCGCTGGGCTGGCGACCTTGCTCGACGTGTCCGGTCGGCTCACCGCCGAGCTCGGCGGCGCCGGCGTCCTCGCGCCACTGCTCGCCCAGCCGGGAGTGACCGACGTGTTGGTCAACGGACCCGGTCCGGTCTGGATCGATGTCGGCAACGGTCCACGTGAGTCGGGAGTCGTCATCGAGGACGAATCGGCCGTACGTCGACTCGCGGTGCGCCTTGTCGCGGCAGCGGGCCGTCGTCTCGACGATGCTGCGCCATACGCCGACGCGCGGCTGGCAGACGGCACGAGAGTGCACGCTGTCGTGCCGCCACTTGCACCGGATGGCACCTGCATCTCGCTGCGGGTGCCGCCGCGCCGGGTGTTCACTCTGGAGGATCTCGTCGCCGCCCGCTCGGTGTCCGCCGTCGGCGCGGAGCTGCTCGAGCAGCTCGTTGATCGGCGCCTCGCGTTCCTCGTCACCGGGGGCACCGGTTGCGGCAAGACGACAGTGCTGTCGAGCCTGCTCTCTCTCGTCGCGCGGGAAGAGCGAATCGTGCTCGTCGAGGACGCGGCCGAGCTTCGGCCCGACCATCCGCATGTCGTGCGCCTCGAGTCCCGACCGGCAAACGCCGAAGGCGCCGGGCAGGTCACCCTCGACGTGCTCGTCCGCCAAGCGCTGCGCATGCGTCCCGACCGGCTGGTGGTCGGTGAGGTGCGAGGCGGTGAAGTGCTCGACCTGCTCGCCGCCTTGAACACCGGTCACGAAGGTGGATGCAGCACGGTGCACGCAAACCGCGCGGAACACCTGCCGGCGCGCATCGAGTCGCTGTGCGGTCAGGCGGGCGTCTCGCGGTCGGCCGCGCACAGCTTGCTGGCGGCCGCCGTCGATGTGGTGCTGCATCTTCGACGTGGTCGTGATGGCAAGCGGCGAATGGCCGGGCTCGCGGTGTTGACGGTTGGCATCGACGGCATTGCGGCTGTCACGCCGGCGTACATCTTCACCGGCGCCGGTCTTCAGCGCGGTCCCGGGGCGGACCTGCTGGACGAACGCATGTCGCGATGACCCTGTGGCTCATCGGTGCGCTGGTCGCACTGCTCGTGGTGATGTCGCGACCTCGTGCCGCGGTGCATCGGCTCGAGGGATGGCGCCCCGACAGTGCGCGACCTCGGGGGTCAGACGGGGCGATCGGTGCGCGCGACTTCGTATTCGCCGTCACAGTCGGATCAGGCCTTGCGGCAGCCCATCTGCCTGTCGTGGCTGCAGTCTTCGGCGGGGTCGTGCCGTTCGGCTGGACGAAGCTTCGACGTCGACAGCACCACAGCCGAGAACGGGACGCGCGAGAGGCCGCCGTGGCCGACGCGACTTTTGCGCTCGCCGGTGAGCTGCGTGCCGGACGCACTCCAAGTGAGGCGTTGCGCGCCGCGGCTGCGACGGCCGGCCCTCTCGGCGGAGCGCTGTTGGCCGCAGCAGATTCCGTTGCGGTCGGCGGGAGCGCCGCCGTGGAGCTTGACGCGGCAGCGCAGCTGCCCGGGGCCGCCCGGCTGCGATCGGTGGCGGCAGCGTGGCGGGTCACCGAGTCTGCGGGGGGCCGGGTCGCGCTCGTCCTCGAACGTCTTGGCGAAGCAATGGACCGCGAAGATCAGCTACAGCGCGAGATGGCTGCGGCCCTCGCTGCTCCGAGAGCAACGATGGTGTTGCTCGCGGGCCTTCCTCTTGTCGGCCTCGCCATGGGCCAGGCGATCGGCGCTCATCCGTTTCATCTCTTGTTCTACCGGCCGTTGGGCTGGGCGTTGCTTGTCGGCGCGACAGTTCTCGATGCGGCGGGCATCGTCGTGAGCAGGCGAATCTCTCAGTGGGCGTTGCGGTGCTGAAGCCAGGCAGTGATGAGTAACCGGGCGCAGGCGCGACTACGAGCGATTGGTGCGACTTCCCGCCTGGACGCCCCAGACGCGCGGATGGGACGTCGTTGGGTCTTGGCCGTCGGCGCGGCTCTGTCTGGCTGGTTCGGGCTCGGTGGCGTGGTCGGCATTGTCGTCGGTCTGGCCGCTGCCGCCGGGATCGTCCTTACCGGTCGGATCGCCAAGCCGCCTCCGACAGCTGCTCCGGATGTGGTGCCAGTTGTGGTCGAGTTGCTCGCGGGCTGTCTCGATGCGGGCCTGACGATGGCCGACGCACTTCACGCAGCCAGTACCGCGGGTGACCCCGTCACGGCTGACGCCTGCCTTGCAGCAGCCGCTGCGTTGCGCCGCGGCGCTCCAGCGGCCGAGGTGTGGCAGGTCTGGTTCGCTGATCCATGGCTCGAGCCGGTTGCCCGATCGACGAGCCGCACGACCCAGAGCGGGGCGGGCGTCGCCGATGAGCTCCGTCGCGTAGCGGCGCGCATCCGCAGCCGCCGGCACGCCCGCCTTCAGCAACGGGTGCAGCAGGCATCGATCTGGGTCGTCGTGCCGTTGGGCCTCTTCTTCCTGCCGGCATTCGTGTTGCTTGCCGTCGTACCGATTGTCATCGGTCTGTTCAGCGGGCTGCATTGGTGAGTTCTGCTCCACACCCTGCTGGCATCGCTCCGACGTCCACAAGAACGGATCAACTGGTCGCCAAGCCTTGGCGGTGTGCGCAATCTGCGCCCGCCGCGGTCAACGCCGCGACCCGCGCCGGCCGGTGGCCCGGCAGCGAAGGGAGATCTACATGAGCCGACTGCTGCAGGCGTTGCGTTCGCGGGTTGCGATCGCGCCGAAGGAGGCCGGGATGTCGACCGCGGAGTACTGCGTCGGGATCGTCGCCGCCGTCGCATTCGCGATGGTGCTCTACCACGCAGTGACTGGTGGCCTCGTCAAGCATCTCATCGAGGGGGTCATCTCACACGTCATCGGCATGATCCCCGGCTTGTGAGCTCGCGGCTCGGCCGGGCCCGGTCAACCGGGCCCGGCTCAGCCGACGCCGGCATGGTGACCGCGGAGTTCGCGATGACCTTGCCGGCGTTTGTGCTGGTGGTTGTCACAGCGGTCGCGGGCGTCGTTGCGGTGACCGACCGCGTCCGATGTGTCGATGCGGCCGCGACGGCTGCGCGGCTCGCTGCGCGTGGAGAGGCACCGAGCACGGTGCGTGCCGCGGCGATGCGAATCGCGCCGAGTGGATCCTCGCTGCAGGTGACGTCGACGGCGACCACGGTGACTGCCACAGTCGTCGTTCACGTCGGCGGTCCGCACTGGCTCGGGCGGCTGCCGTCGATCACGATTACTCAGCGTTCTGTCGCTGCGCGCGAGAGCGGGGTGGGGGAACCTTGAGCGGGCGGGCAGCGTCGGAAGGGAATGCGACGATCACGATGCTCGCCGGAATCGGCGTCGTGCTGGTCGCACTCGTCGTTGCAGTCGCGCTCGTCTTCGGCACCGAGGTCCGGCATCGCGCGGAAGCGGCTGCCGACGCCGCGGCACTCGCCGCCGCGGCCGACGTACTCGCCGGAGAGGCCGCGGCCTGCGACCGAGCTCGCGATCTGGCGGCCGCGAACGGTGCGCAGCTACGGACTTGTTCGGTGGCCGACTCGATCTCGGATCTCACCGTGGTCATCCCGCTTCCGGGTGCGCTACGACCGCTCGGTCCCGTCACGGCCAGGGCGCGGGCCGGCCCGGTCTCCGTCGGGGGTCACCCGACCGGCTGATTTGGATTGTCGGAGGTCGGGCATCCGATACCTGCGGAAATGCTTTGGTTTTGACCGATTCAGGCCGAAACTTGAGCGTAGTGAGGCTTGTACGGCCGACGTAACCTTGAACGTCGAGGACTCGTTGGACCTGCAGCGGAGTACTCGCTACCCCCAGCCGATCCGGAGGATCTGACCGTCATGGCCCACCCCGACCAACAGGGAGAGTCGTTCCTGCCCGGCGCAGCGACGACCTCTGCCCGCCCGGTTGGGGGCTTGATGGGCCTGGCGCTGCGCCGTCCCGGCGGGCGCCGGGCGGTCTCGGCGCTGACCAGCCTCCTCTGTGTCGCTGCGGTCTCGGTGTTTGCGTTCCCGGCAGTCACGGACTTCCTCGGCGCGCAACGGCAGCGGCAGGTGCACTTCGACCCGAACAGCGCCGAGGCGCAGCGGGAATACGGCAACCACGCGGTCCGCGTCGGCCAGGGCCTGACCCGGCTCGAGATCCACAACGACCGGGTCCAGGTCAACGTGGTCGTTGTCGAGGGCACCTCGGTCGCCGCCCTGCAGGCCGGCGCCGGCCACTACCCGGAGACTCCGTATCCGTGCGCTCGGGGCAACGTCTCGATTGCGGGTCACCGTACGACGTACGGCCGTCCGTTCAACCGCATCAACGAGATGCGTCCCGGTGACAAGGTCACGCTGGTGACGCCGATCGGCACCTGCGTCTACCAGGTCGTACCGCCCTTCGGCGGGCACGGCAACCCGTTCGTCGTGTTGCCGAACGACACCTTCGTGGTCAGCCAGGTCGGCAAGCTCGCGACCGGCCACTGGCTGACGCTCACGAGCTGCAACCCGCCGGGCTCTGCCTCGCAGCGGATCGTGTTGCGTCTGAAGATGATCAGTTCCACAGTGAAGCTGGCGCAGCCGGAGAAGCCCGCCGGGCCCGGTCCGACGAGCGTCAATGGGGGTGTGTGATGCGTACCCGGAGACTCACCCAGGCGCTACTCGCAGGAGGTGTTGCAGCCCTGGGGGTAGGTGGATTCGCGCCAACGATCGCCAGCGCGGCGTCCGCGGACGACACGCTGACTGTCGCGGGTGGCAGCTCGTACACCTACACGTTCAACCAGTCGCCGTCGATCCAGGCCACCGCTGAGCCCAACTGCAAGGGCGTCCTGAGTCGCGCGGGACAGGTCACCCTCTCGATCGCCGGCCCAGCCGTCACCCAGTCGACGCTGGTGTCGCACAAGGGCGACTGCAACAAGGCGCTGGCGATGAGCCCGTCGTCGAGCTCGGTCAACACCCGGCACCCGGCCTGGGCCGGCGGATCGGCGATGGCCAGCAACGGCGTCTACACGGTCACGCTGGACAATCAGGGCCGAACGAAGCAGGCGACGTTCACGTTGCTGATCCCGCCGGCGAAGCCCAGTGGCTTCTCGGTGACGCCGAACAGCGCCAGCAGCGCGACGTTCAACTGGACGGCGAACCCCGAGCCCGACATCACCGGCTACGAGATCAGCAACGGCTCAGGCAGTGTCGCCAGCGCGACGAGCGCCGCCTGCTCCGCCGGCGCGTGCTCGACCGGGCCCGTTGACCTGGGCAGCTCGGTCGCTGGTCACACCGAGCGCTACACGATCGCGGCGATTCGCTCCTGCGGCAACGCCTCCTGCTCGGGCGGTCATATTGCGAGCGGTTCGGCGGCTAGTGCCTCGGGTACCTTCCCGGCGGCGCCGGCTCCGCCGCCGAGCCCCACGCCGACGACGTCCACCGGTGGCGGCGACAACGGGGGCGGTCATAGCGGTGGGGGTACGCAGCTGGGGACGGTGCACAGCAACGGCGGCGGTAGCCATTCCGGCTCTGTCAACCTCGGCAACGCCGATCCCAGTGGCCAGGTGAGCCACAACCTCCCGCCGGTGTCGGTCGGCTCGATCCCCGCTGTGCACGCGCCACCGCTTCCCTCGGTACGGTCCTCGATCCGGCCGTTGGACCTGGGCGACGCCCCCACCAAGATCAAGTACCCGAAGCCGCTGCTGGCTCAGAAGCAGGCGGCCAAGGAGAACCTGCTGGACAGCGTGAAGTCCGGCTTGAGCCTGCCGCCGCTGTGGCGCGGCATCGCGGCAGCCGCGGTGCTGATCCTGATAGCGGTCCATCTGCGGGCGTGGGTGTCGAGAACCGAAGCGTTCTAGCGGCCCCAACAGCGGGCGGCCACTTCGGAAAGCAGGCGCACGGCACCGGCCTTGTCGAGTGGCTCGTTGCCGTTGCCGCACTTCGGCGACTGAACGCACGACGGGCAACCGGTGGCGCACTCGCAGCTGCTGATCGCGTCGCGGGTGGCCGTCAACCACTCCTGGGCGCGCTCGTAGCCACGCTCGGCGAAGCCCGCCCCGCCGGCGTGGCCGTCGTACACGAACACTGTCGGGGCGGAGGTGTCCGGATGCATCGGCGTCGACACCCCGCCGATGTCCCAACGGTCGCAGGTAGCAACCAGCGGAAGCAGCCCGATCGACGCGTGCTCGGCGGCATGCGCTGCCCCCGGCAGGTCACGAGGCTCGATCGCCGCGGCGTCGAGCAGCTCGTCGTCGATCACCCACCACATCGCCTGGGTGCGCAGCTCTCGCGGGGGCAGGTCGAGCGGCTCCTCGCCGAGAACCTCGCCGGACCCGACTCGGCGACGCAAGAACGACACGATCCGGCTCGTCACGTCGACGCTGCCGTAGTGCAGCTCGACGCCGTCGAACTGCTGCCTTCGCAGGGACCGCACGACGCTGATGTCGGTGATGTCGCGCGCGTGCGTCGTCCAGTCCGGGTTGCCGGCCTCGACCAGCGCCACTGACGCCTCGAGATCGAGCTGCCGTACGAGGTAGGTCGCGCCCTGGTGCAGGTAGACGGCACCGGGATGCACCGCGGCATGTGACGCGGCGGCGTCAACGGTGCCGAGCAGCCGTCCGGTGCCGACCTCACAGATCCGAACCGGCGGACCGCCCGTGCCGCGAAGATCGGCGAGATCAGTCGCCCGCTCGCGGGCGGTCCAGTACCACCCGTTGGCGCGCCGCCGCAGCAGGCCTTCTGCGACCAGCTCTTCCAACACCCCCGTCGCAGCCGGTCCGAACCCGGCGGCGTCAGCGTCCGTCAGTGGGATCTCTGCGGCCGCCGCCGCGAGGTGCGGGCGCAGGACGTGTGGATTGTCCGGATCGAGCACCGCCGCCTCGACCGGCCGGCCGAACACCGCCGCAGGGTGATGGATGAGATAGGTGTCGAGTGGGTCGTCCCGCGCGATCAGCACCGCCAGCGCGTCCCGGCCGGCGCGACCCGCGCGGCCGGCTTGCTGCCACAAGGAGGCGTGGGTGCCCGGCCACCCGGCGATGAGCACCGCGTCGAGTCCGCTGACGTCGACCCCGAGCTCGAGGGCGTTGGTGCTCGCCAGACCGAGCAGGTCACCGTCGTGGAGCGCCCGTTCGAGGGCGCGCCGGTCCTCGGCGAGGTAGCCCGCCCGGTACGCGGCGATCCGGTCCGCCAGCTCCGGGGCAGCCTCGTCGAGCGCACGCCGGGCCCCGAGAGACACCGACTCGGCCCCTCGCCGCGACCGCACGAACGCGACAGTGCGCACGCCCTCAGCGACCAGGTCGGCCAGGATCGTTGCCGCCTCGGCAGTCGCAGCGCGACGTACCGGGGCGCCGTTCTCGCCGTTGAGCTCGGTGAGCGGTGGCTCCCAAAGCGCGACGTCGAGAGCCCCCCGAGGGGAGCCGTCCTCGATGACCTCGATTGCAGGGGCGCCGATCAACCGCAGTGCCGTGCTGCCAGGGTCGCTGACGGTCGCCGACGCGAGGACGAAGACCGGCTCGGCGCCGTAGTGACGTGCGACACGGCGCAGCCGACGCAGGACCTGCGCGACGTGCGAGCCGAAGACCCCGCGGTAGTGGTGGCACTCGTCGACCACCACGAAGCGCAGCTTGCGCATCGTGCTCGCCCATCGCGCGTGGGAGGGCAGCAAGCCGTGATGAAGCATGTCGGGGTTGGTGAGAACGACATCGGCATGCCGTCGCGCCCAGTCACGCTCTTCCATCGGGGTGTCGCCGTCGTACGTCGCCGCGCGGACGTTCTCGAGCCCGAGCTCACCGATCGAACGCAGCTGGTCAGCGGCCAGGGCCTTCGTCGGCGCCAGATAGAAGGTGGTGCCGGTGCCGGACGCCGCCGCAGTCAGGGCCGGCAGGAGGTAGCAGAGCGACTTGCCTGACGCGGTGCCGCTGGAGACAACGACGGACTGACCCGACCAGGCGAGCTCGGCGGCTGTTGTCTGATGGGTCCACGGCGTGGTGATGCCGCCCGCTTCGAGCGCGGAGCGCAGATTGGCGTCGATCCAGGTCGGCCACGGCGACGCCAGACCAGGACGTGCGTCGCGATGCTCCACATGGGTGATCCGGTCAGCGTGCGCTGCGGGGCCGACGAGCTTTCCCGGCCGGAGCAGAAGATCCAGCGGGGAAACCACGTTCAGGAGTCTGCCAGCGGGGTATGACCGGGCCGCCAGGCGCGGCGGTCTTCGCTGCCGCCTTTCGGTAGTCAGGGGTGATGGTTGGATGGTGGTGCACTGGAAGTTGCACCGTGATGGCCCGATGGAGGAAGACGTGGACCCCGATCTCTCCGTATCGATCCGGTCGGAAGGCGACCGCACGGTCGTCGCGGTGAGCGGCGAGATCGATGTGTACACGGCGCCGAAGCTGCGTGAGCACCTGATCGATCTGGTCGCGAACGGTCAGTACCAGCTCATCGTCGACCTCGAGGCCGTCGACTTCCTGGACTCCACGGGTCTTGGCGTCCTGGTCGGCGGGCTGAAGCGGGTGCGCTCCCACGACGGGTCGCTGCACCTGGTGTGCAGCCAGGACCGGATTCTCAAGATCTTCCGGATCACGGGGCTGACGAAGGTCTTCCCGATTCACTCCAACATCGACGAGGCGCTCGCGGCGGGCGCAGACTCCTAGCTGCTCCCGCTTCCAACGTGTCCACCATCGAAGTGCGGTTCTCCCCGCTCACCGCTCATGTGCGTACCGCCCGGCTCGTGGCACTCTCGGTGGCGCGGCGGGCGCGGATCGAGGAGGAGCAGCTCGACGAGGTCCGTCTGGCCGTCGGCGAGACGTGCTCACGGGCGGTCGGCGTCCACATCTCGCGGGGTGTTGACGATCCGATCACGATGCGGCTGTCCGACGAACGCGATCACTTCACCATCGAGGTGATCAACACCGGCACCCTGGCGGATGACCCGACTGCGGCAATGGACTTGGTCGAGGCGTCGAGCCGGGCGCTCGCCGAGGGCGCGCTCGACAGCGACTCGATGCCGGCCGGGTTCGGCTTGGCGGTGGTGAGCGGGCTCGTCGAGGACCTGTTCGTCACCAGCGACGGCGGGCGGACGACGGTCCGGATGAGCTGGCCGATGGCTTCGGCGCTTCCCGACCTGGCGGAGCCCACCGCTTCCTAGGGAGGCTGGGGCGGGTCGTGCCACCCTGCCCGGGCTGGGACTACTAGACTCTGCGCGCTACGCCCTACGCGTCCACGTCCTGCGCCGTTGGTGTCTTGGATCGGATGCCTCACGCCAATAGTCGTCGATTCGAAGGACGCTGATGTTGTCGTACGCCCTTTCAACCCGGGCTGTCATGCACGCCAAGGACATTGCCGACGGCGCAGCGCTTACGCACAAGGACCTCGGCATCGTCGCCGTGGTCGGCGCGGTCGCACTCGCCGCGCTGGTCGTGTCCGCCGTCTTTGCGCGCGAGGTGCTTGCCTTCGACCAGGGCACGCCGCGGATGCAGGAGATCTCCAAGGCCGTTCAGGAAGGTGCTGGGGCCTACCTCCGCCGCCAGTTCACGACCCTGGCGCCGTTTGCGGTGATCATCTTCGCCCTCCTCTTCATCCTTCCGGCGGAAACCACCGGTTCGCGGATCGGGCGCTCGGTGTTCTTCCTGGTAGGCGCGACGTTCTCCGCGTTCGTCGGCTGGGCCGGAATGACGCTTGCCACGCGCGCCAACGTCCGTACGGCGGCAGCTGCCCAGCAGTCCGGCGCCAAGCGCGCGACGCGGGTGGCGTTCCGTTCCGGCGGCACGGTCGGCATGCTCACGGTCGGGCTCGGTCTGCTCGGCGCGAGCGTCGTCACGTTGATCTTCAAGACTCACGCGCCACAGGTGCTCGAGGGCTTCGGGTTCGGGGCCGCGCTGCTCGCGATGTTCATGCGTGTCGGCGGCGGGATCTTCACCAAGGCCGCCGACGTCGGCGCGGACCTGGTCGGCAAGGTAGAGCAGGGCATTCCCGAGGACGACCCGCGCAACGCGGCGACGATCGCCGACAACGTCGGCGACAACGTGGGTGACTGCGCAGGCATGGCAGCGGACCTGTTCGAGTCCTACTCGGTCATGCTCGTGGCCTCGCTGATCCTCGGCAAGTCCGCATTCGGCGACAAGGGGCTGATCTTCCCGCTGATCGTCCCGATGATCGGCGTGATCACGGCGGTGATCGGCATCTTCGCGGTGGCCCCGCGAGCGCGTGACCGCAGCGGGATGACCGCGATCAACCGCGGGTTCTTCATCTCCGCCGTGGTCTCTGCCGTCCTCGCGTTCATCGTCTCCTTCGTCTTCCTGCCGTCGAAGTTCAGCGCGCTGAAGGGCGTCATCGACCCCGCGATCGCGGGCTACAACGGCAACCCGCAGTGGATAGCGTTCGGCGCCGTGCTGATCGGGATCGTGCTGGCGTCCGCGATCCAGCTGCTCACCGGGTACTTCACCGAGACCACGCGGAAGCCGGTGCGGGACATCGGGCAGGCGTCGGAGACCGGCGCGGCCACCGTCATCCTGTCCGGCATCTCCAGCGGGATGGAGTCCGGCGTCTACTCCGCGCTGCTCATCGGCGCGGCCGTGTTCGGCTCCTACCTGCTGGCGACCGGCAACGCCACGATCGCGCTGTTCGCCGTGGCCATGGCCGGCGGCGGGCTGCTGACCACGGTCGGCGTGATCGTGTCGATGGACTCCTTCGGCCCGGTGACCGACAACGCGCAGGGCATCGCGGAGATGTCCGGCGAGGTGGAGGGCGACGCCGCGCAGGCGCTGACCAACCTGGACGCGATCGGCAACACGACCAAGGCCATCACCAAGGGCATCGCGATCGCGACCGCGGTCCTGGCCGCGACGGCGCTCTTCGGGTCGTTCCGCGACTCGGTGGAAACCGCGCTGGGCGCCAGGGCGGCCAGCACGTT
>DASZTL010000077.1:0-16944 GCA_035548055.1 Mycobacteriales bacterium | reverse complement strand
AAGCGAAGGCCGCCTGCGAGACCGACGCCGGCAACACCGACAACCTCGGCCACGCCTACGCCAGCACCCCGACCTGCACCGCGGCGTACGTCGCCGACGACGGGGTGCTCGGCGCCGCACAAACCTGTTTGCAGGGCATCGGCAACATCAACAGCCTGCTCTCGGGCCTCGGCGGCCTGCTGAGCCTGCTCGGCCTCGGATGGTTGAGCCCGAGCAACCTGTTCGCCGCGCTCTCCAGCACGCTGCCGGCCCTGCTCGACCCGGCCATCAAGGTCACCGCCACATGGCACGTCAAAGCGCCCTTCGACTCCGTCTTCGGATCGGACGGCTCGGACCAGACCATGACCGCGATCGCGCACCGCCGCTTCAAGAACGTCGTCGTGCTGCCCAACATCCCGCTCGGCGGATCGACGGTCAACGTCAACCCGGCACTTCAGCTGACCCGCGCGACGATCCTCTCCGCGCTGAACTCGGTCTCAGGCCTCCTCACGACGCTCAACTCCCTTGTTCCCGGCCTCGGCTCGTGCACGTCGATCATCTCCGACCTCTCCGGTGACCTGACCGACGCGATCGACCCGCCGGACAACGGCCCGAGCCTCTCGACGATTCTCGCCGACGCCGCCGCGTCGGGCTCACCCGTGATGGCCGTCTCCACGACGGTCACCGGGCTGAGCATCCCGTTCCTCGACATGGTCCCGGTCTGCATCTCGGAAGTGGACGGCAAGTACGTCGCCCACCTCACGAGCTTCGGCAGTTGCGTGATCACCCACCAAGGCGGGTTCCGCGCGGTCTTGAGGAACTCGTGATGATCACGCGACTCAGGGACCGTCTCTCGTGGCACGGACGGCGCGATGACGAGGGCGCGACCGCTGTCGAGTTCGCGCTGGTGCTGCCGGTCGTCGTCGCGGTGTGCTTCTTCGCCCTCTACGGCGCACTGTTCTTCTTCTACAGCGCGATGGCCGATCACGTCGCGCGGACCGTCGCGCGCGAAGTGTCGATCCCGACCACGACGTCAGGCGGCACCTACCCCGACGCCAGCGTCGGGACCCTGGCGAAGAAGGCGGCCGGCACGCTGATCCCGGACCCGAGCAGCGCGGTCGCGACCCCGAAGCCTTCAACCGGCACCCCGCAGGAAGGCGACCTCGTCACGGTCAGCGTCACCTACCAGCTGCCGGTGCTCTCCCAGCTCGCGTCTGTCGTTCCCGGCCTGTCAGGCATCGACAGCATCACCCGCTCGTCATCGGCGAGGCGACAGTGAGCCGCGCGCGCCGCAATGCCGACGACGGCGTCGCGGCGGTCGAGTTCGCGTTGCTGTTCACCGTTCTGCTGTCAGTCGTCGCGCTGATCTTTCCGATCGGCGAGATGCTCCTGCAGAAGATGGCGCTCGATCGCGCCATGTCGGACGTGATCCGGTACGCGACCGCGACGCCGAACAGTCCCCAGTACGACCCCGACGGCACGGTGGACAACCCCACTGACAGCCGCCGGCCCACGTGCACGCAAGTGCAGAACGAGTTCTACCGAGCCGCCAACGTCGACAGCGACTCGCGTGGTCCCTACACCGTCAATGTCGACACGTGCCCGGCTGCCGCGCAGTCGGGTCAGACCGTGACGATCACGGTCAGCAAGGCCGTAAGTCTCGGTCCGCTCGGCGACCTGCTGAGCTTCGCCGGCATCACCCACTCATCAAGCGTCACCATCTCAGCGGCCGCCTCCGGGCGTGAGGAGTAATCATGCGCAAGCTCAACATCACCGTCATCGTCGGAATCGTGGTCGCGCTCATCGGCGCGGGCCTCGTGTTCGTCTACGGCCACAACGTCGACAACAAGATCTCTGACGGCAAGCAAACCGTCGACGTACTCGTCGCCGACCAGATTCTCGGCGCCGGAATGTCGGCGAACGACGTCGTCTCGCACGTCCACGTGGCGCAGATCCCGTCGGCGTACGTCGTCAAGAACGCGATCGCCGGGACCAGCGTGCTGAGCTCTTCAGAAGCTTCCGACTCGGTGCTGGTCGGCAACGTCCCCGAGGGCGGTCAGCTCTCCTACAACGACTTCGCGACCGCTGCGACCTCCGGCCGGTTGGCGCCGAGCAAGGGCCACGTCGCGCTGTCGATCGAGACGCCACTGTCCTCCGGTGTCGCGCGTTACCTGCAGCCCGGCCAGATGGTCGACGTCTTCGTCACCTACGGCGGCGGCAGCAGCTCAGGCTCGTCGGACTCCATCGGGTCGCGCACCAAGCTGTTTGCCAGCGGCGTGAAGGTGCTGTCCGTGAGCGTCGCCGACCCGACCACCGACGGCACAGCGAACAGCGACACGACCGGCTCGCAGCCGAACGGGTCCGTGATCGCACTGCTCGACCTGTCACCGGTCAACGCGGAGAAGGTCGTCAACGCGGTCACGCTCGGCACGATCTACCTCGCGTACACCACGAACTCGCACGACACCACCCCGTCGGGCGCCACTCCGGACAGTGTGGTGCGGAGCAACCGATGACCCTGAGCGTCATTCGCTCGATCGGGACGCTGGACCGCACCGGTGTGGTCCAGGACGCCCTCGCGCGCATCGACGCCGAACGGTTCGACGAGCTCGACGTCGTCCGTCCCGGTGATCTCGACGAGTGCGAGGTGGACGTCGACGTCCTGCTCGTCGGATCCAAGGAGCTCACCGCGACCGGTCTGCGCCGCATCGCTCGGTGGCGGCGCGACCATCCGGTCTCGATCGCAGTCGCACACCTCAACGGGAACGTGGTCGAGAAGTCCGACCTCGCCGGCGCCGGCATCTCGCAGTCCGTTCGCGGCCCGCTGACCGTCACCAAGCTCCGGGCCGCGCTCGACCGCGCCGACGTGGCGCTGTGGGACCTGCTCGATGCCGCCGAGCGGCACGGCTACTCGACGCCGGACGCTGAGTACGGGATCGAGGACGGCGACGAGACCGAGGACGAATACGCCGCCTACGACTCCGTGTCCTACGGAGCCGACGAGTACGTCGAGGACGACGAGGCGCGCGAGGACGACGAGGCGACCGCGGCGTCCTCCGACACCGACGTCGACGTGCCGGCAGCGGCGATGGTGCCCGACATCAGCGAAGGCACCTCGGCGGCGGGACGGTTCGCCGGGATGGTCCGCGGTGTGGTTGCCGACGTCGCGGGCGGGACGGGCACCGACCACCCGGCGCGCCACGCAGCCGTCACCCTCGATACCGGCCCCGTCCTGGTCCCGACCCAGGCCACAGTCGTCCACGACGACCTGCCCCCTGACGCCGCCGGCGACCAGGCGACTGACTACGCGGACGAGATCGAAGTCACCGAGGACATCGACGACGCCGACGAGGAGATCCAGGACGCAGGTGCCGTCGAAGGCGGCGAGATTCCCACCGATCGCGACGAGTCCGTCGCCGAGGCAGAGCAGGTCGACGAGTCCGAGCCGATCGCCGAGGCGCGAGACGCTCGCATCGTCACGATCGCGTCGGCAACCGGCGGTTGCGGCAAGACGTTCTACGCAACGTCAGCGGCGACTGTGCTCGCACGGATGGGGCACCGGGTCCTGCTGGTCGACCTCGATCTGCAGTTCGGCGAAGTCGCGGCAGCACTGCAGATCCACCACCCGTACAGCATCTACGACGGGCTCTATCGCGCAAACGGTCAGCGTCTCGAAGAAGACGAGTTCGAGGAGCACCTGCCGGAACTCGTCTGCCACCACGAGCTCGGGTTCGACGTCCTGGCCGCGCCTCGCGACCCGGTGCTCGCCGACTACGTCGGAGCCCGAGACGCGGGGGTGGTGCTCGACTGTGTCGCCCCGCATTACGACGTGGTCATCGTGGACACGCCCCCGTCGCTGAACGACGTCGTGATCGCCGCACTCGACCGCTCCGACTCCGTCGAGGTGCTCGCAACTCCCGACGTGCCCTCGCTGCGCAACCTCACCGCCTTCACCGACGTGCTGCGCCGGCTCGGCCTCGAGGACGAACGGCTCCGGTTGGTCCTCAACAAGGTCGAGCCCGACGTCGGCGTCACGGTGGCGCAGGCCAACGAGGCGTTCGGCGGCCGGTTCCGCACGATCCTGCCGGCCGACCGCGCGGTCAGCCGGGCGGTGAACCGCGGCACCACGGCGCCGGCAGCAGAGCCACGCTCGAAGATCAGCCGCGCCATCCTCCCGGCCGTCGCGTCGATGGCCGAGAACCTTGCGCTCACGTCTCGCCGGGTCGACCCCGGCTTCGCCGTGGCCCCCGCCGTACAACCGCCGCTCCGCCGACTGTGGCGAGCACTCTCAGGAGGTAACCCGTGAAGCTCCCATCCCGGACCGGCGACGAAGGGGCGGCGGACCGCACCACCTCGGGTCTCGCCGGTGCGCTGCAAGAGCGGCGCCAGCGACCCGGCACCCGTGCCGACCGCACCACGCGTACCCCGGCTGCCGCCGAACGTCCCCGGCGAACGACCACCCAACCGGCTGCTGACGCCATGGCGACGGTGACCCCGCTGGCCGACCATCGTGGCGAGCCGGACCGGCTGGACGACCTCCGGTCGCAGGTTCGTCAGGCAGTCGTCACCGACTTCGGTCCGGCATTGTCGGAAGCCGACGTCGACGAGGGCCGGATCCGGACCTCGATCGCGAAGCAGCTCGAGAAGGTGCTGCGCACGTCGACGATCAGCGTCTCGCCCGCTGAGCGCGAGGAGTTCATCGACGCGACGCTCGCCGACATGCTCGGCTGGGGCGCACTCACCCCGCTGATGGCCGACCCGGACGTCACCGAGGTGATGTGCAACGGCCCGCACACGGTGTATGTCGAGCGGGCCGGCAAGATCTCGATGAGCCCGGTGCGGTTCCGCTCCGACGCCGCGCTACGCCAGGTCGCCGACCGCATGCTCGCGGTGGCCGGCCGACGGGTCGATGAGGCGAGCCCGATGGCCGACGGCCGGTTGCACGACGGCAGCCGGATCAACGTGATCATTCCTCCGCTGTCGACGGGCGGCACGATCCTCACGGTTCGTCGCTTCCCCGAGCGGTCGATGACGGTTGCCGACCTGATCAGCAAGGAGTCGCTGTCCACGGACTCTGCGGTCTTCCTCGAAGCGGCGGTTCGCGGCAAGCTCAACGTCCTCGTCTCCGGCGGTACATCGACCGGTAAGACGACGCTGCTCAACGTCCTGTCGGCGTTCATTCCCGACGGGGAGCGCATCATCACGATCGAGGATGCGGCGGAGCTCCGGCTCGGGCAGCAGCACGTGGTCGGGCTGGAGTCCCGACCGGCCAACACCGAAGGCGCCGGCCGCGTCACCATCCGTGACCTGGTTCGCAACGCACTTCGGATGCGCCCGGACCGCATCGTCGTCGGTGAGGTCCGCGGCGGTGAGGCCATCGACATGTTGCAAGCCATGAACACCGGGCACGAAGGCTCGCTGACCACCGTCCACGCGAACAGCCCACGCGATGCCCTGCTGCGCCTCGAGACGATGGTGCTGATGAGTGGCGTCGACCTGCCGCTCCGCGCGATCCGCGAGCAGATCGCGAGCGCGATCGATCTGATCGTTCAGCTCGGCCGCAACCCCGATGGCACCCGCGCGATCACGCACATCACCGAGGTGCAGGGCCGGGAGGGCGACACGATCACGTTGCAGGAGATCTTCGACCGCGCCGGCAGCGGACCGCTGCGCGCCACCGGCCTTCGTCCCCGCAGCACGGACCGACTCGCCGAGCGGTCGGTGGACCTCCCGCTGTCGATCTTCCGTCGCACCGCCGCGACGAGCTCACCGGCCGCTCCGGCACGCAAGGGAGCGCGGCGATGATCGCCCTGCTCGCGGCCGTGATGGTCGCCGGCGGTGTCATCGCCGCCGTAGCGGCCCGGGTCGCCGCCAACCAGCGGCGGGTCCAAGACCTGCGTGCCGCCCTGGACCTCCAAACACTGGAGCCGGCCCGGCCCGACAACGCCGAGCGGACCAGTTCGCTGCTGGCACGCAGCGGCGTGGCCGCCGAGCGCGTGCTCGGTGACCTCAACTTCCTCAACCGGGTCCGTCAGCTGCTCGACCGCAGCGACTGGTCGCTGACCGCAGGCGAGTTCGCCATCACCTCGTGCGTCGGGGCGCTGATCGCCGCGCTGCTCGGCTACCTCCTCGGCGGACCGATCCTCGCGCTGATCCTCATCCCGGTCGCGCTGGTCACGCCGTACCTCCTGGTCGTGCGGTCAGTCGACAAGCGAAAGAAGCGCTTCGAGGAGCAGTTCCCGGAGATCCTCGACCTGATCGCCGCCAGCCTCGAGTCCGGCGCGAGCGTCATGCGCGCCCTCGAGCTCGTCGTCGAGGAGGCCGACGAGCCGACGGCGAGCGAGTTCGGCCGAGTGCTCGCGGCTACCCGGATGGGCGACGAGCTGTCCGACGCACTGGCGACGATGAGTGCGCGGCTGGGTTCCCGCGACGTCGACTGGACGGTGCAAGCGATCGGCGTGCAGCAACGCACCGGTGGTCGGCTCGCCGACATCCTGCGGATCGTGGCGCGCACGATGCGCAGCCGCAGCGAGGTCAAGCGCGAGGTCGACGCCCTCACTGTCGAAGGCCGGCTTTCGGGTCTGATCCTCGGCGCACTTCCCTTCTTCATCACTGCGGTGATGTTGGTGATCAGCCCCAACTACATCAAGCCGCTGTTCCACGAGACGGTCGGCATCCTCATGATCTCGGCTGCGGGCGCGCTGATGCTCGTCGGCTTCGTCTGGATGCGCCGCGTCATCCGAGTGGAGGTCTGACTGCCATGGTCCTTCTCGCCATCGTTCTCGTCGCGGCGGGCCTCGGCCTCGCCGGCGCCGGACTGTTCGCCAGCCGGGCGGCTATCGCCTCGCATGCGCAGACCGCCATGACCGCGCTCGAATCCGTGCCGGCACCCAACGCCGGCTTGGCATATCGGCTGC
This sequence comes from Mycobacteriales bacterium, assembly GCA_035548055.1. GTDB lineage: Bacteria > Actinomycetota > Actinomycetes > JAFAQI01 > JAFAQI01 > DASZTV01. The sequence continues at coordinate 10,048 of DASZTL010000077.1, read as the reverse complement.
TCGAGCCGCTCGGAGAGATCGGCGCGCGGATGATGCGCCCGTTCTCTCCGGCCCGACGGTTGGATCTCACCCGGCGACGGATCGTCTACGCCGGCCTCGAGGCAAAGCTCACCGTCGAGCAGATGCTGGCCTACAAGGCCGGGGCGCTGGGTGCGGGCGCGCTGTTCGGTCTGTTCGTTCACCCGCATCGCATCCCGGGCCTCGTCGCCGCGGTCGTCGTCGGTGTGCTGGCATCGTTCGTGCCGGACGTCCTGCTCGACTCGAAGGCGCGCGAGCGCCAGCAGGAGATCGCCCGGGCGCTGCCCGATGCGCTGGACCTGTTGTCGATCACGGTCGAAGCCGGTCTGGGACTAGAGCAGGCGCTTGTCATCGTGACCGACCGGCTCGACGGTCCGCTCGGTGATGAGCTCCGGCGGATGCTGCGTGAGATCGAGCTCGGGGTGGATCGTCGCAAGGCTCTGGAGTTCCTCCGCGAGCGCACCGACGTCAGGGAGCTGTCCGGCTTCGTGGTCGCCCTGCTGCAGGCCGACGAGCTCGGCATGGCAGTGGGAGAGGTGCTACGGGTGCAAGCCGCGCAGGTGCGGCTGGTCCGCCGTCAGCACGCCCGCGAACAAGCCGCGAAGACGCCGGTCAAGATCCTCTTCCCGGTGATCTTGACGATCTTCCCCGCGATGTTCGTCGTGACGATCGGTCCAGGCGCGATCAAGATCGCGCAGACGATCTTCCACATCTAGCCGCCGCCCGCCGGACCGACCAACCCTGAGGTCGGCCCGCGGGGCGGAGGTTCAGGAGGTCGCCCGCGCGGGTTCTGCAGCCGCGCGGGCGATCTCCTGTGCTGAATGCAGCTCGGCTCAGGCCGGGTAGTGCATGGTCGCGACGATCGGATTGTGGTCCGACGGAATCGTCCCGACGAACTTGCCGTGCCTGAGCTTGAGCAGCATCTTCCAACTCGAGACGGCGACACCCGGTGGAGCGAACAGGTCGTCGAGGTAGATGCCGTTCCTTGGCGGCCGGCGCTTGTAGCCGTTCCCGCTGTTGAACTTCGCGTGGGTGCGGGACTGCGCTGCGTCGCTGGCGCCGTCGATGCCCTCCGCACGGAACGCAGCGCGAGCGCCGTCGAACTCGTGCCGGGTGGACCCGTTCTTGTGGACGAACGCCTGGCTGTTGGTGTCGCCGCCGTAGATGATCGGCAGGTTGCCGTGCGATGAGTTGTAGCTGTGGGCCTGCTGCAGCATGCTCTCGACCTCGGCTTGCCGCTTCGCGTCGTACCCGGGGTGGACTCCCACGAGGAGGTGGAAGGCAACCATCAACACCTTCGAGTTGCTGCCGACCTTGCCGAAGGCCTGGTAGACCGCCCACCGACTCTCGCCCAGCGCCCAGTGGTCGCCGCGTCCGACGGGTCGGTAGTTGTCCGGGTTGTAGAGGATGTACACCCCGGTCCGGTGGTAGTGCTTCTGCGGCGGCGGGATCTCGGTGACCGCGAGGTCATACTTGACGCCGTCGCTGTTGAGCTGGTCGCGGAGGTCATCCACTTGTCGGGTCGGCGAGGTCGGCGCGAACGACGCCGCTTCCTCGAGCATCACGAAGTCGGGATGCGCGGACTTGATCAACTCGGCCGCGGGCACCTTGCGCTGTGCCCACGGCGCGACCGTGCCGCCGCCCTCCGACTGACCGTCCAGCCGCGCCTCACGCACGTTGTAGGTCATCACCGACACCGCTTGCTGAGACGCCGACGGGGTGCCCGAGACGGGAGGCGTGAGACCGGAGCTCGTGGTGCGGTTTCGCGCTCGAACAGCGAAGAAGTACGGCGTGCCGGGGGTCAGCCCGTAGGGCGTGAACTGCTGGTCGAGACCGTGCAAGGTGTACACCTTGCGGTGCTCGGTCAGGCCCGCATTCGTCGCCTGGACGACTTGGTAGCCCGTCGCCGCGCCGCTGTCCCAGTTGAGCGAAAGCACTCCGGTGCCGGTGAGGTTCAGATTTGTCGGCTTGCTCGGCGCCAGCCCGACGGGTCCCTCGGTCACCGAATACGCATGATGACCGCCCGACTCCGCGATCAGCCGGTAGTAGTACGGATGGATCGAGTACTTCAGACCCGTGATGGTGACGTGGTGGGAGTGGGTCCACGACGAGGACTCCGCGGTGCCGAAGTTCGCAACCGCCACACCCTTGATGGTCTGCGCGGCATACAGCTTGAACCGCCCGGACGTGCCGCTGACCGCCACCGTGAACGAGTGATGCCCGACGCCGGTGACCTTCAGGTGGGGGGTGCCGACTGCCAGCGCCGGGTCGGCGGGAGCGATCAGTATCGCGGTGCTGGCCGCAAGCACCGCACCCACGGCAACGGCGACGGGGCGGCGGTTCGATCGGGCTCGCAGCATCGTGGCTCCCCGGATCTGATGAGAGACGGTCTAAGTGGCGATGCTACGAGCCCGCTGCTCGGCACCGTCTCCTGACGCTCGCGCCTTCGCCAGCGCGACGTACGCCGGTTCGCCGAAAGCCCACCGGGTGAGCCTGGCGTCGAAGCGCAGGTAGGGCTCGACGACCAGCTTCTGACGCAGCGGCGAGTGGTAGTACCCGGTCATCCGCCGCACCCAGTCCGGCGCCAGGCTCATGCCGGCCCGCACGAAGTAGGAGTGCAAGGCGCGGTCGATCGCCGGCGGGGTGCCGCTCGGCAGGAACGGCGCGGTCAGGAGGAAGTCGAAGAACTCCATGAGCTGGCCGGTGACGGCGAGATACGGGCGCATCGCTTGCACGAACTCTTCGAGCTCGGCCATGGACCCGGGGACGCCTTCGCCGCCGGCCATCCGCCCGATGACGGCTTGCTCGGCGAGATAGCGGTCCTTCTCTTCGGCGGTGAGCGGGGCGTTGTAGCGCTCGTAGCTGCGGATGATCATCCACGGAATCATCGTGTGGACCCAGGCGAGCAGCTGCGGGTCGAGTGCTCGGAACGGTACGCCGTCGGGACGCTTGCCCTCGACGTAGCCGTGGATTCGCTTGACCTGGTCGATCAGGCCGGTCGCGGCTTCGGTGTTGCCGAACGTCGTGGTCAGGACGTAGCCGAGCGTCGTCCGCGCCCGCCGGAACGGGTCCTCCCGGTAGGTGGAGAGCTGCTGGACACCGGCCATCACCGACGGGTGCAGCAGCTCCATGACGATCGCGCTCGTCCCGGCCCGCCCGACGGCGCCGACGTCACCGTTGATCTTCCAGGAGACGCTGTCCGGACCGCACAAGCCCGGGTCGCCGGCCGGGCCGCCGTACACGGCGGGGTCGTCATGGCGCCCGCTGACCTTCTCGATGGAGCCGACGATTCCCCGCTGCAACGCGTTCATGAGATCCCACTTCGCACGGCGAACTCAGATATTCTGAGTATGTGAGGCCTCACGGTATCGTAACGCTGGTTGTGGGATGAGCGCGCCGGCTGGCCGGCTGACCCGCGCCGAAAGCCAGGAGCGCACCCGCCAACGGATCGTGTCGGCGGCGACGGATCTGTTTCTTCGCAATGGCTTTCGCGCGACGACGCTCGAGCAGATCGGCGAAGCGGCCGGGTTCACGCGTGGCGCGGTCTACTCCAACTTCGCCAGCAAGACCGCGATGGGGATCGCAGTCATCGACAGCCTGTGCGACGAGGTCGACGAACAGCTGAGGCTCGCGTTGCGTGAGCCGAACTGGCTGGAGGCACTGAGCAGGTGGGCCGAGGATTCGGTGGGCAACCCCGCGTGGATGCGACTGGACCTCGAGATCGCGGCGTCAAGCGCGAACGACGACTCCTACCTGGCCGCGACGGCAGCGCGTTACGCGCGGCTGCGGCAACGTGCACGTGAGCTGGCGGCGGAGTGCCTGGGCACCGAGATCAGCGAAACGACGGCCATTGCGTTGCTCGGCATGCTCATGGGCGTGGCCGCGCAGCGAGCAGCCGATCCGACGATCCCGGGCAGCGTGTGGACCGACGCCCTCCGTGAGATCTTCGGCCCTCGGTCGAGGCGGGACTGGGAGTCCTAGTGCGAGGCGGGTCGCTCGCGGCCGCAGTAGCCGCAGTGCTGCTGCCCGTGTCGGCGCCCGCCATCTCCGTCGCCCACCCGAGGCCCGCCGTGTCGGCGGATTCCGGTGACGCAACTCATTCCCGCTTGGTGTTCGCTGCCGGCGAGGAGGACTCCACCCTCCACGGCTTCACGACCGGCGAAGTCCCCGACCCCCGCACCTACTGGACGGTGCGACGTGACTTCAGCGAATACACGCCTGCGGTCTGGCACCTGCTCAGCCATCGAAAGGCGCTGCTGACGGTGAACCTGCGTTGGCGGCGCGACTTCGGGCCAGTGCCCAAAGGCATGCCGCGCTTCGGGGAGCTCTTGCCGTTCCTTCGCACCGCCTCGCATCACCAGGTCGGGGTCGTCGCATGGTTGACCGTCCCCTACGCCGACGGGTACTGGCTTACCGAGGACAACATCGAGGAGTACAAGCGGGCGGTACGCGACTTTGCCGCATGGGCACGGCGAGTCGAGTTCCGGCCCGAAGCGGTCTTGCTCGATCTCGAGTCACCGCTTCCGGACACCGCGAAGTCGAGCAACGTGACGCACGACCCGCTTCCCGTCATCGCGATGCTCGACCGCAACGTGGGCCCGGCACACCAGTGCGCGGCGATGCGCGGCGTCACCCGGATCGCCGGCTGGCTCGAGCGGCACCACTATCCGGCGATCGCAGCGGCATACGCCTTCTTGTTCGACGACATCGCCGACGGCGACGTCGCGCTGTCCGACGGTCTCGACATGCCGCTTCCGGAGCCCGGTACCTTCCGCGAAGTCTCGTTCATGTCGCTGCGCTCGGTCTACGCCAGCCTGATCGGCGTTGATCCCGGATCGTCGCTGAACGCGTCGTACGTCGAGGCGATGAGGCACTGGTACGGCACAGCGGCAACGTTCACCCTCGGCGAGGCGGGAGTCGGGCCGTACGCCGGGCACTTGCAACGGCTCGTCGCCGACACCCGGCTCGCGGCGGCGCTTACCACCGGCACGGTGGGCGTCTACTCGCTCGAGAAGGCGCTCCATGCCTACGGCGTTGCCGGAGTCGCCAAGCTCTTCCGTGCCGTCGAGCATCCGCTGACTGGCAACGCACTAGCCCGCGCCCGCGCGATCTCCCCCGAGACCCAGGAGGTACGGGCATTCATCGGCGCGGAGAACGCCCTGGTCACCGCCGGACTGCCACTGGCGATGACGGGGCGCGGCCGGCCCGCGCTGCCGAACAGCTGGCCGCCGCACTGCTGACCCCAGGGTTGACAGGCGCGATTCGTCCTTGATAAGCCACCTTCGCCAGATTGTTGCGTTAGCCAATCGTTGCAGGGGGTTGGGGTTACTCGGCGGTGAGTCGGGCCGGGCGACTCGCGTACCTCGGGAATGGAGATCGCTCATGATCGTGGGGACAACCACCCGAAGAGTCATCGGTGTCGCGTCAAGTGCAGTCCTGGCCGGCCTCGGCCTGCTGGCCGGATCCGCGGCTGCTGCGCCAGCAGCCTCGCCGGCAGCCCAAAGCTGGCAGGTCACGGTCGGCGCGCAGACGCCGAAAGGGTCGATCCAGACCATGGGCTTCTACCCCAGCCAGATCACCATCGACCAGGGTGACTCCATCACCTGGAAGGCCAACTCGGCCGAACCGCACACGGTGACCTTCCTCTCGACGGCGAACCCGTGCCCCGAGGACGCGCTGTGCGCGCTACCGCAAACCGGGTTCGACCTCGGCTCACCGGTGCAGACCGCGCCGCACGGCGGGACCTCCTACGACGGCACGTCGTACTACAACTCCGGCGTGATGACCTCGTCGCCACCCGGACCGGAGCTGCCGTTCCCACCGACCATCGCGCTGACCGACAGCTACACGCTCACCTTCCCGGCCACCCTCGCGCCGGGGACCTACACCTACTACTGCCTGGTGCACGGCCAGGCGATGACCGGCACCGTCGTCGTGCAGGCAGCCGGCACGGCGTACCCGGCCACCCAGGCGCAGATCGACGCGACGAACGCGACGCAGATCCAGGCCGATCTCGACTCCGGTGCGGTGCTCCGCACGCAGGCGCGGCAGCAGGACCGCCGGCTCAGCACCGGTCGGCACCCGGTGATCATCGCCGGCGCGATGAACGAGCGGGCCATGTTGATGCGCTTCATCGGCCCGGCGACCAAGATCAATGTGGGTGACAAGGTGACCTTCCGCGTCACGAGCATGGGCGAGCCGCACACGATCACCTTCGGCGACCCGGTGACGGGGTGCGGCGCCGCGCCGTGCAACCCGGAGCAGTCGTGGAACACCACGACCACCACCCACGGCAACCTGCGTGCCCGCTACCCAGGGCACAACGGGGACTTCACCGGCAGCGCGCAGGCACTCAACTCCGGCCTCGTGCTGGGCCTGCCCCCATCGCTGACCCACCTGCCGAAGAGTCTGACCGTCACGTTCACCAAGGCTGGCGTCTACAGCTACATCTGTGCGCTGCATGCCTACTTCGGGATGGTCGACACGCTGCACGTTCACCCGCGGCCGCATCACCATCACCATCACCGCTGAGCAGGCGGGGTTCGAGAAGGGGAACAGTGCGGGTTGGCCGGTGGCGCGCGTACCGCCACCGGCCTACGCCGGTGAGCGAGTCACATTTGTGGAGACGAGGGGAATCGAACCCCTAACCCCCGCCTTGCAAAGGCGGTGCTCTGCCAATTGAGCTACGTCCCCTGGCGGGGAGCTTGCGTTGCGTTGTGTGGGCCTGGATGGACTTGAACCATCGACCTCTTCCTTATCAGGGAAGCGCTCTAACCGAGCTGAGCTACAGGCCCGCTGAGCCGGGCACAGAAGCACCCGCCGCGGCAAGCGAGCCTACCGGAGCGGATGTGCCGTTGCTATTGCCATAGTGGGGCGCGTGGCACATCCGCTCTACTCGCGCTCGGAGAGGGTGACCTCGACGCCGCCGGTGATGTCGGTGCACACGTTGTAAATGAAGGCGGTCAGCGTCGCGAAGGCCGAGAAGAGTACGACGTTCACCAGACCGACCACGAACGACACCAGCAGCACCCGGTTGAAGCTGAGCCACTCACCCAGCCCGGAACCGCTGCTGCTGTCGCTGACGTCGTCGAGGAACTTGCGTAGTGACCCGATCACGCCCATCGCGTCGATGACGCCGTACAGCACGACGACCGCAACGACGAGGACGATCATGCCAACCAGGCCGTAGGCCAACGAGAACTTCAGCGTCGACCAGGGATCGATCCGCTTCAGGGTGAGGCGAGCCCGCCGGCCGCGCTTGCGTGCCGGCACGGAGCTGCCCACGGTCACGGTGGCGCGCTGAGCTGTCCCGGCGCCGCCTGGGGCCACAGTTGTCGCGGACATCTGAGCCAAAGATCCCGCCCGACCTGTCGACGGGTCGGCCCGGAGCGGTCCACCGGCAGCGGACACCGGACCGCCCGAGAGCGACCCGCCACCGAATGCCGGCGGCTCCCCCGAGCCGATGGTCACGACTCAGTGCCCTCCTCTTCTTCCTCCGCCTCCGCGTTGCGCGCGACGGCGACCACAGTCTGCTCGTTCGGCAGGTTGATCAGACGTACGCCCATGGTCTGTCGACCGGCGCGACGCACTTCCTTAACTCGAGTCCGGATCACGCCGCCACCTGACGTGATCGCGAAGATCTCCTCCTCTGGGCGTACCGCCAAGGCTCCCACGAGTCCGCCGCGCTTGGCCACGATCTTGGCGGTGATGACACCCTTGCCGCCACGGCCCTGCACCGGGTACTCGCCGACCTTGGTGCGCTTCGCGTAGCCGCCGTCGGTGGCAATGAGGATCTCGGTCTCGTCGTCGGTGGCGACCTCCATCGCGAGCAGCTCGTCACCTTCGGAGAAGCGCATGCCGATCACGCCGCTGGTGGCACGGCCCATCGGCCGCAGCATCTCGTCGTCGGCGTGGAAGCGGATCGACTGCGCATTGCGGGAGACGAGCAGCAGGTCGTCGGTCGGCGCGACTAGCCGCGCGGCGATCAGCTCGTCGTCCTCGCGCAGGTTGATCGCGACGATGCCACCCGAGCGGTTGGAGTCGAACTCGGTGAGCTTCGTCTTCTTCACCAGACCGCGCTTCGTCGCAAGGACGAGGTACGGCGCGACGCCGTAGTCCTTGATGTCCATGACTGACGCGATGCGCTCGTCGGGCTGGAAGGCGAGCAGGTTCGCGACGTGCTGACCGCGTGCGGCGCGGTTCGTCTCCGGCAGCTCGTGCGCCTTCGCTCGGTAGACCCGGCCCTTGTTGGTGAAGAACAGGATCCAGTTGTGGGTCGAGGTCACGAAGAACTGCTCGACGATGTCATCGAGCTTCAGCTGCGCGCCCATGACTCCCTTGCCGCCACGCTTCTGCGCGCGGTACAGGTCGGTCTTGGTCCGCTTCGCGTAGCCGCCACGCGTGATCGTGACGACGACGTCTTCCTGCGCGATGAGGTCCTCGAGGCTCATGTCGCCCTCGAAGGCGACCAGCCGCGACTTCCGCTCGGTGCCGAACTTGCCGACGATCTCCGCGAGCTCCTCGGAGATGATCGAGCGCTGCCGGTCCTCACTGGCGAGGATCGACTCGTACTCGGTGATCTCGGCCATCAGCTCGTCGTACTCGTCCTGCAGCTTCTGCCGTTCCAGCGCGGCAAGGCGCCGCAGCTGCATGTCGAGGATCGCGGTGGCCTGCACCTCGTCGATGTCGAGGAGCCCCATGAGCCCGGAGCGCGCCGCCTCTGCCGATTCGCTGTTGCGGATCAGCGCGATGACCTCGTCGATCCGGTCCTGCGCCTTGAGCAGCGCAACCAAGATGTGTGCCCGCTCCTGCGCCTTGCGGAGGCGGTAGCGGGTACGACGGACGATGATCTCGATCTGGTGCGTCACGTAGTGACCCACCATCTGGCCGATGTTCAGCGTCCGTGGCACCCCATCGACGAGCGCCAGCATGTTGACGCCGAAGGAATCCTGCAGCTGCGTGTGCTTGTAGAGGTTGTTCAGCACGACCTTCGCGATCGCGTCGCGCTTGAGCACGATGACCAGGCGCTGCCCGGTGCGCAAACTGGAGTCGTCCTTGATGTCGGCGATTCCGGCGATCTTCCCGTCACGGACGAGGTCGGCGATCTTCTCGGCGAGCGCATCCGGGTTCACCTGGTAGGGCAGCTCGGTGATGACGAGCTGCTGGCGACCACGGGAGTCCTCCTCGACCTCGACCACCGCCCGCATCCGAACCGAGCCGCGGCCGGTGCGCAGCGCCGATTCGATGCCATCACGGCCGACGATCAGCGCACCGGTCGGGAAGTCGGGACCCTGCACCCGCTCGACGCACGCTTCGAGCAGCTCTTCCTCGGAAGCGTTGGGGTTCTCCAGCGCCCACTGCACAGCAGCGGACACCTCACCCAGGTTGTGCGGCGGGATGTTCGTCGCCATGCCGACCGCGATGCCGGCGGCACCGTTGACCAACAGGTTCGGGAACCGGCTCGGGAGAACCAGCGGCTCTTGCGACCGACCGTCGTAGTTCGGCCCGAAGTCGACCGTCTCCTGGTCGATGTCGCGCAACATCTCCATCGCGACAGCAGCCAGCCGGCACTCCGTGTTGTGACTGACGAAGCCGTCCGTGAGGAATGAGTGATCGTCTGTGTCGACGCGCAGGGAGTAGACCGGCTGAACGCCAGCGTCCTCAACCGAAGCGACCTCGGCGTAGTAGTACCGCCCGTCTACGAGCGGCTCCACGACATCGAGCACTTCGGTGTTCGTGATCCTCGCGCGAATCTCATCGCGCCGCCGTTCCCACCTCTCGACTCGATCGACGTTGTGACGCCGCAACCAGTCGCGCTCGGTCCACCGGCTCGCACCATGCTCACGAATGAACTCGGCGACAAAGGGGACGTGATCCTGGCTCATCGACCGGGTGTCCCGCATCGTCTGGACTGCCAACTTGAGCTTGTCGTCCTTGCAGCCGAGGAAGCCGACGTTCCAAGAGAAGAGTCGCACGTCACGCTTGTTGGTCAGAACGACCTTGATCTCACCGGACGGGTAGTGACACAGCC
>DASZTL010000076.1:0-31281 GCA_035548055.1 Mycobacteriales bacterium | reverse complement strand
GTCGATGTCGATCGACCAGTCGGTGCCCATGTGGCGCTTCACCGAGCGGATCGTGCGATCCGGGTTGGTGACGGCCTGCCGCTTCGCGACCTCGCCGACGAGCACCTCGCCGTTCTTGGCGAAGGCCACGACGCTCGGCGTGGTCCGGGAGCCTTCGGCGTTGGCGATGACGTTGGGCTCTCCACCCTCGAGCACGGTCACGACGCTGTTCGTCGTTCCGAGGTCGATGCCGACCGCTCGTCCCATGTCTGTTGTCTCCAGTCGTTGCGTGGCCCTGCTCAGGTGAGACAGAGCTCAAGTTGAGCCGTTGTCACTCAAGGTAACCGCTGATTCCGGTCCTGTCATTCCCAGTTGAGCCGATTTCACTCAACTTTTTTTCCTGGGTGCCATCAGGTTCGCGAATGCGTTCGCACGGCGTACCGTTCGCTCTGTGCTGGGTCGGCTCCAAGACCGCCGCGGCGAGCCCGCGATGCGCACCCGCGCCATGGCCGCGCTCGTCATCGTGGGCATGGTCGTGCTGACGGCGCCCCTGGTCGTCGTGCCGATCGTGAGGTGGATCGCGCACCACTTGCTCTGATCCGGCCCGGCCGCTAAGTACAGTCACCGCGTGACTGTTCGCCTCATCGCCGGCATCGCTGTCTCTCTCATCGCGTTCGCCATCGCCGGATACCGGGTCCTGTGGCTGGGGCGGCTGATCCTCACCGGAGCGCGGATCCCGCCCGAGCGCAAGCCGAACGTGCTCGGAGCGATCAAGGCCCAGCTCTCGGACGTCGTGGCTCAGCGCAAGCTGTTCAAGGTCAAGACAGCCGGCACCGCCCACGCGTTCACGTTCTGGGGCTTCACGGTGCTGTTCCTCACGATCATCGAGGCGTACGGCGCGCTGTTCCAGCGCGACTTCGCGATCCCGTTCATCGGGAAGAGCCGGGCGCTCGGCCTCATCGAGGACATCTTCGCGGCCGCGGTCCTGCTGGCGATCATCGTCTTCACCGTGATCCGAATCGCCCGGTCGCCGCACCGGCTTGGCCGCAAGTCACGCTTCTACGGCTCGCACGTCGACCAGGCCTACATCGTCCTCGGGATGATCTTCCTGGTCGTGGCGACGCTCGTCCTCTACCGCGGCGCCCAGTTGTCCAACGGCTATTTCCCCTACCAGGACGACGGCTGGTGGCCCTTCGCCTCGAAGGCGACGAGCTACATCACGCCCAGCGGGATCTCGTTCGAGTCCGCGTTCATCGTGGCGCAGATCGCGGTCGTGGTCGCCTTCCTCGTGCTCGTTCTGTACAGCAAGCACATGCACATCTTCACGGCGCCGATCAACGCGTCGCTGAAGCGGCACCCGAAGGGACTCGGGGCGCTCGGTACGACGCCGGACCTCGAGCAGCTGATGGAGGACGAGAACGCGGTCCTCGGCGTCGGTCAGGTCGACCAGTTCCACCAGCAGCAGCTCCTGCAGACACTGGCGTGCACGGAGTGCGGCCGGTGCCAGGACAAGTGCCCGGCCTGGAACACCGGCAAGCCGCTCAACCCGAAGCTCGTCATCACCGCTATCCGCGACGCGATGTTCGCCGAGGCGCCCCGGCTGATCGGCGGCGACACCGAGGCCGAACCGAAGATGCTCGTGCCGGACATCATCGATCCCGACGTGCTCTGGTCGTGTACGACGTGCGGCGCCTGCGTCGAGGAGTGCCCGGTCGACATCGAGCACGTTGACGCGATCGTCGACATGCGCCGCTACCAGGTGCTGATGGAGTCGAGCTTCCCGAGCGAAGCCGGCACGATGCTGCGCAACATCGAGAACCAGGGCAACCCGTGGGGCCTGCGCGCGGACATGCGCATGGAGTGGGTCGAGGGTGTCGACTTCGAGGTCCCCGTGGTCGAGGACAAGATCCCGGACGACGTCGAGTGGCTCTACTGGGTCGGCTGCGCCGGCTCGCTCGACGACCGCGCCCGAAAGTCCACCCAGGCGATCGCGAGTGTGTTCAACGCCGCGGGCGTGAAGTTCGCGATCCTCGGTCCGCAGGAGTCGTGCACGGGCGATCCCGCCCGGCGGATGGGCAACGAGTACCTGTTCCAGGAGATGGCGAAGGCCAACATCGAGATCCTCGACGGCGTCGGCACCAAGAAGATCGTCGCCTCGTGCCCGCACTGCTTCAACACGCTCGGCAACGAGTACCCGTCGCTCGGCGGCAACTACGAAGTCGTGCACCACTCGCAGCTGCTCGCCCGCCTCGTCGCTGACGGCAAGCTCTCGCCGCAGGACCCGATCGTCGCGCGGCTGACCTACCACGACCCTTGCTACCTGGGCCGCCACAACGACGTCCTGGATGCGCCTCGCACGGTGCTCGACGCGGTGCCCGGACTCGAGCGCGTCGAGATGCACCGCCACGGCAAGCGCGGCTTCTGCTGCGGTGCCGGCGGGGCACGGATGTGGATGGAGGAGCGGATCGGCAAGCGCGTCAACGTCGAGCGCACCGAGGAGGCGATCGACACCGGCGCGGACATCATCGCGACGTCCTGCCCCTACTGCCTGATCATGCTCGACGACGCGGTGAACGGGAAGCGCGCCGAGGGCATGACGAAGCAGGTTCGTGTCATCGACATCGCGCAGGTGATCGGCGACTCGATCGGTCTGCGCAAGCTGCAGCCGGCGATGGCCGGGGGAGCCGGCGCACCGACCGACCCGACAGCGTCGGCGCCCACGCCGGAACAGCCGCTCGAGGCATCGACCACGACCGAGGAAGGCCCGACAGTCGACCCGTCGCCTTCGGTGGCCAGCGCCGACGACCCGGTCATCGACCTCGACGACAAGTCGGACGGCTAGCGGCGCCGAACTGGCGCTAGGCGAGGTCGCCGCGGCGGAAGCTGATGCTCGACCGTGACGGCGTCGGTCCGCGCTGCCCCTGGTAGCGCGATCCGTAGATCGCCGACCCGTAAGGATGCTCCGCCGGTGAGGTCAGCCGGAAGACGCAGACCTGACCGATCTTCATGCCCGGCCACAGCTTGATCGGCAGTGTGGCGACGTTGGACAGCTCGAGCGTCACATGGCCGGAGAACCCCGGGTCGATGAAGCCCGCCGTCGAGTGCGTGAGCAGTCCGAGCCGGCCGAGCGAGCTCTTGCCTTCCAGCCGAGCCGCCAAGTCGTCGGCGAGGCTGACGACCTCGTACGTCGAGCCGAGCACGAACTCACCCGGGTGCAGGATGAACGGCTCGTCGACGCCGACCTCGACCAGCCGGGTCAGGTCCTCCTGCTCTTCGGCCGGATCGATGTGGGGGTAGCGATGGTTCTCGAAGACCCGGAACATCCGGTCCAGCCGCACGTCGATGCTGGACGGCTGCACGAGCGTCTCGTCGTACGGGTCGACCCCGAGCCGCCCGGCCTCGATCTCAGCCTTGAGGTCCCGGTCGGAGAGCAACACGCGCAGAAGATATCGGTACGGTCCGGGGGACATGCGCAAGCCGGGGGAGTTCCTCGCGTCGGGCCGCGACGCGGACATCTTCGAGTGCGGCCCGGGTCTGGTGCTGCGCCGCTCCCGGCACGGACGCTCACTCGCCGACGAGGCCCGCATCATGAGCTTCCTCCACGACCAGGGCTATCCAGTCCCCAAGGTCGAGGAGATCAGCGCCGACGGACGCGACCTCGTGATGGAACGGATCGATGGGCCCTCGATGGCTGACTGGATGTCGCGCAAGCCGTGGACAGTGCGCCGAGGCGCCGCGACGCTCGCCGACCTCCACGACCAACTGCATGCGATCCCGGCGCCGGACTACCTGTGGAACGCCGACGTCGGGGCAGGCGCTCACGTGGTGCACATGGACCTGCACCCGCTCAACGTGATCATGTCGCGACAGGGGCCGATCGTCATCGACTGGGCGCGACCGGGCCGCGGGGAGCCGATGCTGGACGTGGCCGTCGCCTACCTGCTCATGGCGACGGCGGCGGTGCCCGCGGGCCGGGTCCAGGCGGCCGTGATCGCGGCCGGCCGGTCGATGCTCGCGGACGCCTTCGCCCGGCGATACCGCGGCAGGGACTTCGTCCGCTGCCTGTCCATCGCTGCGGAGTGGAAGGCGCGCGACGCGAACATGAGTGCGGCGGAGAGCGCAGCGATGCGGGCGCTCGCCGCGGACGCGGCGCGAGGGTCCTGACGGCTATCCTCGGCTCGTTCGCTCACTCCGGTGAGCAGTCGCGGGTGTAGTTCAATGGCAGAACATCAGCTTCCCAAGCTGACAGTGCGGGTTCGATTCCCGTCACCCGCTCGCTATGCAGGCCAGGCCGGTACGAGGTGCCATCGGCGCCGCCATCGCTGTCGCCGCCGTCACCATCGTCGTCAACCCAGGTCCGGCAGTCGCCTCGGTCAGTCCGCCGCAGAGCGACCGCTTCTACCGGCCGCCGGCTCACTTGGCCGGCAAGGCTCCCGGCGCGATCTTGCGATCGCGACCCGTGCAGCTCGCTGCCTTCGCGGCGCTCCCGCAGAACGTTCAGGCCTGGCAGGTGATGTTCCGCAGCACCAGCTACGCCGGCAAGCCGACCGCCGCGGTCACGACGTTGCTGCGTCCCGCCGGCGTACGACCCAAGCAGGTCATCTCGTATCAAGTGGCGGAAGACGCGTCGGCGCCACAGTGCGCGCCGTCCTACGTCATGCGCCCGGGAGCGGACCCAGGTGAGGCGGTCAACCAGGCGGAGATCGCTCTCGTCGACGCCGCCGTCGCGGACGGGTTCGCGGTGTCGATGCCTGACTACGAAGGGCTCGACGGTGACTTCGGTGCGGCGAAGCAGCCCGGCTACATCGAGCTCGACGGGCTACGCGCGGCTGAGCACTTCGCGCCGCTGGGCATCAAGACCGGCATGGCCACCCCGGTCGCGCTGTGGGGTTACTCCGGCGGCTCGCTCGCCTCGGGATGGGGCGCGCGAGTGCAACCGCACTACGCGCCCGAGCTCAACCTTCGCGGTGTCGCCGTCGGCGGATTCGTCACCGATGTCGCGCAAGCGCTCGTCAAGATCAACGGCGGGCCGGGTGCCGGCCTGATCCCCTCGGCGCTGCCGGGCATCCTGCGCAGCACACCGAAGCTCGCGAGGGCCGTCGCGCCGTACCTGACCGCCGCCGGCAAGTCGCTGCTCGCCGACAGCGGCCGGCAGTGCGAGATCGCGAACGTCACGAAGTACCCGTTCTTCGACGTCAACGACTACCTGACGATCCCGCTGTCACGCTTGCTCACTCACCACGCGGTCAAGAAGGCGGTGAGATCCCTGAACTTCGGGGCCTCGAAGCTGACTGCACCGCTGTTCGTCTACCACGCCGTGAACGACGAGCTGATCCCGGTTGCCGGACCCGACGCGATCGTCCCGAAGTACTGCAAGGCCGGTACGTCGGTGACGTACACCCGCGACGAGCTCAGCGAGCACGGCGCCCTCGCGGTCACCGGGGGGCCAGCCGCACTCGCGTGGCTGCACGCACGACTGACGAGCGCTGCCAGGACTCGAGGCTGCATGACGACCACCGTTCCCACCATGGCGCTCACGCCGGCCGCCATCGCCCAGGAACCCGAGCTGGCCGCCGCCGTCCTGCGCGGGCTGGTCGGCCTGCCGATCGGCCCGGGCCTCTCCTGACTTGATGTTGGTGCCGCCCGGCAGGCGGCTTCAGGCCCGCCAACTCGGGTAGGTGCGCGAACAGGGTCATCTGAAGATCACCGGCGAACCGACGATCAGGGTGTGGCATGACGTTACGGACAAGCGATGCACCGGGCCTCGGCCTGCGACGGGGCCACCGGCCGGACATCGAAGGGCTGCGCGCGGTAGCGGTGTTGCTGGTGGTGGCCTTCCACGCCGGCTTCCGCGGCATGTCAGGTGGCTACGTCGGGGTCGACGTCTTCTTCGTGTTGAGCGGGTTCCTGATCACCGGCCTGCTGGCGGACGAGCTCGTGCAGTCCCGCCGGATCTCGTTCAGCCGGTTCTACGGTCGGCGCGCCAGGCGGCTGCTGCCGATGGCGACCGTCGTGTTGATCGCGACCGGCGTGGCGTTCACCATCGTCCTGTCGCCGCTGGACCGAAGCGACCTGGTTCGTGACATCCGGGCGTCAGCGCTGTACTTCGCCAACTGGCACTTCGCCATCAACTCGACGGACTACATGTCGGCCGTCGACAAGAGCCCGGTGCTGCATTACTGGTCATTGAGCGTCGAGGAGCAGTTCTACCTCCTGTGGCCGGTCCTGCTCGTGCTCGTGACGAGGAGCTGGCGTCGCGGCAACAGCACCCGCCAGCCGCTCCGGCGCATGATCGTGGCCTTGGCGGTCGTCGCGGCGGCATCGCTGACCTTGAGCATCCTGCTCACGCCGGACTCGGCGCCCTACTCCTACTACGGCCTCCACACCCGCGCGTGGGAGCTCGCGGCGGGTGGGCTGCTGGCGCTGGGCTCGCAATGGGTGGACCGGTTGCCGGTCGCGGTCCGAGGGGTCGCCGGCTGGGCGGGACTCGCGGGCATCGTCGCGAGCGCGTTCGTGATCACGCGAGCCACACCGTTCCCGGGAAGCGTCGCACTGCTTCCCGTGATCTCGACGTTGTTCGTGGTTGCCGCCGGCGGCCCGCGGGTCGTCGGCGGGGTCACCGGGTTGCTCAGCGTCCGCCCGCTGACCTACATCGGCCGGATCTCCTATGCCTGGTACCTCTGGCACTGGCCATGTCTGATCCTCGCCGGCGTGCTCGCCGGGGGCGCCGAGGCCGCCGGGCGCAACCAGGCCGGCGCCATGATCATCCCGGCCCATGGCTGGACCGCGTTGGCGGCAGTGTCCGTCTCCTTCGTGCTGAGCGCCGCGTCGTACCGCCTCTACGAGAACCCGATCCGCCGCAGCGCCTGGCTCGCCGCGGCGAAGCACCGGTCGCTGGCACTCGGAGCCACCTTGACGACGGCAACAGTGGCCTTCGTCAGCCTCGCGATCCCGCTGGGATCTGCCGCGAGGGCGGGGTCGGTCGTCGCTGTGACTGCCCCGAAGCCGG
Source organism: Mycobacteriales bacterium (assembly GCA_035548055.1). Classification (GTDB taxonomy): domain Bacteria; phylum Actinomycetota; class Actinomycetes; order JAFAQI01; family JAFAQI01; genus DASZTV01. The sequence goes on along the minus strand of DASZTL010000076.1, from coordinate 24,293 downwards.
CTGCGGGTGGGTCCGACGGGTCGGCCTCGACCGCGTCGGATGCGCCACACCGAGTCAAGCTCACCCTGTCGCCGAAGCAAGCCCGCAACGATCGACCCGGGAGCACGCCGGGCTGCAAGTCGAATCAGACGACGACACGGCCGAGCCTCGCGTGTCGGTTCGGCGACCCGGACGGGACGATCACCGTCGCGCTCATCGGGGACTCGCACGCGCACATGTGGCTTCCGGCGCTCGACCGGATCGCGAAGAAGCGGCATTGGACGCTGTACATGTGGGAGAAGCCCAGCTGTCCGATGATTCGGCTCACAGTGCGGCTGCCGGAGTTCCACGACGCCTACCCGTCGTGCGCGGCGTACCACGAGAACGTGCTGCGCCTGATGCGGCGGATCGGCGGAGTCGACACCGTTATCAGCCTGCATTTCACCGGCTATCCGCGCCATCTGGGCACCGCCGACAACGAACCGCTCACCTATGCCGAGGCCATCCGGGCGTGGGGCCCGGCGTGGGCCGACATGGAAGCCGACCTCCAGGCCGTGACGAAGCGGGTCGTGGTGGTCCACGACGATCCACGCAGCCCGGTGGACGTGCCCGCATGCATCGCGGCGCACCGCGCGGACACCACTCCGTGCTCGTTCCCACGCGGACCCGGGTTGCGTGACAGCAATGCGGTGTTCGGTGCCGAGCGCAAGGCGAGCACCCCAGGAACCGGTTTCGTCAACCTGAACGATCTGCTGTGCCCGGGCGCGGTCTGCCCGGTCATCTGGTACGACGGCACGATCATGTACCGCGATTCGCATCACCTGACCGCAACCGTCGTCCGGGAGCTGCGGCCGCAGCTTCAGGCGCGGCTCGTACCACTCGTCGAAGGACACGAGCACTGACATGACGTCCGGCCCCCACCGGCGGCCAGGCTGCACCGTCACACGTCGCGTCGGGTGAACCGCCACATCCCCGCGCCCATCGCGATGGCGGCGTAGAGCAGGAGGATGCCGAGGCCCGTCCACGGCCCGAAGTAGTGCGCCTCTGGGAGCACCGCGCCAGTCGACGATGCGGCGATCTGCTCCGGCATGAACCGCTCAACCGCGTTCTGCAGGCCGGTCGGCAGTGCAGCGAAGACGCTCGGCAGGACGATCAACACCCCGACGAGGGCTGCGATCGCGCCGGCGGTGTGGCGCAGCGCGGTCCCTATGCCGAGCGCCATCAGGCACACCAGCGCGAGGTAGCCGCCCGTCATCGCGACCGCGCGAATCACACCGGGATCCCCGATGTGGCTGATCGGCGCGTGCCCGCTGAACAGTGACTGTCCGATGAAGTAGGACACGAAGGAGATGAGCTCCCCGATCGCCAGCGAGACACCGCCAAAGACGAGGGCCTTCGCCACCAACAGCGGGGTACGACGTGGCGCCGCCGCGACGCTGCTGCGAATCGTGCCGCTGGAGTACTCCGCCGTGATCGCGAGAACTCCGAGCACCGCCACCGCGAGCTCGCCGAAGGCGGTCCCTGCGAGGCTGCTGTTCGTCGGATCCCAGGTCCGCTTGTCGATCAGCGAGGAGTGGCTCCAGTGCGCTGCCGTCTCCGCGCTGATCAACGCCCCGAGCCCGACGGTCGTGAGGACCAGCGCAACCAAGGTCCACTTGGTCGAACGCAGCGATCTCAGCTTGATCCACTCGGCTCGCATCAACCGTCGAAGCTCTGTCATGACGTACTCCTCAAGGATTCGGTGAGCTCGAGGAATGCCTCCTCGAGCGAGGTCTGACGCGGGGTGAGCTCGTGGACGGCGAGCCGCGCAGAGAGCGCAAGATCGCCGATCTGCGCGGCCGTCAGGCCGCTGACGACCAGCGAGTCGACGTCGCACACCTCGACGGCAGCGCCGGCTTGAGTCAGCGCGTCGCCCAGCCGGTCGCGCTGCGGCGTGACGACAAGCACCGTGCCCGCGTCGTCGTTGATCAGCTGGCCGGTGGGGCAGTCCGCCACCAATCGACCCTGCTGGATGACGACGAGATGATCCGCCGTGACCGACACCTCGGCGAGCAGGTGGCTTGATAGCAGGACGGTGCGGCCTTCGTCCGCCAGTGACCGAAGCAGCTCGCGAATCCACCGGACGCCTTCGATGTCGAGCCCGTTGACCGGTTCGTCGAGGATGACGACGCCGGGGTCGCCGAGCAGGGCTGTGGCGACGCCGAGCCGCTGCCCCATGCCGAGTGAGAACCCACCGACCCTTCGGTCGGCGGCGTCGGCCAGCCCGACCAGCTCGAGCAGCTCGTCGACGCGCCCGTCACCGATGTCCTGGCTGGCCGCGAGGTAACGGAGGTGCTCACGCGCGCTGCGGCCGGGGTGCAGCGCCTTGGCCTCCAACAGCGCGCCGACCCGGCGCAGCGGCATCGGAAGGTCGCGATAGGCAAGACCCCCGATCCGCGCCGTACCGCCGTCTGCGCGATCGAGGCCGAGCATCAGCCGCATCGTCGTTGACTTGCCGGCGCCGTTCGGGCCGAGAAAGCCAGTGACCCGGCCCGGCTGGACGGTGAACGTCAGATCGTCAACCGCCAGCTTGTCGCCGAACTTCTTGGTGAGGTGCTGAATCTCGATGGCATCCATGACCGCCAGGCTGCGGATTCGCAGGCGCCCGGAACAGCCGGGAACCCCCCGACTTGAGGTAGGGAAAGCCCCACCGAAGTTCGGGGGCGCACCGGCTAGGTGATGCCTCGTCGCTGCGGCACGCTGATCGGCATGCGAGCAATCAAGGTCTACGCCGAGCGCCAGACATGGGGCGCCCTCGCGTACTGCCTGCTGGGCTTCCCCGTCGCCGTCGCAGGCTTCGTCTTCGTCGTCACTTCGATCAGCGTCTCCGCCGGCCTGTCGATCACACTGATCGGGCTTCCCCTCCTCGGACTCGCCGTTGCGGTGTCACGTGGCTGGGGCGCCATGTATCGCGGCATGGGACGCGCCTTCCTCGACACGGACGTCGAAGCACCGATCGTGCGGCGCCGGCCGGGAATCCTTGGCTACATCGGGGAGCGCAACGGCTGGCGAGCGATCGCGTTCATGCTGATCCGATTCCCCCTCGGGATCGTCGACTTCGTCCTGGCCGTCACGTTCTTCGCCTACACCTTGGGCGCGCTGACCTACCCGATCTGGTGGCGCTGGCCCCGGCAACGTGACGGCGAGGTGCTGCATCACGGCATGCAGTTCGGACCGCACTGGTACGCCGACACCGCCGGCCGGATCACGCTGGTCTTCCTAGCCGGGATCCTGCTCAGTCTCGTCGCGCCGTGGATCGTGCGCGGGATCACTCAGCTGGACGCGGCGCTGATCCGCACCCTGCTCGGCCCTACGGACGCGGACCAACGGATCCAGTCGCTGGAAGAGACGCGCACGATCGCGGTGGACGAGTCGGCCGCCGCGCTGCGCCGGATCGAACGCGACCTGCACGACGGCGCGCAGGCCCGCCTGGTCGGGCTCGCGATGAATCTCGGGATTGTGAAAGACGAGCTCGACGGCTCCGATGACGACGTCTCCCTCGACCGGGTCCGCGAGCTGGTCGACACCGCGCACCGCGAGGCGAAGGGCACGATCGTCGACCTTCGTGACCTCGCTCGGGGGATCCACCCGCCGGCCCTCGACAACGGTCTGGGCGACGCGCTCACCACGCTCGCCGCGCGATCAACACTGCCGACCACGGCCCGGGTCGACCTTGCGCACCGCCCGTCAGAAGCCGTGGAGACGATCGTGTACTTCTGCACGGCGGAGCTGCTCACCAACGCGGTCAAGCACAGCGGTGCCAACCGCGCGTCGATCGACGTACGCGAGGTGGGCAGCACGCTCTACCTGCGGGTTCACGACGACGGAGCGGGCGGGGCCGAGGTCGGGCGGACCGTGGGCAGCGGCCTCGCCGGTCTAGCCGACCGCGTGGCGACCGTCGATGGCACGCTGGTCATCGACAGCCCTGTCGGCGGACCGACCGACATCACCATCGCCATTCCGGTCGGGAGCTGACGGAGGCCGAGATGCGCATCACGATTGCCGAGGACGCTGCGATCCTGCGCGACGGTCTCGTCCAGCTACTGGCGTCGAAGGGACACACCGTCGTCGCGGCGGTGCCCACCGCCGTCGAGCTGATCAAGTCCGTCGATGCCGATCGGCCCGACCTCGTCATCGCCGACATCCGGATGCCACCGACGCACACCACCGAAGGCCTCCGCGCGGCAATCGAGCTGCGTAGCCGCCACCCGGGACTCGGCGTCCTGGTGTTCTCCCAGTACGTCGAGACGCGGTATGCCGCAGACCTGCTCACCGATGGCGCCGAAGGAGTCGGATATCTGCTGAAGGAGCGAGTCGCCGACGTCGGAGAGTTCCTCGCGGCGCTCGACCGGATCGCCGCTGGTGGCACCGTCCTCGATCCGGAGGTCGTGACGCAGCTCATCGGGACCACCCGTCGTACCGACACCCTCGACGCCCTCACCGCACGAGAACGACAGGTGCTTCGACTCATGGCGGAAGGCCGTGCCAACGCCGCGATCGCCAACGAGCTGCACCTGTCAGCCGGCTCGATCGAGAAGTACGTGACGAGCATCTTTGCCAAGCTCGACCTCGCCCCGTCATCCGACGACCATCGACGAGTGCTTGCTGTGCTTCGGTGGCTCGAGGCCTAGCGCCTCGGCGATGGACTACGCGAGGTCTTCGCCTGATGTCTTCTCGATCGGCGCGTCGCTGCTTGCGCCGTGTGCCTCGCGCTTGAAGACGTCCTCGTTCTTCAGATCAGACGAGGTCTGATCGGCAACCTCGGCAGCCACCTCCTCGTCAGAAAGACCTTCGCCGGCCGGCCGCGTCGATCCGGATTCGGATGTGCTCATGAAGCGTTCGTGCCCCGGCCGGAGCGGATGAAATCACCGCGGAGCGACCTTCGCAGGCGCGCCACGGAAGCCGTTGGGCCGTGCTCTCAGGCCCGAACCGGTGCCGTTGATGAACAGGAGCGGCGGATCGTTGCCGCGTCGCTCGGCATAGAGCGTGACGTCAGCGCGGTTGACCAGCGGCACGGTCACGATCCGGACAGCTGTGAGAAGGCACCTTGACGGTGGCAGGCGTACGGGAGTGCACCACGCAGCCACTCGCTGTTGTGATGGTGACGGCGGATCCGGCGGTGCTGATCGACAGCCGGCTCCCGGCACGCTTGAACTGCACGACCTCGGTCGGCGGCTTCGAGAACCGGTAACCGACATCCCACAGCTGGCCATGTGTCGCGACCGTTCGGTTGATCCAGGATCTCGGGTGCGTCACGACGGGCTTGAAGACGCCCCACTTCACGAACGCTTTGACCTCCGCCATGAAGTCAGGGATGTCGTGTCCACCGGTGTGCGGCTGATACGCAACGTCGACGCCGGCAGCGACGAGCGCCGGCACGTACTGCTGGTTCATCGGGTAGATGACGGCGCCCTCTTCTTCCGAGCCGGGGTGGTTCAGTCCGGCGTGTGCGCTCGGCCGGCCGTCGCCGCTGCTGACGAACACCCGGGTCTGGCGCATGTTCACGGCCAGCCGGGTCGGGTTGTGCCCAGTCATGTAGTAGCCGCTCGGTTGCCCGTCGACGGCGAAGAGGTTGTAGTTCCCGTTGAGCGGCGCGAAGGAAAGCGCCGTCATCGCGGGATCAGCGACGACGCCCGCCAGTTGCGGGTCAACGAACCCGGACAGCGGTGCGACCGTCCCGAAGAAGCCGGGCAGCCGACCGCCGAGGTACGCCGCGCCGAGACCGCCCATCGAGATGCCGACGAGAGCGTGCCATCGACGCTGCGGAAGGATCGGGTATCGCTTGAGGATCGTCGGGATGACGTCGTCGAGCTCGTAGGTTTCCCACTCAGGTCCACCACGCTCGCCGTGGTTCCACCAGTCGGTGTACCAGCCACTCGCGCCCTCGGGCATGACGACGATCGCGTGCAGCTTCTCGAACGGGTCGGTCAGCTTCCACTGCTGCCACCACGAGTAGATGCAGTTCAGACCGTGCAGCGCGACGATCAGCGGGTAGCGGCGGTGAGGGTCGTAGCCGGCCGGCAGCAGCACATTCGCTCGCGGCGGGCCCGGGTATCCCAGCCACTTCGGGTCGATCTCGGCGTGCACGGCGGGGATCGTGATCGTCACCAACCGCGGCTTCGCCATGGACGAGTCCTTCGCAACCGCAGTTCCACCGAGGCCGATCAACGATGCCCCTGCGGTCAACGCAGCCAGCACAAGACCCATCGACGTCCGGCACCTCATGGGCATACCGTTCGGCGTCAGCGGACCGGGAACCTTCCGCCAGTCCGGTCGCCGTCGATTGGAGACGCGATGTTCATACAGGTCATCTCCGGCAAGGTCATCGATGCCAACCTGCTCAACCAGCAGCACGAGCGCTGGCTCGCCGAGCTCAAGCCAGGCGCCTCCGGCTACCTCGGGTTCACCGGCGGCATCACGGCGGACAATCGCTCGATTTCGATCGCGCGCTTCGAGTCCGAAGCCGCAGCGCAAGCCAACAGCGAACGCGACGAACAGGGCCAGTGGTGGGACAACACCGCGGGGGCATACGAGGGCACGCCGACGTTCAGCAACTGCACCGATGCCGACCTGCTGTTCGGGGGCGGGTCGAACGACGCCGGCTTCGTCCAGGTCATCCAGGGCCGGGCGAAGGACCGCGAGGCGACACGGAAGTTCATGCAAGAAGGACAGGATCAGCTCAGGGCCGCCCGGCCAGACATCCTCGGCATCGTGGTGGCCTGGCACGGAGACAGCAACGAGTTCACACAGGCCGTGTACTTCAAGTCGGAGGCCGACACCCGCGGACTCGAGAGCGCCACCGAAGGCGACGAGATGCGGCAACGGTTCCAGGACATGTTCGAGGGGCCGCCGACGTTCTACGACCTCACCGAGCCGATCCTCGACTAGGGCCGACCCAGGCGCTGAATAGGCTCCCGCCATGGTGGGGGAGAGCCGAGCGGCCTTCGACGAGCTGCTCGAGACGCTGCGCGAGGTCGCCGATCGTTACGCCGGCGAGGAGTGGATGGTCACCGCGCCGGACGACGTCGCTGGAGCGCTGCGCGCAGTGGTCCACGGCCTCGGTACGGCGCTCGAGACGCAGTTCGAGGACGACCCGCGAAACCCGGTGTTCCGCGAGATCGTCACACCGTGGCGCAAGATGCTCGGCGACAACCCGGACGCGCGCTACCACGACGCCGTGGTGCATCCGGCCGGTGTCTACCGCGTGCGCGGCAACACCGGAGGCGCCGTCTACGTCTCCTTCACCGTCGAAGCCGGCGTCCCCGACGGGCGGATGCCGCAGCGCACCGCGGGCGTGCTCAACGACGACGACTTCGACATCGCGGATGACGGGTCGTTCGAGCTCACCCTCGGCGGACCGCCACAGGTGCGTGGTTGGCTCGCGCTCCCCGATGACGCAACCCGGGTCACGGTGCGGCACTACTGGGAGCAGACCGCACCACCCGCGACGCCACCGGCGCCGAGCCTCGGCCTCGACATCGAGCTGATCGCGGGGGAGGTCCCGGAGCAGTCGCCACTTCCCACCGACGCGTCGGTTGCCGCCTCCATCCGCCGTGTCGCGACGTTCGTTCGCAGCCGCGTGATGGAGGCCACGCCACCGTCCGGCTCCGCCTCGCCGCCGCCGTTCGTCTCGCAGCTGCCGAACCAGTTCGCGCCGCCCGTGCCGCCGGGCGACCATGCCCTGGCAGCGGCCGACGCGGCGTACAGCCTCGCGCCGTACCTGCTCGGTCCCGACGAGGCGCTCGTGATGCGGGTGCGGTGGCCGCGGTGCCGCTACGGCGGGGTGGCGCTGTGGAACCGCCATCTGCAGACCTTCGACTACCTGCGCGGCAACGTCGGGCTCAACCGCGCCCAAGCAGTCACGGACCGCGACGGGGTCGCAACGATCGTCCTCGCGCACCGCGATTCGGGCGTGCCGAACTGGCTGACGACCGAGGGCCGCCCGTTCGGGCTGGTGTTCTGGCGCTTCTTGCTCGCCGAAGGCGAGATCGACCCGATCAAAGCCGAGGTGGTGCCCGTCGACGAGGTCAGCTCTCGCTGACGATTCCGAAGGTCGAGATGTACGACGCGCTGGCTTCGCGCAGCTGCTGGGCGTCGTAACCCCAGTCTGCTGCGGTGTAGTCGTGCCGACCGTGCTTGCCGCGCGGCTTGCTAGCCAGGTAGTCGGTGATCGCGGCGCGGTGCTCGTCGGTGAACACCCGTCCGATCCCGGCGTACGCCGCAGCGATCGCCGCAACCGGCTCGGACATCAGCTCGGTGAAGCGGACGTGCCCCGTCTGCTTCGGCAACGTGGCGTCGTTGTAGCGATCGGCGACGGTGTTGAGACCGGCCGAGAACATCAAATTGATGAGCTCGGCAAGCGACGGGAGGTCCACGTTGTCGCTGCGAAGCCAGCGCACCATCGCGGTGGTGCTGACCGTCGACGGCATCGTCCGGGCGGGGTCGCGATGCGTGAACACGATTGACGCGTCGGGATAGGCCTTCAGCAAGTCGTCGAACATGAACAGATAAGCCGGCGTCTTGAGCAGCCATTGCCTCGCCGGCTGGCCGTACTGCACCGACTGCAGCACCGCCTTGTGAAAGGCGAAGTCGGCGACCGGATCGGGCGCCCACTCACCTGGGTCGTCCAACACCATCGACCAGTGCGATCCCGCAAACGACGGGGCGGTGATCGTGATGCACTCGACCGGGAGGTCGGCACGCAGCTCGTGGATTGCCGCGAACTCAGGTTGTACGTCGGCCCACAGCTCCTGCTCGGACTCCGTCATCGCCCGCCGGGTAGTGGCGTCGACGGTCGCCGGCAGCGCCGGGTGCATGACGTCGGTTGCGATCGGCGAACGCAGCCCGGCGTCGAGAGCGAGCAGCTCGAAGAGGATCGTCGTTCCTGACCTCGCCGGTCCGGTCACCACCACCGGCGCGACGATCTGCTCATCGACGACGCCCGGGTTGCTCGTGCGCTGGGCGCCCAGGTGAAGCCGAGTGCGCAGACACCGCAGCAGCTCCTCGCGGGTCATCAGCCGACCGACGACCGTGAGGTCGGAGGCGTTGATCGACGCGACGACGGCGCGCAGCCGTCCCTCCCAGTCGCCGTCGCCGACATCTCCGAAACCGGAGATGCCCGTGGTGTCACGCGCCGAGTCGATCAGCGCGCCGGCATCGAGTGGCACCAGGTGCACAGCGGACCCGGCCGCGTCGGCCATCGCGTTCAGCCGACGTACCCAGTCGGGCCGCGAGTACCGGTCGGCCATCGAGAGCATCCCCGCCATGGCGTCATGATCGCTGATCCGGTCATCTGACGCCGGCGGTCGCAGCTAGGATAGTTAGCGAGGCTAAGAATGCCTCGCCAACCCACACCATGACCTCAACCACGCTGGCGCCCGCCGCCGCGCCCGCGATCGATGCACCTTTGTCGCTCAAGCAGTGGTTCGTCCTTGCGGTGCTCTGCTTCACGATCCTGTTGATCAGCCTCGACCAGACCGTCCTCAACATCGCACTGCCGACCTTGGTGAAGGACCTTCACCCGACCAACAGTGGTCTCGAATGGATCGTCGACAGCTACACGCTGACCCAGGCGGTCCTGCTGGTCTTCAGCGGAGCGCTCGGCGACCGATTCGGCCGCCGGAAGATGTTCGTGATCGGATGCGCACTGTTCGGTGGCGGCTCATTGGGCTGCGCCCTCGTGCACACCACCTGGTCGCTGGTGGCGATGCGCGTCGTCACGGGTCTTGGTGCGGCGGGGCTGATGCCGGCGACGCTCGCGATCATCGTGGCGACCTTCGAGGGTCACCATCGCGCGAGAGCGATCGGGATCTGGGCGGGCATCGGTGGCATCGGCGGCGCCGCCGGCCCGATCCTCGGTGGCGTGCTGCTACAGCACTTCTGGTGGGGCTCGGTGTTCCTCATCAACGTGCCGATCGCGGTCATCGCCATCATTGGCGCGCTGTACGCGATCACCGAGACGAGAGCGCTCAACCCCAGTCCGATCGACCCGGTCGGAGTCGTTCTGTCCGCGGGTGGCCTGACCGCTCTGACCTACGCCTTGATCGTCGCGCCCAGTGAGCACTGGGGATCGCGCATCGTGCTCGGCGGGATCGGTGGGTCGCTCGTCTTGCTGAACGCCTTCTTCTCGTGGGACACCCGTCGTGACGACCCGTTGATCGACCTGGGTCTGTTCCGCAATCCCGGCTTCTCCGCCGGTATCGCCGCGGTCTCCGCCATGTTCTTCGCGATGTTCAGCGTGAGCTTCCTGCTCAGCCAGTACATCCAGTTCATCCAAGGCATGTCCGTGCTTTCCGTCGGCCTCTCGTTCGCGCCGATGGCCATCGGCAACCTCATCGCCAGCAACCTGTCCTCCCGCGTCGCTCATCATTTCGGGCTGCGCAACGCCGTCCTGGCCGGCATGGGGCTTGTCATCGTCGGGCTCGGCCTGTTCACCACTGCGGTGTCGACGACATCGGGCTTCCTCCTCGTCGGGATCGCCTTCACCTGCGTGGGGTCGGGCATGGGCCTGGCGATCGCTCCCGCGTCGAACGCCGTGGTAAGCGTCCTTCCTGAGGCGAAGGTCGGCGTCGGCTCCGGGCTGCGCAGCATGGTGCAGTGGCTCGGCGGCTCGTTCGGCGTCGCGATCGTCGGCACGCTGGCCACGAGCCACTACCGCTCTCAGGTGGATGCGGCGTACGACGGCCCGCTGCGGGCGGTCCCGCCGGCACAGCGACATGCGATCAGCGAGCAGATCGGCCAGGCGGTGATCGCGGCCCGCCACCTTCCAACCGATGTCGCCGCGCGCGTGCAGTCGGTGTCGAGCCACGCGTTCGTCGACGGACTTCGGCTGGCGACGCTGATCGGCCTGCTCGTCACGGCGACAGCCGCGGTCGCGGTCGCCGTGTTCCTGCCGAAGGACCTCGAGATCGATGAGGAAGAGGTGAAGCTCTCCTCCGCCGCCGCCTAGAGGCTCGCGCGGTGGCTGGTGAGCGGAACCGGACGGGCGAGGCTCCAGCTGAACGTCTCCGGAAAGTCGTCCATCCCGATCGGGGTTGCCACCTCTTCGACCGTCATGCCGCTGCGGTCAGCGGCCTGTCGAAGCGCGGCCTCGTCGAAGTCCCACAGGCTGGTGGCGTTGCCGCCGAGAATCGCGCGCACCTCCGGCTCGGGTAGCCCGCTGAAGATGTGGCGGACGACCTCTCGGTGCACCGGCACCGCCCCTTCGAGATGCGGGTAGTCGGCACCCCACATCAGCTTGTCGACGCCGATCTCGTGACGCATCTCGGCTTCGTACCGCTTCATCAGCGAGCCGGCGAGGTGGACGTGTCGCTCGACGTACTCCGCCGGGCGCAGCTTGAGCACGGACCGCACCGGCGCGCCGCCGTGGGTGTCGAAGAACGACTCCATGTCGCGCACCAGCGACGGCAACCACTGCACGCCGTTCTCGGCCATCACGACCTTCAACCCCGGGTGCCGGTCGAACACGCCGCCGAAGATCATGAACCACAACGGGCGGCGGGTGAAGACGAAGACCTCGTACAGGCCGAGCATTCCGGCGTGCGCCTCGTCGTAGAGGTACTTCGAGTCCGTCGCCATGCCGGACGCGCCGGTGTGAAAGTTGAGCACGATGCCGAGGTCCTCACACGCGGACCAGAACGGCTCGTAGTAGTCGGCGGCGTAGCCGGGCAGCTTCGACCGAACCGACATCGCCGGCATCATCACACCCCCGAAGACGCCGTTGTCGCGCGCCCATGACAGCTCCTCGATCGCGCGGTCGAGGTCGTGCAGGTCGATCGGCATCACTCCGGCGCGGCGGCCCTTCGCGGCGTTGCAGAAGTCGGCGAGCCACCGGTTGTAGCCATGCAGCGCCGGCCAGACGACATCCAGCCCGTCGGCGGTCGCGGAACCGAGATACATCGCGGGAGAGATGCCGCCGGCCAGGATCGGCCCGGGATAGGAGACCTCCCCCTGGATGCCCTGCGCCTCGAGGACGGCTAGCCGCCTGCCGTCGGCGTCGCCTGCGAACACCCAGTCCTCGCTGTATCGCGAAAGCCACGCTTCGGTCGCCTTGATGTCGACACCCATCCCGGCCAGCCGCCGCGCTGCGGTCGCACGCACCGGGTCCGGGTCGTCGATCGGGCCCGGGTCGTGCCCGCCCAGCATCGACATCGCGGTGGAGGAGAGGTCGCCGAACGCGGCCACCGCCTCGCGGTGCGCCGGATCGACGTAGGAGAGGAAGTGGTCGAGGTCGTCCGGCGCAGCGTGGGCGTCAGCGGACACCACGACGTACGGCCTACCGGTCGACACCCCCTGCTCGAGCATGCGGGCAGCGTACGTCCCGAACTGCCGTCAGCCCGCCTCGATGACCGACTTCATGCGCTCGAGGGTGGTGCTCATCCCGGTGTGGTTGGTCTTGCCACGTGCCTTCCCGGCAATCGCCCAGTAGATGCGCAGCGGCAGCACGGGCACCAACGCAAACGACTCGGTGACGTCGGTCCCGTCGCCTGCCGCCGCCAGCCGATAGGTCCAGGTGTTGAGGGCCCTGCCGCCGGTGAGCACCTCGAAGGCGAAGACCTCGTTCTCGACGCACTCGGTGACGCGGCACGTCGTCCAGTAGACCGGGCCGCGACCGTTGCGCTTCACGTGCCCGCGGAACTTCGCGCCGACAGCAGGTCCGGTCGCGCCGTCCGTCCACTTCGCGTCGAACGTCTCCGGGCTGAACTCACCAATGCGGGTCACGTCGCTGACGACCGCCCAGACCTTCGCGGCGGGAGCGTTGATGTGGACGGTCACCGAGTCGCGCATCACCGCAGCCTAGGTGGTGGGAGCAGGGGCGTCCTCGAGTGCCCAGACCACGTCGACCGACGCGCTGATCTTCTGCTTGCCGGGGCTCACCGGAATCGAGGCGGAGGCCGCCGACCCCCCGCTGGCCGGCAGTGCGACACCGTTCGCCGGCCGCGGGTAGACCCGCTCGGGGCTCGGGCCGGTGGCGGTGCCGACGATCTGCTCGGCGCGGCCCAGCTGACGCCCGGCCAGCTCGGCGTACTGCTCAGCCGCCGCCTTCGCGTTCGCGAACGCCTGGGCGCGGGCCAGGGAACGGAACTTCTCCTTGTTCAGGATCGTCAGCGAGGAGGAACCGATCCGCAACGAGTTGCCCCCCGCCGCGGCAGCGGCGTCCAGAGCCTTCTCGGCCAGGTCGAGTGGATGCATGCGCACCGTCAGGCCTTCAGACGCGCGGTAGAAACCAGTCGGCTTGCCATGCCGGTTGTACGTCGGCCCGACGCTCAACCCGGTGGTCTGGATGTCACTCGCCGCGACACCGGTCTCCTTGAGCGCGCCAACGACCCGCTTCACGACTCGGCCACACGCCTCGAGCGCGCCCTGCGTGGACGCCCGCCGGGTGTGGGCGTCGAAGTGGGAGACCAATGTGTCGGGGGTGCCCTTCACGCTGCCGTGCCCGGACACGCTGACGGTGTCGTTCGTGGCGCCGTCCGCCGCGACGGCGGGCGATGCGCCGGCAACCGCCAAGCCGCCGGCGGTCAGTGCCGTCGCAGCGACGGTTCGAACCAGGCCGAGCCGGAATCCGCCCATGATGTCGTTCCTCCCTGTCTGATGCACTCGCCGGTCAGACGCAGCGCGGCGCCAGTCGGTTGCATCAAGCAGGGGAACCTACATCTTGAAGGGGTCCCGCGACGGCGGGTCCTTCAGCTCGGCACGCGAGCAGGTGTCGAGCGTCAGCCCGGCGTAGCCGAGCGCGTCGTTGCACAGCGAGTCGACCGTCCAGCCGCGCTTGCTGCCGTGGTCGGTCACCGTGACGCGGTAGATGGTGATGTCGTAACGGGTCGGGGCGCCGTACGCCGTCGCGATCGTGCCGACCAGCATCGATGACCCGGCCATGCCGCCAGGACCGTCCCACGGCTTGTCGAACCGTTGCCACAGGCCAGGGTTCACGATCCAGACACCGCCGTTGGCGACGTCGAGGCGGGCGAGCTCATCGACCACCAGCTGCGCTTCGGCTTGCTTCAGCACAGCAGCGGGGCGGATCACCCGGCTGGTCTCAGCCACCATCCCCTCCCGTCACCTGAGGCCGTAGTAGAGACAGCACGCTATACCGCGCCGCCGGGTCACCTCCGCGCAAGCACAAACTACGCTGCCACGGGGTTCGGCGCAGTGACCTCGAGAATCCGGCGCGAAACCGTCTCCGGGTCGTCCCACATCGGCAGATGCCCTAGGCCGTGCAGCGGTACGTAGTCGGCCGCCGGAAGCATCGACTTCAGCCTCCGGTAGTGGGTCGGCCAACGGATGATCCGATCCCTGGTGCCGTAGAGGATGCGCACCGGGCAGTCGATCGGGCCGAGGTCGCCGAACGCCTCGCCCGACTCGCTGAGGGTGATCGCGGCCCGGGCGACGGTGCAGCCGGCGGCGCCCTCGAAGAAGGCCATGGCGTCCGCCTCGCCAAGATTGCTCGGCCGCGCCAGCAGGTCGCGGAACGCCACCCGGCGCAGCGCCGGCGAGCGAGCGATCCTGGGCAGCATCGCCTTGGCTGCAGGCAGCCGAAGCATCCGCTCGTTGTTGCGGAAGTAGCGGAGGACAGCACGCTCCTCGCGGCTGCCCAGCTCGTACCCGCCGCCGGGGCAGATCGCGACGACGGACAGGGCACGACCACGGCAGGCCAGCTCGAGGGCACCCCAACCGCCCAGGGAGTTCCCGACGAGGTGTGCCTTCTCGATCCCCTTGGCATCGAGCTGACGCTCGATCAGGTCGAGGCTGGCTGCGACGGTGAACGATGCCCCCGGGGCGAACTGCTCGCCGCCGAGGTGACCGGGCAGCGACGGCGCGAAGACCGCGTGGCGCGCCTCGAGCGCCGGCAGGACCGGCTTCCAGGTCCGCCAGGTGTCAGTGAAGCCGTGCAGCAGCACCAGCGGGCTGCCGGTGCCCCCGGCGTAGAACGGCTCCACGCACTCATTCTTGCCTAGGTGTCGCGGGTACGGTTGGCCCGTGCAGATTCACACCGACACCGACCTGTGCACCGGGCACGGGATCTGCGAGTCGATTCTCCCGGCGGTATTCGAGGTCGGCAACGACGGCCAGGTGCATCTGCTCGACACGCCGCTCACCGAAGACATGCGTCCGCTGCTCGAGTCGGCAGTCGCGGAGTGCCCCTCACGGGCGCTGAGCCTCGAAGGCTGACCGTGCCGGCTCCCGCGGGTCGCGACCCGCATCTCGTCGTCGTGGGCGCCTCGCTCGCCGGGCTTCGCGCTGCAGAGAGCGCCCGGCGCAGCGGGTTCACCGGTGCGATCACTCTTGTCGGCGCCGAGGAGCATCTGCCCTACGACCGGCCCCCCCTGTCGAAGGACTTCCTCACGACCGACGCCGAGCCGGCGCCCACTCTGCTTCGCGACGAGACGGTGCTGCGCGACCTCGACATCCACCTCCGGCTCGGCACGACGGCCACCGGGCTCGATACCGAAGACCGCGTCGTCGCGACCGACGCCGGTGACGTCGCGTTCACCTCACTCGTGCTGGCCACCGGCGCCACACCGCGGATGCTGCCCGGCGCAGGACGGCTTCGGGGTGTGCACGTGCTCCGTACCCTCGACGACGCGCGCGCGATCCGGCGCGCCGTCGACGCCGGCGCCCGAACGGTCGTCGTCGGCGCCGGCTTCATCGGGTCGGAGATCGCGTCATCGGCACGTGCCCGTGGCTGCGACGTCACGGTCGTCGAAGCGCTGCCGACGCCGCTCGCCCGTCCGGTCGGGGAAACGATGGGTCGGGTCCTGGCCGCACTGCACGAGAAGCACGGCACGCGGCTGCGCGTGGGAGTCGGCGTCGACGGGCTCGAGGGCGATGGCGACGTCCGCGCCGTACGCCTCGCCGACGGCACCCGCATCCAGGCCGATCTCGTCGTCATCGGGATCGGAGTGACGCCCAACGTGGCCTGGCTGGCCGGCTCAGGGCTGGAGATCGGCGACGGCGTCGAGTGCGACGCTCACCTGTGCGCAGGCGTCGCGGGCGTCTACGCGGCCGGCGACATCGCGCGGTGGCACAACCCGACGTTCGATACGCGGATGCGGCTCGAGCACTGGACGATCGCGGCCGAACAAGGTGGCGTCGCCGGCCGCAATGCGGTCGACCCGGCCGCGGCGACCGCATTCGAGACGGTGCCGTACTTCTGGTCGGACTGGTATGGCAAGCGGATCCAGATGGTCGGTGTCGCTTCGGGCGCCGACGAGATCGCGACAGTGGCTGGTGACCCGGACGGTGACACCTTCGTCGTGCTGTATCGGCACGGCGACCGGCTGCTCGGCGCGCTCACACTCGAGGCACGGTCGCAGGTCATGAAGTACCGCGCGATGCTCGCCACCGGCGCTTCGTGGGAGGACGCGCTCGCGTTCGCGAAGGAACGCGCGGCGAAGGCCGCAGCAAAGACGGTCGCGCTGAGTAGCGCGGATGGCACATCCGCCCCCCTATAGGGGGGTGGATGGCACATCCGCTCCAAGGTGGCGGCGCAGGAAGTCGACCTGCAACAGCAAGAGGTTCTCCGCGACGGTCTCCTGCGGCGTCATGTGCGTGACCCCGGTCAGCGGCAGCACCGTGTGAGGCCGGCCGCTCTCGGTGAGCCGCTGCGACAGCCGCAACGTGTGCGCGGCCACCACGTTGTCGTCGGCCAACCCGTGGATCAGCAACAACGGTCGTGACAGCGACGGCGCGTCCTCGAGCAGGGAGCAGGCGCGGTACGCCGCCGGCTGGTCCTGCGGCGTACCGAGGTAGCGCTCGGTGTAGAACGTGTCGTACAGCGCCCAGTCGGTGACGGGGGCACCGGCGATCGCGACGTGGAAGACATCGGGCCGTCGCAGCACCGCCAAGGCCGCGAGCCAGCCGCCGAACGACCAGCCGCGGATCCCGACCCGCGCGAGATCGAGGTCGGGCTCGAGCTCGGCGGCCGCGTGCAGCGCGTCGATCTGGTCCTCGAGCACGGGACCGGCCACGTCGAGGCGGATCTCTCGCTCCCAGCCAGGATCGCGCCCCGGCGTGCCTCGCCCGTCCACGACGAGCACGGCGAAGCCTTGGTCGGCAAGCCACTGCGGCTCCAGCCAGAGGCTTCGCGCCGACATGACGCGCTGCGCGTGCGGTCCGCCGTACGGATCCATCAGCACCGGGAGCTTGGTGCCCGCGACGTGACCGCGCGGCAGCAACAGGCCGGCGCGCAGCGACCGCTCACCGAGGGTGAGCATGCGCACCTCCGGTGCGAACGGCGGCTGGACCGCAACCGAGCGCACAACGTGCTGCTTCCCACCCGCGTGGACCACGGCGCGGGCGCCGAACCGATCCAGCCCGGCCGAGACGACGACCGTCGTGCCGGCCGCCGCGACGCCGCGATGCACGCCCGGGCCCGCCGCGATCTCGACGACCTCCGCACCATCGATCCGGTAGAGGCCGATGGAAGTTGAGTCGCCGGTCGATGCGGTGAACACCGGGCCGCCGTCACTCGAGCCGACGACGCCGTGCACGTACATCGACTCCGGCGTGAGCCGGCTCGCCGCCGCGAACAGCGCGCGGGTGCCGTCGACGTCGGCGACGCGCAGCACGCTGTCGCCGTGCCATGCCGGTACGCCGTCGAAGAGCTCCACCCACGCGGCGTCCCGGTCGACATGGAGCTCTTCGGTGCCCCCGGTGGCGAGGTCGATCTCGAGGACTCGCACCTCCTGCTGGTCGCGACTGACGACCGCGATCAGCGGTGGCTTGCCCGCGGTCCAGTGCACCCGGCCCAGGTACGGCGAGCGGCTGCGGTCCCACTCGACCTCCCGACGCTCGCCGTCGAGCCCGACGAGCCACAACGTGACGTCGGCGTCGGCGGTACCGGCCGCGGGGTATCGGATTGCAGTCGGCGGCCGGTCGGGGTGGGCGGGATCGGCGATCCACCATTGCGCGACCGATGCCTCGTCGACACGAGCGGCGAGCAACGACGAACCGTCAGGCGCCCACCAGAACCCGCGAAACCGGTACATCTCCTCGGCTGCGATGAACTCCGCACGTCCCCAGGTCACCGTCTCGTCGGCCTCGGCGGCGAGAACCCGGTCGGCTCCGCCGTGCAGATCGACGATGCGCAGCGACCGGCCGTCGACGTACGCGACGTGGTTTCCATGCGGATCGGGGCGCGGGTCGAAGCACCCCTTGGCCTCACCGAGCGTGCGGAGCTCGCGGGTGTCGACGTCGACGACGAACAGCGCGCCGGCCTGGGCGAAGGCGACCACCCGACAGGCCGCGTCCGCGGCGTAGGAAACGACCCCGATGGCGCCCTCGCGGAGCCGCTCGCGACGCGCCCGTTCCGCGGCGGTCAGCTCGCCATCGTCTGCCGGGTCCACCACCGCCCGCTCGACGCCGCCGGCGACGTCGAGGGCCCACAGTCCAGTGCGGGCATCGTCGCCCGCCGCGGCACGCAGGAAGAGGACCCGCGTGCCGTCAGCGCTGACGGTGAAGGTGCGTGGCTCGCCAAGGGTGAATCGCTGGGTCCGGGCCCGCAGCCTCGGGAACGACTCCGAGGTCGGTGACTCCGGCACAGCCTCAGCCTAGGGACGGAGACCTAGCTCGGCCGGTCGGCTGGGCAGAATTCCCCTAGCGGTTGAGCCGCTCTGCCTTGCAGCGGCGGCTCGGAGCGAGCATCGCCGAGCCGCGACAGCACTCCGGGCAGGGGTTGGGAATGGATGACATCGAGGCGCAGCGTGGCCCGGGTCAAGGCGACGTACAGGTCACGCAGGCCACGGTCGCCTTCGGTGAGCCAGCTCCCCGGCTCGACGAGGATGACGGCGTCGAACTCCAGCCCCTTGGCGTCACCGATCTCGAGCACGGCGATCGGCGCGTCGAGGCCCGCGGCCCCCGTCCCGACCTGCTCGGCGTAATGCTCGGTGAGGGCCGCGCGGATCGGTTCGAAGTCATCCGGCGAGGTGAGTACGGCGAGGCGGCCATCACCGATCGTGACTCGCGCGGCAGCGACAGTCGCGACGACGACGTCAGCGCGCTGCTGGCCGGGCCAGACCCGGTGCGACTGCGGCGGGAACCCGGCGTCGCGCACCGATGACGGCGGGACGGCAGCCGGGTCGGCGGCGGCGAGGACGTCGGCGGCAACGGCCATGATCTCGCTCGGCGTGCGGTAGTTGACCGTGAGCTCGCGCAGCTCCCAGCGACCCGGCGCGACGCCGTCGAGGGTGTCGGCCCATCGCCTCGTGCCCCACGGGGCAGCGAGCTGGTCGGTGTCACCGACGACGGTCATGGATCGCATCGGGCAGCGGCGCACGAGCATCCGCCACGCCATCGGCGACAGCTCCTGTGCCTCGTCGACGATCAGGTGCCCGAACTCCCAGTCGGGGTCACCCGAGGCGCGCTCGGTGATCGTGCGGCCACCCGCACCTGGCGCACCGAATCGCTCGGCGAGCGCGTCGGCGTCCACCCGGCCCTGATACCCACTGGCCGCGATCGCCTCCTGCGCGTAGATCTTCTCGAGTCGCAGCCGCCGGCGTTCTGCCGCGACGCGCAAGACCTCTTCCGGGTCGCCGAGGGCGGACCAGGCCTCGTCGAGGAGCGGGACGTCGGCGGCAGTCCACGGCGTACCCGGATCGCGCACGAGCAGCTCGCGATCGCGCCGGCTGAGCAGGTCACGGCCGGCCGCGGTGAGCCCTTCCGGTGTGAACAAGTCGGTGATCAGCTCGGTCATCGTCAGCCGCGGCCAGCAGGCGTCGACCACGGCCCGGAACTCGTCGGACTGCATCACGTTGCGCACGACGGTGCGATCCTTCGGGAGCTCCGGGTCGATCTCGGCGACGCGTCCCATGACGGTGCGAAGGACGTTCTTCGCGAACAGGTAGCGCGCCCGGTTGTGCCGCCGGCGACTGCGGCGGGCGCGGGCCCGAGCCGCGGCCAGGTCGGACGGCTCGAGAACGATCTGCAGGTCTTCCACCTCGACCGTCATCGAGTCGGCCGGGATTCGCTGGCGCGCCGCGACCGCGGCCGCGACGAGCCTCGCCATCCGCGGCTCGGACTTCAGCCGCGCCACCTCGACCGACTCGGTCCCACCGACCGTGATGCCGGGCAGCAGGCCCTCGAGGGTCGAGAGCACGACGCCCGTCTCACCCAGCGACGGCAGCACCTGCTCGATGTAGCGCAGGAACGTCGATCCCGGGCCGACGACGAGCACGCCGTTGCGAGCCAGCCGCTCGCGCTTCGTGTACAGCAGGTAGGCGGCGCGGTGAAGCGCGACGGCCGTCTTCCCGGTGCCCGGACCGCCCTGCACGACGAGCACGCCGGCCGAGTCGGCGCGGATCACCCGGTCCTGCTCGGCCTGGATGGTCGCAACGATGTCGCGCATCCGGCCGGTCCGGCTCTCGGTCAGCGCGGCAAGGAGGGCGCCGCCGCCGCCCAGGGTCTCGCGGTCGGCATCAGTCAGCTCGTCCACGTCGAAGACGTCGTCTTCGATGTCCAGCACCTGGCGCGCGCGGGTCCGCAGATGGCGCCGGCGTACGACGCCCAGCGACTCCGCGGGAGTCGCGCGGTAGAACGGCTCGGCGGCCGGCGCACGCCAGTCGACGAGCATCGAGTCGTGCCGCTCGTCGGTGAGCCCGATCCGGCCGATGTAGAGACGGTCGCCGCCGGTGGTGTCGAGCCGGCCGAAGCACAGCCCAGGCTCGACGGCCTCGAGCTGGGAGAGCCGGTCCTGGTACATCACGGCGAACAGGTCGCGCTCGCTGCGGTTCTGGTGGGTGCCCGAAGCGCCGCGGCTCAGGACCTCCTTGAGCCGGTCCCGGGCCTGCTCCCGAAGCTCGTCGAGCCGGGCGTAGAGGACGGCAACCTGCGCCTGCTCCCGCTCGACCTCCGAATTTCGAGACATCTAACCAGTCTGCACCTGTTTCTGAGGTGAGGACGGAGCCAAGAGCACGCACGTCCCGTTGGCGGCGGGTATTCGCGGAGCGACGTAAACGGCGAGCCGGCGAAGCCGGGGAGCCTTAGTCGCGGAGCGGATATCCGTCGCCGAATCACTCGCGTGCCCCTTGCGTAGGACGAGTTACTTACGGGTAGCCTTTTCGTTGTTACTGGTGGGTAGCCGACACGGGTCGTGCGACCGGGCACCCAACCCGCCCTCACAGGGAGTGAACAGTCATGGGTCACTACAAGTCGAACCTGCGCGATGCCGAGTTCACCCTCTTCGAGGTGCTCGGGCGCGGCGAGATCCTCGGTAAGGGCGCCTTCGCCGATGTCGACCTCGACACCGCGAAGTCGATGCTCACCGAGGTGCGCAAGCTCGCCGAGGGTCCGATCGCCGAATCGTTCGTCGACGCCGACCGCAACCCGCCGGTGTATGACCCGGAGACGTTCTCGGTGACTCTGCCCGAGTCGTTCAAGAAGTCCTACCGCGCCCTGATCGACAACGGCTGGGACCGGCTGCCACTCCCGCAGGAGCTCGGCGGGCCCGGCCTCCCGCCGTCCATCACGTGGGCCTGCAGCGAGATGGTCATCGGCGCCAACCCGGCGATCCACATGTACGCCGCCGGCCCGGCCTTCGCGCAGATCCTCTTCCGCAACGGCAACGAGACCCAGCGCAAGATCGCGCAGCTGATGATCGACCGCAACTGGGGCGCGACGATGGTGCTCACCGAGCCGGACGCCGGCTCGGACGTGGGCGCCGGGCGGACCAAGGCCACGGAGCAGGCCGACGGCTCCTGGCACATCGAGGGCGTCAAGCGCTTCATCACCAGCGGTGAGTGGGACGTCCCGGAGAACATCGTTCACCTCGTGCTCGCCCGCCCCGACGGCGCCGGGCCGGGCACCAAGGGTCTGTCGCTGTTCGTCGTACCGAAGTTCCACTTCGACCCCGACACCGGTGAGATCGGCGAGCGCAACGGCGCCTTCGTCACCAACGTCGAGAAGAAGATGGGCCTGAAGGTCTCGGCGACCTGCGAGGTCACGTTCGGCGAGCACGGTACCCCTGCGGTGGGCTGGCTCGTCGGAGATGTCCACGACGGCATCGCGCAGATGTTCGAGGTCATCGAGATGGCCCGCATGATGGTCGGCACCAAAGCGATCGCCACGCTGTCGACCGGCTACCTCAACGCTCTCGAGTTCGCGAAGAACCGGGTGCAGGGCGCCGACCTCACCCAGATGCTCGACAAGGCAGCCCCGCGGGTGACGATCACCCACCACCCCGACGTACGCCGGTCGCTGATGCTGCAGAAGGCGTACGCCGAAGGCATGCGCGCGCTCGTGCTGTTCACCGCGAGCCAGCAGGACACCGTCCTCGACGCAGCGTCGCGCGGCGAGGACGCAACCGAGGCATCGCGGCTCAACGACCTGTTGCTCCCGCTGGTGAAGGGCTGCGGCTCGGAGCGCTCTTACGAGCTGCTCGGTTCGCAGTCGCTGCAGACCTTCGGTGGCTCGGGCTTCCTGCAGGACTATCCGATCGAGCAGTACATCCGCGACGCGAAGATCGACACCCTCTACGAGGGCACGACCGCGATCCAGGGCATGGACCTGTTCTTCCGCAAGATCGTGCGCGACCAGGGCGCGGCGCTGACCGGCCTGGTCGGGCAGATCCAGGCGTTCGTCGACTCGGCGGCCGGCAACGGCCGGTTGAAGAACGAGCGCGAGCTGCTCGCCAACGGCCTGGCAGACGTGCAGGGCATGGTCGAGACGATGGTCGGCTACCTGACGGCGGCGATGGAGGACCAGCCGAGCATGTACAAGGTCGGCCTCAACACCAGCCGCCTGCTGCTTGCCCTCGGCGATGTCGTCATCGGCTGGCTGCTGCTGCGTCAGGCCGAGGTGGCCCTCGGTGCGCTGACCGCGGGGGATCCGGGCAAGGACAGGGACTTCTACGAAGGCAAGGTCGCCGCGGCGAAGTTCTTCGCCCAGACGCGGCTGCCACTGCTCGCGGCCGAGCGGGTCATCGTCGAAGGCGCCAACCTCGAGGTCATGGAGCTACCGGAGAGCGCCTTCTAACCCACCCCCCTCCTCGAAGTAGCACATCAAGTACGTCGCGCTGTCCCCTGCTGCGCCTGGTGTCCGGTTCCGTGCGGGCAACATGTGCTACTTCGAGGAAGGCGATGACTTCGGCGGCGCTTCGCCGTCAATGACATCGTGAGTGCACGATGAACCCGCTGGCTCGTCGCATGTTCGAGCTCGTCGAGCCGATCGGGCTGATCCCGTACTCGGCGGCCGAACCCAACGAGGCGATGTTCGCCTTGGGCTTCACCAACTACTGGGACACCTACTTCGCCGGCCGAGCAGCGCCGCTGGGCCGCGTCCCCGCCGAGGTCGTCGACGCGTTGTTCTACAACTTCGCGCCGGGCGAGGTGGCCCGACACATCCCTAAGGTGTGGGCCACCACGACTCCTGAAGCGGCCCTAGCCGCCCGTCGGCTCGGTTGCGCGAAGGCGCTGCGCCGCATCCTCGGCGACCGCGTCGAGACCGCCGAGTTCGCGCGTGGCGCCGAGCTGTTGACCAAGGCAGCGACCAGCGCCACGGTCGACGGCCGGCCGATGTACGCCGCACTGCTGTCCGTGGCGATCCCCGATGACCTCGTCACGCGGCTGTTCCATGCGGGATCTCTGCTGCGGGAGCACCGCGGTGACGGGCACATCACGGCACTCATGAGCGAAGGGATCGGCGGACTCGAGGCTCACGTGCTGTTCGCCCTCGCCATGGAGATGCCGGCCGAGCAGTTCGGGCGCATCCATCACCTGCCGGCGGTGCAGATCGCTGCCGTCATCGACGGGATGCGCGCGCGTGGACTGGTCGGTGATGACGGCCGGCTGACCGTGGCAGGTCGCACGGTCAAGCAGCAGGTGGAAGCGCTCACCGACGATCTCGCGGCGAAGCCCTACGAGGGCCTGGACCCGGCCGAGCTCGACGAGCTCATCACTTGCCTGGAGTCAATCGCCCCGGTGCTGGTCGCCGCCCAGGACTAGCCCGGCGTACGTCCACCGAACAGAAGTCGGACTCGTGGCTCATCACGTACACGAGGCCGACGATCACCACCACTGCCGAGCCGAGCACCCACCAGATCATGTCCTCATCGTGCGGCCCGGGTACGACACAGACCATGGCGAAGTTGGGTGGTTTTGGGCTAGTTACCCACCTCGGAGCAGGAGAAGCAATGTGGCATTGCCTTAGCGATTTCGCGTTGTGAACGCGAAATCGTGGGGGTGATGCCACATTGCTTCACGCGGTGAAGTCGACCATCTTCCACGGGTCGTTCAGCATGCCCGCCAGGTCGGCCAGGAACTCGCTGCCGAGCTGGCCGTCGA
>DASZTL010000075.1:0-24613 GCA_035548055.1 Mycobacteriales bacterium | reverse complement strand
GCGGGTAAAACCGCAGGTCAGGGGCCTGCAAAACGTGTCGGAGGGGGGACTTGAACCCCCACGCCCGTTGAAGGGCACTAGCACCTCAAGCTAGCGCGTCTGCCATTCCGCCACTCCGACGTGGTCCGACCGCGGCTACTGCTTGGGTGCGTTCGGCCCGGTGAGTCTACAAGAGGCGACGCGGCTGGTTAGGAGTCCTGGGCGGCGTAGAGCCCGGCCAGCCTCAGGACCATCGCGACGTACCAAGCGGCGTGGTTGTAGTGGTAGATCGCCGAGGACAAGGCCGAGGGACTGCGCCCTGCGCCGTTTGCGCAAAGGTAGTGCGCCGCGGTGAAGATCGCGTCCGCCGGATCCATGATCGAGCGCGCGCCGTCACCGTCGCCGTCGACCGCATACGCCGCAAAGGTCGGCGGCATGAACTGCATCGGACCCATGGCGCCGGCAGACGAGGTCGACGGGTTGCGGCCATGCCCGCTTTCCACCTGCCCGATCGCCGCGAGCACCGTCCATGACAGGCCCGGGCAGGTGCGTGCGGCCGCCTTGTAGAGAGAGAGGAACTCCGCCGACGGCGGCAGGATGTGCAAGTTCGCGATCGCCGAGTTCGTCGCTGCGCTGAACGCGTTGCTCTGCGCGCCCAACGCGGCTTCGGCCTGCCGGACGGCGGCGAGACGTTGATCGGCCTGCTCCAACAGTGCCTTCTGCTCCGCGAGCAGTCGCTGGATGCGGGCGGCCACCGCCGCAATGTTGCGTTCGGTTCGGATGCTTGCGTGCGACCTTCGGGCAGCTCGCGTTGCCGTGGCCAAGGCGGCTGAGGCCTGACGTTGGATCACTCGAACGTCGGCAACCTGCGCGGCGATGACGCGATTCGCAATCACGGTGCGGAACGCGGCCTCGCTGAGGTTGCCCGATACAAGAAGCTGCGCGTACGCCGCCAGTGAGCCGCCGGACTCGTAGAGCCCACGCACCCGGCTATCGAGCTCGGTCTGCGCGGCGGCGGCGCGGTTGGCGATCTCGGTGCTGTTCTCGTCCGCGCTGATGGCTCGGTTGACGCTGTCGGCAACGTCGGAGAAGACGTGCTCGTACCTTCGTTCCGCGAGCCGCGCTTTGGCCTGCAGCGCGTGCACCTTGGCGAGCAGCTGCTGCACCCTGGCAGCTGGGTCTCCTGCCGCGTGAGCGGCCGAGAGGGACCCGTTCGGCACGATCGCTGGAACCACGGCGAGCGCCGAACCGACCAGCGCCACCAGCGCACTGGTCCGGGCACGCCGAAGCGTTGCGAGCGGCCTCACCATGTGGAAATCGGTCGATCTTGCCCTCGGCTGTAGCCCAGTCGGGAGTAGCGTTCGTTGGGTCTTTGCACCTTGACCATCTGGGGGAAGCCGATGTTTCGCCGTTCCGCGACCGCTGTTGTCGCCTTGACCGCAGCCGCAGCGCTGCTTACCGGCTGTGGTGGGAGCAGTTCCGCGGGTGGGACCTCGAAGCCTGCGGCCAACGACTCGGGCGCGAGCCCGGCCGCGGAGCTCAGCAGCGCGGTCAGCGCGCTGGGCCAAGCGTCGACGCTCACCACGTCCCTCAAGCTCGATGCCAGTGGCAGCGAGCTGCTCGACTTCGTTCGCTCCCAGGACAAGAGCGCGGACATCACCGCGCAGCAGGCGAACCTGATCGCCGGAGCGGCCATCAGCTTCCAGGTTGCAGCCCCCAGCGGCAAGACCCTCAGCTCGATGTCGGGCCTGTCGAACGGCGACGGAGCGGCGAACATCTCCCTGTCCGACAACGGCAAGGCGTATTTCACCATCCGGTTCGTCGACAAGACGCTGTACGTGCAGGCCGACCTCAAGGACTTCCTCAACGCGATCGGGCAGCAGGAGACGTTCCGGCAGATCCAGAGTGCGGGTGGCCAGCTCCCCGGCTTCGTGAGCGCGCTCGTGCAGGGCAAGTGGATCTCATTGCCGCTGGCGACCCTGAAGTCGCTGTCGAGCTCCCTCGGCGGCGGGATCGCGTCCTCGAAGCCGGACTCCTCCCAGGCCCAGGACCTGCTCGACAAGTTCAAGTCGCTGCTCACCAAGGACGTCACGGTCACCCGTGCCTCCTCGGGCGGGACCGACACCTTGACGATCACGACCAACCTCAAGGCCTTCTTGGGTGACTTCAGCGACACGTTCGCCAGCTCGATTCCAGGAGCCGGCGCAGCCCTGAGCAGCGCCGACCTCGCCAAGGTTCCGGACAAGGAGGTCTCGATCGTCGCCACGGTGAGCGACGGTGCGATGACCGGCCTCAGCTTCGATCTCGGCCAGCTCGCCAAGAAGAGCGGGAGCTCGCTGCCGCTTCAGCTCGGCTTCTCGCAGAGCGGTCCTTCGATCGATGCACCGTCCGGCGCCGTCGCGGTCGACCTCTCACAGCTCGGCGGCCTGCTGAACGCCTTCGGCGGGGGCAGCGGCCTCTAGCTCGACAGGCTCATCCGCTGAGGGCCACGTTATTGCGATCGCAGTAGCGTGGCCCTCAGCTATTGCGCGGAGGGACGTTGATGAGCGACGCCGGCGTCACGGACCGAGCGACCGAAGAGGTCGTCCAGATCTGCAGCGACCTGATCCGAATCGAGTCGGTCAACCCCACGGGCAACGAACGTGCGATCGCCGAGCACGTCGCAGGCCTCCTGACCGACGCCGGTCTCACTCCCGAGATCTTCGAGTCGGAACCCGGCCGGGCGAGCGTGGTCGCGAGATGGGCGGGGGAGGACAGCAGTCGCGACGCGCTGCTGATCCACGGCCACCTCGATGTCGTGCCCGCCAACGCCGACGACTGGCAGGTCGCGCCCTTCTCCGGTGAGGTCCGTGACGGGTGCGTCTGGGGTCGCGGTGCCGTCGACATGAAAGACATGGATGCGATGGTCCTCGCGCTGCTCGCGGACTGGACTCGGGACGGCAAGCGCCCGTCCCGCGATGTCGTTCTCGCGTTCGTTGCCGATGAGGAGGCCGGGGGTGTCAAGGGCGCTCATCACCTCGTCGACAACCACGCGGGCTTGTTCGATGGCTGCACCGAGGCGATCAGCGAGGTCGGGGGCTTCTCGTTGACCGTGGCGGGTCGGCGGATCTACGCGATCGAGACCGCGGAAAAGGGGATCGCCTGGCTGCGTCTGGTGGCGAAGGGCATGGCGGGCCACGGGTCGATGCTCAACGACGAGAACGCCGTGACGGTCCTCGCCGAAGCTGTCGCTCGGGTCGGGCGGCACAGCTTCCCGATCGAGGTCAGCCCTACGGTCGAGACGTTTCTACGCGAGCTCTGCGACGCGCTCGGCATCAGCTATGACCCGGCCGACGTCGAGGGGGTCCTCAGCAAGCTCGGTCCGCTAGCAAGGATGGTCGGCGCGACCGTGCGCCACACCGCGAACCCGACGATGCTCGAGGCGGGCTACAAGCAGAACGTCATCCCCGGCGAGGCCTACGCCTACCTCGACTGCCGATTCCTGCCGGGCGGCGAGGAGACCTTCCGCGAGGAGCTCGCGCAACTCGTCGGTCCCGACGTCGCGATCGAAGTCGTCCAGACCCAGATCGCGTACGAGACCACGTTCGACGGTGATCTCGTGGCGGCGATGAGCGCGGCGATCGTCGATGAGGATCCCGACGCGCGAGTGGTGCCGTTCGCGTTGTCGGGTGGCACCGATGCGAAGTCGTTCTCGGAGCTCGGGATGCGCTGTTTCGGGTTCTCGCCATTGCGGCTGCCGCCCGACCTCAACTTCTTCGGGATGTTCCACGGCGTCGACGAGCGAGTTCCGATCGAAGGCCTCCAGTTCGGCGTGCGCGCGTTGAGCCGCTTCCTGGGCCGCGCCTAGCCGCTGGCTTCCCGCAGCAGCGTCGCCAGCCGGGTTCGCCGCGGCCTGGCGCCGACGTCACGGACGCCGCGCGCGAGGGCCGCGCCGGCGGCATGCACCACCGACAGGTGCCGCTGGGCGCGGGTGAGGGCGGTGTAGACAAGCGGGCGCGACAGCATCCCGGTCGCCTCGGGCGGCAGGACCACCACCACCGCGGGCCACTCCGAGCCTTGGGCGCGGTGGACCGTGATGGCCCACCCGTGCACCAGGTCGCGCATCGCCTTCGGCGGCACTGCGACGGGGCCGGCGCCG
Organism: Mycobacteriales bacterium; assembly: GCA_035548055.1. Taxonomy (GTDB): domain Bacteria; phylum Actinomycetota; class Actinomycetes; order JAFAQI01; family JAFAQI01; genus DASZTV01. The sequence goes on along the minus strand of DASZTL010000075.1, from coordinate 20,496 downwards.
AAGTCGACGGCGAGCAGCGAGTCGGTCGACTCGGTGACGACCCCCACCTCACCGTTGGCGAAGCCGTTGTCGAGGTGGTTGGCGGTCGCCACGACGCGGTCACCGGGGTCGAAGCCGTTGGACCCACCTGCGGCCGGGTTCAGCAGTGCCTTCAATGCCGTGTTCAGGGCCTCGGTCCCGGCCGCGCCGCGATGCACCGGCGTGAGGACCTGGATCTCACCGGTCGGGATGCCGAACACGCGAGGGATCGAGTCCGTCACGAGCTGCGTGACTCGCCGCCCGGCTTCGGCCGGCCCATCCGCGGCGATCACGACGACCTCCTTCGACGCGTCCTCGACCGAAGGCAGCTCACCGCCGCGAACCGCCGTCGCGAGCGAGGCGATGGAACCGCCTTCGGCCTGCCGGTGCAGGATCGTCAACTCGGTCGACGGCAGTGTCGCCGAGTCGAGGATGTCGCCGAGGACTCGTCCCGCTCCGATCGAGGGAAGCTGCGCCGGATCGCCGACGAGCATCAGGTGCGTGCCGTCCTTGCACGCGTCCAGGAGCGCGGCGGCCAGCTCCGCATCGAGCATCGACGCCTCGTCGACAACCACGAGGTCCGCGTCGAGTTGCCACGATTCGTTGCGCGCGAACTCACCCGACGTGCCCTGGGCACCCAGCAGTCGGTGCAAGGTCGTCGCGCTGTGCTCGGTGAGCGCCTCCAGCCGCTTCGCGGCGCGGCCGGTCGGAGCGGCGAGCGCGATCTCCTTGCCGCATCTGGACGCCATCTCGACGACCGCTGCGACCGTCCGGCTCTTCCCCGTGCCCGGCCCACCGTGCAGCACGGTGACACCGTGCGCCGCCGTCGCGACTACCGCCTCGCGCTGCCCGTCGTCGAGCTGATCGTCACCCGTCGCGGCTTCCTCGGCGCGGCAGAACGGCTCCGCGGTCGCTTCCAGTCTCACGATCCCTTCGGCGACCGCCTCCTCGGCCATCGCATACCGCTCGAGTCCGTACGTCCGGTGGAGTGATCCCGCGTCGTCGTACTCATCGAAGACCAGCACCCGTCCCTCGTCGACGGCGGCGACGAGCGCGGTCGCCGGTTCCGGCGCGTCGAGACCGGCGAGCGCCGCGGTCAGGGTCGCCTCCGGGACAACGGTGTGCCCGTCGCGGGCGGCCCGGCCGAGCGCGTAGGCAACCTGGGCGCGACCCCGCCGCGGATCGTCCTTGGTGGGACGCTCCTCGAGGGTTGCGAGAGCGAACCGGTCCGCAGTCCGGACGTCGACGCCGGCGACCTCCAGCAACCGCCACGGATCCTCGCGCAGCAGATCGGCGGCGCCCGGGCCGAATGCTTCGACGGCGCCGAAGGCGGGTCGGACCGGCAGCGACGCGGCGAAGAGCAGCTCCGCAACTGCCAGCCGTGGGCCCGCGCCGCCGAACGACTTGACCAGCTTCTCGGCCCGGTCCCGGGTGACCGTGTCCAGGCGGGTGAGAGCGTCGACGGTGACGTCGTCCGGCCCGTTGATGCGAGCGGCCGGGAGCGCGGCGGCCATCGAACGGCTCAACCCCGGCCACAGGCCGGCTCCGCAGAACGCCTCGAAGGCGGTGTCAGCCAACGCGGTTCAGCGGCTGAGTGGCGGTGGGGCTTCGGGATAGCCCACGTCAGGCTCGGAGACGTCGTCGAGCGCCGTCCGGATCTCCGGCGGGAGGACCGTCGCGTCGGCTTCGAGGGAGGTACGCAGCTGCGCGGCGGTCCGTGCGCCGACGATGGGAGCGACGACGCCGGGACGATCCCGTACCCACGCGAGAGCGACCGCCAAGGGCGACACGCCGAGCCCGTCGGCCGCGGTCAGCACCGAGCCGACGATCCGGGACGCGCGATCGTCGAGATAGGGACGGATGAAGCGGCCGTAGTCGCGCGAGGCGCCGCGCGAGTCCGCCGGCGTGCCGGCTTGGTACTTCCCGGTGAGGACACCGCGGCCGAGCGGTGACCAGGGCAGGATCCCGATCCCCAGGCTGAGCGCTGCCGGTACCACCTCCCGCTCGACGCCGCGCTGCAGGAGCGAGTACTCGACCTGGGTCGAGCAGATCGGCGCACGGTCGGGCCATGCGCGCTGCCAGGTGGCCGCCTTCGCCGTCTGCCAGCCGGCGTAGTTGCTGATGCCGACGTAGCGCGCCCGGCCGCTGGACACGGCCGTGTCGAGCGCCCCCAGGGTCTCCTCGATCGGGGTGCGCGGATCCCACTGGTGGAGCTGCCACAGGTCGACGTGGTCGGTGCCGAGCCTTGCCAGCGATGCATCAAGCGCGTTGAGCAGGTGGCGCCGGGAGGCGTCGCGGTCACGACCGTCGTCGCGACGGCTCCCCGCTTTGGTGGCGACGATCACCTCGTCGCGCCGCACCGTGTTGGCGAGCAGGCGGCCGACGATGTGCTCGCTCTCACCGCCCACATAGACGTCTGCGGTGTCGACGAGGGTCCCGCCGGCATCGAGGAAGGTCCGCAGCTGAGCGGCGGCGTCGTCCTCGTCTGTGTCGCGTCCCCAGCTCATCGTGCCGAGGGCGAGCTGAGAGACGTAGAGACCCGTCGTACCGAGCCGACGCTGCCTCATGGCGGCGAGGCTATCCGTGGCCGCGGCACCGCGGAGCGCGACGCACCGACCGGTGGATGAGGCGCCATGACTACGCTGCCCGAATGCGACTCGGACTGAACCTTGGCTACTGGGGTCTCGCCAGCGACGACGACAACGTCGCACTCGTTCTGGAGGCCGAGCGGCTCGGCTTCACGAGCGTGTGGACCGCTGAGGCGTACGGCAACGACGCCGCCACCGTCCTCGCGTTCCTCGCGGCGAAGACCACCAAGATCGAGCTCGGCAGCGGCATCTTCCAGATCCCCGGGCGGTCACCGGCGATGGCCGCGATGACGGCGGCGACCATCGACACGCTTTCCGGCGGCCGGTTCCGACTGGGCCTCGGCGTCTCGGGGCCCCAGGTGTCGGAAGGGTGGCACGGGGTGCGGTTCGCCAAGCCGCTCGCGCGTACCAGGGAGTACATCGACATCGTGCGGATGGCGCTGGCTCGCGAGCGGGTCGACTACCACGGCGAGCACTACGAACTCCCGCTGCCCGACGGTCCGGGCAAGGCGTTGAAGATGATCATCCACCCGATCCGGGAGTACATCCCGATCTACCTGGCGGCCATCGGACCCAAGAACCTCGAGCTGGCCGGTGAGAAGTGCGACGGCTGGCTCGCGATCTTCTACGACCCGGAGTTCGCCCCCGAGCTGCTGGCGTCGGTGAACGCCGGCAAGGAGAAGGCAGGCCGCGCCGACGCACCGTTCGACGTCATGCCGACGACCCCCGTGATAATCGGCGACTCGGTCGAAGAGTGCGCGAACCCGATTCGCGGCTACTCCGCCCTGTACGTCGGCGGCATGGGCTCACGGGAGCAGAACTTCTACAACCGGTTGGCCTGCCGGATGGGCTTCGAGAAGGAAGCCGAGGAGATCCAGAACCTCTACCTCGACCGCAAGTACGCCGAGGCGGCCGCGGCCGTTCCGCTCGAGTTCATCGACCGGACGGCGCTGCTCGGCCCGGTCGAGCGGATCGCCGAGCGCATGCAGGCGCTCGCGGCTTCCGGTGTCACGACCGTCAACGTCAGCGGGTTCGGCGGCAGCCAGGACGAGCGGATCGCGACGCTTCGCTCGATCGCCGACGCCCTCGACAAGTCCGGCGTCGGGGACTGACGCCGTCGGTGACGACCGTTCTGCTGGTCCGCCATGGGCTGACCGACGCCAACCTCGGTGGCACGCTCGCCGGCTGGACGCCCGGCGTCCACCTGGCCGCGAAGGGGGAGGAGCAGGTCCGCGACCTCGCCGTGCGGCTGGCGCCGGTACCGGTGACGGCGATCGTCAGCAGCCCGCTCGAACGCTGCCAGGAGACGGCGGCCGCGCTGGCCGCCGGTCGAGACAACCTGGCCGTGGCGACCGACGAGCGACTTGGGGAATGCCACTACGGCGACTGGCAGGGCCAACCGCTCAAGACCCTGGCCAAGGATCCGTTGTGGAAGGTCGTGCAGGCCCACCCCAGCGCCGCCAAGTTTCCCGGCGGCGAAGCGCTGCGCGACACCCAGGCACGCGCCGTCGCGGCCGTCCGCGAGCACAACGAGCGCCTCGGTGACGACGCGATCTGGATCGCAGTCAGTCACGGCGACGTGATCAAGGCGGTGCTCGCGGACGCGCTCGGTGTTCATCTCGACGAGTTCCAGCGGATCGTGGTGAACCCGGCGTCGGTCTCGGTGGTGAGCTACACCGCCCTCCGGCCGTTCGTCGTACGGATGAACGACGTCGGCGGGGACGTCGCCGGCCTGATCCCGCCCAAGAAGACCCGCCGGAAGCGCTCCTCGGACGCTGCGGTCGGTGGTGGGGCGGGTGGCGGTCGGTGACGGCCTCTAGGGTGACGTGATGGTTGGCCGTGAGTTCGCCTTCGACCCGCCAGAGCGCTTCGTCGCAGGCACGGTCGGAGAGCCCGGCCAACGCACGTTCTTCCTTCAGGCGAGTGGCGCGGGCCGGCTGATCTCGGTCGCGCTTGAGAAGCTGCAGGTCTCGGCGCTCGCCGAGCGGCTCGACGAGCTGCTCGACGAGGTACGGCGCCGCCAGGGCAGCGACTCCCCGGTGCCCGCGGTGGCGCCGCCGCAGCTGGAGGACGTTGCACCGCTCGACGCGCCGGTCGAGGAGGAGTTCCGGGTCGGGACGCTCGCCTTGGCGTGGGACGAGGACGAGAAGCTCGTGATCATCGAGGCGCAGTCCGTCGTCGAGACGGAGGAGGACAGCACAGGGGCTCCGTCCGACACCGATCCCAACGCCGACATGCTTCGGGTGAAGCTGTCGCCGGCCGTCGCACGCGCCTTCGCCAAGCGCGCACTGCGGGTCGTGGCAGCCGGACGGCCGCCTTGCCCGCTGTGCGGCAACCCGCTCGATCCGGAGGGACACATCTGCCCACGCCAGAACGGACACCTTCACGCCGGGTGACAGGTGAAACTGGAGGTGTGACCGAAGCCGCCCCGTCGTTCGACACGGACGACGCTCTCCGCTTGCTGCGTGACGGCGAGCTAGAGGTGCAGGGCCGGCTGGTCGATGCGTCCAACGCGACGTTGTACTGCGCCGTCACCCTCGATGGCCGAAGTGCCGCCTGCGTCTACAAGCCGATCGCGGGGGAGCGGCCGCTCTGGGACTTTCCCGATGGGACACTCGCCGGCCGTGAGGTCGCCGCCTATCTCGTGTCGGCCGAGAGCGGCTGGGACATCGTCCCGCCGACGGTGATGCGCGACGGCCCCTACGGCCCCGGCATGGCTCAGCTGTGGATCGATGTCGACGAGTCTGTCGACCTTGGCGGACTGGTCCGCAGCACGACTGAGCCGCTGCGCCGAATGGCGGTCTTCGACGCGGTGATCAACAACGCCGACCGCAAGGGAGGGCATCTGCTTCCAGTTCCCGGGGGCCATGTGTACGGCGTCGATCACGGCGTCTGCTTCTCCGTGGACGACAAGCTGCGGACCCTGTTGTGGTCGTGGCGCGGCAAGAAGCTCACCCCGGAGGCGGTGGGAGTCCTCACCCACCTGCGGTGCCAGCTCGACGACCGGCTCGGCGCTCAGCTCGAGGAGCTGCTGACCCTCTCTGAGGTTGCGGCGACGCGACGCCGACTCGATCGGCTGCTCGCGACCGGAAACCATCCGATGCCGAGCGGGGACTGGCCACCGATGCCCTGGCCACCCTTCTAGAGCGGCCACGATGCACAGTCAGCCGGCGTGGACTCGTAGGGTCTAGTGCGTGCGTTCGTGGGAGTCGCCCGTTGTTCCGAGGCTCGCTGATCTCGGCGTCCCCGCCAGCGAGGTCCCGATCCGGATCCGCGACACCGGCACGGCCGGACTCAAGCAGGTGGGCACGGGTAAGGACCGGCTCACTCTCTACGTCTGCGGCATTACGCCCTATGACGCCACACACCTTGGCCACGCCGCGACGTACCTGCTCTTCGACGAGCTGCAGCGGGTGTGCCGAGACGCCGGCATCGAGGTGCGCTACGTCCAGAACGTCACCGACGTCGACGATCCGCTGCTGGAACGCGCGACGCAGACCGGTGAGGACTGGACCGCCCTTGCTGATCGCGAGATCGAGCTGTTCCGGGCCGACATGACAGCGTTGCGAATCCTCGCACCGGCCGAGTACGTCGGCGCGGTCGAGGCGATTCCTGACATCGCTGACGCGGTCGCCGAGCTGCGAAACCGGGGTGCCGCCTACGACGTCGACGGCGACATCTACTTTTCCGTGGCGGCCGCGCCGGGCTTCGGGGAGCTCAGCCGGCTTTCCGCCGGCCGGATGGTGGAGCTGTTCGCAGAGCGCGGGGGAGACCCGCTTCGCGCTGGCAAGAAGGACCCGCTCGACTGCCTTCTCTGGCAGGCGGCCCGACCCGGCGAGCCGTCCTGGGACACAGCGCTCGGCGCAGGCCGGCCCGGTTGGCACATCGAGTGCACCGCGATCGCGATGAAGCACCTTGGAGAGAACATCGACATCCAGGGTGGAGGTGAGGACCTGGTGTTCCCGCACCACGAGATGGGCGGGGCAGAGGCCGCGGTGCTCAGCGGCCACCACCCGTTCGCGGCGGCCTCACTTCACCAGGCGATGGTCGGCTACGACGGCGAGAAGATGTCGAAGTCGAAAGGCAACCTGGTCCTCGTCTCCAAGCTCCGCGAAAGCGGGGTCGACCCCATGGCGATCCGCCTCGCGCTGCTCAACCACCACCACGCAAAAGCCTGGGAATGGAATGACGAAGAGATCAAAGCCGCTGAAACAAGGTTGGCTGAGTGGCGCGCCGCCTTCAACCGTGAGACGGCACCGGATGCGAAGCCGCTCCTGGATGTGGTGAGACGAGCTCTACGAAGCGGCTTGGACACTCCGAAAGCATTGAAAGCCATTGACGACTGGGTTGCGTCGCCGGGCGACGACGAGACCGCACCCGAGCTGGCGAGAACAGCGGCAGACGCACTGCTAGGAATCATCTAGGCGCACCACGAGCGGTGACTGGCGGGTGTCAGTCCGCTGAGTCGTGCCGCCTGAGATACCGCTCAAACGCCCGCGCGATGGCTTCCCCAGATGCTTCGGGCATCTGCGTTTGGTCTTCGCGCAGCTCGAGCGAGGCGATGTAGTCGGCGATCTCACCGTCGTCGCGGGCGAGTGCGTCGACGTCGCCCTCCCACGATTGTGCGGCCTCAGGCAGATCGCCGAGCGGGACCGTGACGTCGAGCACGTCCTCGACGCGGTGCAGCAGCGTCAGCGTGGCCTTGGGACAAGGTGGCTGCGCGAAGTAGTGCGGCACGCTCGCCCAGTACGACACGACTTTGCGCCCGGTGTCCGCGAGCGCCTGGTGGAAGACGCTGACCACGCCAGTGGGGCCTTCGTAGCGCGATCGCGTCAGCCCGAGGCTTTGCGCGAGCACCTCGTCGGAGGCAGACCCGTTCACATCGATCGGGCGGGTGTGCGGAACGTCAGCGAGGAGTGCGGCGAGGCAGACGACCTGGTCCACCTCGAGCTCATCGGCGAAGGCGGTGAGCTCGTCGCAGAATGCCCGCCATCGCATGTTCGGCTCGAGACCCCGGACGAGGACGATCTCGGTGTCACCGACCGTGGCGAGAGCTAGCCGGGTGGTGGGCCAGTCGATACGCCGCGTCACCCCGTCGACCAGACGGACCGTCGGGCGGTTCACCTGGTAGTCGTAGTAGTCCTCGGGATCGATCGCAGCGAACGGGCGCGCCTGCCACTCGCGCTCGAGATGCTCGATCGCATTCGTCGCCGCGTCAGCAGCGTCGTTCCAGCCTTCGAACGCCGCGATCATCGCGCGCTTCCGACCGGAGCCGCGGGAGGCCGTCACGCGCCCAGCGTATGCCCGGATCGTCCTTCGGGTCGGGGTGCTACTTTCGCCCGCCGCCGGTCGTGTGGACGATCAGGACGTCGCACGCCGCGCGATGGCTGATGTTGGCCGGTACCGAGCCGAGCAGCCGTCCGGCGAGGCTGTTCAGGCCTCGGTTGCCGATGATGCAGAGATCGATCTTGTGCCTGTCGATCAGCGACACGAGCACGTCGACGGGGTCGCCGGATTCGGCGGTGGTTTCGATCTTCTTCGCGCCCGCCTTCTTCGCGAGCGCCTCGGCCTCGCTGAGCGCGTCTTCCGCGGGGTTCGCACCGAGCACCTTGTAGGCGGCTTCGCCCAGTTCCTGGGTCGCGCGCTGTTGGTCGCGATCGGACAGTGGCTGGTACGCGGAGGCGATCAGGAGCGTCGCACCGGTGTCCCGGGCCAGGGTCGCCGCCTTCTCAACAGCGAGGAACGACGACGGCGATCCGTCGGTCCCGACGAGAACTTTCGTGTAGCTGCTCACCCCGACTACCCCTTCACGCGCTTCGCTGCCGGTCGGAGGAACCGTATATGAGGCGCGGTTAACAGTCACGGCCAACTAGAATCAAACGAAATGTCGAGTCCGCGGGAGCGCTCCGGACCTGCCGCGCTGCTTAAGGCCCTGCGCGAGCGGGTCGTCGTTGCCGACGGCGCGATGGGCACGATGTTGCAGGCGCACGACCTCACCCTCGATGATTTCGAAGGTCACGAGGGTTGCAACGAAGTCCTCAACGACACCCGTCCGGACGTCGTCCGCAGCGTGCACGATGCGTACTTCTCCGTCGGTTGCGATGCGGTCGAGACGAACACGTTCGGCGCGAACCTCGCGAACCTTGGCGAGTACGGCATCGAGGACCGGATCCAGTCGCTCGCCGAGGCCGGTGCTCGCCTCGCGCGCGAGGTCGCGGATGGATACTCGACGACGGACCGACCTCGTTGGGTGATCGGCTCGGTCGGTCCGGGGACGAAGCTTCCAACCCTCGGCCACGTCCGTTACGCCGCCCTGCGCGACGCCTTTCAGGCAGAGGTCGACGGCCTGATCGCCGGCGGTGCGGACGCCGTGCTGGTCGAGACCGCCCAGGACCTGTTGCAGGCCAAGGCGGCAGTCAACGGCGCACGGCGTGCTTTCAAGGCCACCGGCATCAAGCTGCCGCTATTCGTCCAGGTGACCGTCGAGACCACCGGCACGATGTTGCTCGGGAGCGAGATCGGTGCGGCGCTCACCGCGCTCGAGCCACTCGAGATCGACCTGATCGGCCTCAACTGCGCAACCGGCCCCGCTGAGATGAGCGAGCACCTGCGTCACCTGTCGCGCCACGCGCGGATCGGCCTGTCGTGCATGCCGAACGCGGGCCTGCCGGAGCTGACTGCCAACGGTGCGCACTATCCGCTGACGCCCGCCGAGCTGGCGGACGCTCACGACACGTTCACCCGCGAGTTCGGGATCTCGCTGGTCGGCGGATGCTGCGGTACGACGCCGGAGCACATCAGGCAGGTCGTGGAGCGGGTCGGCGGCCGAGAGCTGGCGGCGCGCAAGCCGCGTCGCGAGCCGTCTGTCGCGAGCCTGTATCAGCAGGTGACGTTCCAGCAGGACGCGTCGTACCTGTCCATTGGCGAGCGGACGAACGCCAACGGCTCGAAGGCGTTCCGCGACGCGATGCTCGAGCAGCGCTGGGACGACTGCGTCGAGATCGCTCGTGACCAGACCCGCGATGGGGCGCATCTGCTCGACGTCTGCATCGACTACGTCGGCAGAGACGGCGTCGAGGACATGCGCGAGATCGCCTTCCGCTTCGCGACGGCCTCGACCTTGCCGCTCGTGCTCGACTCGACCGAGCCGCTGGTGATCGAGGCCGGCCTGGAATGCCTCGGTGGCCGCAGCGTCATCAACTCCGTCAACTATGAGGACGGCGACGGGCCGAACTCGCGCATGGCGAAGATGATGCCGATCGTCAAGGAGCACGGTGCCGCCGTTGTCGCGCTGACGATCGACGAGGAGGGCCAGGCGCGCACCGCAGAATGGAAGGTGCGGGTCGCGAGCCGGCTGATCGACGACCTCACCGGCAACTGGGGGATCGAGCAGTCCGACATCATCGTCGACTGCCTGACCTTCCCGATTGCCACCGGGCAGGAAGAGACTCGGCGGGACGGCCTCGAGACGATCGAGGCGATTCGCGAGGTCAAGCGGCGCTACCCGGACGTCCAGACGACACTTGGCCTGTCGAACGTGTCGTTCGGTCTGAACCCCGCGGCCCGTCAGGTCCTCAACTCCGTCTTTCTCCACGAGTGCGTGAAGGCCGGCCTTGACTCCGCGATCGTCCACGCGTCGAAGATCCTGCCGTTCTCGCGGATTCCCGAAGAGCAGCGTGACGTGGCGCTCGACATGGTCTTCGACCGCCGCCGCCCAGCGACCGACACCGACCCGGCGTACGACCCGTTGACCAGGTTTCTCGACCTCTTCGAGGGCGTCGATGTCACCGCTGCGAAGCAGTCGCGAGCGGCCGAGCTCGCGGCTCTGCCGCTCGGCGAGCGGTTGGCGCGACGCATCATCGACGGCGAGCGAAACGGCCTCGAGCCCGATCTCGACGAGGCGATGGCCGGCGGCAAGGCGCCGCTCGACATCATCAACGACTACCTGCTCGAGGGCATGCGCGTCGTGGGTGACCTGTTCGGGTCGGGACAGATGCAGCTGCCGTTCGTCCTGCAGTCGGCTGAGGTGATGAAGGCCGCCGTCGGGTATCTCGAACCGCACATGGAGGCCACCGACGAGGACGGCAAGGGCACGATCGTGCTCGCAACGGTGCGCGGCGACGTGCACGACATCGGCAAGAACCTCGTCGACATCATCCTGAGCAACAACGGCTACACGGTCGTGAACCTCGGTATCAAGCAGCCGATCGCGTCGATCGTGGAGGCGGCACAGGAGCACTCCGCGGACGTCATCGGCATGAGCGGACTGCTCGTGAAGAGCACGGTGATCATGAAGGAGAACCTCGAGGAGCTGAACACTCGAGGTCTCGCCGACCGCTGGCCGGTCATGCTTGGCGGTGCGGCGTTGACCCGGGCCTACGTCGAGGTCGACCTCGCCGATCTGTACGAAGGCGAAGTCCGCTATGCAAAGGATGCCTTCGAGGGTCTGCGCTTGATGGATGCGGTCATGGCCGTGAAGCGCGGCGAGCCAGGCGCTCAGCTACCGGCGCTACGGGAGCGAAGGGTGAAGGCGCGACCGCGTCCGGACGAGATCGCGCCCGAGTTGGTTCCGGCGCGCTCCGATGTGGCGACCGACAACTCGATTCCCGTACCCCCGTTCTGGGGCAGCAGGGTGGTGAAGGGCATCGCCCTCGCTGACTACGCGGCGCTCCTCGACGAGCGGGCCACGTTCCTTGGGCAGTGGGGCCTGAAGCCGACCCGCGGTGAGGGTGGCGCGTCCTACGAGGAGCTCGTCGAGACGGAGGGCCGGCCGCGGCTGCGCTCCTGGCTCGAGCGGATGCAGTCGGACAAGCTGCTGGACGCCGGTGTCGTGTACGGCTACTTCCCCTGTGTGTCCAAGGGTGACGACCTGATCGTGCTCCACGAGGACGGGTCGGAGCGGGTGCGGTTCACCTTCCCGCGCCAGCGGCGCGATCGCTTCTTGTGCCTGTCCGACTTCTTCCGCCCGGAGGAGTCGGGCGAGGTCGACGTCGTCGGCTTCCAGCTGGTGACGGTGGGCTCCCTGATCAGCGAGGCGACGGCCGAGCTCTTCGAGTCGAACTCCTACCGCGACTACCTCGAGCTGCACGGTCTGTCGGTTCAGCTGACCGAGGCGCTCGCGGAACTGTGGCACGGCCGGATCCGCGACGAGCTCGGCTTCGGGAAGGAGACCTCGGGCGACCTTTCCGAGGTGCTGGCGCACCAGGCCTACCGGGGCTCGCGCTACTCGTTCGGCTACCCGGCGTGTCCGGACCTCGAAGAGCGGGCAAAGGTCGTCGAGCTGCTCGACCCGGCCCGAATCGGCGTGCGGCTGTCTGAAGGGTTCCAGCTCGCCCCGGAGCAGTCGACGGACGCGATCGTCGTGCATCACCCCGAGGCGAAGTACTTCAACGCCCGGTGACTCTCGCGTTGTCGCGACCCGGCCGTTGAGCCATCCGGTAAAGGCCGTCCTCTTCGACATGGACGGTCTGCTCGTCGATTCGGAGCCGCTCTGGACGGTGGGAGAGATCGAGCTTGCCGAGCATCTCGGCGGGACCTGGAGCGACGAGCTGAAGGCAGCGATCATCGGTACTCGTCTTGACACGGCGATCCGCACGATCCTCGAGTGGTACGACGTCGCACGCGGATCGGCCGAGGTCGACGCGGCGATGACCTTCCTGCTCGACCGGATGGTCGAGCTCTACCACGATCAGCTGCCGGTGATGCCGGGGGCTTTGGAGCTGGTCGACGCCCTCCGAGACACTGGCATCCGGACCGCCCTCGTGTCCTCGTCCTACCGGGTCCTGGTCGACGCGGTGCTCGACGGCGTCGGACGCCACCGGTTCGACACGACCCTCGCCGGAGACGAGGTCACCCACGGTAAGCCGGACCCAGAGCCCTACCTGACAGCCTGCGAGCGCCTCGGCGTCCTTCCGGCAGAAGCAGTAGTCCTCGAAGACGCGATCAGCGGAGTGAGATCAGCAGAGGCAGCCGGCTGCCAGGTGGTCGCTGTTCCGTGGATTGCACCGATAGCCGAGGCACCCGGCCGGTTAGTGGTCGCGAGTCTGAAGGAGCTCACTGTCGAGCGGTTGTTGGCACTCGCGGGGTGATGGGTCGGTCGATGTCTGTAGGAGGCGTTGAAAAGTCCGCGCAGCGAAGCGAGCAGACTTTTCACTAGCCGACGGAGGACTCGATCGTCCCGTCAGGCAGGGGAGGTGGGGTTCCACCGAACTCAGGGCAGAGCGACTGAAACGAGCACCAGTTGCACAGCTTGCTGGGCTTGTGGCGCCAGTCGCCGGTCTCCCGGGCCTTGACGATTGCCGCGGCGATCGCCTCGAGCTGGCGTTCCAGCGACTCGAGATCAGCGGCGTCGGGCGAGAAGTCGAGCACTTCGCGGTCGGCCAGGTAATACAGGCGCAACAGCCGCGGCAGCACGCCGGTGGTGCGCCAGAGGACGAGTGCGTAGAACCGCAGCTGGAACAGCGCCTTGCCCTCGAAGAGCTCACTGGGCGACTTGCCACTCTTGTAGTCGACGACCCGGAGGTCGCCGGCCGGTGAGCGGTCGAGCCGATCGACGAAACCCTTGAGATGGATTCCCGACGGCAAGGTCGCCTCGACGAGCACCTCGCGGTCCGCCGGCTCGATGCGGCGTGGGTCCTCGAGAGCGAAGTAGCTGTCCAGCAATGCCTGGGTCGTCTCCACGAGCGTCTCGAGGCCGCCGGGGGCGGCTTCCACCAGCGCAACGAGCTCCGGCTCCGCGTTGAGCAGTGACTGCCAGCCAGGCTCGACGTCGGCGCACGCCGCCGCGATCGTGCGATCGGTCGCGGCGAGGTCGAACAGCCGCTCGAGGACGCCGTGGATGACGGTGCCTCGCGCGGCGTCGAGGCTCGGCGGTTCGGGGAGACGGTCGATGACCCGGAAGCGGTACAGCAACGCACAGTTCTTGAAGTCGAGTGCCCGTGACGGCGACAGCGACCACTCCGGACGGGTCGGATCGACGGCATCCGCAGGGAGCTCGATCACGTTCGTGATGCTCCCCGACTCGGCAAGTTCCGTCATGACTCGGACGGTATGGCAGAGCGCTGACGAAATCGCTCGACGCGCCAGAGGCGCCGGACCCTTTCAGGGGGCACGCCTACCCTTGGCCCGTGAGTGACCAGCCGCCGCAGCCGCCCGGGCGACTGGCGCGTGGAATCCCGTTCGGCCGGATCTTCGGCGTACCGCTGGTCGTGTCGCCCGCCTGGTTCGCGCTTGTCGTCGTCGCTCTGCTGATCGGCCCGAGCGCGATTCGGGACAACGTCGAGGTCGGCCGGGCGATGAGCTATCTCGTCACGCTCGCCCTGATTGTCCTGGTGTACGGCGCGGTGCTGGCGCACGAGGCAAGTCACGTGCTCGTCGCCAAGGCGCTGGGACTCCGCGTCGGCAGGGTGGTGCTGCAGCTCCTGGGCGCGGTGTCCGAGGTGCTCGATGAGCCGCAGACGCCTGGGCGTGAGTTCCTGGTTGCGTCGGCCGGCCCGTTGACCTCGGTGTTCCTGGCCGGCGTGGCCGCGGCGATCGGCGCCGAGCTTCCCGATCACTCGGTCGGGTGGCTGCTCGCGGACTCGACCGCCACGATCAACGGCCTCGTCGCCGCCTTCAACCTGCTTCCGGGCATGCCGTTGGACGGCGGGCGGTTGCTGCGGGCGGTGCTGTGGCACCGGACCGGGGACAAGCTCCGTGCGCTGTTGATCGCGGGCTGGGTCGGCCGGGTGCTGGCCGGGATGACCGCGGTTGCGGCGGTTGTCGTCCCGAGCGTCGAGGACGGCGACAGCAGCCTGGCGACGCTCTACCTGCTCCTCGTGGCTTTCTTCATCTGGGCGAACGCGTCACTGTCCATCGCGCAGGCCAAGGTCGGAGCGGTGATTCCCGGCCTCTCCCTGTCGAAGCTGGTGCGCCCGGCGCTGACGGTCGACGCCCAGCTGCCGCTGGCTGAGGCGGTACGCCGCGCCCGCGACATCGGCGCCCGCGCTCTCGTCGTCGTCGACGGACGGGACCGGTGGGCCGGAATCGTCTCGGAGGCCGCCGTGCAGGCGACGCCGGTGGAACGACAACCCTGGATGTCGGTGAGCGACCTGGCCCGGCCGGTCGAGGCGGGGCTGGTGCTGTCACCGTCGTTGTCGGGAGCTGAGCTGATGACGGCGGTGCAGGTCACGCCGGCCACCGAGTACCTCGTCGCCGGCGACGACGGGAAGTTGCAGGGTGTGCTGGCGCGGACCGACCTCATCGCCGCCCTTCGCGCCGCCGGTGTCAGGTAACCCGCGACCTTCGCGGGAGTGCGCTAGACACTCATGGCGTGGCAACGGACGAAGGGGAGCGCCGGCGCGGGCCGTTCCGGGAAGGGGATCTGGTGCAGCTCACCGACCCCAAGGGGCGGATGCACACGATCCAGCTGGTCACCGGCAAGGAGTTCCACACCCATCGGGGCCTGATCCCGCACGACGAGCTCATCGGAGAGCCGGAAGGCAGCGTCGTCGCGTCGGCCGGTGGCACGGCGTACCTCGCGCTACGTCCGCTGCTCAGCGACTACGTGCTGTCGATGCCACGCGGCGCGACGGTCGTGTATCCCAAGGACGCAGCACAGATCGTCGGCCTCGCCGATGTCTACCCCGGCGCGCGCGTGGTCGAGGCAGGGGCGGGGTCGGGGGCACTGACCTGCAGCCTGCTCCGGGCGGTGGGACCGGCGGGCTCGGTGACGTCGTACGAGCGCCGCGCCGACTTCGCTGAGGTGGCGCGGAGCAACGTCGAGCGATTCTTCGGCGGCCCGGCCGAGACCTGGACGTTGCAGGTGGCAGACCTGGCCACCGCCGAAGGAGAGGACGTCGCCGACCGGGTCGTGCTGGACATGCTGGCACCGTGGGAGGTGCTGGACGCCTGTGGCCGGCTGCTCGTTCCGGGCGGCGTGCTGTGCGGGTACGTCGCCACCACAACCCAGCTGTCGAGTCTGGTCGAGGCGCTTCGAGCCCACGGTGGCTTCGCTGAGCCGGCACCCTGGGAGTCGATGGTTCGGGGTTGGCACGTCGATGGTCTCGCTGTGCGTCCGGAGCATCGAATGATCGGGCACACCGGGTTCCTGGTCACTGCCCGCCGGCTCGCTCCGGGCGTCACGGCGCCGCCGCGACGGCGGCGACCGTCCAAGGGAGCTCACACCGACTCGGTTTAGACCGCGACTTTCCCGGGTTAGATACGTCGAAATAGACAGGTCGCCGGTTCGGCTCAGTTATAGGCTCAGCGCCGACGATAAGACGCGCAACCGAGGAGGTGGCCGTGCCCGCACGCGAAGACGCGGAGGCCCGCGCGGCCCGCCTCGAACGGCACTCTGCCGAGCTCGCCGATCAGGTCGCCTATCTCGAGTCGGAAATCGCCAGTCTGCGGCGACGGATGACCGTCGCGCCGCGCGGCGGCACCGGTCTCGAGGAGCGCCTTGCGCAGGTCCAGGCGGAGCTCTCCTCCGCGGTGACCCGTAACGAGCGGCTCGTGGCCACGCTCAAGGAGGCGCGTGAGCAGATCGTCGCGCTGAAGGAGGAGGTCGACCGGCTGGCACAGCCGCCGTCGGGCTACGGCTACTTCTTGTCCCGGCACGACGACGACACCGTCGACGTCTTCACCGGCGGTCGCAAGCTACGGGTCTCGGTCTCTCCGGCGCTCGAGATCGACGAGCTGCGCCGCGGCCAGGAAGTCATGCTCAACGAAGCGCTCAACGTCGTCGAGGCACTGTCGTTCGAACGCCAGGGCGACGTCGTCATGCTCAAGGAGATCCTCGAGGGTGGCGATCGCGCGCTCGTGATCGGGCACACCGACGAAGAGCGCGTCGTGATGCTTGCCGACACGCTGATCGACACGACGTTGCGAGCCGGCGACTCCTTGCTCCTCGAGACCCGTTCCGGTTACGCCTACGAGCGGATCCCCAAGTCCGAGGTCGAGGAGCTCGTCCTCGAAGAGGTGCCGGACATCGACTACGAGGACATCGGTGGCCTGCGCGACCAGATCGAGATGATCCGCGACGCCGTCGAGCTGCCGTTCCTCCACAAGGACCTGTTCGTCGAGCATCAGCTGCGGGCTCCGAAGGGGATCCTGCTCTACGGCCCGCCAGGCTGTGGCAAGACGCTGATCGCCAAAGCGGTCGCCAACTCGCTGGCCAAGAAGGTCGCGGAGGCGGGCAAAGGTGAGGGGCGCTCGTACTTCCTCAACATCAAAGGACCCGAGCTGCTCAACAAGTACGTCGGCGAGACCGAACGCCACATCCGGCTCGTCTTCCAGCGGGCCCGGGAGAAGGCCAGCGAAGGCACGCCCGTCATCGTGTTCTTCGACGAGATGGACTCGATCTTCCGGACCCGTGGATCGGGCGTCTCCTCCGACGTCGAGAACACCATCGTGCCGCAGCTGCTGAGCGAGATCGACGGCGTCGAGGGTCTCGAGAACGTCATCGTGATCGGAGCCTCCAACCGCGAGGACATGATCGACCCCGCGATCCTGCGGCCCGGTCGGCTCGACGTGAAGATCAAGATCGAGCGCCCTGACGCGGAGGCCGCGCGCGACATCTTCTCGAAGTACCTCGTGCCCGAGCTGCCCCTGCACGCCGACGACCTGTCCGAGCACGGTGGGTCGCCCGAGGCGACGATCGAGGCGATGGTGCAGATCGCCGTCGAGCGGATGTACACCGAGAGCGAGGAGAACCGCTTCCTCGAGGTCACCTACGCCAACGGTGACAAGGAGGTCCTGTACTTCAAGGACTTCAACTCCGGCGCGATGATCGAGAACATCGTCGCTCGCGCGAAGAAGATGGCCATCAAGGACTTCTTGGAGAGCGGCCAGAAGGGCCTGCGGGTCAGCCACCTGCTTGCGGCGTGCGTGGATGAGTTCAAGGAGAACGAAGACCTCCCGAACACCACGAACCCCGACGACTGGGCGCGGATCTCAGGAAAGAAGGGCGAGCGGATCGTCTACATCCGCACACTCGTCACCGGCAAGCAGGGCGATGAGTCCGGCCGCTCGATCGACACGGTCGCCAACACGGGGCAGTACCTGTAAGACGGCTAGCCTTTTGTTATGGCGGTCAGGCGTGTCATGGGCACGGAGACCGAGTACGGCATCTCGGTGCCGGGGCAGAGCGCGGCCAACCACATGCTTGCGTCGAGCCAGATCGTCAACGGTTATCTGTCGGCCACCACTGGCTCCACCCGGGATCGCAGCCCGCGCTGGGACTTCGAGGAAGAGTCACCGCTGCGCGACGCGCGCGGGTTCGACGCCGGGCAGCCGTCACAGCGCGAGCCCGACGTACTGCCGGATGACGAGGTCGGTCTCGCCAACGTCATCCTGACCAACGGCGCACGGCTCTACGTCGACCACGCCCACCCCGAGTACAGCTCGCCCGAGGTCACGAACCCGCGTGACGCCGTGCTGTGGGACAAGGCGGGGGAGCGGGTCATGGCACTCGCCGCGGAGCAGGCGGCACGAGTGCCTGGAACCGGGTTGATCCAGCTCTACAAGAACAACACCGACAACAAGGGCGCGTCGTACGGCGCTCACGAGAACTACTTGATGAAGCGATCGACGCCGTTCGCCGAGATCGTTCGGCACTTGACGCCGTTCTTCGTGACCCGCCAGATCATGTGTGGTGCCGGCCGGGTCGGGATCGGCCAGGACGGGCACGGCCACGGTTTCCAGATCACGCAGCGCGCCGACTTCTTCGAAGTCGAGGTCGGGCTCGAGACCACGCTGAAGCGACCGATCATCAACACCCGCGACGAGCCGCACGCCGACCCGGAGCGCTACCGCCGGCTGCACGTGATCATCGGCGACGCCAACATGGCCGAGCTCTCCAACTATCTCAAGATCGGGACCACGTCGATCGTGCTGTCGATGATCGAGGAGGGCTGGTTCGCGGAGAGCGGCATCGATCTGACGATCGACTCACCGGTGGCCGGGTTGCGGGCGATCTCGCACGACTACTCGCTCAAGCACACCGTGAAGCTGAAGGACGGACGCACCGCCACCGCGTTGCAGGTGCAGTCGGACTACCTGGAGCAGGCCCGCAAGTTCGTCGAGTCGCGCTACGGATCCGATGTGGACGCCGACACGACCGACGTGCTCGACGAGTGGGAGGCCGTGCTCATCAGGCTTGCCGACGACCCAATGACGCTGTCCGGTGAGCTGGACTGGGTCGCGAAGCTGTCGCTGCTCGAGGGCTACCGGGACCGCGAGGGGCTGGAGTGGAGTGCCCACAAGCTGCAGCTGGTCGACCTGCAGTACAGCGACGTCCGGCCGGACAAGGGGCTTTACAACCGGCTCGTCGCCCGCGGCCGGATGCGCCGGCTGGTGTCGGACGCCGAGATCGCCCGCGCTGTCGTCGAGCCGCCTGAGGACACCCGGGCGTACTTCCGCGGCCGATGCCTGTCGAAGTACGCCGCCGACGTCGCGGCGGCCTCCTGGGACTCGGTCATCTTCGACATCGGCCGTGACTCGCTGCAGCGGGTGCCGATGCTCGAGCCGCTGCGTGGGACCAAGCAGCACGTCGAGGGCCTGCTGGCCCGGTGTGAGACCGCGGCTCAGCTCGTCGACGAGATCGGCGGAGGCTCGCACTAGTCCGCTGTATTTGTGCCGTATCCGTCCGATGTGACGAGTAACTTTGACCGCACCAGCAGCGCTGTCTACGTATGGCGCGCAACGTTCGGAGGCATGTGATGGTGACTCGCGACGAGGGCGGGCAGAAGCGGGCGACCAAGCAGTCCGAAGAGGTGGAAGAGGTCGAGGATCTCGACACCACCGACCTGCAGGAGCGCCACGCCGAACTTTCTGACGACGTCGACGACATCCTCGACGAAATCGACTCGGTTTTGGAGTCAAATGCGGAGGACTTTGTCCGTGGTTATATACAGAAAGGCGGAGAGTGAGTAACTCCGCACGAAACAATCCGGGTCCGTGGAACGGCACGCACAAGCGCTGCTTGGACTGTGATGAGGTCAAGCCGCTAGCCGACTTCCCACCCGCCAAGCGCCGGTTAGACGGTCGAACGAGCTACTGCCGTCCGTGCATGAACAAGCGTTCGTTGGCCTCCCGGCGCAAGAAGTTGGCCGAGCAAGGTCGCTCCATTACGCCGCGACGCGACGTTCCCGACGGACAACGCTGGTGTCCGGACTGCGAGTCGTTCAAAGCCTTGGAGGAGTTTCCGGCAAACCGAAGCGGCCGTAACGGTCGCGGCGGCTATTGCAAGCCTTGTCACAACGCGCGGACGCACGCCAATCGAGTCAAGAATCATGGCTCCACCCGTGACTTCCACCTGCGACGTCGCTACGGGATCAACTCGGTGGACTATGACCGGATCCTCGCTGAGCAAGGCGGGCTCTGCGCCGGATGTCACAAGGTCGCGCCGGCACATGTCGATCACGACCACGAGACCGGCAAGGTACGCGGATTGTTGTGCTTCAACTGCAATCAAGCTTTGGGCAACCTCCGCGATGACCTCCAGGTCATCGACTCGCTTGGCACCTATCTGTCACGCAACCGGAATGGGTACGCGCCGCTTCGGGCGTACCTGCCGCCGCAGCGCGTGTCGATCGAGTACGTCCCGACTGTTCGGCATGGTCGGTGGTCGTGACAGGGTGTTGTTGTGGATCTCTCTGACGGGACGACCTTGCCGGCGGCCTTCTTTCGGCCTGGCTCCTCGTCGTTCAGCGACTTTCTGTCCAGCCACGCGCCGGATCTGCTGCCCGGCAAGCGCGCCCAGCTGATGGCAGCGGCGACGCCGGTCGACGCACCGCACGGCACCACGATCGTCGCCGTGGCACACACCTCCGGCGTCATCCTGGCCGGTGACCGGCGCGCCACGATGGGCAACGTCATCGCGATGCGCGACATGGAGAAGGTGTTCCAGGCC
>DASZTL010000074.1:0-3595 GCA_035548055.1 Mycobacteriales bacterium | reverse complement strand
CCGGCTGTGGTCGCACGGTGAGGTCAAGAAGCCCGAGACGATCAACTACCGCACGCTCAAGCCGGAGAAGGATGGCTTGTTCTGCGAGAAGATCTTCGGTCCCACCCGGGACTGGGAGTGCTACTGCGGCAAGTACAAGCGCGTGCGCTTCAAGGGCATCATCTGCGAGCGGTGTGGTGTCGAGGTCACGCGCGCCAAGGTGCGCCGTGAGCGGATGGGCCACATCGAGCTCGCCGCTCCGGTGACCCACATCTGGTACTTCAAGGGCGTCCCGAGCCGGCTCGGTTACCTGCTGGACCTGGCCCCCAAGGACCTCGAGAAGATCATCTACTTCGCCGGTTACCTCGTCACCGAGGTCGACGCCGACGCGCGCCACCGCGACCTCGCCTCTATCGAGGCGCAGTTCTCGGTCGAGAAGTCGCGCATCACCGACAAGATGAACGCCGACATCGACGCGCGCGCGAAGCGGCAGGAAGCCGACATCGCGCAGCTCGAGGCTGAGGGCGCCAAGGCTGACGCGCGTCGCAAGGTGCGTGACTCCGCCGACCGCGAGATGAAGCAGATCCGCACCCGCGCGGAGCGCTCCATCGACGAGCTCGACGCCGTACTCGACGCGTTCAAGAGCCTCGCCGTCAAGCAGCTCATCACCGACGAGCGGATCTTCCGCGAGCTTCGTGAGCGCTTCGCCAAGGGCACCAAGGCCGAGGACGGCACCTGGCGTGTCGTGCCCGGGACCATGGGCGAGTACTTCGAGGCCGGCATGGGTGCCGAGTCGCTGAAGAAGCTGCTCGAGACCTTCGACCTCGAAGCCGAGGCCGAGAGCCTGCGCGAGACGATCCGCACCGGCAAGGGCCAGAAGAAGGCGCGTGCGCTCAAGCGGCTGAAGGTCGTCAGCGCGTTCCTCAACACCCGCAACTCGCCGATGGGCATGGTCCTCGACTGCGTGCCGGTGATCCCGCCGGACCTGCGCCCGATGGTTCAGCTCGACGGTGGGCGTTTCGCGACGAGTGACCTCAACGATCTGTACCGCCGCGTCATCAACCGCAACAACCGGTTGAAGCGACTGCTCGACCTCGGCGCGCCCGAGATCATCGTGAACAACGAGAAGCGGATGCTGCAGGAGGCCGTCGACGCGCTGTTCGACAACGGCCGCCGCGGGCGTCCCGTCACCGGCCCGGGCAACCGGCCGCTGAAGTCGCTGTCCGACATGCTCAAGGGCAAGCAGGGACGGTTCCGGCAGAACCTGCTCGGCAAGCGCGTCGACTACTCGGGCCGTTCGGTCATCGTCGTCGGCCCGCAGCTTCGCCTGCACCAGTGCGGTCTGCCGAAGCAGATGGCACTCGAGCTGTTCAAGCCGTTCGTGATGAAGCGGCTGGTCGACCTCAACCACGCGCAGAACATCAAGTCTGCGAAGCGCATGGTGGAGCGCGCGACTGGCTCCAACGCCCGCTACTCGATGGTGTGGGACGTTCTGGAAGAGGTCATCACCGAGCACCCGGTGCTGCTCAACCGCGCGCCCACTCTGCACCGTCTCGGCATCCAGGCTTTCGAGCCGCAGCTGGTCGAGGGCAAGGCCATCCAGATTCACCCGCTGGTCTGCACGGCGTTCAACGCCGACTTCGACGGCGACCAGATGGCCGTGCACCTTCCGCTGTCCGCCGAGGCGCAGGCCGAAGCGCGGATCCTGATGCTGTCGTCGAACAACATCCTGTCGCCGGCGCACGGCCGTCCGATCACGTCGCCGACCCAGGACATGGTTCTTGGCCTCTACTACCTCACGCTGCTGCGTGAGGACTCCAAGGGTCAGGACCGCACCTTCGGCTCGGTGGCCGAGGCGATCATGGCCTACGACCAGGGCGAGCTGGACCTGCAGGCGCGCGTCAAGGTCCGCATCGACGACCTGCCCGCCTCGCGTGACGGCTCCGGTGCTCCGGGTGTGCTTCGCGGCGTGGACGCCGACGAGCGTCCGTTCGTCGGTCCCGAGGGCTGGGAGCCGGGCCAGTCGGTGCTGGTCGAGACCACGCTCGGCCGCTGCCTGTTCAACGAGGCCATGCCGCTGGACTACCCGTTCGTCGACTTCGAGGTGCGCAAGGCGCAGCTCGGCGAGATCGTCAACGACCTGGCGGAGCGCTACCCGAAGGTTCAGGTTGCGGCGACTCTCGACGCGCTGAAGGAGGCCGGCTTCCACTGGGCCACTCGCGCGGGCGTCACGATCGCGATCTCCGACGTCGTCACTCCGCCGGAGAAGGCCGAGATCCTCTCGCGCTATGAGGAGCAGGCGGAGAAGGTCCAGAAGCAGTACGAGCGCGGTGTCATCACCGACGACGAGCGTCGTCAGGAGCTCATCGAGATCTGGACTCGCGCGACGACTGAGGTCGCGACGAAGATGCGGGAGAACTTCCCGAAGGACAACCCGATCCAGATGATGGTCGGCTCGGGTGCCCGAGGAAACATGCTCCAGGTTCAGCAGATCGCCGGTATGCGTGGTCTGGTCGCGAACCCGAAGGGCGAGATCATCCCGCGGCCGATCAAGACGAACTTCCGCGAGGGCCTCACCGTGCTGGAGTACTTCATCTCCACGCACGGTGCTCGTAAGGGTCTGGCCGATACCGCGCTTCGTACGGCGGACTCGGGCTACCTGACCCGGCGGCTCGTCGACGTCAGCCAGGACGTCATCGTGCGTGACGTCGACTGTGGCACCGACCGCGGGATCATGGTCCCGATCGCCTTCAAGGACGCCGACGGCAACCTCGTCCTCGACCGCGACAACGTCGAGACCCGCGTCTACGCGCGGACTCTCGCCGAGGACGTCGTACTCAACACGAAGGTGCTGGCCGAGGCCGGCGCCGACCTGGGCGACGTGCTGATCGGTGAGCTGGTCGACCAGGGCGTCGAGGAGATCCGGGTGCGCAGCGTGCTCACCTGTGACGCGAAGGTCGGCATCTGCGGTCTTTGCTACGGACGCTCGCTCGCCACGGGCAAGACCGTGGACGTCGGCGAGGCAGTCGGCATCATCGCCGCGCAGTCGATCGGTGAGCCCGGCACGCAGCTGACGATGCGTACCTTCCACACCGGTGGCGTCGCGGGTGAGGACATCACCCACGGTCTGCCGCGTGTGGTCGAGCTCTTCGAGGCTCGGCAGCCGAAGGGCCGCGCGCCGATCAGCGAGGTCGCGGGTCGGGTCAGCATCGTCGAGACCGACAAGGCCGCGAACTTCGTCATCACGCCTGACGACGGTGGTGAGCCGGTCGAGTACCCGCTGTCGAAGCGAATGCTCTCCTGGCGCTGGTACGACGCGGAGTCAGAGCGTGCCCGTGGTCAGTGGCGCGTCGAGGAAGGTCAGCACGTCGAGGTCGGCGACCAGCTGCACGCCGGTGCGGTCGACCCGCACGAGGTGCTGCGGATCCTCGGCCCGCGTGCGGTCCAGCTGCACCTGGTCAAGGAGGTGCAGGACGTCTACCGCTCGCAGGGTGTGACCATCCACGACAAGCACATCGAGATCATCATTCGCCAGATGCTCAAGCGGGTGAACATCCTCGAGTCGGGCGACACCGAGCTGCTTCCGGGCGAGCTCGCGGAGCGTCCGAAGTTCGAG
>DASZTL010000073.1:0-5289 GCA_035548055.1 Mycobacteriales bacterium | reverse complement strand
CGGGCCGGCCTCGACCGCGTGGTAGGCGAGGGCGACCGCGTCGTACGGTCGCAGCTTCTCCAGCACCTCGAGGACGCTCTGGTGCAGTCGGCGGCGACGAGCGGACGTGAGCTCGCCGTAGAGCGTCTCCTTGACCATCGCGTGGAAGAACCGGAACCGGTCCGGCCCGGCCTCCTCGATGATCCGCGCCCGGGAGGCCTCGTCGAGCGCGTCGAGCAGCGCGTTGTCGTCGATGTCGCTGACCTGGCCGAGCAGCTCGAGGTCGAAGTCGCGACCGATCACTGCCGCGACCGACAGCATGCGGTTGGCAGTCTCGGACAGCCGACCGAGCCGCCGGCCGAGGACGTCGCGGACCCCTTCGGGCACCTCGATCTGGCCCGGGTCGTTGACCTGCCAGCGACCGTCGACGAGCTGCACCGTCGCGGTCTCGACGAAATGCCGCAGCACCTCGCCCATGAACAGCGGGTTGCCTTCGGTCTCGGCGAACGCCGCCTCCGCGAGGTGCCGCCCGCCGGCGTCGAGCTCGTGGCCGGCGACCGACTGCACGAGCTGGATGGTCTCGTCGAGGTCAAGCCCGTGCAGGTCGAGCCGCTCCACGCCGGGGACGCGGCGCAAGTCGGCGAGTACGGCGGTCAGCGGATGGTTGCGTCCGAGCTCGGTGTCGCGATACGTGCCGACGACGAGCAGTCGCGCCGATCGGTCCGCGGCCGCGGCCTTCAGCAGGTGGACGAGGAGCAGCAGCGTCGCGCGGGTCGCCCAGTGGATGTCGTCGACGACGAGGACGATCCCGGACTCGGCCGAGGCCTCGATCAGCCACGAGGTGACGGCCTCGAACAGCCGGTACTCCTCGGTGCGGGGATCTGACACGACCGGTTCCGGCAGCCCCGCGACGCGGACCGCCACCTCGGGGCAGAGCCGGACGAGCTCGCCGGGCAGCCGGCCAAGGCGGGGGGTCGCGCGGTGCGTCGTATAGAAGTCGAGGGCCTCGACGAACGGCTGGAACGGCACGCCGAGCTCCTCGCCGCACGCGCCGTAGAGCACGATCGCGCCTTCGGCGTGCGCCCGGCGGGCCAGCTCGGCGGCGGTGCGGGTCTTGCCGATCCCCGGCTCGCCCGACAGCAACGCCGCGGACAGGCAGGCCTCGCCGGAGAGCACCTTGTCCAACATCGCCGCGAGCGATCCGGTCAGCGCCGGCCGCCCGACGTACGTGATGCCCCCGCCGCCGGCGAGCAGCCCGGGGAACGGGATCGCCTCACCCGAGGTGTCGGCGGCCACGACCGGCTCCCACATGACCCGGCACGCCGGCACCGGCTCCGGGATCCCCTTCAGCGGAAGGTCGCCGACCGACTCGAAGATGAAGCTGCCCCTGCCTCGCGACAGCGAGCGCACCAGGTCGGCGACGAGCACCTGCGCCGGCTGTGCCGCCGCGCACAGCCGCGCCGCTTCGACGACCGGTACGCCGAGCACGTCGGTGCCGTCGATCGACACGTCGCCCGCCGAGATGCCGATCCGCAGCTGCACGGCGAGCGACGCGTCCTGCCGCCCGGCGAGGTCGGCTTGCTGGTGCAGCGCGACCGCGGCACCGACCGCGTCGACCGCCGCCTCGAAGACCGCCATGGCACCGTCGCCGAGTCCCTTGACCACCCGGCCCTGATGCTGCCCGACGACGTCGGTGATCCGCGCTTCGAGGTCGCGCACGAACGCGTCGGCGCGCTCCTCACCGAGGTTCGCGCGCATCGCCGTCGACCCGACGACATCGACGAACAGCACGGACGCCGTCAGCGTCCGAGTGACGTCGTGCCGCCCCGAGGAGTCGCTCATCGCCGGCTCATTATCGACGGTTGGCTGGCCGCGGCGGTTCCCGATCCCGGAATTCCTGGACATCATCGTGGTGCGGCCGGCCGGCGACCTTCACGGCTGGGAATCGACTGACTCGAGGAGCGCCCATGAGCGAACAGCCCGGCATTGACCCCGCAGCGGTGCCCACTGGCACCGGCTGCGCGGAGTGCGAGTCAGGTCAGGGTGCGGGCTGGTGGATGCACCTTCGGCGCTGCGCCCAGTGCGGGCACATCGGGTGCTGCGACAGTTCGCCGTCGCAACACGCCTCCCACCACGCCGCGGCGTCCGGCCATCCGATCATCCGCAGCTTCGAACCGGGCGAGGACTGGTTCTGGGACTACCAGACAGAGAACTACGCCTACGGCCCGGCGCTCGCTCCGCCGGCTCATCACCCGCTCGACCAGCCAACCCCGGGCCCGGCCGGGAAGGTGCCCGAGGACTGGGAGCGGCACCTGCACTGAGCCGAGTCCGCCGGCTGACTCGGCCGGCTGACATAGCGGAACAAGCGGCGGGGTATTCGGGCGAGAAGACCCCGATGATCGATCACGGACGGAACCGATGGCCCCGATGGAGGACCCGTCAACCCTGCTCGGGACGCAGGCCGCCCGGATGTTCAGGGAGGTGCTGGCCGCCACCCATCTGTCCCGTCCGGGTGAGCTGACACGTTTGCTCGGCGAGTGCGCGCGCTACATCGGCGCCGTGGAGCTCGTCTTGTACCTCATCGACTACGAACAGTCAGAGCTGCTGCCGGCACCCGGACCACACGCCGACAGCCGGTCGGTACAGCGCGTCGAGGGCACGTTGGCGGGACGCTGTTTCGCGCAGACCTCGATCCAGGACCTGGATGGTCCTGCGCCGGGAACTCGTCGGCTGTGGATCCCGCTGCTCGACGGCACCGAGCGGCTCGGGGTGGTCGAGATGATCCTGGCCGAGTCGGGCGCGGAAGTGAGCCCGGAACTGGTCGAGATCTGCGAGCGGTTGTCGCACCTCGCGGCGCAGCTGGTCGTCGGCAAGAGCCACTACGGCGACGTGTTCGAGCTGGTGCGGCGCCGACGCCCGATGACCGTCGCCGCGGAGATGCAGTGGAACCTGCTGCCGCCACTGGTGTTCGCGACGAGCGGGCTGGTGATCGCCGCTCTGCTGGAACCGGCGTACGAGGTCGGCGGTGACAGCTTCGACTACGCCGTGAACGACACGACGGCGCACTTCGCGGTGTTCGACGCGATGGGCCACGGGCTGTCAGCCGCCGTCACGGCGAGCGTCGCCATCGCGGCGTACCGCAATGCGCGCCGCAGGCTGCTCGACCTGGCCGGCACGTACGCCGAAATCGACGCTGCCATCGCACGCCAGTTCGGCGGCGAGCGATACGCGACCGCGGTGCTGGCACGTCTCGAGATCGAAACGGGGACGCTGACCTGGGTCAGTGCGGGACATCCCGCGCCCTTGTTGTTGCGCGCCGGCAAGCTGGTGAAGGTCCTGGATGCTCCCGCCAGTCCGCCGCTCGGAGTCCAGGTACACGATGAGGCACCGGTCGCGGCCCGGGAGTCCCTCGAACCGGGCGATCAGATCTTGTTCTACACCGACGGGCTGGTAGAGGCGCGCGACCCGGACGGCGGCTTCTTCACCGTCGAGCGCCTGGCGGCCTTCCTGGAGAAGGAAGCCGCGGCCGGGTTCCCCGCGCCGGAGACACTGCGTCGGCTGCGGCATGCGGTGCTCAGCTACCAGAACGGAAAGCTGCAGGACGACGCCACGGCGCTGCTGGTCGACTGGCGACGCGGCACCGAGGACGCGCTCGTTCCGCAGACGATCTGAGCGCGGACGACGCAGTCCCCAGAAGGGCGTCGAGCCCAACGCTTTGGGCGCCTCGATGCCGCGTGAGAGGTCAATACCGTGCGGCTCGAGAAAGCCGGGCGCGCAGGACCACATCCTCGATGTGATGGGACGCCGAGGCGGCACCCGGCGGCCGTGGGCGCTTCTCGTGGACCTCGATGTCCCAGTCGGGAGAGTCCGCCACGACCGTTGCGAAGTCCTCGACGTGGACGTAGGCCATCGGGTCGAACGCCGGCGCAGCGCCGTCGTCGATCGCCTTGCGCATCGCGTCGAGGTCGTGGCCGACGACCAGCAACGTGCCGCCCGGCGCCACTGCGCGCAGCACGTTGCGCACGCCGCGGCTGTCCGGCGTACGGGGAATCGACGCGTACTGCGCGGAGACGAGGTCGAAGGCCGCAGCCACGAAGGGATCGTCCGCGTTGGCGTCGGCGAGCTGGCACTCGAGCTGTAGTCCTCGCCGGGCGGCTTCGGTCTCGATGCGGTCAAGGGCGTGCTGCGAGATGTCGCTCGCGATGACCGTCCACCCTTGTTCGGCCAGCCAGAGCGCGTCGCCGCCCTCGCCGGCACCGACGTCGAGCGCCCGACCCGGCGGCAGGTCGCTGACCTCACGAACGAGCGTGCCGTTGGGGTTGCCGCTCCACAGCTGGTCGCCGCTGTAGCGGTGCTCCCAGTCGGCGCGGTTCCCGGACGGTCGCGCCTCGGTATCGCGATCCTCCCGGTCGAGACTGTCGCCGACCGCCGTTGCGAAGCGGCCGCCATCGCCGTCGATGGGCTCGAGCCCGGCGAGGTCCTCGACCTCGTCGCCCAGCGCGGTGGCCGCGAGCATCCGGCGACCGACGATGGCGTGGCCGCTGGCGAGCTCGGCGCGGATGCGACGGTCCTCGGTGCGGGTCACCCGCTGCACGAAACCGACGAGGATCTCCCCGCCGTGCGCGCGGACCTCCGCCACGTCTGCTGCGGCGCTGTCGATCGGCTCTCCCGCGGCGACCACGATCACCGACCGGCGCTGCAGTCCCAGCTGCGCTGCCGCCGCCAGTCCGGCCGCCGAGGCGCCGATGACGGCGACGTCGCAGTGCCGTTCGAGAGTGGGTGGCGCTGTCGCGTGAGTGTGTGCGTGTCCATGTCGGTGGTCATGCTCAGCCATGCCGACGAGGCTACGATGGCTTTGCGGCTACCGGAAGGGCTCTTGCGGGATCTGCAAGACAGGAGGTGGCGACGATGTCCGAGCTCGGCGAGATCGAACAGGTGGTGCGGACTCGGCTGCGCGCCCTGCGGACCACGTTGGGCTTCTCTCTCGACGAGCTCGCCGCCCGGACCAACCTGAGCCCCTCGACGATCAGCCGGGTCGAGACCGGCAAGCGGACGATCAGTCTCGACGTCCTGCTGCCGATGGCGAAGGCGCTCCACATCGACCTCGACGTGCTCCTCGACGTACGCAACGACGACGACGTCGTCATCCGCCCCACGCCGGACCGGTCGGGCAAGCGGACGACCTGGCTGTTGAGTCGGCCGACCAGCAGCACCAGCGCGTTGAAGGTGCGACTCGAACCGACCCGTACGCCGATGGAGCAGCGGGTCCACCCCGGACACGACTGGTTCTTCGTCCTCGAAGGCCGGGTG
>DASZTL010000072.1:0-7507 GCA_035548055.1 Mycobacteriales bacterium | reverse complement strand
CATGTCGACCGTGTAGTTGGGCTCACCGGTGATGATCACCCGGTAGCAGCCGTGTCCGGCGGGCTGCGGCCACTCGGGTGCCAGGTCGTCGCGCAGCCGCGTGACGTGCTCGAGCACGATGACGGACTTGCCGCCGACCATGCCCCGCACCTCGAACCGCAACGCGGCCTGCGTGCCTTCCGAGATCGTCCCGGTCGGGATGTCGAAGTCCTCCGGCGCGGGATAGCGCTGGTAGCTCTCCTCGACCTTGTCGAACGTCACGTCGAGCGCCTTGCCGATCTGGTAGACCACGCTGCCCCAGGCCATCGTCAGCACACCGGACAGCAGGATGAACGGCGTCACGTCCATCGGCAGGCCGAAGCCCATGATGTCGCTGAGCACGGACGCCTGGTCGTACGTCGCGTAGTTCAGCAGCTCGATGCAGCGCACCTCTTCGATGCGCTCGCAGACCCCGGTCATCACCAGCGGCAAGACGTCGTTGCCGAAGCCCGGGTCCACCCCGTTGACGAAGATCGACGCACCGCCTTCGTGAGCGGCAGCGATCACGTCGGCGGCCATGTCGTCAGCGACGCCGTACGGGTACTGCAGAAAGACGGGGCTGCTCGATACCACGTTGATCCCGGCGCGCAGGAACCGGGCGAGGTCGCCGAGCGCCTCGACGATCCGGTCATCCGCCCACGCGGTGTGCACGATGCAGTCCGGCTTCAGCGCGAGCAGTGCCTCGGCATCGTTGGTCGCCGCCACGCCGAGGTTGCGGCCGAGGCCCGCAAGCTCGCCGGCGTCCTTGCCGACCTTGTCCGGGTTCGAGACCCACAGCCCCACGAGCTCGACGTCCGGCCGCGCATCGATGCCGGCAATGGCGTGCTTGCCGACGTGCCCGGTGCTCCACTGCACGACGCGGTAGGTCTTGCTCAACGTGAAGCCCCTGTTCCCGCCGGTACGGCGCAGCTGTCCTGGTCGAGTCCGAGGACCTGCATGAAGCGGCCCTGTGACAGGTACTTGCCGATCACGAGAGCGAGCTCGACGATCTCGCCCGGCTCGAAGTGCTCCGCCAGCCGCGCCATCAGGTCGTCGCTGATCGAGACAGAGTCGCCGCAGAACAGCTCGGTGAACTCCAGCGCGACGCGCTCGGCGGCGGTGAAGTCGGCGCCCTGCCGCCAGGTCGCGACGGCGCCCAGCAGCTCGTCCGCGACGCCCGCCTCGATCGCTTCCGGGGTTCGCCAGGCGAGGCAGACCGTGCAGCCGTTGATCTGCGCGATCCGCATCCGGACCAGCTCGTGCAGGCGCCAGTCGAGCGTGCTCGCAAACACGGCGTCGTTCATCGCGCCGACCGCACCGGCCAGCTTCGGGCGTAGCGACAACGCCTTCACGATGTCGAGCTGGTCCCCTTCGGGAAGCGAAATCCGCGGACTGCCCATTGATGCAACGTCTCATGGGCCGGTTGCGTTGTCATGAGTGAAGGCGGTCCCCACCCCACACCCGAGGAGCAGGATGAGCGACGACTCGTTCCGCGAGTTCGTCATTGCGCGTGGTCCGGACCTGACCCGGATGGCGACCCTGCTGTGTCGCGATCGCGCCGACGCCGAGGACCTGGTGCAGGACACCCTCGCCTCGGCCTACGCCGGCTGGCGACGGATCGAGACCACGACCTCACCAGAGGCTTACGTCCGGCGGATGCTGGTCAACCGCCACGTCTCCTGGTGGCGCCGCCACCGCGGTCGCGTCGAGCCACGCGCCGCCGTCCCGGACACGACCACGCCTGACCCGACCGAAGCGACCGTCACCACGGACGCGGTACGCCGGATGCTGCGCGGGCTGCCGCCGCGTCAGCGGGCCGCCGTCGTACTCCGTTACTACGCCGACTACTCCGATGCCCAGATCGCCGAGACGCTCGGGTGCGCCGAAGCAACCGTGCGCAGCCAGATCTCCCGCGCCCTCGCCACACTCCGCGAGCCCGCCGGCATGGCCGAGCTCGGGCTCATCGAAAGGACCCTCACATGAACGTCGAAGACATCGTCCGCAGCGGCCTGAACGAGGTGGCCGGCGAGGCGGCGCCGATCCCCGACCTGTACTCCTCCGCGTTCCGGCGCGGCCGCCGGCGTCGTACGACGCGACGGATCGCGACCGCCGGCGGCGTGTCTCTCACCGTGGCGGCGATCGTTGGTGCCGGCGCGATCATGGCGAACGGCACGGGCGGAAGCGGATCGCACAAGCTCCATCCGCTGGGTCAGGGCGCCGGCGTGCAGCACGTCGTGGCTGATCCATGGTGGGACACCTGGACCACCGACCGCTACTACGGCGGGATCACGCCGGCGTACCTCGCCGCGGCCCGCCCGACGTACGACGTTGCCGCAGGCCCCGAGAAGATCGACGTCTACGCCGCGGGCACGACTCCCGACGGAACGCAATGGGCGATGTTCACCGACCAGAGCACCCCTCATGTCATGCAGTGGCTGCAGGGATGGGACAACAATCCGGACTTCGGCGAGAGCAGCGGGCAGGTCACCCCGGACGCGACGTGGACGTCGTGGACGATCCCGACGAGGGCGTCGCACGACGGCTCGCCGAACCTCGAGGAGTGGCTCATCGTGGTCGGCCGCCCCGGAACCACCGGGATCGACTACAGCGCTGACGGCGTCACGTGGCACCCGATGGACCTGCAGCACGGCATCGGGCTGAAGAAGCTCACGACGCCGACCGGGTTTCCTCCCGCAGCCGCGAAGGTGCGGCTGACCGACGCGAGCGGGGTCTACGCGACCGGTGCACCGGCCAGTGCGGGCGCGAACGCGGACCCAGCGGACAGTCAGACCTCGAGCGACGGCAGTGTGTCGAATCCGAACCAGCCGATCGCGACGCCGACGTCGGTCAGCCTGACGAGGTCCGCCGGCCGCTGATCGAGTTCTTGGGCGGGATCTGACCGGGACCCGTCGTGCTGCACTTGAGGGTGGCCGGCCGGAAGTTCGCGTTGCGCATCTTGGGCAGCTTCGGGAAGGTCGGCTCGCGACGTCGCATCGCCTTGAGGTCAAGGCAGTCGGTCAGGTCGTTGGCATTCGCGTCGCGGTAGGTCATTGCGCCGAGGTTCCACTTGCGCTCGACGAAGGCCAGGATCGAGCCGAAGTCGTGCACCTTCGACGACACATGGTTCTTCTTCGCATACGGCGACACGACGATGGTCGGGACCCGGAAGCCGTAGCGCTTGAATCCGTCGTAGACCTTCTCGTGCGGCTTGACGAGCGGCGGGATGAGGTCGGGGGCGAGGGCCACGGGCGGCGGCACATGGTCGTAGTAGCCACCGTGCTCGTCATAGGTGAGGAACAGGATCGTCTTGTGCCAGGCGGGTGAACGGCCGATCGCCTCGACGACCTCCTGCATCAGCTTCTCGCCCACGACGATGTTCTGCGGGTTCTCCTGCGACTGCGTGCCGAAGTCCGGATCGATCAGGCTGAACGCCGGTAGCGTGCCGGCCGCTGCATCGGTCACAAAGGCGTCGAGTGGCTTCTTCTGCACGAGGGTGAGGACGTCGTTCACCGGATAGAGCTCGGCGGTGGCGCCGAGTGGCCAATCGGCGCAGTAGTCGGTCCAGCTGATCCCGTACTGCGTCAGCTTGTCGAAGATCGTGCCGTTTGGCGGGAGCGCCAGCGCCACATCGGAGGACGCCTCGCTCAGGTTCGTCTCGACGTCGCCGACCATGCCTGCGGAGGTGCCCGCGATCAGGAAGCGCCGGTTGGCGTGCGTCGCGCCGAGCAGGGAGCAGAAGAAGCGGTCGCAGATCGGGAAGTGTGAGGCGAGGTCGTAGGTGAACGGCAAGTCGCGCTCTGTCCAATAGCCCATCGCGACCGGGCCGTTCAACAACGGGATCGTGGGGCTCACCGGCGCTGTGACGAAGCCGTCCATCCTGCCGTTGTTGAGCTGCACGTGACTGGAGGTCCACTCGTTGCTCGGCCGCTGATGCAGCTGGCAGGTCGTCGGCATCCGGAAGGCGTGCTGCGTTCTGCCGTCGGGACGCGGATTCGTTGCGGTCGGCTTGCCGTTCTTGCCGATCGTGAAGCCGTCGCCGCGGGGCGTCTGCCCCTTCCCTCTGCCGAGCATGCCGAGGAAGTTGTCGTAGGAGTGGTTCTCCATCATCAGCACGACGATGTGCTCGATCTCGGGCATCGTGTCGGTGCCTGGCGGCAGGTGCGGGGCGGGACGGGAGCCGGGATGCCGCAGCGCGCGCTTCCCGAGCACTCGCAGCGCCGACCGCACATCGGCATCGTCGACACTGAAGGAAGCCGCCGAGGCCGCCACCGCCGGCCGCGCGGAGCCCGCCACCGCCGCGCCGGCTAGCGCGGTGGCGCCACCAACGAGCAAGGTACGCCGGGTGACACCTCGCGAGCGCTGGTCCTGGCCGTCACCCATCGAGTCACCCACGAGGCGATGATGTCAGCCCACGACGGATTCGACGTACGCCGCTGCCGTGACGTCGATGCCAACCGTCGTCCCGGCCCGCAGCAACCAGAACAGGTCGCCGACGACGCCAGGAACGCTCTCTGCCAGCAATGACACCGGGTGCCCGCCCTGGCCGGCGGTCGCGGCCGCAGCCGCGGGCGCCGGGGCGGCAGCCTCCGGCACCAGCACCCGAGCGCCGGTGACGACGAGAGCGACTCCCGCCAGACCGCCGGCCGCGACTCGGCTCAGCCGCAGCATCTCGGGGTTGAGCCGCGCCCCGACCTTCAGACCAGCCGGCACCACCGCACGACGGCTCCGACGGACCGGACGGGTCCGTAGGGAGCGGTGAACCGTGAGAAGGGTCCCGACCAGTGCGAGCGCACTGAGTGCGGCCATCGATCCGATCGCCTGCCACCAGTCGTAGGCGCTCCCGGTGACCGTCGCACCGATGGCCTGCACGGACCAGCGGGCGGCGGCCAGGTCACGGAGCAACGACAGACCCGGCACATGGACCGACGGTGACAGCCCGGACAGCACGAACTCGACGACGACGACCATCGGCAGGACGGCAAGCGCCTTGTCGGCGGTCCGCACGACCGCCGAGACGAACATCGCCAGCGTCACCGCGCAGATCGCGCCGAGCGACATTGCGACGATCAGCTCGAGGATGCCGACCGGCAGGACCGCGCCGGCGCCGGGGACCTGCTGGCGCTGCACTGAGATCGCCGCGACCACCGCGGCCTGGACCGCGACGAGCGGTCCGAGGACCGCGAGCTTCGAGACGACGTACGCATGCGCCGACAACCCGGCGCGGCGTTCACGGGCAAGGATCTTGCGCTCTTTGACGATCTCGCGGATCGCGTTCGACGTCCCGAGCCATGTCACGCAGGTCGTGAGAAGAACTGCCATGCCGGTAGCGGACAAGGGGATCGTCTGGCCGAGGGCGTCCTGTGGCCGCGCCAGCCCGGCCGGAGTGACGAAAGCGAGCAGCAGCACGCCGAGCGCGAGCGCTTGGATGGCGAACAATGCCGTACGCCGACGGTCGGCGAAGGTGATACGGGCGTAGCGACGGGAAAGGGTCATGAACTGCGCAAGTCCGCATCGCCGTGCAACGCGGATGGGCACGGATCCCGGCAGGCAGCGGACGGCTGCCGGCGGCTTCGGAATGAAGATGGAGTCGGGCGCATCGTCGAGCAACGAGAACAGCTCGGCGGGTGACGACGTCCCGAAGTAGGAGTGCACGCACGACGTGGCACCGAAGTAGGCGAGCCCGCCACCGGTCGCGAGCATGGCCACCTGATCACAGGCGGCGATGACCTGCTGGCTGTGCGTCACGACGACGATGCACTTCCCGCGCTCCGCGAGCCGGCGCAACGTCACCATGACGCTGGCCTCGTAGCCCGGGTCGAGACTCGACGTCGGCTCGTCGAGGACGAGCACCTCAGGTCGGCTGATCAGCTCGGAGGCGATGCTCACTCGCTTGCGCTGACCGACCGACAGCGAGGCGACCGTCGTACCGGACTGCGGCTGAAGCCGGACCTCGGCGAGCACCCGGTCGACGCACGCCTGCCGCTCACCCGCCTCGCTGAAGGGCAGCCGGAGCTCGGCGGCGTAGTCGAGCGTCTGCCGCACGGTCAGCTCACCGTGCAGGTCATCCTCCTGCGGCACGTATCCGATCCCACGGCGGGAGGAGTCACTGCGCGTCACGTCGACACCGCCGACGATCACGGCGCCTGACGACAGCGGTATCGCCCCGGTGATCGCTGCCGCAAGACTGGTCTTGCCCGCGCCGGTCGGACCAGCGACCGCCAGCATGGATCCGGCGCTGACCGCGAACGAGACGCCGTCGAGCAGTCGTACGCCGTTGGGGGCCTCAGCGACAAGGCCGTCGACTACCAGCGCGGTCCTGATGCGTTGGGCACTCGCAGTGGCGTTCCGGATGTCTGCAGGCATCCGGATCAGCTGACCTTGGACTCGTAGCCCGGGCAGTAGAGCGACACCGCGGTCTTCACGACGTAGTCCGCAGCACCGGCAGTGACCGTGGTGAACGGAAGCTTCTTGACTTGCTCGAGGATCTGCGCCTTGACCTGGCTGAAGGTCTTCTGCTCGTCGAACGCGGTGCACACGGCATCACCGAACTGCGCGACCTGCGCGTTGGTGGGGGTGAACGGCGTGTGGACGTAGCTGCGCAGCCCGGAGACCGCGGCGCTGAGCGCGGACCCTGACGGCGTCGTGCGCGCTGCCTTCTTCGGCGTTGCCGGCCGCTTGTGGTGGTGCTTCTTCTTGTGATGCGCCTTCTTCTTGTGGTGCGGCGCCTGGTGCTTGATGTTCGCGGCCTCGGCCGTCTTCCCCTCAGCCGCGACCGGCTCCACCGTGATGCTCTGAACCGGGTCGCTCGGGTGCACCCGCGCATGCGGCGCGGCGACGGCGTGGGCTCCGGCCTTCGCGGCGACGTGCGCACGGTTGCGGGTCGCGGTGACGGCCCGGTGCAGCGGGGCCGCGTCGTGGCGCTTCGTGACGACAGCCACCAGGCTGGGAAGCCCGCCCGACGTCGCCGCGACGGCCGCCGCCACCGTGACGGGGCGGGGCGCAGGAGCGGGGTCGGCCGGGCGAGGGACGGCACCGGCCGCTACCGCGACCGCAAGGCCGAAGGAGATGCAGGTGCCGGCCGCGAGTGCGGTGCGGGTGTGCTGGGTGCTCACTTCGGTCTCCTGTGATGTCGGATTTTGTCCGGACCCGCCCCGCTGTGCGCAGAAAGTTCGGGCCCATCACAGGATTCGGCATTTCAGCGGTCCACGACCATGGCGAACCCGGGGGGTTTCGGACTAGTCAAGCCGAGCGATCGTGACTACCAGGTGGCGGAGGTGACCCCGCCGCCGACGGGCAGCTGCTTCGGCGTCGCGCCGGCCGACCCGACCCAGACTCGACCACTGGAGTCGGTCAGCAGGACCTCGCCCTCCGGGCTGACCGACAGTGCCGTCGGGCTGTCGTTGACGCTGACGGTGAGCTCGACGTTCGGTTGCCCGTCCTTGCAGCTCAGGACCTGCATCGACTCACCGGTCTGCCCGGCGAACCACAG
>DASZTL010000071.1:0-13681 GCA_035548055.1 Mycobacteriales bacterium | reverse complement strand
CATCTTGCCGCTGATGTGGGCCAAGACCCGGTGCCCGTTGGCGAGCTCGACGCGGAACATTGCGTTCGGCAACGGCTCGACCACGCGCCCCTCGATCTCGATGGCGCCTTCCTTCTTCGGCATGTCCTCCGCTAATCCCAGATTGTTGGTTGAGCAGCCCGCGATGTCGCAGGCCAACGAAAGAGTCTACGTGAGCGTGTCGCGGCGTACAAACCGCGCGGTCTATGGGAGCGGATGTGCCATCCGCCCCCCTATAGCAGCAGCTACCGCACATACGGTCGCCGCGAAGCTAGGCCGGGGCTGCGACGCCGGCGATCGCGGCGATCCGCTCGCGGCCGCCGTCGAGCGCGGTGAGCACCCAGGGGCCCTCTTCGGTGATCGTGAACGAGTGCTCGAAGTGGGCCGACGGCGTCCCGTCGGCGGTGACGACCGTCCAGCCGTCGTCGAGCACCTTCGTCATCCGGCTGCCGAGGTTGATCATCGGCTCGACCGCCAGCGCGAGGCCCTCGACGAGCTCCGGCCCTTTGCCCATCCGCGGCCCGACGTAGTTGTGGACCTGCGGGTCCTGGTGCATCTCGGTGCCGATGCCGTGGCCGACGTACTCCTCGACGATCCCCCAGCTCCCGCCGAGCGGGTGCGGCTGTGACCGGATGTAGGTCTCGATCGCTCGGGAGATGTCGATCAGCCGGCCGCCGAGGCGCGCCGCCGCCATGCCGTGCCAGAGCGACTCTTCGGTGACCCGCAGCAGCTCCTGCAGCTCGGGCGCGATCTCGCCGACGCCCACCGTGATGGCCGCATCACCGTGGTAGCCGTCGACGATCGCGCCACAGTCGAGGGACAGGATGTCGCCCTCGTGGAAGACGGCCTTCGGTGACGGGATGCCGTGGACGATCTGTTCGTTGACGGACGTGCAGATCGTCGCCGGGAAGCCGTGGTAGCCGAGGAACGATGGAGTGGCACCTGCGTCGCGGATCGAAGCGCGCGCGATGTCGTCGAGGTCAGCCGTCGACATCCCCGGCCGTACCGCGTCGCGCAGCTTGGCGAGCGTGTTGCCGACGACGATTCCCGCCTCGCGCATCTTCGCGATCTCGTCGCGTGACTTGATCTGGATCATCTGGGCTCGCCTCCTCCACCGACTATTCATGAAGTGTCAAGTTCAACGCCCGAACGGGCGCAGTGCCGCCGACGCCCGCTCCGTCACGTCGTCAACCGGCCCAGTCGCATCGATGCCGACCAGGATCCCTCGGGTGGCGTAATACCCGATCAACGGCGCCGTCTGCTCTTCGTAGACCTCGAGACGATGACGGATGGTGTCCGGCTTGTCGTCGTCACGCTGGAACAGCTCGCCACCGCAGTTGTCGCAGACCCCCGCCTCGGCTGGGGGATCGAAGTCGACGTGCCAGATGTGACCGCAATTGCGACAGGTACGCCGGCCCGAGAGCCGTCGTACGACCTCGTCGGCGTCCACAACGAGCTCGAGAACGACGTCCAGCTTGGTGTCCATCTCGGCGAGAATCTCATCGAGCCGACCCGCCTGCGGAACCGTCCGCGGGAAGCCGTCGAGCAAGAAGCCACGCGTCGCGTCGGGCTCGGCGAGCCGGTCGCGGACCATGCCGATCGTGATCTCGTCCGGGACCAGGTCGCCGGCGTCCATGAACTCCTTCGCCTGCTTGCCCAGCGGAGTCCCCTGGCTCACGTTGGCCCGGAAGATGTCGCCCGTCGAGATCTTCGGAACGGCGAGATGGGCGGCAATGAACTGGGCTTGCGTGCCCTTCCCGGCGCCCGGCGGGCCCACCAGGACGAGGCGCACTAGCGCAGAAAGCCTTCGTAATTGCGCAGCATGAGCTGGCTCTCGATCTGCTTCGAGGTGTCGAGGCCCACGCCGACCAGAATCAGGATCGACGTACCGCCGAAGGGGAAGGCCTGGTCCGAGCCGCCCGCGCCGCCACCAGGCAGGTAGTGAAGGGCAAGGATCGGCAGCACCGCGATCGCCGTCAGGTACAGCGAGCCCGGCAGGGTGATTCGCGACAGCACGTACTCGAGGTACTCCGCCGTCGGACGTCCGGGCCGGATACCCGGGATGAAGCCGCCGTACTTGCGCATGTTGTCGCTGACCTCGACGGGGTTGAACGTGATCGCGACGTAGAAGTACGTGAAGAAGATGGTCAGCAGGGCGTAACTGCCGACGTAGACCCAGTTCGGGTTGTTCGGGTTGAAATGCGTGCTCACGAACTGGTTGAAGGTGGTGTTCGACGACCAGACCTGCCCGAGCAGCTGCGGGAGGTAGAGCAGCGACGACGAGAAGATGACCGGGATGACGCCCGCCTGGTTCACCTTCAGCGGGATGTACGTCGAGGTGCCGCCGTACATGCGCCGCCCGATCATGCGTTTCGCATATTGGACCGGGATCCGTCGTTGGCCCTGCTCCATGAACACGATGCCGACGATGATGAGGACACCGATCAGCAGCACGATGATGAAGGTCGTCGTGCCCTTCTCCTGCAGGATCGCACTGCCCTGGCTCGGGAAGCGGGCCGCGATCGAGGTGAAGATCAGCAGCGACATGCCGTTGCCGATGCCGCGGTCGGTGATCAGCTCGCCGAACCACATGATCACGGCAGTGCCGGCCGTCATCGTGACGACCAGCGTGATGATGCTGAAGACCGATTCGGAGTGCAGCAGCGGGATCTGCTGGCCGGCAGAGTCGGTGCACTGCAACAGCCGGCCGCTGCGGGCGAGGGCGACGATGCCGGTGGACTGCAGGATGGCGAGCGCGACGGTCAGGTAGCGCGTGTACTGCGTGATCTTCGCCTGGCCGCTTTGCCCCTGGTCCTTCAGCCGTTCCAGGCGCGGGATCACGACGACCAGCAGCTGCAGGATGATGCTGCTCGTGATGTACGGCATGATGCCGAGCGCGAAGACGGTGAGCTGAAGCAGCGCGCCGCCGCTGAACAGGTTGATCAGCTGCAGGACCGAGCTGTTCTTCTGCAGATCCAGGCACTCGTGGACGTTGGAGTAGTCGACCCCCGGCGCCGGCAGCGTGGAACCCCACCGGAACAGCGCCAGGATCGCCAGCGTGAACAGCAGCTTCTTACGCAGGTCCGGCGTGCGGAAGGCCCTGCCAAAAGCGGAAAGCACGGCTCCTCCTGGGGCGGTCTGGCGGGTCTGGCGAGACTATCCGGCGATGTCGCCGCGGCTGACTACAGGTCGGTCGCGGTGCCCCCGGCGGCGACGATCTTCTCGCGTGCGACCTGCGAAAACGCATGTGCACGAACCGTCAGCGCCACACCGATCTCACCGTTGCCGAGCACCTTGACGAGCTCACCTTTGCGAACCGCGCCACGGGCCACGAGCACCTCGGGGTCGACCTCGCCGCCGGCCGGGAACAGCTCGGCCAACCTGGTCAGGTTGACGACCTGGTACTCGGTGCGGAACGGGTTCGTGAAGCCCTTCAGCTTCGGCAGCCGCATGTGCAGCGGCATCTGGCCGCCCTCGAAGGCAGCCGGGACCTGGTAGCGAGCCTTTGTGCCCTTCGTGCCGCGACCCGCGGTCTTGCCCTTCGAGCCTTCGCCGCGACCGACCCGCGTCTTCGGGGTGTGCGCGCCCGGCGCCGGGCGCAGGTGATGCACCTTCAGCGTCATCGCTAGTCGACCTCCTCGACGTCTACGAGATGCGCAACCGTGCGGGCCATACCCCGGATCTCGGGACGGTCCTCGTGCACGACCACGTCACGCATGCGCTTGAGCCCCAGCGTCCGCAGGGTCTCGCGCTGGCTGTGCGTGCCGCCGATCGGCGACCGCTTCTGAGTGATCTTCAGGCGTCCCATCAGGCCCCCGCTCCCGCAGCGCGGGCGCGCAGCATGGCGGCGGGCGCGACGTCCTCGATCGGCAGGCCACGACGAGCCGCGATCTCCTCGGGACGGTGGAGGTCCTTCAACGCCGCCACCGTCGCGTGAACGATGTTGATCGGGTTCGAGGATCCGAGCGACTTCGACAGCACGTCATGGATGCCGGCGCACTCCAGGACGGCGCGCACCGGACCACCGGCGATCACGCCGGTACCAGGCGATGCCGGCTTGAGCAGTACGACGCCGGCCGCGTCCTCACCCTGCACCGGGTGCGGGATCGAACCCTGGATCCGCGGCACCGCGAAGAAGTGCTTCTTGGCCTCTTCGACACCCTTGGCGATCGCCGCGGGCACCTCCTTGGCCTTTCCGTAGCCGACGCCGACCTGGCCGTCGCCATCACCGACGACGACGAGCGCGGTGAAGCTGAACCGCCGACCGCCCTTGACGACCTTCGCGACCCGGTTGATCGCGACGACCCGCTCGAGGTACTGGCTCTGCGGAGCACCGCCGCGGTCGCCGCGGCCACCGTCGCGCCGTTCGCGGCGCTCGCCGCCACCCCCGCCACGTTGTGGTCCGGGCATCAGAACTCCAATCCAGCTTCGCGGGCTGCATCAGCCAGCGCAGCGATGCGGCCGTGGTAGCGGTTGCCACCGCGGTCGAAGACGACCTTGCCGATCCCGGCACTGCCGGCACGCTCGGCCACGAGCTTGCCAACCTGAGCAGCGCGGGCCTTCTTGTCGCCCGAGGCGCTCCGGATGCCGTCGTCGAGCGTCGACGCCGACACCAGCGTACGGCCGACGGTGTCGTCGACGATCTGCACGTAGATGTGACGAGCCGATCGGTTGATGACCATGCGGGGACGCACCGACGTGCCGCTGACCTTCTTGCGCACCCGAAGATGGCGACGCGCACGCGACGTACGGCGCTGCTCCGAAACTCGTGTGCCGGGCATCTACTTACCAGCCTTTCCGGCCTTGCGACGGACGACCTCGCCCGCGTAGCGCACACCCTTGCCCTTGTAGGGCTCCGGCTTGCGGATCTTTCGGATGTTGGCGGCGACCTCGCCGACCTGCTGCTTGTCGATACCCGAGACCGAGAAGCGGGTTGGCGACTCCACCGCGAAGGTGATGCCGTCCGGCGCGGGGACGGGTACGGGGTGACTGAACCCGAGCGCGAACTCGAGATCCTTGCCCTTGGCCTGGACTCGGTAACCGGTGCCGACGATCTCGAGCGTCTTGGAGTAGCCCTCCGTGACACCGACGACCATGTTGTTGACCAGCGTGCGGGTCAGGCCGTGGCGAGCCTTGCTGTCGCGCTCGTCATCGGGACGCTGCACGAGGAGCGTGCCTTCCGACTGCTCAACGCTGATCGGCTCGACGACGGTGTGCGTCAGCTCACCCTTCGGGCCCTTCACGGTGATCGTGCGGCCGTTGATGGTGACCTCGACGCCGGACGGAACGGGGATCGGCAAACGACCGATGCGGCTCATCGCATACCTCCCGTCACCACACGTAGGCGAGGACTTCCCCGCCTACCTGAGACTTGGAGCACTGCCGGTCGGTCCGAAGACCACCGGAGGTCGAGATGATCGCCACGCCGAGACCGCCGAGCACCCGAGGCAGGTTGGTGGCCTTGGCGTACACACGCAGACCCGGCTTGCTCACCCGCTTGATACCCGCGATGGAACGCTCCCGGTTCGGGCCGTACTTGAGCGTGACGACCAGGGTCTTGCCAGGGCCGGTCTTCGCGGCCGGGTCCGGCTCCTGCACCGCCCAGCCGGCGATGTAGCCCTCCTGCTGCAGGATCTCGGCGATGTGCGCCTTGATCGAGGAGTGCGGCATCGACACCGTGTCGTGGTATGCCGAGTTCGCGTTGCGCAGACGAGTGAGCATGTCTGCGATCGGGTCGGTCATTGTCATGTTTCGCGTGAGCCTTTCTCGCTTCGCTCGAAACGCTCCCGCGAGGGAACAGCGCCCGAGCTGGTTCGAGTGAGAAGCATTGGGTGAGTTACCAGGACGACTTCGTGATGCCGGGGAGCTCGCCGGCGTGGGCCATCTGACGGACACAGATACGGCACAGCCCGAACACGCGGTACACCGCGCGCGACCTGCCGCAGCGCGAGCACCGGGTGTATCCGCGCACGGCGAACTTCGGCTTGCGCGCGGCCTTCGCCCGAAGTGCCTTGGTTGCCATCTACTGCATCTCCTTGAACGGGAATCCGAGCGCCCGCAGCAACGCGCGCCCCTCGTCGTCGGTTGGGGCGCTTGTCACGAGCGTGATGTCCATGCCACGAACCCGGTCGATCGAGTCCGGGTCGATCTCGTGGAACATCGCCTGCTCGTTGAGACCGAACGTGTAGTTGCCGTTGCCGTCGAGCTTGCGTCCGTCCAGCCCGCGGAAGTCCCGGATCCGGGGAAGCGCGATCGACAGCAGCCGATCGACGAACTCCCACATCCGGTCGCCACGCAGCGTGACATGGGCACCGATCGGCATGCCTTCGCGCAGCTTGAACTGCGCGATCGACTTGCGCGCCCGGGCGACAGCCGGCTTCTGACCGGTGATCAGCGTGAGGTCGCGGACCGCGCCCTCGATCAGCTTGCCGTCCTTGGCCGCGTCGCCGACACCCATGTTCACCTTGACCTTGACCAAGGTAGGCACCTGCATGACGTTGGCGTAGCCGAACTGCTCACGCAGCGACCCGACGATCTCGTCGCGGTAGCGCTGCTTGAGCCGCGGCGCTGTTGGCCGCTCGGCGGTCGTTGCTGTCATCTCAAACCCCTCAGATGTCCTGGTCGCACTTGCGGCAGACCCGGACGCTGTGACCCTCTTCGTCCTTGCGGTAGCCGATGCGTGCCGGCTTGCCGCACTGCGGGCACACGACCTGGACGTTGCTGACGTGGATCGGCGCCTCCTGGTGGACGATGCCGCCCTCCTGCGCACCGCGGGTGGTGGTCTCGATCTTCGCGTGCTTCGTCATCCGGTT
Organism: Mycobacteriales bacterium; assembly: GCA_035548055.1. Classification (GTDB taxonomy): domain Bacteria; phylum Actinomycetota; class Actinomycetes; order JAFAQI01; family JAFAQI01; genus DASZTV01. Next base: position 6,851 of record DASZTL010000071.1, on the reverse strand, counting down.
GACGCCCTCGACAATCACCTTCGAGGACTTCGGCGACGTGAGCAGCACCTTGCCCTGCGCACCGCGGTCCTTGCCGCTGAGCACGCGAACGGTGTCGCCCTTCTTCACGAACAGGCCGGCCATGGTTAGAGCACCTCCGGGGCGAGCGAGATGATCCGCATGAAGCGCTTGTCGCGGAGCTCACGGCCGACCGGTCCGAAGATGCGGGTCCCGCGCGGGTCGCCGCCGTCTCGGATCAGCACGGCCGCGTTCTCGTCGAAGCGGATGTAGGAACCGTCAGGACGGCGACGCGACTTCGTCGTGCGGACGACGACGGCCTTGACCACGTCGCCCTTCTTCACGCCGGCACCGGGCAGCGCGTCCTTGACCGTGCCCACGATGATGTCGCCGATGCCCGCGTATCGACGGCCGGAGCCGCCGAGCACGCGGATGCACAACAGCTCCTTGGCGCCGGTGTTGTCCGCGACCCGGAGGCGAGATTCCTGCTGAATCATTTGGCCTTCTCCAGGATCTCCACGACGCGCCAGCGCTTGGTCGCCGACAGCGGCCGCGTCTCCATCAGGAGAACGCGGTCACCGACGCCGGCGGTGCTGGCCTCGTCGTGTGCCTTCACCTTGCGAGTGCGGCGGATCGTCTTGCCGTACAGCGCGTGCTGGATGCGGTCCTCGACCTCGACGGTGACGGTCTTCGCCATCTTGTCGCTGACCACGTAGCCCTCACGGGTCTTGCGGAACCCGCGCTCGGGGGTGTTCGTTGCTTCGCTCATCGCTTCCTCACTCACCGACCACGCCGCTTGCTGCCGGCGCAGTCGTCAGGCCGAGCTCGCGCTCGCGCATCACGGTGTAGATGCGCGCGATGTCGCGCCGCACGGTTTGCAGCCGCTTGTTGTTGTCGAGCTGACCGGTCGCCGACTGGAAGCGCAGGTTGAACAGCTCTTCCTTCGATTCGCGGAGCTTCGAGACGAGCTCGTCGTCCTCGAGGCCTCTCAGCTCAACCGCTGGAGTTCCTGCGCTCATTCGGGGCCCCCTCGGAATCGTGGAGCGTCAGCGGAGCGATTTCGTGGGGTGAGCATTACGCGTCACCCACTTCGCGGGTCACGATCCGGCACTTCATCGGAAGCTTGTGGATCGCACGAGTCAGCGCGGCACGAGCCGTCGCCTCGTTCGGGTACGAGAGCTCGAACATCACGCGACCGGGCTTGACGTTCGCGACCCACCACTCGGGCGAGCCCTTGCCGGAGCCCATCCGGGTCTCGGCCGGCTTCTTCGTCAGCGGACGGTCAGGGTAAATGTTGATCCACACCTTGCCACCACGACGGATGTGCCGGGTGATCGCGATACGCGCCGACTCGATCTGCCGGTTCGTCACGTACGCCGGTTCCAGCGCCTGGATGCCGTACTCGCCGAACGTCACGCGGGTTCCGCCCTTGGCGGCGCCGGAGCGCTTCGGGTGATGCTGCTTGCGGTGCTTGACCCGCCGCGGAATCAACATGACCTACGCCTCTTCCGTGTTCGCGGGCGGCGCGGACTCGACAGCGCTGGCCTCGGCCGACGGAGCCTCGGTCACGGGAGCCTCGACGGCAACGCCGCCGGTCGGCTCCTCGGTCGGGGCGACCGTGGTTGCGTCCGCTGCGGGGACCTCGGCGGCCGCCGATGCACCGGGACCACCGTTGACGGCGGCACTCGCCGCGGTCGACGGCCGGTCACGACGCGGCCGGCGCGTGTTGCGCTGGTCGCGGGCGCGCAGCGCAGCGGCCGCTGCCTGCTCCTCACGGGTCATGACCTCGTCGCCGGTGTAGATCCAGACCTTCACACCGATCCGGCCGAAGGTGGTCCGCGCCTCGTAGAAGCCGAAGTCGATGTTCGCGCGCAGCGTGTGCAACGGAACCCGACCCTCGCGGTAGAACTCCGAGCGGCTCATCTCGGCGCCGCCGAGACGGCCACCGCACTGGACCCGGATGCCCTTCGCGCCACTCTTCATCGCCGACTGCATCGCCTTGCGCATCGCGCGGCGGAAGCTCACCCGGCTCGACAGCTGCTCGGCCACGCCCTGCGCGACGAGCTGTGCATCGACCTCGGGGTTCTTCACCTCGAGGATGTTGAGATTCACATGCTTGTTCGTGAGCTTCTCGAGATCGCCTCGAATCCGATCGGCCTCGGCCCCACGGCGGCCGATGACGATGCCCGGCCGAGCGGTGTGGATGTCCACGTTCACGCGGTCACGGGTGCGCTCGATCTCGACGCGGCTGATGCCCGCACGCTCCATGCCCTTGGTGAGCAGCCGGCGGATCGCGACGTCCTCCGCCACATAGTCGCGGTAGAGCTTGTCGGCGTACCAGCGGCTCTTGTGCCGGGTGGTGATGCCCAGCCGGAAGCCGTTGGGGTTGACCTTCTGACCCATCAGCGTGCCTTCCTGTGGGGACCGCGCGGAAGCGCTGCCTCCGAGTCGTGTGGTGCGACGACGATCGTGATGTGTGAGGTCCGCTTGCGGATCCGGTAGGCCCGGCCCTGGGCGCGCGGACGGAACCGCTTCAGCGTCGGCCCCTCGTCGACGTACGCCTCGATGACCACGAGGTCGGCCGGGTCGAGGCGCTGGCTGCGGACGTGCGCCAGGTGCTCGGCGTTGGCGACCGCAGAGTCGAGAACCTTGCCGACCGGCTCGCTCGCGGCGTGCGGGTCGAAACGGACGATCGCCTGCGCGTCGCTGGCCGGCAGGCCGCGGATCAAGTCGATGACGCGACGAGTCTTGGTCGGCGACATGCCCACGTGGCGGGCGGTCGCTTTCCCGATGACCTCGTCGTTCATGGACGTCGTTGCGGCGTCAGCCACGGCGCGACCTCCGCTCATCCTTCACGTGACCGCGGAACGTGCGGGTGGGGGCGAACTCGCCGAGCTTGTGCCCAACCATCGCCTCGGTGACGAACACGGGCACGTGCTTGCGGCCGTCGTGCACCGCAATCGTGTGCCCGAGCATCGACGGCACGATCATCGAGCGGCGCGACCAGGTCTTGATCACGTTCTTGGTGCCCTTGTCGTTCTGGGCGTCCACCTTCTTGGCGAGGTGGTCGTCCACGAAGGGACCTTTCTTCAAACTGCGTGGCATCTGCGTCTACTCCTAGCGCCGCTTGCTCTTGTTGCGGCGACGGACGATCAGGCGGTCGCTCTCCTTGTGCGCCTGGCGGGTGCGGCCCTCAGGCTTTCCCCACGGGCTGACCGGGTGGCGACCACCGGAGGTCTTGCCCTCACCACCGCCGTGCGGGTGGTCGATCGGGTTCATGGCGACACCGCGGACGGTCGGGCGCCTGCCCTTCCAGCGCATCCGGCCAGCCTTGCCCCAGTTGATGTTCGACTGCTCGGCGTTGCCGACCTCGCCGACGGTCGCGCGGCAGCGCGCGTCGACGTTACGGATCTCACCCGAGGGCATGCGGAGCTGCGCCATGCCGCCGTCCTTGGCGACGAGCTGGACGCTCGCACCGGCGGACCGGGCGATCTTGGCACCGCCACCGGGCCGCAGCTCGATCGCGTGAACGACCGTGCCGACCGGGATGTTGCGCAACGGCAGGTTGTTGCCCGGCTTGATGTCGGCGGAGGGACCCGACTCGACGCGGTCACCCTGCGACAGCTTCGACGGCGCGATGATGTAGCGCTTCTCACCGTCGGCGTAGTGCAGCAGCGCGATCCGAGCGGTGCGGTTCGGGTCGTACTCGATGTGTGCGACCTTCGCCGGCACGCCGTCCTTGTCGTTGCGACGGAAGTCGATGACGCGGTACGCGCGCTTGTGGCCGCCACCCTGGTGACGCACCGTGACCCGGCCGTGCACGTTGCGGCCACCCTTGCTGTGCAGCGGGCGGACGAGCGACTTCTCCGGCTCGGTACGAGTGATCTCGACGAAGTCGGCGACGCTGGACCCACGCCTGCCCGGCGTAGTGGGCTTGTACTTGCGGACGCCCATCAGATGGAACCTCCGAACAGATCGATGCGGTCGCCCGGCTTCAGCGCAACCACGGCGCGCTTCGTCGAGTTGCGGGTGGCGAAGCCGGTGCGGATCCGCTTGCGCTTGCCGGGCCGGTTCAAGGTGTTGACCGAGGCGACCCGGACGTTGAACACCTGCTCGACCGCAATGCGGATCTGCGTCTTGTTGGCGTCCTCACGAACGAGGAAGGTGTACTTGCCCTCGTCGATCAGGCCATAGCTCTTCTCGGAGATGACCGGGCCGAGCAGGATGTCGCGAGGGTCGGCGATGCGGCTCATTCGCTGGCCTCCTCAGCCTTGTCAGCCTTGTCGGCCTTGTCAGCCGACGCGGTCGCCTTGGTCTTGTCGAGGCCATCGATGAAGACGCGCAGGGCGCCTTCGGTGAACACCAGGTCGTCGGAGACCAGCACGTCATAGGTGTTGAGCTGGTCCGGTGCGAGCAGGTGCACGCTGGGAAGGTTGCGCAGGCTCTTCCAGGTGAGCGCGTCCTCGCGCGCAACGACGACGAGCACGTGACGGCTCGACGCGATCGTCGCAAGGGCCGCAGCCGCGGTCTTGGTGGAGGGTGTGTCGCCCTCGACGAGAGATGAGACGACGTGGAGCTTGCCGTTGCGGGCGCGGTCCGACAGTGCGGAGCGAAGCGCGGCCGCCTTCATCTTCTTCGGGGTGCGCTGGGCGTATGACCGCGGCGTCGGGCCATGCACGGTGCCACCGCCGGCGAACTGGGGCGCGCGGGTCGAGCCCTGCCGGGCGCGACCGGTCCCCTTCTGGCGGTACGGCTTGCGGCCACCACCGCGGACCTCGCCACGAGTCTTCGTGTCGTGCGTGCCCTGCCGAGCCGCGCCGAGCTGGGCGACGACGACCTGGTGGACGAGCGGGATGTTCACCTGCGCGTCGAACACGGCGTCGGGCAGCTCGACGCTACCGGTGACCTCACCGGTCGCGGACTTGACGTCGACGGAAGGCATCAGGCCACACCTCCAGCCGAGATCGGAGCCTTCGCCGCGGTGCGGACCAGAACCAGTGCGCCGCTCGGGCCCGGGATCGCGCCCTTGATGAGCAGCAGGCCCTTCTCGGCGTCGACCGAGTGAACCTTCAGGTTCAGGGTCGTCGTGCGCGTGCCGCCGTGACGGCCGGCCATGCGAAGCCCCTTGAAGACGCGAGACGGAGTAGCGCAGGCGCCGATCGAGCCCGGTGAGCGGTGCTTGCGCTGTACGCCGTGACCGGCGCCCAGGCCACCGAAACCGTGCCGCTTCATGACACCGGCGAAGCCCTTGCCCTTGCTGGTCGCGACGACGTCGACGAGCGCGCCTGCCTCGAACACCTCGGCCGTGACCTCCTGGCCGACCTGGTAGGTCGCGGCGTCCGTCGTACGAAGCTCGACCAGGTAGCGACGCGGCGGCACACCGGCCTTCTCGAAGTGACCGGTCTCCGGCTTGTTGACCTTGCGCGGGTCGACCGCGCCGAAGCCGAGCTGCACGGCGTCGTATCCGTCACGTTCCGGCGTACGGACCTGCGTCACGACGCACGGCCCGGCTTTCACCACCGTGACCGGGACGAGCCGGTTCCCGGCATCCCAGACCTGGGTCATCCCGAGCTTTTCGCCCAGGATTCCCTTCTGCTCTCTCACACCCATTGTCGGTCGTTCCTCAGAGCTTGATTTCGATGTCGACGCCGGCCGGCAGGTCCAACCTCATGAGTGAGTCGACGGTCTTGGGCGTCGGATCCAGGATGTCGATCAGTCGTTTGTGCGTGCGCATCTCGAAGTGCTCGCGCGAGTCCTTGTACTTGTGCGGCGAGCGAATGACGCAGTACACGTTCTTCTCGGTCGGCAGCGGCACCGGACCCGCGACCTGCGCACCAGTCCTGGTCACCGTCTCCACGATCTTGCGTGCGGAGGAGTCGATGATCTCGTGGTCGTAGGCCTTGAGCCGAATGCGGATCTTCTGTCCCGCCATGGCTTCCTCTTCACTACCCCTAGGTCGTTACCGCTGCTGCTGCGACTTGCTGTTTCGTACGAGCGGCCGGGTGATGGCCCGGCCGCTCGTACGCGAACTACTTGTTGATCTTGGTGACTCGGCCTGCGCCGACTGTCCGGCCGCCCTCGCGGATCGCGAAGCGAAGGCCGTCCTCCATGGCGATCGGCTGGATCAGCTCGACCTTCATCTCGGTGTTGTCGCCCGGCATGACCATCTCGGTGCCCTCGGGGAGGGTCACGACGCCGGTCACGTCCGTCGTACGGAAGTAGAACTGCGGGCGGTAGTTGTTGAAGAACGGCGTGTGCCGGCCGCCCTCGTCCTTGCTCAGGATGTAGACCTGGGCCTCGAACTCGGTGTGCGGAGTGGTCGTCCCCGGCTTGATGACGACCTGGCCACGCTCGACCTCTTCGCGCTTGATGCCGCGCAGGAGCAGACCGACGTTCTCACCGGCCTGGCCCTCGTCGAGCAGCTTGCGGAACATCTCGACGCCGGTGACCGTCGTCGTCTGCTTCTCCTCGTGGATGCCGACGATGTCGACCGTCTCGTTGACCTTGACGACACCGCGCTCGATCCGGCCGGTGACGACGGTGCCACGACCGGTGATCGTGAACACGTCCTCGATCGGCATGAGGAACGGCTTGTCGATCTCACGGACCGGCTCCGGAACCGCGGTGTCGACGGCGTCCATCAGCTCGACGATCTTCTCGGCCCACTCGGCGTCGCCCTCGAGCGCCTTCAGCGCCGAGATGCGCACGACCGGTACGTCGTCGCCCGGGTACTCCTGGCTCGACAGCAGCTCGCGGACCTCGAGCTCGACGAGCTCCAGGATCTCCTCGTCGTCGACCATGTCGGCCTTGTTGAGCGCCACGACGATGTAGGGGACGCCGACCTGGCGGGCGAG
>DASZTL010000070.1:0-20476 GCA_035548055.1 Mycobacteriales bacterium | reverse complement strand
GCCCATCAGAGGCGCTGATGGGCGCACAACGTCAAGATCACGAGGGGTTAGCCGGTGTTCTGGAGGCCGGCCGCTACGCCGTTGACGGTGAGCAGCAGGAGGTCGCGGAGCCGTTGCTCGGCGGCATCATCGGCGTACTCGCCGCGACGAAGGGCGGTCAGCGCCCGTAGCTGCAGGTTCGACAGCGCGTCGACGTACGGATTGCGCAGCTCGACCGCCGCCGACAGGATCCGGCGGCTCGCGAGCAGGTTCGGCACCTCGAGCACCGACAGGACCAGCGACGTCGTGAGATCCAGCTCGGCGAGGATGCGCGCCGTGAGGTCGGGACGGTCACCTAGCGCGAGATAGCGTTCCGCGACCGGGCGGTCGGTCTTGGCGAGCGACATCTCCGCGTTGTCGAGCAGTGCGGTGAACAGCGGCCACTCGCGGTACGCCGCGCGGAGCTCGTCCATCGGCGCGGCGGCAAGCCCGGAGCCGAGACCGAACCAGCCGGTGAGGTTGCATCGTGTCTGCGACCAGGCGAAGACCCACGGGATCGCCCGAAGGTCGGCGAGCGTGAGGCCGCTGCCGCCCGGCCGGCGGGAAGGACGTGACCCGAGCGCCAGGTCGGAGAGCTCCTCGAGCGGGCTGACGCGCGCGAAGTAGTCGGCGAAGCCTTCGGTTTCAACCAGCTCGCGGTACGCGAGCCGACCGGCTTCCTCCATCCTCTCGGCGAGGTCGGCGTAGCGATGCGCCGCGTCCGTGTTGCGTTCCGCGATCACGGCGGTGCCGGACAGCAGCACCGCAGAGGCGACCTGCTCGAGATGACGTTCGGCGATCTGCGGGTTGCCGTACCGCGCATGGATCACCTCCCCTTGCTCGGTGACCTTGAACCGGCCCGCAACGCTGCCCGGCGGCTGAGCGAGGATCGCCCGGTTCACCGGACCACCACCGCGCCCGAGCGAGCCACCGCGACCGTGGAACAGGGTGAGCGCGATGTCGTGCTGCTGCGCCCAGCGAGCGAGTGCCGCCTGCGCGTCGTACAGCAGCAAGGTCGCCGACAGCGGTCCGATGTCCTTCGCCGAGTCGGAGTAGCCGAGCATGACCTCGAGCTGCTTCGGCGGCTCGGACAGATTGGCGAGCCACTCATCGAGGACATCGGTGCAGCTGCGAAGGTCCGCGCCGGTCTCGAAGAGCGGTACGACGGACAGCTCGATCTCGTCCACACGCTCGCCCAGCGCGTACTGGGCGAGCTCCACCACCGCAGCGATGTCGGCGGCGCTCGAGCACATCGAGACGACATAGCGATGGCAGGCGCGTGGACCCCAGCGATCCTGAAGTGCGGCGATCACCCGGATCGTCGCGAGCACCTCTCGGGTCGCGTCCTCGGTCGGCGTTCCGTGGTTCGCCTCGAGATCCGCGAGCGCCTTCGCGTGCACGCCGCTGTGCTGACGGACCTCGAGCTCCGCGAGGTGGAAGCCGAAGGTCTCGACCTGCCAGGCCAGATGCTGGAGCTCGCCGTACGCGCTGCGCGCCGCCCCTGCGGCGGCCAGCGATGACTGCACCAGCCGGATGTCCGCCAGCAGCTCATCGGGCGACCGGTAGGCCAGGTCGGCGTCGCGGGTGCGGGTCGCGCGGACCCGCTGCGCGGCGAGCAGCAGCTTCTGGCGATGCGGCTGATTCGCGGCCGAGCGCACCAACCCGGCCATGGTCTTTGGGTGTGCGCTCGCGTCGGCCTCGAGGGCAGCGGCAAGCATGCGGCTCGGCGGTGCGAGCTCGACGTCCTGGGACAAGCTGCGGCCGATCCGGGTCGCGGCCGCCTCGAGCGCCCGCAAGACGTGGTCGGCCTGGATCTCGACCGTCTCCCGGGTGACGTCCGCAGTGACGTGCGGGTTGCCGTCCCGGTCGGCGCCCACCCACGAACCGAGCCGCATGTAGGCGGGGGTGATGGCTGGCGATCTGCCGTCGTTGCCGAGCGCCGCCTCGGTGGCGCGGTAGAGCCGGGGCACCAGCCGGAAGAACGTCTCGTCGAAGACCGCCATCGTGGCGCGCACCTCATCGAGCGGATCGAGCTTCTGCCCGCGAAGCAGCGCCGTGCGCCACAGCGTCTGGATCTCTTCGCGGAGCCGGCGGTCGGCGTCGCGGCGCTCCGTGTCACCGATCCGCGGATCGTCGCTGCGCTCGAGCTCGTCGGCGATGCGGTGTACGGCGGTGACGACGGCCCGCCGTCGCGCTTCGGTCGGGTGGGCGGTCAGCACGGGGTGCAGCTCCACCATCTGGAGCGCGGTCGCGGCACCCTTCACACCGAGGGCGGCCACGGCGCCGGCGACGGAGTCCGTCGCGGGAGTGTCGCCATCCCGGTCGCGGCTGCGCAGGACTCGCACTCGATGGCGTTCCTCGGCGAGGTTCACGAGATGAAAGAGCACGGTGAAGGCACGTGCGACCCGTTCCGCCTGGTCGAGGGGCAGTGCGGCGACGAGCGCGGCCGGATCCTCGTTGGGCTCGCCCAGGCGGGCGTCGCGGCACGCCCGCCGTAATCGTTCGACGTCGTCGTACAGGTCCGTGCCATCCGACTCGGCGACCACCTGGCCGAGCAGCGCGCCCAATCGCCGTACGTCGTCGTGCAGGGGCGCGAACGCCGATCGGTCCACGTCCACCGCACCGCCCTGCCTCGGAGCCGGCAACGCCGGCAAAGCTTTGAGCGAAAGGCTATGGGGCGGCGGCTACTTCTTCCGCAGGTAGTGCGGTTCGATCTGCAGCGGGATCGTGAGCAGCCCCTTGCGTTGCCACGTCGGCAGGACCTTCCGCAGCGCCCGGACGGTCTCGATGCGGTCACCGCCGCCGTCGTGGCACAACACGATCTCGCCCGGCCGCGCGCGCAGCATCCGCCTGGCGATCTTCTTCGTGCCGGGGCGGGCCCAGTCCCGCGGGTCGACGTCCCAGTCGAGCGGCTCGAGGCCGTACGACGCGAGGGCACGGAAGATGAAGCGCGACCAGTCGCCGCCCGGCGAGCGGAACAGCTGTGGCGTCACACCCGTCGCGCGCTCGATCGCGCGCTGGGTCTTGGTGATCTCGTGGACGATGCGTCGCTCGGGCAGCTTGCTGAAGGGGATCGCGTGCGTGTAGCTGTGGTTGACGACGATGTGGCCGGCCCGGGAGATGTCGCGCACCAGCTTCGGGTAGGCGTCGGCGTGCACCCCGATGACGCAGAACGACGCCTGCATCTGGTACTTGTCGAGCAACCGCAGCACGTCCGGCGTGTACTCGGGATCAGGGCCGTCATCGATCGTCAGTGCGAGCGCCTGCTCCGGTGGGTTCGGGATCAGCTGGTCGACCCGGTACGCCGGTGACGTGCGGACGTGAAGCTGCGCCGGGGGGAGGGTGACGTGCTCGCGCGCTCGCCGAGCCCGTGCCCGCTCGTGCTTCGTCTCGTGGTGGTGCGTCTTGCGGGAGTGGCCGGATTCGTCATGGTGGCCGTGGCTGTGATGCTCGCGGTGCTTGTGGCCGTGACGATGCGGGTGGACCTGCGCGTGGGTGTGACGAGGGTGCGGTTTGGGTGAGCCCGGCTCGGTCGGTCGGGGGGTGGTCTGCTCGGGCCGCAGGTTTCCGGTGAGCAGGCTCACGACCCCGGGCCGCAGTCCGGCTGGATCGGCCGCTGCCTGGCTACCGCCGCCGCGGATCAACATCCGCACCACGTCGGCGACGCTCGCGGCGGCGATGAGGGCGAGGCCGCCGACGACGCTTCGGCGCGCGACGGAGCCGCTCGGGCGCGGCGGACCCGGGAACTGTGCCATTGGTTTGTGCGGACCCTGGTTGCTCGTTGGGGAAGTGGACGTGCGGTAGACGACGGTAGGGGGTGAAAGGTTGGCCTGCAAAGGCAGGCACGCCCGATTCCGTCGGCTTGGCCGTGATCGTCGAGCGCCTACTACACTGTCCGATGCTTCAGCGCTCGTAGCTCAACGGATAGAGCATCTGACTACGGATCAGAAGGTTGGGGGTTCGAGTCCCTCCGAGCGCGCAAATCCGAGGTGTTCCCGGCCGACAGTGCTTGGTCAGGCGCTGAAGCCTCCATCGACTCTGATGCACTCGCCCGTCACGAATGCCGCGTCGTCGCCGGCCAGCCAGCGCACTGCGCGGCCGACGTCATCGCCTGTCGTCAAGCGGCCCATCGGGTAGTGCTCGGCAAGCGCGGCGAGATCCGAGTCGGTCCGACCCATGTGTCTCGCCATGTCCGTGTCGGCCGCACCCGGGCACACGGCGTTCACCCGCACGCCGTCGGCGGCGACGTCGAGCGCGGCGGACTTGGTCAGTCCGATCACCGCATGCTTCGTCGCGGAGTACGCGCTCATCCCGGCTCGTCCGCGTAGCCCCCAGATGGAGGAGATGTTGACGACTGAACCGTGGCCCTGGGCGGTCATGACACGCAGTTCGGCCCGAAGGCTGCGCCAGATCCCGGTGAGGTTGATCGAGACGGCATCGTCCCAGTCCTGCTCGGATTGGGTGAGGAGGTGACCGGCCGCTGCGATGCCCGCATTGTTGACGGCGACGTCCAAGCGCCCGAGTTCGGCGAGACACGACGCGACGGCAGCGTCCATCGAGCTCGGATCGGCCAGGTCAGCCTCGATGAACAGGGCATTTGCGGAGTGCTGCTGGAGCCGCTCGCAAACGTCCCGGCCGCGTCCGGCGTGCCGTCCGGTGATCGCGACGTCCATGTCGGAGGCCAGGGCAGTCGCGATGGCCTCGCCGAATCCGCGTGTCCCGCCAGTGATCAGCGCGACTCGTCGCGATCCAGACAGTGGTCTCACCTCCTGGCGTACGCCGCCGGCATCCTTGCCTGGGCGCACCGTACGGAAGATCGAACCGCCAGGAAGGCGCTGGGCCACCCGCAGTTGGTTGTTCGTACAAGGCCTCCCCTGAAGTCGACTTGAGGGTGGTACGTCGGACCCGGACGATCGAGACCGAGGAGGCGTCGTGCATCTTGGCTCGTCAAGCGCTGCCGCGCATGATCCGAACCAGCGGCGCGAGTCGTCCGTCTCTGGTCTCGACGACGGCACGCTCTCCCTCGTGTTGCGGCAGCGGCTCAGGTCCGACGCGATGCACAGCGCGAATGAGCTCGCCGAGAGGTACGAGCAGCTGGAGCGCCGGTCTCCGGGGGACGAGGGTCTGTTGCCGTTAGCCGCTCAGATCGAGCGGGCCTACGAGCATGTCGAGCGCTGTGCGCTCGAAGAGCTCGACAACGTGCCGCCGAGCTCCGCCGACGCTCTGAACCCGGCACGGCAAGACGTGACAGCCGCGCTTCAGGCGGCTCGCACGGCGCTCAACCGCTGGCGCCGGGCGAACGTCGGCTAGGGACGTTGGAGGAATCTCCAAGATCTCGCACACCCGGATTTCCTCTTGTTGCGGCAACGCGCGAATACTCGGCCGGACGCAGTCCCTCTCGCATGCCGACAGATCCGGGAGCGCGGTTGATCATCCACGACGTAGCCGCTGACACTGTGGTCGCAACTCCTCTGTCGATCGAGGACCGGTTCACCACGCTCGAGGGTGAGGTCTATCTCACCGGAGTGCAGGCACTCGTCCGAGTTCTGCTCGACCAGCGGCGGGCAGATCGTCGCGCCGGACTCAACACCGCCGGCTACGTCACCGGATATCCCGGCTCGCCACTCGGCGGCGTTGACCTCGAGATGGAACGTCGCCGCGATCTCCTCTCCTCGTGCGACGTCATCCACCAACCCGGCCTGAACGAGGATCTCGCAGCCACAGCGATCTGGGGCGCACAGACCGTCACGACCATGCCCGGCGCGATGGTCGATGGCGTCTTCTCGATGTGGTACGGGAAGTCCCCCGGGGTCGATCGCTCGGGCGACGCGTTTCGTCACGGCAACATCGGGGGTGCCGGCGAGCACGGCGGCGTCATCGCCGTCGCCGGCGATGACCCGGATGCGCGCTCGACCAACTTCCCCACCAGCACGATCGGCGCCTTCGCCGACTGGGCGATGCCGGTGTTGTTCCCGGGGAGCACGCAAGACGTCCTCGATCTCGGGTTGCATGGCTACGCGCTCTCGCGCGCGGCGGGCCTGTGGGTTGCGATGAGGATGGTGACTGACCTCGCCGATGGCTCGGGAGTTGCGGCCGTCGGTCCCGGTCGAGTCGTTCCGCTAATCCCGAAGGTCGAGTACGACGGTCTGCCGTTTCGTCCCAAGCTGCGGGTAGGGACGCCCGGTGCGCCGATGAAGGAAGCCGAACGGGACCTGTTCGGCCCTCGCACCGACCTCGCCGCTCTCTACATCCAGTTCAACCGGCTGAACCCGGTGGTGCTCGACGCCCCAGAGGCGCGCGTTGGTCTCGTCGCGGTCGGAAAGGCCTTCACCGATCTGCGACAGGCACTGGAACAGCTTGGTCTTGACGATGCAGCACTCCGTCGAGCAGGTATCAGGCTGAAGAAGGTCGTCGCCCTCTCGCCGGTTGCGCCGGCAGAGTGGCGAGAGTTCGCCGCGGGTCTGAGCACGATCGTCGTGGTCGAGGAGAAGCGACCGTTCGTCGAGACGGCCCTCAAGAATGCGCTGTACGGGAGGCCGGGCGCCCCGGAGATCGTGGGCAAGAACGACGAGCACGGGCGCGAGCTGTTCCCGGTGCACGGCGAGTACAACGCCGACCGGATCGTGAGGACGATCGGCCCCTACCTCTCTGACCGCTGGGGAGTCGATCTGCGACTTCCGGAGGCTCCGCGAGAGCGCACCATGCTCCCGCTCGCCACGAGCCGCACCCCCTACTTCTGCTCCGGCTGCCCCCACAACCGGTCCCTCGTCGTCCCCGAAGGCAGCGTCGTCGGCTCAGGCATCGGATGCCACATCCTTCAGCTCATCGTGCCGCGCAAGGAGTACGGCATCCTCGCCGGCTTCACGCAGATGGGGGGTGAGGGCGCGCAGTGGGTGGGTGCGGCGCCCTTCACATCGACCTCCCACATCTTTCAGAACATCGGCGACGGGACGTTCGCGCATTCCGGGAGTCTCGGCATCAGGTTCGCCGTGTCCACCGGCACCACGATGACGTTCAAGCTGCTGGTCAACAGCGCGGTCGGCATGACCGGCGGCCAGGACGTCACGGGCGCGATGACGGTCCCGGCGCTCACCAAAGTGCTGGAGGCGGAAGGAGTCCGTCGCACGATCGTCACGACCGACGACCTCACGAAGTACCGGCATCGTCGGCTGCCGGGACGGGCCCGGTTCGGTAAGGAGAGGCTGGCCGCGAATGCTGAGGTGTGGCACCGGGATCGGCTGATCGAAGCTCAGACCGAGCTCGCCGCCACGCCGGGCGTCACTGTTCTCCTCCACGACCAACAGTGCGCGGCCGAGAAGCGGCGACTGCGCAAGCGTGCGAAGCAGGCCGAGCCGACCCGACGGATCATGGTCAACGAGCGGGTCTGCGAAGGTTGCGGCGACTGCAACGCGAAGTCGCAGTGCCTGAGCGTCCAGCCGGTCGACACCGAGTTCGGTCGCAAGACAAGGATCGATCAGTCATCCTGCAACCTGGACTACTCCTGCGCCGACGGGGACTGCCCGTCGTTCCTCGTCGTCGAGACGAAACGTGCTCGTAAGCGTGACCGCGGCGCGCCCGATTGTCCGGTTGACCTGAACGATCCGACGCCCACCGGATCTTCCCCGGTCTGGAACATCCACATGGCCGGCATCGGTGGCACCGGAGTGGTGACCGCGAGCCAGGTGCTTGCGACTGCCGCCGTTCTGGATGGCTACCAGGTCAGAGACCTCGACTTGACCGGTGCGTCGCAGAAGGCCGGCCCCGTGGTGTCGCAACTGCAGCTCTACCACGGTGACCAGGCGCCCGCGACCACCATTCCTGACGGCGGCGCTGACCTACTTCTCGCCTTCGACCTACTTGGCGCAGTCTCGCCCAGCAACCTCGTCAAGGCGTCTTCCGATCGGACCGTGGTCGTCGCATCGTTGACCCGCACTCCCACCGGTCAGATGGCGGTTGACCCGGCGATTCCGTTCCCGTCGGTCACCGATCTGCAAGGCGAGATCGACGCGGAAAGTCGCGCGGCCGACAACGTGTACCTCGACGCGGAGCGGCTGGCCCGGTCGATCTTCGGCACGCACATGGTCGCGAACTCGGTGATGATCGGCGCGGCATATCAGCGAGGCGCGCTGCCGATCGCCGCCGACTCCATCGAGGCGGCGTTCAGGCTGAATGGCACCGCCGTCGAGCAGAACCTGAGCGCGTTCCGCTGGGGCCGAGCGTTCGTAAGTGATCCTGCTGTCGTCGAGCGACTGGTGTCGCGGCAGGAGCCGGCCTCGCAGGCAACGGCGGCAGCGGAAGCCGCTGAGACGGCTGCGACGCTCGGCATCTCGGCGGCGGGAACGGAGCGCATCGCGCGGCTGATCGCCGATCTCATCGACTATCAGAGCAGTCGGTATGCCGAGCGGTTCGTCGACCAGCTGCTCCAGATGCAGCGGGCGTTTGGGTCGGCAGGGGCAATGAGCGAGCCGCTACTGCTGACGATCGCGGCCGGTCTGCACCACCTCATGGCCTACAAGGACGAATATGAGGTCGCGCGCCTCCATCTGCTGCCGTCGGCTGACGAGGCAGTGAAATCGCAGTTCGGTGAGGGCGCTGTCGTCTCGTGGCGGCTGCATCCGCCGGTTCTTCGCGCACTCGGCATGCGACAGAAGGTCACTCTCGGGCCGTGGTTCAAGCCTGCGTTCGTGGGCCTGCGTGCTGTGCGTCGAGTGCGAGGTACGCCGATCGACGTGTTCGGCTATGCGCGGGTGCGCCGCGTCGAGCGCGCCCTCGTCGAGCACTACTCCTCCGTGCTTCGCGCCGCTGCTGGCTACGTCGACGAGCGCAATGCCGGTATTGCGGAGGAGCTCGCCCGGACAGCGCTTCTGGTCCGGGGCTATGAGGAGATCAAGCTGCGCAACGTCGTCCGCTATCTCGCCGAGACCGACCGTCTGCTGGGCTCGCTCGGGGTCACCGCGCCCGCTCACCCGGCGCTCACCGGCTTGCTTGCAGACGTCGAGTTGTAGATCTCCCTAAAGGGCTCGGGGGCACTCGCTGGGCGTTCTCAGACTTCGACTTCAGGATGCGCTCATACACCCGCGCCGGTGCTGAGGAGAGGTCATGAAGATCACGAACCTTCGGATCCGAGTAGTGGCCCCGAAGGAGTTCACGTTCCAATGGCGTGAGGACATCCCGCGCATCCAGAACACGATGACCGTCTTCGAACTCGAGACAGACGAGAACATCACGGGTGTCGCGACCGCCTGGCTGCCGTCGGCCCCTAACGAGATCGCCGAGCAGGCGTCGCACTTCATGCGCGACCTGTTGATCGGTTCGAGCGTCTACGACCGCGAGCGGCTGTGGCAGGAAATGATGGCGTTCGCTCGGTACCTGGTCATGCCCAAGGCGGCCAGCGCGCTCGACATCGCACTGTGGGACATCGCGGGGAAAGCTGCCGGGCTACCGATCTACAAGCTTCTCGGGGCTTACCGACACGAGGTCCCGGCATACGCCACCACCGAGACCCAGCCGAGCGTCGAGGACTACGTCAAGATCGCTCTCGAGTGCAAGGCGAGCGGCCTGAAGGGCGTGAAGATCCACGCCGCCGCGCTCCCGGATGCCGACATCGAGGTGTGCCGCGCCGTTCGAGAGGCTGTTGGACCGGACTACACGCTGATGCTCGATGCCACGAGCGCGTACGACTACCAGGACGCGCTGCGTGTCGGACGTGAGATCGAACGGCTCGGATTCCACTGGTACGAGGACCCCACCCGCGACGACGACGTCGCCGGCCTCGTCGAGCTGTGTCGCGCTCTCGACATCCCCGTCCTGATGGGCGAATCAACCACCCGCGGGCCGTGGACCTTCGCGCAGTACCTGGCACAAGGGTCCGCGGACGCGCTCCGCGCGATCGGCGATGTCATGGGCGGCATCACCGGCCTGCGCAAGGTGGGTGCACTGGCCGAGGCGCACAACCGGCGTCTGGAGCCACACTCTTACGGCTCGACGCTCGTCCAGGCAGCACACCTGCACTACATGCTGTCAGTCCGCAACGCGGAGTTCTTCGAGCTCCCGTATCCGAAAGGGCCGCTCGACTTCGGGATGGCCGACGTCATCGAGGCCGACACCAACGGCATGATTCCGGCTCCTACGAAACCTGGTCTCGGGTACGACGTCGACTGGAACGTCATCGAGGACGCAACAGTCGCCGAGTTCGCCTGATGAACGAGCCGTTGTCGACTCTCACAAGGCCACAAGAGCCGACCAGTTGTCTGCAGATCGGTCACGGGACCTAATTCCCGCAGCCCGATCAACCAAGGCAACACCGGCAAGACGTACCTAGCTACGACGACAGCAATGCCAGCAGAGGTGGAGGAATAAGTGTCAACGAGTGCGCTTGACTGGATGATCTCCGTGGACGACCACGTGATTGAGCCGCCGACGCTCTGGCAGGACCGACTCAGCGGCAAGGACAAGGACCGCGGGCCTCGGGTCGTCGAGGAGGACGGTGCCTCCTACTGGGTCTACGAGGACGTTCGCATGCCGATCAATGGCGAGCTTGCGGCATCGGGCCGTGACCGCTCACAGGTCAACCCGTTGCCGATCAGCTACGCCGACATGCGCCCGGGCTACTACGACCCAGAGGCACGCATCGAGGACATGAACGCTGACGGCATCTTGGCGGCAATGTGCTTCCCCATGTTTCCGCGCTTCTGCGGTCAGACGTTCGCCGAGTCCAAAGATCACGACTTCGCGCTGACTCTCATCAGGATCTACAACGACTGGATGATCGAGGACTGGTGTGGGTCGGCCCCGGGTCGATTCATCCCGTTGATCCTCGTACCGCTGTGGGATGCCGGGCTCGCAGCGGCAGAGGCAGAGCGCTGCTTTGCGAAAGGCGCAAAGGCGATTGCGTTCTCAGAGAACCCAACGAAGCTGGGTCTGCCGTCCATTCACGACAAGAGTGAGTACTGGCGGCCGCTCTTCCAGACCGCCAACGACACCGGAATGCCCATTTGCACGCACGTCGGTTCGTCATCCGACATGCCCATCACGTCGCCTGATGCGCCGCTTCTCGTGATGTCAGCACTCACGCCGCAGAACATCTCGCGCTGCATGGTCGACTGGCTGTACTCCGGGAACTTCATCAAGTTCCCGAATCTGAAGCTGTGCCTGTCAGAGGGCGGCATCGGCTGGATCCCCCATGTCCTGGAACGGTGCGACCACGATGTTCGTCGTCTCGTGTGGGCGACTGATGGCGATTACCGCTTCGACTTCGAGAAGAACTCGGCAGCTGTGTTCGACGAGTCCGGTGCCACGGACCTCGGCGGCAAGATGCCGAGCGAGCTATTCCGAGAGCACGTCTACGGCTGCTTCATCGAGGACTACTTCGGTGCTGAGCACATCGAACGAATTGGAGTCGACAACGTCATGATGGAAAGCGACTACCCACACAGCGATGGAAGCTTCCCCTTCACGATGAAACGGGCTCATGAGCAGCTCGAGGGATACAGCGACGAAGTCAAGCTGAAGCTGTTGCACGGCAACGCCCAACGTGCGTTCAACTTCGAAGCGGTCGACTGGAGCACGATCGTCGGCCCGTCGAGCAAGGGACTTCGTGCCTCCGAGCCGGTGTCCAAGTGAACCGCCGGGTGATGGCCGCAGCAGCGACGGCCGGTGCGCTGGTTCTCGCTGGATGCGGCTCCTCGTCGAGCGGCGCGGGCTCGACAGGCGGCGAGGGCGGCACCAGCAGCGCCAAGACGTTGTCGGTCGGGATTCCCTCCGACCCGACTTCGCTTGACTACCAAGCGGTGTCCGACGCGTCGACCGAAACCGTGACCTGGAGCATCAACGAGGGTCTGTTCGACTTCGACGCGCAAGGCAACCTGGTGCCGTTGCTTGCGAGCGAAGTTCCCACGTTCGACGCGAGTAGCCCGGACAAGTGGACGATTCACCTGCGGTCAGGAGTGACCTTCACCGATGGTGAGGCGTTCAACGCGAAGGCGGTCAAGACCAACGTCGACCGGGTGTTGAGCGCGAAGCTCGCCTCGCCGCTGAAGACTGCCATGGGCTACCTGTCGGCCGCGAAGGTGATCGACGGCAACACGGTCGAGCTCGAGACCTCGCAGCCCGACCCGATTCTGCCGTACCGGCTCGCGACACTTCGGCTGGTTGCTCCGAACGCCGCCGCCAAGGCCGGCTATGCCCAGCACCCCGTCGGCACCGGCCCCTACGAGTTCGTGTCCTGGAAGCACAGCGACGCGATCACCTTGAAGGCCAATCCCGACTACTGGGGCCAGAAGGCCGGTATCGGCAATCTGGTGTTCAAGATCATCCCGGATGACTCGAGCCGGCTCGTTGCGCTGAAGACCGGTGAGATCCAGATGGACATGAACATCACGCCGGATCAGGCTGCCCAGGCACCACAGGTCCTCACCTCCACCGCCCCGGCGTCCACCGACATCGGGCGGATCACGCTCTACCACCCGCCGTACGACAACGTGAAGTTCCGTCAGGCGCTCAACTACGCGATCAATCAAGACGCGATCGCGAAGGCGTTGTATGACAACGGGAAGTACGCCGTCCCGTCCAAGTGCACGATCGTTCCTCCGGACGAGATCGGTTACACCGACAGCCTCTCGGCGTATCCGTACGATCCGGCCAAGGCCAAGCAGCTGCTCAGCGAGGTGCATCTCCCCAAGGGCTTCGCGGTCCACTTCGATGGCTCAACCGGAATCTGGCCCGGCTCCTCCCAGGAGAACCAGCTCTGGGCGCAGTATTGGCGGGCGATCGGCCTGAAGGTCGACATGAAGATCAATCAGCCCTCCACCCAGCTGGCGCTGCTCAACAAGGGCGGTATGGGCAGTACCGGTGGAGTGTCAGGTGCGCCCGACCTCGCCTACACGAACTCGGCGTCGTCCACCATGCACGCCTCGCGTCAGATCGACCTCTACCTGAATCGGGACGGCTTCGCCGCCACGATCGGGAAGGCGTACCCGCAGCTGGACCAGATGATCAAGCAGGCCTACACCTCGCCATCCGAGGAGACGCGTACCGCGGGCTACGACAAGATCGCGAAGTTTGCCTGTGACAACGCGCTGTTCGTCTTCGGCCTCGCGCAGTACGACCTGTGGGGTGCGGCCAGCGACATCTCGTACTCGCCTGTCGCAGGTCCGCTGCGCCGGGTCGACTTCAACCGAGTCACCTTCAAGTGACGGCCGCCGCGGCCGGCGTCGAACTAGCGACGCCGGCCTGGCTGGCCGCGGTCCGCGATGCCGTCGAGGCCGAGGCGGCCGACCCTCGTTGGGAGGGCTTGCAGTTCAGCTTCGCGGAGCGACTCGTCGCCGTACCGGCTGCGTTGTCCGGAGCCGGTGACGAGGTCGGCTTCACCTGCACCCTGCAAGAGGGAGAGGTCCACTTCGTCGCGACGCCATCGGACGAGGTCGAGTTCGCCCAGCGGGTCGAGTATGACGCCGCCCGGGAGCTGGCCGGGCAGGTCTACGACGATGGCGCCGTCGGCGGCGCAAGCCTGAAGGAGCGCTTCGCCGCCGAAGGAAGAATCGTGACGACTGGCGCGCGGTCTGAAGCCGCCGCCGCCTTCTGGCTCGCCGTGCACAACCGGCTCGCGCCCTTGACGGTTGTGCCTCACACCACCACCACCACCAACACGCCGGCGTCGGCCTGGGAGGTATAGCCCCGTGAAGATCACCGACGTCCGGATGACCGCCTTCCGTCCCGACCTGCCGGGCGACGAATCAGAGCTGCTCATCAAAGGGCAGTCGATCAAGCCGTATGTCTGCGACTTGCTGGCGGTCGAGATCCTCACCGATGAGGGCGTTTCCGGTGAGGTCATCAGTGGCTACGGGGGACCGAGTCTCGCGATCTGCATCGCGGACCGGATTCGGCCGCACCTGATCGGGCTGGACCCGGCCGACCGAGAGGGCATCTGGCAGAAGCTGTGGCGTCTCGATCGGCTGCTCTTCACCACACAGTTCGCGATCGGGACGATCGACGTGGCGCTATGGGATCTGTACGCCAAGTCGGTCGGCCGGCCGGTGAACGAGCTGTTGGGAGGCCGGAAGAGCAAGCTTCCCGCGTATGCGAGCGGCATGACGCACGAGCAGGTCGAGAAGTTCGCCGAGGAGGCGGTCGCGCACAAGGAGATGGGCTACCAGGCGTACAAGATCCACGCGGCCGGAGAGGCGAAGTTCGACATCGACGTCTGCCATGCGGTTCGGACGGCAGTCGGCGACGACTACCCGGTGATGATCGATGTCGCCGGTGCGTACAACCAGTACGACGCGCTCGTGGTCGGCCGGGTATGCGAGCAGCTGGGGTTCAAGTGGTACGAAGAGCCGCTGCGCGACTTCGACATTCACGGATATCGCCGGTTGGCCGACAAGCTCGACATCCCGATCTGCGGCGTCGAGGTCATTCCCGGCAGTCTGTACACGACCCCGGAGTACATCGTGACCAGAGCGGTTGACATCGTCCGCTCCGACGTGTCGTTCAAAGCGGGCATCGGTCCGGTACGGAAGACGGCGGCCCTAGCCGAAGCCTTCGGTCTCAACATCGAGCTGCACGCAAACGGCAACCCATTTCTCGAGATGGCCAATCTTCAGGTGGCGACGTCGCTGCACAACACGACGTACTTCGAGCAGCTGGTACCAAAGCGCCTGTTCGACCTCGGCACCCGAGAGCCGGTTCATATCGACAGCGAGGGCTTCGCCCACATCCCCGATGCTCCCGGAATTGGAATGGAGATTGACTGGGAGCTGGTGGAGAAGTCGAAGATCGGAGTCTTCTGACGCGATGAGGAAGTCGCTGGGTCCGTCGATCTAGGGAGCTGTAGATGACAGTCTTCGTCTTGCGGCGGCTCGTCCATGGCGCGCTGGTCATGCTTGCGGTGACGCTGACCGTCTTCTTCGTCACCCGTCTGCTCACCGACCCGGTGCAAGTGATGACCCCGATCGGCGCCTCGCCCGCGGACAAGGCAGCGCTGACAGAGAAGCTCGGCCTGTCGCATTCCTTGTGGAGCCAGCTCGGAACATTCTTCAGCCAGCTCGTCCACGGTGACTTCGGGCGGTCCTACTGGCAGGACGCACCAGCGCTCTCACTCGTCGGACAGCGGATTCCCAAGACGCTCGAGCTGGTCGGCGCGGGCCTGCTCATCGCGCTGGTCGGCTTCATCCCCCTGGGAGTCTTTGCGAGCCTGCGGCCGGGCCGGCTTCTCGACAACGTCATCAGCGCGTTCTGCCTGACCGGCGTGTCGATCGCGCCGTTCTGGCTGGGAACGATGCTGATTCTCGGGTTCTCCGAGCACCTCGGGTGGTTCCCGAGCGCCGGCAGCGGCGGCCTGCGTTACCTCGTGTTGCCGGCGGTCACCCTTGCGCTTCCCATGGGCGGCCGGATCGCGTTGATCACCCGCGTGACGATGGTCGAGCAGTGGAGCCAGTCCTACGTCGTTGCGCTACGCGCGCGCGGCTACGGCTCGGCGCGGATCATCATGGCCCATCTGCTGCGCAACGTGATGGTGCCGATCCTGACCCTGGCGAGCTACGAAGCCGCCTTCGCCCTCGCCGGATACGCCGTCGTTGTCGAGACCGTGTTCGCATGGCCTGGGTTCGGGCAACTCGCGATCCAAGCAGTACAGCAGCGAGACATCGTGCTCCTGCAGGCGATCGTCTTCATCGCGGCGCTCTTCGTGGTTGCGGCGAACCTGATCGCGGATCTGGCGTGTCGAGTCATCGATCCCCGTACCAAGGTGGCCTGAGATGTCCTTAACCGCCGCCGATGGGCTGACCTCCGGCATCGGACTCGACGGCGATCCGCTGGCGCGGGTGCGTCGGGGCCGCCGCCGATTGCCATCGTCGACCCGCATCTTGGGCTATCTGTCGATCGCGTATCTGGTCCTGGTCTGTGTCGCGGCGGTATTCGCGTCCTCGATTGCTCCGCACTCACCGATCAACGGCGTCCTGCCCGACCGGCTGCTGTCTCCCGGCTGGCTTCACGGCAAGTACCTTCTCGGCACCGACTCACTCGGCCGCGACATCTTGAGTCGAATCATCTACGGGGCCCGGACCACTCTCATCATCGGATTCAGTGTCGTCGTGCTCTCCGGGCTGTTCGGCACCGTTGCCGGGCTGGTCGCGGGATATCGGGGTGGCTGGGTCGATCAGGTGATCATGCGCGTGGCAGATGCGCAGCTGGCGTTTCCCGGCCTGCTTCTGACGATCATCGTCATCGGAGTCGAAGGCCCCAGCACGCCGGTGTTGATCGTCGTGATCGCGGTGTACGGCTGGATGGTCTACGCCCGGTTGGTCCGCGCTCTGGTGTTGCGGCTTCGCGAAGAGCAGTTCGTCCGGGCCGCAGAGATGTCGGGGTCGAAGACGCCTTTCATCTTGCGAAAGCACCTTCTCCCGAATCTGCTTCCCGCGCTGATGACCCAGGCTCTTCTCGAGCTCGCGCGGGTGATCCTCGTCGAGGCATCGTTGTCCTACCTCGGTCTCGGCGTACAGCCGCCGCACGCATCGTGGGGACTGATGGTCTCGGAGAACCAGGGCTACGTGTCACAGGCCTGGTGGACGGTCGTCTGCCCCGGCGTCGCGCTCGCCCTGACGGTCCTTGCGACCAACCTGGTTGCCAGGGTGGTGGCGGGAGGCGCTGTGAATCCCGCTGCCTCGCAGTGGGCGATCGAGCCGTCCGGCCAGGCCACTGCGGAGCGCGTCGACGAGTCGTCGTCGATCACGACGCCTGGGCCGGTGCTGTCGGTTCGAGACCTGACGGTCAGCTTCGCGGGTGCTGCTGACGATCTCGTGCACGCGGTTCAAGGGGTGTCCTTCGACATTCGCCCGGGGGAGGTCCTGGGTGTCGTCGGCGAGTCGGGCTCCGGCAAGAGCGTCTCGATGGCCAGTGTGCTCGGGATCCTCCCCGACGGCGCGCGGGTCGGCGCAAGGTCACTGGAATGGCGCGGCAAGCGGATCTCCTTCGAGGACCTGCATCGGATGCGCGGGCGCGACATCTCCATCATCTTCCAGAACCCGATGAGCACGCTCGACCCGCTGATGCCGGTCGGACGTCAGATCGCTGAGGTGCTTCGCAAGTCGAAGAAGATGGGCCGTGCCGCCGCCCGAGCCAGGGCGATCGAGCTGCTCGACCTGGTGGGCATCCCTGATCCGGAGCAGCGGTACCGGCAGTTCCCGTTCGAGTTCTCAGGCGGCATGGCCCAACGGGTGGCCATCGCCCTCGCGGTCGCGCCCGAGCCGGCGCTGCTGGTTGCAGACGAGCCAACGACCGCGCTCGACGTGACCGTCCAAGCACAAGTCCTGTCCCTTCTCAAAGAGGTCCAACAGCGCCTCGACATCGCGATCATCTTCATCACCCACGACCTCGGCGTCGTGCGCGGAATCGCGCATCGATGCTTGGTGATGTACGCGGGGCGTGTAGTCGAGGAAGGTCCGACCCAGTCCCTCTTCGAGGCAGCTCAACATCCGTATACCGCAGCGCTGATTGCCGCGACGCCCGATGTGAACGACCGACGCGATGAGCTGGCGCCCATTCCCGGCGACCCTGCCGTCGCCGGTGCACCGACCCTCTCCTGCGCATTCGCGCCTCGTTGCTCCTACTCGACCGAGGTCTGTCGACAGGACCTTCCGATCCTTCAGATCGCGGCGGCATCGGCGACTGAACCAGGCCGAATCCGACGGGTTGCGTGTTGGCATGAAGATTCGATCGTCGAAGCGGGGGCTCACAGATGAGCGACCTGCTCGAGCTCGATGACGTGACCGTCCAGTTCGCGAAGCGCGGCACCGGCGGCCTGCTCGGGAGCCGGGAGTACCTCAAGGCGGTCAGCGGAGTTTCGCTGTCGATCAGCCCGGGCGAGACGGTGGGCCTCATCGGTGAGTCCGGATCCGGCAAGACCACGCTCGGCTACACGATCGCCGGGCGATACCGACCGGAGTCAGGAAGCATTCGCTTTCAGGGCAACGATGTGACTGGGGCGAGAGGCCGCGAGCTCCGCGAGCTCCGCTCGAACATTCAAATGATCTTCCAGGACCCGTTCACCGCGCTGAACCCGCGACGGACGATTGGCGACAGCGTCGCCGAGCCGCTCGTGTCCTACCGACGCCTCAGCACCAAGCGAGAGGTGCACGATCGAGTGGCTGAGCTGCTCGAGCTGTGCGGGCTGCCCGCATCGCTGAGCAACCGCAAGCCGGCGTCGTTCAGCGGCGGTCAGCGTCAGCGAATCGGAATCGCCCGGGCGCTCGCGCTCAATCCCAAGCTGGTGATAGCAGACGAGCCGACCAGCGCACTCGACGTGTCGATCCAGGCGCAGATCATCAACCTGCTCCGGAGCCTGCAGGCTGAGCTCGGGCTCTCCTACCTCTTCATCTCCCACAACCTTGCGGTAGTACGACATATCGCGCACCGAGTAGCGATCATGTACCGCGGCGAGATCGTCGAGATCGCACCGACCGACCAGATCTTCTCGCAGCCGCAGCATCCCTACACGCAGTCCCTGCTCGCCGCTGTCCCAAGCATGGCGGCACCGTTTGTAGGCACCTCCAAGTGTCACGAAAGCCAAATCTGACGGCTGCGTGGGCGATCCCTAGATTCACGCAAAGTCTCTGGTCCGAGATCGAGGTGTGCGATGAAGGTATTCGAAGCCGTCGCAGAGCAACTCGTGGCGGCTGGCGTGGGCCACGTGTTCGGCATCATGGGCGACGCCAACATGCAGCTGATCGCCGACTTGCACCGGCGGGACGTGACCTACGTCGCGGCTACGCACGAGGCGAACGCTGTCCTCATGGCCGAGGCGTTCGCGAAGGCCGGCTCGACGCTGGGCGTGGTCACCGTCACGCATGGTCCGGCAATCACGAACACTCTGACGCCGCTCGTTGAGGCGGTTCGCAACCGCACTCCACTGCTGCTCATCACCGGGACGACGCCGCAGCGAATTCGGCACGTCCAGGAACTCGACGTTGCCGCCGCCTTCCAGTTCACCGGCGCCCGGCTGATTCGCGTGCGCAGCGCTCAGAGCGCGGCTGCCGAGACGGTCACCGCGATGCGCACGGCGCTCATCGAGCGAGTCCCAACGGTGCTGGACATACCGTTCGACGTCGTCGGCGACGAGGTTGACCCAGCGGCAGACGGCGCGGTCGCGAATCGCGTCGGTGGTTTGCTGTCACTGTGGCTGACTGAGCGTTCAGGCATGCCGATCGCACGACCAGGTGTCGCGCATGACGAGGATCTCGAGGCAGCGGCGGCGGCGATCGCCGCGGCCCGGCGGATCGTCGTTGTCGCAGGTGCAGGCGCCGCGACTCCTGATGCGCGCCGCGAGTTGGTGGCTCTCGCCGACCAGGTGGGTGGCTGCCTCGCCACGACTCTGAAGGGTCGCGGCACCTTCGCCGGCCACCCCTACGACCTCGGCGTCATGGGAACCGTCTCCACAAGCATCACGTCCGAAGTGATTGCGAACGCGGATTGCGTCGTCGCGTTCGGCGCCTCGCTCAATCCCTTCACGACGTACGGCGCATCCTTCCTGGAGGGCAAACGCGTCATTCAATGCGACTCCGATCCACTCGCTCTCAGCCGCAACTACCCAGTGGACGTCGCCCTTCTCGGCGATTCGGCCGAGACGGCGCGAGCCGTCCGAGGCCTGCTCGCCGAGCTGGACGATCGCAACGCCACCGGCATGCGTACCGACGAGCTGCGGGAGCGGCTCGCGACGCACCGACCAAGCGACGACTTCACGGCGTACGAGGTGCCTGGCGCAGTTGATCCGCGCATGGCGTTCATGCGGATCAACGAGATCGTGCCGCCCGCGCGTGCTGTCGTCACGGACGCCGGATGGACGTCAGTCACGTCTTGGCCGTACTGGGAGGTCCCGGATGCCAGGTACTTCCAACCAGCGACGACCTGGGGGTGCATCGGCCTCGGCCTCGGAACGGCGATCGGTGCTGCGATTGCGGTGCCCGACAACACGACGGTTCTCGTCGTCGGTGACGGCGCGTGGGCGATGAGCTTCGCCGAGCTCAACACCGCTGTCAGGCTCGGTCTGCGGATCCTCGTTGTGGTGTGCCGAGACGGCGGCTACGGAGCCGAGTACGTCAAGCTCGTCAACTATGGGCTCGATCCTGCCCTTGCGCAGATCGCCTGGTCGGACCCGGTCGTGGTCGCTCGCGCGATGGGCGCATCGGCGCACGAGATCAACTCGCTTGCCGACCTTGCCGATGTCGAGGCCGAGATCAAGGATCTGACGGGTCCGATGGTCCTGTCGCTGACCGTTGCATCTGACTATCTCGTCAATGTCGGCATGAGCTGAGTAGCGCGGTCAGGTGAGCGTCCGCAGCTTGTACGACGACGAGCACGAGGCATTCCGCCAGGCCTTCCGGACCTTCGTGCGGCGACAGGTGGAGCCGTCGATCGCCGGCTGGGAAGAGGCGCGGCGGATTGATCGTGGCGTCTGGCACCGCGCCGG
>DASZTL010000069.1:0-91863 GCA_035548055.1 Mycobacteriales bacterium | reverse complement strand
CCATCCTCCGACGGCCATCGACAACGCGTCCTGCAGTCGGCTGAACCGCACGATGACCAGTCCGAGGTCGCACGCCTCGACGGGTGCCGACGCGACCAGAGCGCGAGCGACGAAGGGCTCACCGTCATCAACACGGCCCAGCACGAGCAGCGCTCCGGAGAGGGTTCGCAACTTCAAGGGCACAGCCCGCTCTGCCAGTTCACGACCGCGCGTGAGCCGGTCGACCGGCGTGCTACGCGACGAGCCCACGGAGCGCCTCCAGGTACCGCTGGTAGGTGGTGTCGCCGGTAAGCGTCGCGCGAACGGCGACGTAGCGCGCGTCCACGGCAGTGGTCTGCACGACACTTCGGCGTGGTCCGACCAACGTCGCCGCGATGCGCTCGACGCCGCGCCATTCGTGCTCGGTCGGTCGTGCACGCTCGACCAGGCTGGCGAGTACTGCGAGGGCCGGCTCCACGTCGAGTACGGCGGCGGTGTGCTCGAACGCGAACGTCTCGATCGTCGCGGCGTCATCAACCGGCACGGGAAGGACACGCGGAGCGTCGACCCACTCGTGGCGGACGTAGCGCGCGTTCACGCCGCCCCCTTGATGTGTGGCGCCGGCCGACTTCGCAGGGCGACCAGGCTGGCGATGCTCACTACGGCCTTGTCGCCGTCAGGTCGGCGGACAACCGCGCGCTGCGTCGCGCCGAGGTGAAGGCGCTCAACCACGGCGAGGTGTGGCCCAGACGTGCTGATCACCGAAACGGTGTCGCCCTCCGCGATGGCACGTCCTAGCCCGTCTAGGGCCAACTGAGGCGTGTTAGCACGGGTCTGCGACGGCGTCAGTGGTCGCTGCGTGGGGCGTGGTCCGCGATCGAGCCGTTCCTGAATGTCGCGGGGGGTTGGGACGGGGCGTTGCGGGTGGTTCATGTTCTGCTCCTGGTGACGCGGTGGACTGGCTGTCATTCGATGGTGCGGTCGTTGCATCACTGGAATTTCGTGAGGTTGCGGGCAAGACGACGACGTCGTGCGCGTTGAAGATCGCGGCGACACCGTCGCGCCGCGTGACCACCACGCGGTCGTCGACAACTCGCGTGACGACATGCTCGCTGCCTTGGCCGTCGATGAGAGTCAACACGCCAGACCCGACCAGCACGGCGCGTCCGGTGGCGTCGACGGCGCGCGCGGATGCACCTTTCACCTTTCTGCACCTTTCTCCTGGTCGTCACTGCGGTAAGCGCTGGTCATCGATAGCCGGACGGTGCTGGGCCACGACGTCTGACAAAGGTGCAGAAAGGTGAAAGGTGCAGGTGTGCGACTCACGCGAACTCGACCTTCCAAACCTTGCCGCCGCGCCCGTCGCCGACTTCGACGATGCGCCGACCGATGGCGTAGCGCTGCTTGTTCTTGCTGAAGTACCAGCCGAGACTCTTTGCGATATCGCCGAACGTCTCGTGTTTGCGGCGCAGGCTGGCTGGGAGTGCGTCCTTGAGCGCCAGGTTGTTCGGGTTTTCGAATGACGCTGCGACCTTGTCAGTGACGTCCTTGACCTGGAAGGCGCTCTCGCCGAACGAGGCGGTGAGCGCGAGCAGGAACGCGCCGAGTTCTTCGTCGTCTTCGCTGATCGCAGCCGGTACGTGGTCCTGGGTTGCGAACGCGTCGGTCAGGTCGAACGGCCGCAGGATCTCGGCCATCGCGCCAGCCCATTGGCCGTAGGAGTCAGACCGGACGTTTACGACCTGCCGGCCGGCGCAGACCCATCGACGCACCAGCACGAGCAGCGCGCACAACAGCAGACCCCGGTACCGCTCGACGTAGTCGATTAGTGGGTGGTGAAGGAAGCCGTCGCGTTGCTCAGGGTGTTCGTGTTGGGGGTCCAGCGACACCCAGTAACAGCGCCGCGCCATGTCACCACCTGGTGTGACGTTATTGCCGGTGGTCACCCAGATCCGGTCGTTGATCGCCGCGATCTCACGGTTGGTGCCGAGCAGCCGGTCGTTCCAAGTCCGTTCGGTGAGCAGCCCAGCGAGCACCGGGCTCTTGATCGTGGCGCTGGCGTTGTCCCACACCACGATCGGCGCGGTCGTCGTGGACAGAATGCCAGAGACCTGCTTGCGCAGTTCCTCGTCGCTCTGCGGCAACTCCGGCCGGTGCACGCCGCCGTGCAGCGCCCGTGCGACCTGGGAAAGCAGCGTCTTGCCGCTGCCTGGTTGGTGAGCGTTGATCACGAACAACGGGTACGGCGGCGGAAGGACGCGTCGTGTCAGAGGCGTGAGCAGCAACGCGAGCATCGTCGCTTTCGACTCGTCGGACTCGAACGGAAAGTCGTGGAGCAGGTCCGACAGCAGCGACGTCGCCCACGACACCGCGCTGTCGTCAGGTCGATCCGGGACGGTCGTGATCTCCAGGTCAGGCGACGGCAGGAACAATGTCCGCGATGCAGCGTCGAAGCCGGGCGCGGTGAGGATCGTCCCGTCGGGGAGCACGATCGGGGTGTGCGTGACCGTCTCGATCGACGGTGTCCCCTGCCAGTGCGGAGCGGCTTCGAGGGCAAGTGAGACTGGATCGGAGGGGCAGATCGCTGGCTTGATCATGTCCTTGGCGTCGCGGTAGACGAAGAAGCGTTGCTGAATCGCGGCGCGCAAGAACGTCACGGTGACCGGTCTCACCTGAGCCGGGCCGTCCTCGCCCTCCGGCGGCAGCTCGTATCCGTCCTGGCCGATCGCCGGCACGTGCACGATCTCGCCGTTGCGGCGGAAGAAGCCGGTAAGCACGCCGCGACCAAGCCCTGCCGCCAACTCGTCGAAGACGGTGGCGGGAACCGTCACGTTGAAGCCAGGCTTGCCACCGGTGTCAGGCAGGTCGGCGGGCTCGACCGTGAGGTCCGCGATCGTGTTGCCGCCGCCGAGGAAGTCGTCGATTCCCTGCTTGTCGCCGTTCGCTGCGTCGGGCAGCGCCGCCCAGTAGACGTCCGCGCCACGTTCAGCCAGGAACATCGACAGTTTCCGGCGTGCTCCTGCGACGGCTGGCTTTGTCGCGACGTCGGAGTCGAAACAGACCACGACCCGCCGTCCCTTGAGCGGCACGACGTCCCACTGGGGCAACGGCCGAGACGGTGACGCCGGATCGCCTGGCGTCTCCTTTCCGACCCAGTTCGACACACCGCTCAAACCAATGCAGGCGAGACCTACCGAGGCGAGCGCGTCGACCTTCCGCGCACCCTCGGTGATCCACAACTCGACCGACGCGTCGAGCACCTTCGCCTTCATCAGCGGGTTGACGTCGAGAAGGTTGCCTTGCTTTGGGCACGTCTCGTACTTGATCTCGTCGCCCTTGTCGTTCCGCCGGGGCCGCGACGGTCGCATCTGGTGGCCGGTGGGCGAGCATGACGACGACGCGACGTCCCACAGCGGGACGAGCAGCCCGTGATGGTTGCGCGTGATGCAGCCCGCCTGCGCCTTGCTGAACCCGTACCCCCGCGCGTCTCCCTCGCGGCACACCGTCTCGTAGCCGCGTGCTCGCGCCACCTCAGTCGTGATACCGCTGTCGAGCAGCAACTGCCCTAGCCCGTTCGCCCAGACCGTCGCCAAACCTTCAACAGTCCAGTCGTCGACCGTGGCCGGCGGATCGTCCGCTCCCCACCGCGCCACCTCAGCCTCACGGGCGGCAAGGTCCGGCCAGCCTTCATCCGTCACAACCGGTTCGGGCTCTAACGCCATCCGGTGTCCGCTCACGACGCCGCCTCCGCGTCGCTGGCCGCCCGATCCGCGCGCAGCGCTTCGAGCTGACGTTTCGCGACATCGCGCCGATACGCCGCCCGCACCCGCTGCATCCGCTCGGAGGGATCGAGCCGCCTCCGCGGGTCGACCTCCGCGACGTAGGCATCGAGAAGCGCTTCCGGCACCTCTGTTTCGCGGCGACGATCGCTGCGCATCTCAGGGTGCGCGCGGTATGAGTTGCTGGCGATGGTCGCGGCCAGACGGCGCCTGACCTGGTCGGCTGCTGCCACCGACTTCCTCCTGAAGGGACGCTGATCCTCCGACCTCGAACGGGGCCGAACGGTTACTGCGTCACTTCGGAGGGCCCGACCGAGCGGGTCTAACGGGACTCCATTGCATCCCCGTGTTGCTCCCTCCATCGTAACACCGACGGTCGACCCATCGACCACGATTTCGGTCGCTGACGCCGCTACCGAACGGTGTACAAATCACATGCCTGAGAGATACGTTTTCCCTTGATTTGCAGTCGTTTTCGCTCTGGTCTACGCTCAGCGAGCCGCCCCGGTTTCAGACGCGAAGCATGCCGGTCGGGCGGGACCGAGACCTCTGACGCCATCTCCCGTTAGCGCCTGCCCACGCAGGCCTCGAGATAAGGCAGTCAGATGTCACATCAACCCGGCCGTAGGCCATCTTCGCAAGACCGATCCCGCGTTCGGATCCGCGCTCGAAACGATCGCGAGCTGCTGGCGTGGGCTCGCGATGCCCTCCTATGCAATGCGGAGGCCGTCGACGTGGACGTCCGCGACCGTTTCCTGGTCGTACACCTTCGACAGGATCCCGAGGGAGTGCTCGGCCGTCTCATGGACGTCGGTTCCATCCCTGTCGCGTTCGTCGAAGTCGTTAGCGGATCGAGAGACCGCACCCGCTCTCTGCTCGCGCTCCTCGACCGCCGCCTAACCAGAAGGACGGCATGCGCACCGCCGGCGTCGATGTCGCGATGCCTGCGGTGAAGACGTCACGCCCCCGCGCCAAGGCCCTCAAGGACCGCATCTTCATCGTCACCGTGACGCCAAACACCGACGTCGGATCGATCGCCCACGACCTCATCGAGCGGATCGGCTGGACAGGTCGGATGCGCATCCGCGCGATCTGGACGTCTCTATCCGAGCCGCACACCGTCTCGGCGGTCGTCCGGTACGAGGCGCGCGGTGCGAACGCCAACGACCTACGCCAACAGGTGACACGCGCATGCCCTGTGTCCGGCGACCAGATCGACGTCGTCGATGTCGTGACGATCAACCTCGACATCGATCCCGCACTGGTCGACGCATGCCTGCTCGACCTCGACGAGGACGACGGTTAAGGCCAGCGCCACGCCGACGCCCGGCCCGTCCACCAAACCGGTGGGCGGGTCGGCGCGGCCCGGATCGCCCCTCTACCTTCGATCAGCCAGCGCGACCAGTCGGCGCTGCCGTGCCTCGATCGGCCACGTCGCCGGCGTAGACGGCCTGGACTCGGACGCCGAGCACCGCAGCATGGTGATCGCGGCACCGCGTCCCGTAGTCGGCGTCGCTCTCGTGACGCTTCGGCGACAGCCTGGTCGCGACGCCCTTCGGGTGCGGATGGATGACGACATCGGCCAGGAAGTGACCGAGGATCGCCCTGCGACGATCTAGGTCCTCGATCGTGGCCCACATGGCCTCGAACTCCGCTCGGGTTGTCGGCATGTCTCTGGCGATCCGGTCACGCTGTAGGTCAGCGAGCCGCAGCCGGTTGTCGTCAAGCCGATCACGGAGCCGGTCTTGCTGGCGCTGGAAGCCGTCGCGGTCGAACAGCCCGTCCATGTAGTCGTCTTGCAGCTGCTGCAACCGGGCCTCGTCAGCTTCCACGTCGGCGCGCAGCGCGGCTTCCTCATCAGGGCTCATGCCGGTATCCGTTGCGACGGGAGGACCAACCGTGTCGAGCCGCTCCCCCACGAGTCGCAAGACGTGGGCTTCGAGAGGGTCGTAGTTGATCCTGACGTGACCGCAGCCGCCGTGCGCGGCGACGCACACCAGCGTCGACTTACCTCCCGCTGGCTGGCTATAGAGCCGCCTGCCGCACGGGTGGCCCTGGCAGGTGCAGCCGCAGGTCGCGATGCCGGTGAGCGCTTGCTTCCGCGCGGTGCTGCGGAACCCACCGGCGCGGTCGGCGCGGCTGGGTTCGGTGAGGATGTCGCGCACCCGCTTGTAGGTGTCGTCGTCGAGGATGGCCGGCCAGGTCGCCGGGTGCAGGGTGCCGTTGTGGGATCGGTAGCCGATGATCGCCGGGGAGAGCAGCATCCGCTTGATCTGGCGCGGTCCCCACCGCGAGCCGTCTGGCTTGTTCGCCGACGGCGCGGTGCCGACGCCGCGAGCGTTGAGGTCCTTCGCAATCCGGTAGAGCGTGTCGCCGCGCAGGACCCGGTCGGCTGACTCGCGGACTATTGCGGCGCGCTGAGGCTGCACCAGAAGCCCGATCACCGCGCCGCTGGAGTCGCGTTCGAACTCGTACCCGTACGGTGCCCAGCCGCCGTGCCAGCCGCCTTCTTCCGCACGCTGCCGACAGCGCCGCGCGACGCGGCGCGACGTGTCGCGGCTGGACTTGTTGGCGATCGCGACCATGACCCGCGCCATCGTGACGTCCGCGTCGCTGTCCAGGCGCAGGCTGCCCGTCACGGACTTCACGTCGCAGCCCTTCACTTCCTTGAGATCGATCAGGTCCTCGAGGTCGCGGGGATCGCGAGCTACGCGGTCCAGGTCGTAGGCGATCAGGCCGTCGATCCGCCCCTCGTGAAGGTCGTCGATCATCTGCCGGAACTCCGGCCGCACAACCCGCAGGGCTCGCCCACCGCCTGGAAGGTCGACCGTTTGACGCTTGAACGCGCTGGTGTCGTTCTCCTTGTAGACCTTCATGACGGTCCAGCCAAGGCGCTTCGCGAGATCGCGGCAGTCCTGCTCCTGGCGCTGCACGCCGAGTTCATGGCCCGCCGCATCGCGGCTGATCCGCGTATAGATGCCCACTCGGAGCGCGCTCTTTCTGATGTATCTCAACCGTATCACACCAGATGAGACAAGTCGTGCCTTTCAACAGGTCGAGCGCTTCCTCCTGCCTGACTTCTCCGACCACGATCCGGTCCGGGCGCATTCGAAGCGCCTCCTTCACCAGACGCCGGAGCCTGACCTCGCCGGTGCCTTCGAGGCTCGGCTGTCGTGTCTGCATCGCGACCACGTCCGCGAGCGGCACGCGCAGCTCGAAGACCTCTTCGCAGGTGATCACCCGTTCCCGAGCGGGCACCGCCGAGACGAGGCAGTTGAGCATCGTCGTCTTGCCGGCCTGGGTGCCACCGGCGACGATCAGGTTGAGTCCCGCCGCGACTGACGCCTCGAGGAAGCGGGCAGCCGGCCGCGTGATGGTGCCGAGAGAGATGAGCTCGTCGAACGAGTGCGCACTGAGGATGAACTTTCGGATGTTGACCGCCCAGTCGGTCCGTGTCACATCGGGGATCACGACGTGAAGGCGCTCACCACCAGGCAGCATCGCGTCGACGAACGGTGTGCTCAGCTCAAAACCAAGGATTTGACATAAGTGTGATGTCAATCACAATTGCGCGCCTACATCACGCCGCGGAAAGTGACCGAATCCACGACTCTCGTCGATTTCATGTCGAGGACACAAGGGTCAGCTGTTATGACCAACAACTGTCGGCGGGGGTTGTCGTCGTCGCGGATATGAACCGAGGGGGAAGCGAACATGACCCAGCCCAACGTGCCACCGGATGGAACCGTCTACCTCGCAAGTGACGGAAAGTGGTACCGCTACCCAGACCCGACCCCGTACGACAGCCAAGCTGACGTTCCGGTCTCCCCGCCCCCGCCACCAGCACCTTTATATGCACCGCCCCCTGCGGCGCCGACTGCCCCCATGCCATCGGAGCCAGCACCGAGTACGAATACCGGTTCCGCTCCGGCCTGGCAGCCCGCGACTTTCAGCGCGACACCCACACTGCTGCCGGTGACCGAACCCGACAAGACGGGCTTCCTACAGCGGACCAAAAACTTCGCGCAAGACAAGTACGCCGAGGGCAAGGCCAAGAAGGAGGCCGCCGTCGAGGCAGAGCGCGCGTTCCACGAATACGCAGAGCGGAAGTACGGTCGGCTAGTAGCCAACGAGTCCTTCGGGCAGCGACGCATCGAGCTCTACGAGGGCGGCTACGTGCGAGTCATCGGCATGTTCACCAACCTCAAGGTCGTGACGGCAGAGGACCTCATGTCGAAGGACTTCGTCGTCCCTCGCGAGACCCCCTTCGAGAAGTTGCGGGCTATCAAGGCGAGCACCCAGGTTCAGGACAAGAGCGCAGGTGGCCGGGCACTCGCATCGGCCGCAACCATGGGCCTAAGCAAGCTCGCATCGAACGAGAACCGCTTCTTGTTCTTGACGATTTCGACGGATCGAGAGACCTACTCCCTGCGGGAGAAGGGTGGCAGGAGTCGCGACGCGGACCAGGTCCCCATGAGGCTGGAACTCGCCGGTCAGGGCATCCTCGACGCCCTCGCATCGAAGAACGCTGCCACCCCGGCACCGCTAGCCTCGGGCCCGACACCGCCATCTGTTGCCGATCAACTGCGCGATCTCGCGGGCCTGCATCAAGACGGCGTGCTGAGCGACGACGAGTTCGCGGCCGCCAAGGCGAAGCTGCTCGGTACCTGAGTCTCCCGGGGAACAGGCTGCGTCGCCACGACGTCGCCGTGTATTCAGCGGTTGCCCTTGGAACGGTTGTGGAAGATGCAGAGCATCTCGCAGTTCGACAGGTCGGATGCCCCACCCTTACTCCAGGCCGTAACGTGGTCGGCGTCCATTTCATCGAGCTCATAGATGCGGGTGGCGTTGTTGTTAGTCCCACCTGCGCAGGCCGGGCAGTTCGACACTCCAGAGGATTCAGCCTTCTTCGTCTGTTCGCCGTAGGCAGCCAGCTTGGTGCGATCGTCAAACACCCTGACCTCGAGGAGTTTGGTGTCGGCTTCACCCCCGAGCACGAACTCGTAGATCCCGCGCTTGTTCTTCACCTGCACGTCGCCCATATATTTCGCGACCCGGTCCTCGAGCTTCGTCGGGTCCACGATGGTGCCCTTGTACTGCTCGTACAACGGACCCCATTTCACTGACGACATCTGCTTTCGCTTCTTCGGGAAGGTTGCCTCGACCCAGTCGATGACCCCCTTGAAGTACAGCCAAAGCTCGTTGGCGTCGGCGTCGGCCTGGTGGTCGCGCATGTACTCGTCGACCTTGCCGTCGTTGATCCACTCGATGGCGGTCTCGAGGTAGTCCTGACGGATGGGTGAGCCTGACATGTAGTCGCTGGCGATCTGGTACGCCGGACAGCCGGTCTTGCTGAAGTACTTCTTCGCGGCCGATACCCATGGGCCGTGATACACCGCGTTGCGGAGCTCCTGGTCGGTGAGCTTCTCACCAGCGATGTTGATCGTTTTGAACCAGTCCAGCTTGTCGGAGTCCGTGCCGTCGCAGAGGTAGACCATCAGCTCGTAGTCAAGGATCTGCTCCTGCTGATCGCCCTGGAGATTGTGGAAGGCCATTTGGTGGCCGTCGATTTCGATGGAGAAGTCACCCTCGACGTATTGGCAGATGCTGATGGTTCGCTGCTGGCCGTCAATGATCTCGAAGGTGCCATCGGGCTTGCCGCCCTTAGCGTTCACCGCCCAGTACATGACGTTGAGCGGGAAGTCCCTCCGCAACGTCACGATCACGGCATCGCGCTGCTTGTCCTTGTACACAAACTCCCGCTGGTACGGCGGGCGGACGTCCAGCTTTCCCCCGTAAGCGCGGACCCCGAGCTCGTCATTGTCCTCGTAGCCCTTGACGAGGTCACGAACCTTGATGCGCTGTGGGTCGATCCTCATGAGGCGGCCCCCTTCCTTCGCACAAGGATGCGCTTAAAGACGGCACGCGGCTTCGGCTCCATCAACCCCAGCGTGCGCATGCCAGCGGTTCGGTGGCCCGTACCGCCCGCCGCTTTGTAGGCCGCGACGAACTCTTCACCCATGGGTCGAACGCCGATTTCCTTCATTTGCGCCATGTCTTCGCTATTTCCAAGGAGCTCGAACTGCTCGGGGTTGTAGTAATCGAGCAGAGTGATCGGTACTCCCATGACGCCGTCATAGTCGCAAGGGATGTCCTTGTAGGTGGCAACATCGATCCCGTCGAAGTTCACGTAAGTCGGATACTCCGCCGGTGTGTACTTCTTGTAGAGGATGAGGTCCTCGTGCCGCTCGGGGTAGTCGAGGTTGGTGAACCAGCGGACGCCTTTCACGCGGATGA
The DNA here is from genome assembly GCA_035548055.1 of Mycobacteriales bacterium. GTDB lineage: Bacteria > Actinomycetota > Actinomycetes > JAFAQI01 > JAFAQI01 > DASZTV01. The sequence continues at coordinate 81,808 of DASZTL010000069.1, read as the reverse complement.
ACTTATTGCCGGCTTCATCTATCCGCGTCCCTGCAGCGCTGAGCGGGTAGTCCGCGGGCACGCCAAACTCACGGTCACCACTGCGGATGCTTGGGCCGTACCAGATCTGGTTGCCCTGGAAGAGCGGGAAAATCTCCTTGTAGGTGACGGCGTTCATGTTCCCGATGATCAGGAACTGCTTCTTGTGCTCGATCAACTGCGCGACATACTCCTTGAAGAGCGAGAACGGTGGGTTGGTCACCACGATGTCGGCCTGCTTGAGCAGTTCGATGCTCTCTGCACTTCGGAAGTCCCCGTCACCTTCGAGACGATGAACGCCGATCTCATCGGTGTCCGGGACCCGGTTTCCGTCCTTGTCGCCGTGGTACTCGAGCCAGATTGCTTGCTCTGCCGTGTTCTGGCTGAACAGGTCCATTTCCTGGTTCTTGTAACAGGTGGCGATCAATCGTTTCAGACCGAGGCGCTCAAAGTGGTGACTGAAGTAGTGGAAGAAGTTGCTCACGCGGGGGTCGTCGCAGTTGAGGTAGACGACCTTGTCTTCGAAGTGCTTTCGGTAGTGCCGGAGCTCCTTCTCGATGTCACTGAGCTGCGTGTAGAACTCGTCCTTCTTTGCGGCCTTGGCCTCTCCGAGGCGGCGCTGCCCCGAGCTGGCTATCGGCGTTGTAGTCACGTGGACGACCCTAACCGTCATCCAGCGCGAGCCCCTTGCATCCCTCGCGCGCGACCGCGCGTAACCCGCGTACGCCTACGAGCCGACGCGGCAATCCTGCTCGTCAGTTGTGATGATCTCGAGGCCGACATCGACCCCCGGCACGATGCCGACATCCAGCAAGCGATCGCGCCAGATGGTGGTGGCACGCTCCCCCGCGTCGAGGGTGTTGGCTCCTGTCGTCGTCAGCGTGCAGCCGATGCGATCTTCACTGATTGACACTGCTCCGCCGTAGTTGCGCAGTGCGTCGACGACCGCGTCGACCTGATCATCGGTCGGTGGCGTCATCGTCACGGTCTCGATTGAGACTGCCCAGGTCATGTGCGCAGCATCGCAGCCAACGCCGACATGACGTCGCGCGAATCCACAGGCCGTCACTCGTCACCTGGCGCAACGCAGGGCCCATCGCGCCCCATCGGGCGTGAAGGTTGCGCCCAGCTCCGCTCATCCGAGGACGTCTGGTATCCGAAGCACGCGTCTCATATTCTGAGACGTGAAGAGAGGGGGCCCGGTCATGGCGGAAAACAAGACAGGCGGCCCCATCGTGGTGGTGCACCGCGGCCAGCGACTCGTTCTCACGGCGAGCGGGGTCGCCAAGGTCACCCCGGCCCCCACGATGGCCGCCTACCTCGCAGCGAAGCGAACCAAGCAGCGCTGACCAGCAACCTTCAACCTTCAACCTTCTATAGACCTACAAGGCTGAAGGTTGGACACGCGGCACCTCGCTAGTCAGCGGCTGCCCCCGAGGCGAATTCGGCCGCTCGGAAACGCCGACCCCTCGATGTGCCGGGCTCCCGCTCCGACACGACCTGCCCGTCCTTCACCAGCCAGTCCAAAGCTTGCTTCCGCTGCTGATACTCGGCTCCGCCGCTCGCACCGGCGATGTCTTGGGTCAAAAGGCCGTGACGCCCTGCACGGCGCAACCCGTCCAAGACTTCGAGGCGCAAGGCGTGCCCCGCAGGCATAGCGCCGAGGTCCAGGTCCACCACCCCGTCGCTGGTCGCTGACCCCCCTCCCGGTGGCCTGAGGACGAACACGCTTCTGTCCCCGCGCAGCTCGTTCACCAGCTCCGCAACGGTCTCCCCGCGCCCATAGGTGCCAGTCCGGTCTCGCTGCACGATGAGCGTCGATCGACCGTTCTCGTGCTGCCGCGAGAAGCCCTCGTCGAGCCGCAGCCACATGCGGAAGTCCGGCACTCCTTGCTTTCGGACCGACCCCCCGGGCGCGGGCCCGTCCTCCTTATTGCTGTGGTCGATGACGAGCACCGCCGCGCCGAACTGCCTGGCGAACCACTTGGGCATAGCGGCGAACCAGGCGTTCACGTCCGCTGCGTCGTTCTGAGAGGTGCCTGCGGGCATCGACCCGGCGAGTGCGTCGATGACTACGTAGCTCACTTCGCGGCCGTCCAGGGTCGCCACCACCCGCTCCTGAGTCTTCACCGTGAGCGGAGGCGGGTCGGCGTAGTGGATGACCTGCATGTCGATCTCGGCATTGCTGAGACCCAACTCCCGGAGCAGTGCCACCGCGGCCGCAGGCGCCATCTCGTGGTCGATCAAGATGGCCGACTGGCCCTGTCGGACCGCGTCGACCACGCCCAGGTATGCCAGCGGGGTCTTCGCGCTGCCGGGCAGCCCGCTTACAAGGCTCACCTGTCCACGGCGCAGCAGGTATGGGCCAATCCCGACCTTCAGGATGGTGGGCTCCGCGACCAGCACACCCCCGGCGAGCAGAGACGGGGTCCAGGCGTCATCCGGACTCGCCTGTTCCTCCGCAAACTGAGCCTCAGCCTCCGCGCGCGCCCGCAGCCTCGCCAGTTCGTACTCGGCGCTGGGCCACGAGGCCCGACGGGCGGCGACATGCGGCAGCGGATGTTCAGGACGGACGCCGGACAACCGCTCAGCCGGTCGCCTGTACTCGTGCGCCGCTGCCAGGATCTCTAGCTTTGTGCATCCGCCGGGGCAGTGGAACGTTGTCTCGGGCTCGTCGAAGTAAACCAACGCCGCCCGGCCGCACACCGGGCAGTTGAACTGTGAGTAACCCGTCCAGGCGCGGTAGCGGGGCAACCGTTCGAGCACCTCGCGGACAGGGTTGCCATCGGTTGCCCGGATCATGCATCGACTCCCTCGTCCAGAGCGAGCAAGGCGGAGCGAAGCGCCCGGACGAGGGCTTCGTACTCCTCAATGAGGTTCACGAGTTCCTGACGGCCGGGTGCGCCCAGGTAGGCCCGGTGCACGAGACACGTTGTGGCGTTACCCGGACGCCCGAGGATCGGCTCCCCGCACTGTCGGCACCGCCTGTCGCGGACCCGAGCCGCCCCGGTCTCCCCGAGGGCGTTGCGGTCGAGCCCGAGGCCGGGCAGCCGGTCGCTCGAGTAGGCGCGCCGCGTCTGCCTGTCGAGTTCTTCGCAGGTCAGGAAGCGCATCGCGACAACTCCCGACGCGGTCGGACGCTGGCCAGCAGCGCGGCGATGCGCTCGATCATTCCCGCGTCGATCGGGTGAAGCTCTCGCAGGCGGCGAGCCTCTTCTTCCGGCCTCACTGCAGGACCTCGAAGTCCTGGCCGGCGACGGTGCTCAGGTCCCGCACCACGGCGTCGGGGCCGAAGTCGCCGTAGCCGGGTCGCACCTTGCGGCGCGGAGCTCTCGCCAAAGCCGCGCGGGCCTCGGCCATGTTGACGCAGACGCCCTTGACGCCCGGCAACTTGTAGACGGGGATCAGCCCCCGCCGCACGTAGCGGTGGGCCGTGTAGACAGAGAAGCCCTCGCGCTCGGCGAACTTAGCGAGAGTGGCATAGGTAGGGGCGGCTGCCCCCGGGACGGTCAGCGGGTCGGACATGGAACACCTCAGACAGGAATCGAGATGCGCGGACACTCCAGCGCGGGATCGGAGTGCCGCCTCTGCCTCGGGTGCGGCTCCTGTCAGGGCATTTCGATGGGTGCCTAATCCCCTCCACACGCCTTCGCGACCTTGTCGCCGGGACCGTGGGTGCCCCGTCCAGCAAATGCCATTCTAGGCCGTCGGCCAATCGCAGGGAAGCCCCCCGACAAAGGCCGCCAGAGCTCGTTTGCGCGATCGCAAGCGCCTCCCCCGACAAGTGGCAGCCCGCAAGTTGGGGAGGGGCGCAATCGCTCGCCAGGCGCGAGCAGTCTGACAGCCGCGGCCCGCACGACTAGTGCGGACTCACGGGTATTACCTGTCCTCGTTCGCTGCGCGCTCGCACTGTCGAAGGGCGGGCGGCGGCCGCGCGTAGGACCGCGTATCGAGCTAGACGCGACACTGATGACCGGCAGCTCTCGATCACTCTCACTCAGCGACACGGCGCCGGATAGTGACGCTTCTTGTTCGCCCGACCATTCCGAACTCGGGTGCGCCGCACCGCACCGCGACACGAATAGCCATGTCCCGGTTGCCCGGCGAGCGTGGGCTGCTCCGGGCATGATGAAGCCGTGGATGCGCTCGAACTCATCGTGGACGAAGGACGACCCGCGAACGCGGGGCGCTTCTTCCAGTTGGGGCATGACCTGTTGGCGCTCCTGGACGAACTATCTGACGTGCCGGTGGCGTGGCGAATCACGAGCCTCCGGACGGGCTCCGCTCTCGCCACAGTCGCCCCACCAGAGGACCACCCTGAAGAAGCACGGGTACTCCGGTTCGCTTATTCCTCGCTCAGCACCGTGCGAGCTGGCGGGGGGCTATCCGACGAGTGGAGCCCGGATGCGGTTCGCGTTGCTCACCGCTTCGTGGAGCACGGCCAGCGGGCCGAGGGCGAGACTGACTGGGTGCCGCCGCGCCTGCGGCTCATAGGGGGCGCGGACCAGCCGGAGCCCAGTGTGGACCTGACGCCCGAGTTGAGCGAGCGGTTGAACGACCTGCAACCGTTCGAGCGGCTAATGCCTGGCTCAGTCCGCGGCGAGCTCGTCGGCGTGAACGTCTCACGTGGCAACCGTGCGTCCCTACGTCTTCCAAGCAAGCGGATCGTGCGCGTCGCCTTCGACTCTGCGCTGCGGAACGAGTTGAAGGACGCGATGTACCGGCAGGTTGAACTTGCGGGCCTGGTCAAGCAGGACGCGGACGGCCGCGTGTTCCACGTCCGCGCCGAAGAGGTCAGCGTGCTGACCAAGCCAGCCATTCGTTGGTCTGACCTTTTCGGGATCGACCCTGACTACTTGGAGGGCGCCTCGGCCGAGGACTGGCTGGAGGCAAACCGTGGCGAGGCCTGACAAGATTGAGAGTGCGCTGCTCGACGCCTCATCGCTCATCGGCGTGGTCCAGGGCGAGGAGGAGTTTGCGTGCCTGAAGTCGCTCCTCGCCGCGGTGGACCGCGGCACGATCAAGCTTGTTGAGTCCACGTCGATCCTCACAGAAGTCCTGCCTCATCACGCACGGGACAGCGAGACCCATAGGCGCGCCCGGGAGGGTGTCCTTGCGCTCCTTGAGTCGCCCGACACTCAGTTGGTGGACGTCAACACAATCGTTGCCCGCAAAGCGGGAGAGCTGCGCGCCAAGCACCCAGGCCTCAAGACTTGGGACGCGATCCACCTAGCGACCGCGATCCTTGCGCGCGTGGACGTTCTGATCGTGCGCGACAGCAAGTTCCCTGAGGGCGACTACGAGGGCGTTTATGTCTCTCGACCATTCGACATCGACGAGGACAAGCTCTTCTCCGCTTAGTACTCAGCAGGTGGTGCGCGAGCCTTGACGACCCGATCCGTACTTGTTCAGTCGAGAGGCGGAAGCCGTAACTGCTGCATGCGGGCTACATCGGCGGTGGTGAATGTCTGCGGCCCGTAGGTGCGATCGGTACGAGCCAGGTTTATGCCGTGCACATCGTCGCCGTCCGGGTCGTCGCTCCACATGCACCACACCTTGTGCGTGCCCTCCGGGTTGATCAGGTAGAGGTTTGTATAGCTGTAGAACTTGCCGGGCGTGCCGTAGGTGCGGATCAGCTCACCGACCTTCAGGAAGTCCTCCAGCCCCATGCCCCGGACCTTTCCGCACACCACGTACCAGTGCGGGGCAGAGTTGGCGTAGGTCGACGCCCACGTCCACCGCACTTCGCGAGCCAGACTCCACCACCAGTCGAGGTCGGCCCGCGAAACGGTCACCCGTCGGTACTCACCGGTGCGATGTGGATTCGCCCGCTTGACCACTGCGCGCCCTTGTAGGCGGAGCGCTTGATCGTCACCCCAAGGCCGAGGGCGCGAACGATGCCCTTCTGCACGTCGACAGGGGCCGCGAGGAAAGCGCTGCCCGGGTCAACTGCGTTGACGACCGACTCGGCGGCGGTCTGCTGCACGCCGTTGGTCAAGCGCTCCTCGATCACGGCGAGCTCGTCGTTGATCCTGGCAACTTTGGCTTTGTAACGACGTGCATCGATGAGATCTGCGTCGTAATCGGCCTCCGTCTGCTCACGGGAGGCCACCAACACTGACCGTCGGCTGCGATCGGCGGCCAAGGCGTCGCCGTCAGGACGCAACGCCGCGGCCACCTCAGGAGTGCGGATGTACTCCGCTACGAACCTGCGGATGTAGTCGTCCGTCTGGTTGGCGCTGATCGTCAGGTGATTCTTCTCCGTGCAGCGGTAGAGGTAGTTCCGGGGACGGTTGGTCTTGGGGGTGCCTCCATAGGGAGCCGGGCGTAGAACCCCCGCGCATCCCTCGGCCCCACATACATAGAGGCCTGACCCCAGCCACCTCGACGTGTTCCCATTCTGGGACAGCCGCGAAGGGTCGATCAGCAGCTTGTACAGCGTTTGCCAGGTGTCCGGGTCGATGATCGCTGGCCAGTCCCCCTTGCCGACGATCTGCACCTGGCCACGGTCGGCCCGACCGGTCGCACTCAAGCCCGCGTTGGTTGGACGAATAAGCACGTCGCGGAGCCGCTGGTAGGTCCAGGTGTTGCCCGTTGCGGTCCGAATGCCCGTCTCGTTCAGCTCCCGGGCTACCGCAGCCAGCGTTCGACCAGCCAGGACTGCCTGAGTCGCATCCCTGATGACCTGGGCTTCGACCTCGTGGAGGCTGAGGGTCTTCGACTCCGCATCCCACTCGAAGCCGAAGGGCCGAGGGCCCCCACGGCGGCGGCCATCACGAAGCGCCTGGTCTTTCGCTCGCTGCATCCGCTCGCGGGCGTGGTCGATCTCGTGTTGGGCAGCAGCCCCCAGCATCCGGGCGATCATTCGACCCGACGCAGACGACAGATCGACGGTTCCGGCTGTGACCGTCTGCACCTGCAGCGAATGGTGCTCAGCCAGGCCGACGAACGCCTCTAGCTCTGCCGCGCGACGGTGCAGGCGATCCGTGTGCCAGGCGATCACGCCCTGGATTCGGCCGCTTCGGACCGCGTCCAGCATGGCCTCGTACTGGGGCCGGCGCTTGCCCGAGTAGGCGCTGATGTCGTTGTCGACGTAAACCGCCGCAACGTCCCACCCGAGCCGCTCCGCGAGTGCCCGACAGTCCGCCTCTTGACGATCGACTCCGAGCCCGGCGCCCTCTCGGTCCTTGCTGATGCGGCAGTAGATCGCTGCCGCGAGAGGGGTGCCCTCGGGCGCAATCTCCGCGTGTGCCATATGTCAATCCTAGTGTTTCGACAGGTCGACGCGCCGACCCGACGTCTTGAGCATCCGCTCGACCAGGTCACGGACCTGGACCGCGTCGAGGATCGTCGTCGTCAGCTCGCTGCGCCCGTGACGCGCGACGAAGACCCGGCCTGGGTCGTTGATCCACAGCTCCTCGACGTCCGGGTCGTCGAGATACCGCTGCAACGGGCCGAACCCCGCGACCGCGTCGTACACCGACCGCGCGGCGTCGTCGAGATCGGCGAGTGGAGGCAACGAGCTCGTCGCAGCCCGCTCGTCGTAGTCGGCGACGACCTCGTCCACGAGTTGTTGCATCTCGGCCGGCGCGCTGACCGGGTCCAGCCCGCGACGGCGCACGAGCTCTCGGACCTCGTCCTCGACCAGCGCCCGCGCGTCCACGGCGCGGAACGCTAGAAGCGCGCGTACCTACCGAACAACGGGCAATCGCTGCGCTGTGGAAACGCAGGTGAGGGATCGGCGCGGGATCAGACCTTCGCGTTCACAGCGATCTGGGAGCATGCAGGGAGATCACGGGTCCGCACTGTCGAAGGGTCTCCACTCATGGCTGCCGACGCCGCACCCGCCGGCGAGGCGGCCGTCGCGCCCACGCGGCGAACACACGTGAAGGTGCGGTCCTGGTGGCTCACCTACCCCGTCATGACCGCGGGCGCCTTGGCAGGTTGCGTCGGGTTCGCGATGAGCCGGGCGAGCGTTGCCGGGGCGGCGCCCGTGTACTGGCTCGGACAGATAGCGCTGCTGGTGCCGTGCATCGTCATCTGCATTCGGCGCACCGCGTCGGCGCAGAGCCGGCTGTTGGCGCTGCAGCTGCTCGCCGCGCTCCAGGCGCTGCTCGCCTGGGCGTACAGCCCGGAGCGCTTCCGTTTCCCGGACGAGCTTCAACACGTCCGCAGCGCGCGCGAAATCCTGCTCAGCGGGCATCTGTTCTCCGCAAACCCGGCGCTACCCGTCAGCCCGGGCTTCCCCGGCCTCGAGATCGTCACCACGGCGGTGAAGCAGGTCAGCGGTCTTTCGCTGTTCGCCGCCGGGATCATCACGGCCTCGATCGCGCACGTATTGCTCGTGACCGCCGTCTTCGCCTGGGCCCGCGCGCTACGGCTCGGGTCACGCTACGCCGCCGCCTGTGCGTTGGTGTACGGGTTCGCTCCGGCCTTCCCGTATTTCGATGCTCTGTTCACCTACAGCGCCATTGCCTTGCCGTTCTTCGTGCTCGCCGCACGGATGGCGGTACGGGTGGTGACCTACCGCGAGAGCGCGCTGCTCGTGCTGCCGCCCCTGTTCGTCGCGATCGTCAGTCACCACCTCACGGGCTACCTGACGTGCGGCTTCGTCGGACTCGTCGCGGTTCTCGTCCGCCGCAGCCGGCATGCGGCGACCGCGCCGCAGCTGGCGCGCGCGGCGACGGTCGGGCTGGTGGGCGCAGCAGGATGGACCGCGGCGTTTGCGCCGCATGCCTACAACTATCTGCTCACGCCGACCCGCGTAGCCCTGCTCGCCCTCGTCAGTCCCAACCTCGACTCGGCGGGTGACGCCGCGGCCCTGGGCCTGCCTGCGCCGTTGTGGCAACGCTTGATCGGCATCGGCGGCAGCATCGTGATGCTCGGCGCGGCATACGCGGGAGCGCGAATGCTGTGGCGGTCGTCCGCAGCACCCTGGCTGCGCCGGTTCGGCTGGGCGGCCGTTGCCTATCCTGCCGTGCTCGTCGTCAGAGTGTTGGCTGCAGACGGGCCGGAGATCTCGGCGCGGCTGCTCTTGTACGTGATGCTCCTCACGTCGATCCCGGTGGGATACCTGCTGGTGAGCATCTGGGCGACGGGCGCGTCGCGACGCCGCGTCGCGATCGCACTGGCGATCGCGCTCCTGGCGGCCGCGGGTCCGACGGTCTCAGCGACACCTCCCTCGTGGGAGCGCCTGCCCGGAGAGTTTCACGTCGCCGGCTACGAGAGCGGCGTGGATGCCCAGGTGTCGGCGACCGTCGCCTACGCCGAGAAGGCGTTCTTCCCTGGCGCAACCGTGGCGTGCGACCGGATGCTGTGCAGCCTCGTCGCCGGAGAGACCGAGTCCACCGCGAGCAACGTCGCCACGAAGATGTTCTACGCCGACAACATCGTGCGACACGCGGAGATCGGCCACCTCGCGCTCGACTACGTGCTGGTCGACGACCGAATCGCGCTGCAGCGACCGGTCACCGGGCTCTACTTCCCGGGCGAGGGCGACACCGGCCCGCACCCTCGGCCGTTCCCCGTCGACCGGCTCACGGCATTCGCGGTCGACCCCCTCTACAGCCGCGTCTACGACAACGGACCGATCCAGGTCTACGACGTGACCAGAGTCTGGCTTGGATAACGGCGCGGGGCGCCGGTCGGCGGCGATCGCTTGGGCGTTGCTGCTGCTCGCACTCGTCCTCGCGGTCATCGCGGTCCTTGGTGCCGATGGCTGGCTCGGCGGGCTGCCGACCGTCCTCGCGATCTTCTTCGGGCCCGGCGTCGGATGGCAGAACGCACGGGGCCGGCTTCGGTTCAATCCGGAAGCGATCGGCCTGGCCGTGGCGACGAGCATCGGTTGCGTCATCGTGCTCGGCCTCGCGATGAATGCCGTCGAGCTCAGCCTGACCCGCGCTCATTGGAGTGCGGTGCTCGCCATCCTTCTCGCGGCTCTCGGCATGCGCGGCCTGGTCGGGCGGCGCCGGGACGACATCCCGCACACCCGGCCAGCCGTCCCGGCGAGACGACGAGCCATGGCGGTTGCACTCACCGCTACCTGCGTGGTCGCAGTGACCGGAAGCGCCCTGATCGCCTGGTTCAGCCAGCAACATTGGCTGGCCCGACAGCACTACACCGAGCTGTATGCGACGGGATCGTCTGAGCACCAGCGCGTCACCGTGACGAACCACGAGGGCGAAGCGATTGGATACCGGGCGCGGATCGCGGTTGCCGGTCAGGCCGCGCAGGTGGTCTCCTTCACCCTGAACGATGGCAGCACATGGAGTCGCGTGGTAGCCGTCGACCCGGCGAGAGCCACGGCCGACGTGCCGATGCTCGAAGTCGAGCTGGTCCGGATCGGCGTACCGGGCGTGTACCGCTACATCCGCTTGGTGCGCCCCCAGCCGACCGCCCAGCCGACGTTCTGATCCGCTCAGCTCATCGCTGCGAGGCGGTCGAGCTCCTGGATGGAGCTGCGGTAGGCGCGGGCGGCCTCAGGGAAGCTCGCCAGGCGATGGCTGCCATAGTTGAAGTAAGACTCGTGGGCAACGTCGTGAGTCGCGCACCACTCGAGCATCTGGCGGATGTAGTAAGGATCGTCGCCGCCGCCGCCATTCGTGTTCTCCTCCGGCCGCGCCAGGCCCCACTCAGGCAGCGAGATCGGTTTGAAGTGCGCCTGGCCGAAGTCCGCGAGCCAGTTCAGGCCGTTGGGGTGCGTCAGGATCCAATCCCATCGTGACTGCGGCGTCGCTTCGGGCGTATTCCATTCCCAGTCGTAGACATCCATCCCGATCTCGTCGACGTACGCATCTCCCGGATACGCCGCAGCGGCATCCATGCTTCGCGTGCCGATGTTCGGGTTCCAGACGAACGTGAAGTGCGCTCCCGGCACCGAACGCATCGTCGTCACGATCTGTCGGTAATAGGCAATCCATCCGGACGGATCCGCCACCGCAGACCAGCGGTACCAAGTGCCGTTCATCTCCCAGCCGATCCGCAAGGAGCTCGAAGCCTGGCCGTAACGGACCAGGTTCTGTGCGAGGGCACGGAAGTACTGGTTGTAGTCGCCGCGCGCTCCTTCGGCGATCGAGTCGGGACCGTCGTCAGGCAGCATGGGCACACCGAGCATGAGCTTGATGCCGGATCCTTGCCACCTGCCCAAGAGCCACGTCGGCTTGGCGATCTCCGCCCAGCTCACTGAGGAGATGAAGTCCGATGCGAAGCCGGCCGGCACCTTGCGCCAGTGGCCGAAGTCGATCACTCCCCCGGGGTCACCCGGACCGACGTAGATGCCGCTGACCGGCGCAGATCGAACCGCAGCGGGAAGGTCGTCCGCAGTGGCCTTCGGGCTGCCCAGCACCTGCCAGCCCGCCACTCCGGCTGAACCACCGAGCACCGCGGCAAGCAGCAACGCCGTCCATCGTCGTCGCAACCGTCGGACCCGTTCAACCGGCACGCGACTCCCGTTCCTCGATCGGCGCACACACCTCGAGCGGCTGAACAGCTGGCGTCCGCCATGACTGCAATGCGCCTGTGGCCGCGGCCAAGCACCCGGCGAGCACGACGCCGAAGCGAAGAACCGCCGCGCCTTGCCCATGCACCACCTGCCACGCGTAGCGGCCAAGCGCAGCGGGCACCGTACGCAGGGCGTACGACCGCTCGGAGGAGAGTCGGGCATGACCGATGTGTCGCATCTCCACCTTGCCGCGGCCTTCGCTGTGACAGCGGCGCAGGAAGAAGCGAAGCGTCGAACGGTGCGCCGGCACAAAGTGCTCGACCTGCGCCCCCGGCACGTACACCCAGTGATCACCCGACCGCCGCGCGAACCTCACGCACAGCTCGGTGTCCTCAGGTCGCGAGACGTCGTGTCGCTTGCCGAAGCCATCCAGGAAGCCGCCGCACGCGAGGAACTGCGAACGGCGGACCGCCATGTTCTCGCTCCAGACGTTGCGCACCGCACTGGTCCGGGTCGGCATTCCCTTGAAGCTCGCGCCAACCGCCCACAAGAACTCGTCCGGGAACCAACGCGGCTTCACGCCCTCCCACCGGGGACGCGCGCCGCCGCCGGTGCCGACGACCGCCGGATCCGCGAGCGGCGCGATGAGCTGCGACAGCCAGCCCGGATCGGCGACAACGTCGTCATCGAGGAAGGCAACAATCGGGCTGCGAGCCGCGAGCACGCCACAGTTGCGCGTCGCGGACGCTCCCTGCGACCCCATGTTGGCGACCACGTTCACGGCGGGCCGGAACCGGTACTCGGCGCGCAGCCGGGCGTAGAGCTCCTTGTTGTTGTCCACCGCGATCACCACCTCGCGCGGCGGGGCGTCCTGCCTCAACGCCGAGTTCACACACCGCTCGAGCAGGTCGATCCGCTTGTCGTCATGGCAGGCGACGACGACCGAGACATCGGCGGCACTCACGGTGTCATCACCGTGCGGCTGCTTCCAGTCCGACAGGCGCCGCATGGGGACCGACCACAAGACCGGCCCCCCGGTCGCGCTGGCGAGGCTCTCCGACGACTGACGCTGCGCGGGCACGGTCACCCTGGGAGTGAGCCTCGGCGGCACCTCACCGCGATACTCGCGAAAGATCGTGCGCAGTACCCGCCAACCGTCCTGGACGGCGTTGAGCTTCGTCTCGCCGAACAGCCGGCGCCCTTCAACGCTCGGGATCTCCGCGATCCGCGCCCCGGCTCGGGCGATGCGGACGTTGATCAGGGTCTCGATTTCGAAGCCGTCGCCCCATGCGGGCTCGTCGGCATCGCCGAGCTCGAGCCCGAAGGACGGCAGGCAGTTTCGCCAGAACGCGTTGTAGCCGTAGCAGAGATCGGTGAAGCGGGTACCGAACAGGATGTTGACCAGCCAGTTGAGGACAAGATTTCCAAGGCGCCGGATCCGGGTGATGTCGTGCGAGTACCCGGTGCCGACGAAGCGCGAGCCTTTCGCGAAGTCGGCACCGGAGGTCAGCAACGCGACGAACCCGGGGATCTCGCCCGGATCGGTGGAGCCGTCCGCGTCGAGCATCACGATGATCTCGCCGGTGCAGGCGGCGAAACCACACGCGAGCGCGTTGCCCTTGCCGCGCCGGTTCTGCTCGACCACCTTGATGTCCGGGCACAGCCGCCGTGCCACCTCGACCGTACCGTCCTGCGAGTTGCCGTCCACAAGGATCACCTCGTGGACGTCCGCCGGGATCCGTGGCAGCACATGCTCGAGATTGCGTGCCTCGTTCAAAGTCGGAATGACGACGCTGACGGTCGGACGCCGGAAGAACGTGCCCCCACCGGTGCGTTTGACGATGTCGGGGGTTCGTTCGGTCTCAGCCGTGTCGCGGTAGGCGGTGGACATGTCTGGGGCCAATCCGTGGGTAGTGACAAGTTCGGGTCGGTTTCGCCATTGCTCCCCACCGGACTCTGGCGGTCGGTCCGCGGTGGCTCATCGCTCCAATCGCGACGGTAACGACCGCGAGCCGCGAGAAACATGGGAGAACAACCTTGATCTGATAGTCAGAACGAGTCGCGTTCACATAGTCCGAAAGGGCCCGTTGTGCGCCTTTCGCCGCTCTGCCGTCGGGGGATGGCCTGCCGCGACGATGACAGTCAGGATGGTGTGGTGGATCGGCACGAGACCGACGTACCGGTTCGGCGATTCAAGCTGCTTCCTGAGCGGTTCGGAACCAGCCCGGTGTTACGGGGGGCGGCCTACCTCTACGGCAGCACTGTCACGACCAGCCTGCTCGGCTTCGTCTTCTGGCTCTTGGCGGCGAGGCTGCTCGAACCATCCGCGGTAGGCAGCGCCTCCGCGGTGCAGTCTGCAGCGCAACTCGTCGCGACCGTCGGGATCCTCGGGCTCGGCACCCTCAGCGTCGCCGAGCTGTCGGTCGACAAGCGGCAGGTCCGCCACCTGGTGACCGCATCCTGTCTGGTCGCGGGCGCCGCATCGACAGTCGGTGGGTTGATGACCGGCATCGTGCTCGGCCACACCAGCGGTCATCTCGGCCCGTCCCTCGACAACGTGGCGGACCTCACCGTCTTCAGCCTGCTCGCCGGGACAACCGCGGCCTGCCTGGTGCTCGACGACGCGTGCATCGGTTTGCTGCGCGGCGACATTCAGCTCGTCAGGAACACCGTCTTCGCCGCCGCGAAGCTGCTCCTGCTCCCCTTGGCGGTCTACGCCTGGAGCGCCCAGCACGGCGAGCAAGTCGTCGTCGCGTGGCTCCTCGCGACCGCCGGATCGCTGGTGTTGGCGTTCCGGCTCGTCGCGCGCGTACCGGCTGACACGTCGTGGCGACCCGACTTCGCCAACCTGATCGCCAAGCGCAGCCTGATCTGGAACCACCACCTGCTCAATGTGGCCGTGTTGGTTCCGAGACTGGTCCCGCCTCTTGTGGTCGCTGCGGTCGTGAGTCCGGCCGCCAACGCCGGCTTCTACACCGCGACCTTCATCACGGGCTTCGTCAACATCATCCCCGGCCAGCTGTCATTGGCGCTGTTCGCGATCGCGCCGGGCGACGAACACGCACTGTCCCGCGAGACTCGCAGCAGCCTCCGGCTGTGCGCGGTCCTCGCCGTTGCGTCGGCAGTGGTGTTCGGCTTCGGCTCCCACCCGATTCTCGATGTCTTCAGGCACAGCTACGTCTCAGCGGCGCCGGCGATGACGCTGTTAGGTCTGGGCACCTTCCCTTATGCGATCAAGGCGCACTATGTCGCGATCGCCCGGGTCCGCGGCCGCATGGGCCAGGCCGCCGTCATCGCGACCATCGCGGCCGGCATCGAGATCGGCGGAGTGGGAGCGGGTGCAGCACTAGACGGAGTGACGGGCACGGCCGCCGGTCTGCTCGCCGCATGGATCGTCGAGGCGCTCGTGTTCGCGCCGACCGTGATCTCCGTGCTTCGCCCATCCGCCGGAGGTGACCGTTGAGACCCGTCGACCGCTCCGGCTTGCGCGCTCCGGGCCTCGTCATCGATCTCGAGCTCGAGCCCCGGCTGGCCGGCGACTCCGAAGACGAGGTGATCGACACCAGCGGGTATGAGACCGCCTGGTGCCTGCTGCGTCGCCAAGGCCTTCCCGTCGACAGCGCCTTCTGGGACGTCTCGGCCGACGGCTCCGTCGAGCGGGAAGCACTACGGGAAGCGGTGAATGCCTTCATCTGCCCGCCGCCTCCGGCGCCGGCGCCTGAGGCGGCCCCAGCGCTCGAGCTCACTGTTGCGATCTGCACCCGTGAGCGGCCCGACTCCCTCCGCACCGCCCTGGAGAGCCTGCAGCGGCAGACCGACCAGGCCTTCTCGACGTTAGTCGTGGACAACGCACCGGCGACCTCCGCGACCCGCGACCTCGTGGATGGGCTCGCCTCGCCGAGCTGGCGCTATGAGGTCGAACCAGCGCCCGGGCTGTCTCGAGCTCGAAACACGGCGCTGGCCGCAGTCACGACTCCGCTGATCGCATGGCTGGACGACGACGAGACAGCCGATCACCAGTGGGTGGCGCGCCTGAAGCAGGGATTCGCCCATCGATGCCGCCCGGATGCGGTGTCCGGACTCATGCTGCCCGCCGAGCTGGAGACCGAGGCGCAAGTGCGGTTCGAGCAGTACGGCGGGTTCAACAAGGGCCGCGGCTTCGCCACAGAGATCCTGTCGCTGGCAGCCGGGACCGTACGCAGCCCGATGTACCCCCTTCCCAACTTCGGAGCGGGAGGCAACATGGCGTTTCGGGTGCGAGAGCTACGAGACGCCGGTGGATTCGACCGGTGCCTCGGTGCCGGCACGAGCACCCACGGCGGCGAGGAGACCCGGGCATTCGCTCTCTTGCTGCGTAACGGCGGGACCATCCTGCACTGGCCGGCAGCGGTCACCTGGCACTACCACCGCCGCGAGATGACCGAGCTTCGTGACCAGTTCCGCGGCTACAGCGCCGGGCTGTCCGCGTTCTTCGCGAGCATGCTGCTCACCGCCCCGGCCGCAACCACGCGGGAGCTCGTGCGCGTGCTTCCGACCGCGGTTGCTCACGCTCGACCCGGACGCGGGAACCGCCGGATCGGCGGGCTCCCCGCCGACTTCCCGAAGGACCTGCTCCGAGCCGGACGCCGCGGCTTCTTGCAAGGTGCTCCGGCCTACCTCCGGGAGCGCCGTCGGGACCGCGCCACCGAACCGCCGGGGAACTCGGGCTAGGACGACAAGATGCAGACCAGGACACTGCCGGGAACCACGGTCACGACCTCAGCCCTCGGCTTGGGATGCGCCGGGCTGTTTCGGCTCGCCGCACGCGAGGACCGCGCTGCGGTGCTACGGGCCGCCCTGTCAGGCGGGATCCGTCACTTCGACAGTGCGCCGATGTACGGGCTGGGGCGGACCGAGACCGAGCTGGCGCCCCTGCTCCGCCCACATCGCCACGATCTGACCATCACCACCAAGTTCGGCATTGAGGCTTCCGCCCTCGGGCGGATGTTCGGTCGCGTCCAGGGCCCGATTCGGATGGCCCTCGCGAGCCGGCGGAGTCTGCAGCGGAAGGCACTCGAGTCCGGGGCCGGGCCAACCGCCGGCGCTGCCGGGCGGCTGCTGTACAAGGCGGCGGGCTATGACGCCGAGGGGGCGGCGCGCAGCCTGCACCGCAGCCTGCGCACCTTGGGAACGGACTACGTCGACATCTTCGCGTTGCACGACCCGATGGGCAGCGCCCTCACGGATGCGCCGGAGCTCGTCGCGTATCTCGACTCCCAAGTGCGGGCCGGCACGATCAGGTGCTGGGGCATCGCCGGGACGTTGCCGCCGCCGGGTTCGTCGGCTGACCGCCTCATCGCGCATGCCGGGATCGTCCAGCAGCACGACGACGTGTTCGAGTCCGCGGCGTCGCTGCGTCGCGACAAGGCCCTGATCACCTTCGGGTGCCTGTCCAAGGCCATCCCGGCGCTGCGCGCATATCTGGCGGACACCCCCGGGGCCGGCGAGCTTTGGGGCGAGCGTCTCGGCGCAGACGTCCAGGATCCCGGTGTTCTGGCGGCGCTGCTGCTTCGCGAGGCGCTTCGCCGCAACGACGCGGGAGTCGTGTTGTTCGCGACCACCCGACCGGAAGGAGTCCTGGCCGCGACATCAGCGGTGGCAGATGTCGACCGGACTGTCGAAGCTGCCCACCTCCGTGCAATGGTCGATGCTGCCACCTCACATCTCTACCCCGGACGGAAGTGAGCCGGATGCTCGACGACCTCACCAGGTTCGGTGCCGAGGCGCATTTCACAGCGGACCTTGCGGTGGTCGGAGCGGGTCCCGCCGGGATCGTTGTCGCCCTCGAGGCGGCCCAGCGGGGCCTTGACGTCCTCCTCGTGGAGAGCGGGTGCGAGGGGTACGACGAATCGATCCAGGCATTGTCCGAGGCCGCGTCCTGGGATACGTCGCGTCACGCACCGATGTCCATCGCGACCCGTCGTCAGGTCGGCGGTACGTCCGTCACCTGGGGTGGTCGGTGCGTCCCGTTCGACCCGGTCGACTTCACGACCCGCCCGGTCGCGGGCGCCGCGCGGTGGCCGGTCGGCTACGACGAGATTCGTGAGTACTTCGGACGCGCCTGCGAATGGATGCAGTGCGGACGCCCGGTGTTCAGCGCGACGGAGATCCCGTCGCTCGGTGGCGACCTCGTTCCGGGGCTCAACGATCGGGACGGCGTGAAGTCGACCGACCTCGAGCGTTGGTCGCTGCCCACGAACTTCGGTCACGTCTACCGCAAGCAGCTTCACCGGCTGCCCAATCTGCGGCTGCTGACCGGAGTCACCGCGACGGAGCTGGTCTGCCCGCCCACCAACCAGCAGGTTGAAGCCCTCGACTGCCGGACCACCGGGGGCGGTCGGGTGCGCGTCGAGGCCGCCGGCTTCGTAATCGCAGCCGGCGGGCTGGAGAGCACCCGCTTGCTGATGAGCTCGCGCGGGCCCGCGGGCGGCGAGCTCGGCAACCAATCCGGTCATCTCGGCCGCTGGTACATGGCGCACGTTGAGGGCGTCGCGGCCAGGGTGCAGTTCTCGACCCCGCCGCGGGCCACGCGGTATGACTATCAGCGGGATGTCGACGGGAGCTATGTGCGCCGTCGGTTCACCCTGACCGAGGAGCTCCAGCTTCGCGCCGGCGTACCGAACTTCGCGGCCTGGCTGACCAACCCAGACCTTCCGGACGCCTCCCACGATCGAGGCGACCTGTCCTTCGCCTACCTCGCGCTCCGCTCGCCGCTGGGACGGCGCTTCGCCCCTGACGCGCAGCGCCTCTCGCTCACCGGCGTCGTGGTACCGGGCGCGCCGTACGGGCACAGCGACATCTCTCCGGTTGGCGACCACCTTCGCAACCTCGCCCGCCACCCGCTGACTACCGGGAAGTTCGTGTTCGACTTCGGGGCACGGAGGTTCCTGAATCGCGGTCGGCGGGCACCGGGCTTCTTCTCCTACAGCCCTCGCAACAGCTACCCGCTGCAGTACCACTGCGAGCACCTGCCGCAAGCCGAGAGCCGGGTGTCGCTCACGCGGGAGCGCGACGCCCTCGGCCGACCCAAGCTCGCCATAGACCTTCGCTTCAGCGAAGCCGACGTCGATGGCGTGGCACGAGCTCATGACTTGCTCGACAGCGCGTTGCGGGGCGCCGGTGTGGGTCGGCTCGACTACGTGTCCGACGACCCCGCCGCCGTCATTGCGGAACGGCTCGGCGGGGGCTTTCACCAATCCGGAACCACCCGCATGGCGGCAACGGCGAATGACGGCGTCGTCGATCGGGACCTGCGGGTCTACGGCGCCGCGAACGTGTACGTCGCGAGCAGCTCGACGTTCGTGACCTCCGGCCAGGCCAACTCGACCTTCATGATCGTGGCCTTCGCCGTGCGCCTCGCCGATCACCTCTGCGCTCTGCTCGCGACCAACCGGCGGATCAGCCGCTGAGCCGCTCCGCGCGGTTGAGAAACAGCGCGTAGGCCGCGCGCCCGGAGGCCTTCTGCTCCCTTGCCCGGTCCCGAGTCCGCTTCCGAGCATCGGGCGCGACGGCCCACGCTGCGTCCATCGCGGCCTTCAGCTGTTGCGTGGTCTGTGCACTGGCGAGCTGCACGACGGATACCGCATCAGAGAACAACCCGGCCAAGTCGGCGAACTTCGCGTCGTAATAGTCCGACCGCGACAGTCCGACCACCGGCACGCCGCGAGCAAGGGCGAAGACGGCGGCGTGATAGCTGCCGGTCACTACGATTCGGCATCGCGCGACAACCTCAGCGAGCTCAGCCGGATCCGATACGTCACCGGCGCTCGCCAGGGGCGTTGCCAGCCGCCCGGCCAGCATGCGCTCCGTAGCGCCGGCATCGGAGAACCCGGCGAACAGCGAGACCGGCAGTACCAGTGCGGAGGCGTCATGCTCGGCGACGAAGCCCGACACCCCGGCGCCGACCGCAGCCGTCGACTCGTCGTCGACTCCTGAGTACGACGCCACCCGGACGTTCACCCCGACGACGTCGCCGGACTCCGGGGTCGAGTCGAGGTCGATGATCTCCAGCCCGTCATCCCCGGTGACGACGACGACCGAGGACGGCACGCCCAGCTCGCGCACCAGCGGTTCGCCGCTGACGGCACCCCGCAGACCGAGCAGAGTCAGCCGAGGCAGGACGTGGGCCGCCTGCCGACGCAGGGCGGGATGGCTGAGCGGTCCGAGCCCTTGGCCGAACATCGCCGTCGGCTTTCCCAAGCGCTGCGCCGCGGCAAGCACGGACAGCACGCCCGATCCGTGCCACCACCAGGTGTCGTTGAGGAAGCCGCCTCCGCTCGAGACCACGACGTCGGCCCACTTGATCGCCTCCCGCCAGCCGGTTGGCGCCGACCCACCCGTCACGACCTTCGGACGTCGAATCGCGTAGGGCGCAACGATCTTCCAGGCTTGAGCAGCCGCGACGCCGAGCCGTCTGCGGCGCCCGGACCGGGGCAGCCAGGCCGGGGCCGCAGGCACCGGTATCGCATCCGGGCAGTACTTCGCGAGCCGGCCCGCGTCGTGGCAGAACACCGCGATCGTCGCGTCCGGGCGCAGGTCGCGAAGGCGCCGCACGCATGCCTGCAACATCGCGACATCGCCCAGGTTGAGTAGGTCGTAGCCGGACTGGTCGACGAGCACCCGAAGCGTCACCTGCGTACCGCTATCGACGTTATGTGACTGCAGAACATCTCCAAGTCGCGCAACGCAAACTCGACAATTCCCGCCTTCCCGGCAAAGCCACCGCCGCGGCGCCACACGTCCGGCGCAACAGATGGGTGTGACCGATTCTCGACAAACTAAGTATGAGACATCGCCCAGTACTCATCGCTCTCCTCGCAGCCATCAGCCTCGCCACCACCGCGGGCCTCGGGCTAGCGCTACCGAGAGCCTCAGCCGCAGCTACGCCTCAACCTTTTACCGCGTATGTCAGCGTCGGAAACGCGGCAGGCCTCAGCGCTCTAGGGCAGCGGCTCGGCACCCAGATCGGGTACGGCTCGGACTACTTCGACGACCGTACATGGTCCGGGATCGATGACAACTGGAACATGAGCAACTGGTCGGGCCGCGGGTACCGGATGGTCTGGGGCGTACCAATGCTGCCGCTGTCGGGGGCGACCTTGGCGACTGGCGCCAGCGGGGCATATGACCAGTACTACGTCACTGTCGCCAAGGACCTCGTGGCGCACGGGATGGGCAACGCGATCCTGCGCCTGGGCTGGGAGTTCAACCAGAAGTCCTACCCGTGGTACGCCGCGGGCCAGGCACCCGCGTTCGTCGCGTACTGGCGCCACATCGTCAACGCGATGCGAGGCGTGTCAGGGGCGTCATTCGTCTTCGAGTGGAACCCGTCGCTGGGGGACAACGGCGGTGGCGACAAGGCGATGGGTGACCTCACCAGCTACTACCCGGGCGACGCCTACGTCGACATCATGGCCCTCGACGTCTACGACATCGCGTGGAACAACTACCCGGGGGAGCCCGCGCAGTTCTCCAGCATCAAGAGCCGCAAGTGGGGCCTGGACTGGCTGGCGTCGTTTGCCGGGCAGCACAGCAAGCAGGTCGCGATTGCGGAGTTCGGGCTGGGCTGGGGCGCCTCTGCCGGCAACGGCCAGCCTTACGCGGGTACCGGCACGGTCTCCGGCGGAGACAACCCGCGGTTCATCGCCGACATGGCGGCATGGATGCGCCTGCACAACGCGATCATCAGCGGCTACTGGGACAAGGACTTCTCCTCGATCGAGAACGGGCACAACCCGTTGACCGCGGCCGAGATCGCCACACAGTTCGGCGGGTCGGCGACGTCGGTCCCGACGACCAGCCCGAGCCCGACGGTGAGCCCGACGACCAGCCCGAGCCCGACGGTGAGCCCGACGACCTCTCCGCGGCCGACGAAGAAGCACGGCAACCACAGTCGTCTGCTGCTGAGCCGGCTGACGCTTCACGCCGCTGTGACGAGGGCGGACGCGATCAAGATCCGCGGGGCGCTCCTGCCGGCGCAGGACGGACACAAGCTGACCATCCAGACCAAGGCGCCGACGCACGCCGCACACTGGCGCACACTGGCGCACACCCTGACGCAGGCCAACGGCCGCTACCACGCCGTGCTGCCCCGCCACCAGGCGCATTACCTGCGAGTGGCGACGAACGTGGGGCACGACTCGGAGCACTCCCGCCGCATCATCGTCGGCTGACTACGTTGGAGTAGTGACCCGGGCCGACATCCTCGTCGTTGCGGCTACCCGGGAAGAGGCGCGCTACGTGCCCGAGGGTCTACCCCTGCTGGTGACCGGGCTCGGCAAGGTCGCAGCCGCTGCCTCACTCGCCGGCTGGCTCGGCGCGGCGACGCCGCTCGAGCCCGGGTTCGAAGTGATCAACATCGGTACGGCGGGGGCGCTGCGGGACGGGGTCAGCGGGCTCCACCTGCCGGGCAGGGTGATCAACCACGACATCTCCGCCGACATCCTCTCCGGGATGGGGATCAAGATCGAGGACTCCCTCGACGTCGACGGTGGAAGCGACCTCGTCCTCGCGACCGGTGACAGCTTCATCGCCGACCCGATCACCCGAGACGCCCTCGCCCAGCGCGCTGCGCTGGTGGACATGGAGGCGTTTGCGGTGGTCTGGGCCTGCCGGAAGGCCGCGGTCCGGGTCCGGGTCGTCAAGCACGTCAGCGACAACGCCGACTCGACTTCCCTGTCCTGGCCGGAGCTCGTCGACACCAGCGCGCGGGAACTGGGCAACTGGCTCGTGTCGTACCTCGCCTGACCTCATCGAGCCGTCCTAGGGTCGTAACCCCATGACTGCCCAGCCCGTAGAGACCGAGCGCCCGGCGCTGCGCCTCCGGGCCTGGCAGGCCGAGGCACTCGCCCGCTACCGGGAGAACACCCCCGCCGACTTCCTGGTCACCGCGACGCCGGGCGCCGGGAAGACGTCCTTCGCCCTCGCGCTCGCGAGCGACCTGTTGGGCAAGCGGGTCATCGACCGGGTGGTCGTCGTCGCGCCGACCGACCATCTGCGCACCCAGTGGGCCGTCGCCGCAGACCGGCTGGGGCTGCGGCTCGACCCGACCCTCGGCAACGACACCGGCCCGGTCCGCGCGGACCTGCACGGCTACGTCACCACCTACGCGCAGGTGGCGGCAAAGCCCGCGCTCCATGAGGCCCGCACCCGGGCGAAGCGCAGCCTGGTGATCCTCGACGAGATCCACCACGCGGGCGACGGCCTGTCGTGGGGCGAAGCCACCAGGACGGCATTCGATACCGCGAGCCGCCGGCTGTCACTGACTGGCACACCGTTCCGCACCCGGCCCGACGAGCGGATCCCGTTCGTCCGCTACGACACCGACAGCGACGGCGCGCTGGTCAGCGTCGCCGACTACACCTACGGCTACGGCGAGGCACTCGCCGAGGGCGTCGTACGTCCTGTGGTGTTCGCGGCGTACACCGGCGTTTCCCGGTGGAAGAACTCCGCCGGTGACGTGATCGCAGCGTCGCTGTCGGAGACATCGACCAAGAGCACCGAGGCGCGTGCGTGGAAGACGGCGCTGAACCCGGCCGGCAAGTGGATCCCCCACGTCATCGCCGCGATGGACGAGCGGATCACCCACCTTCGCGCCACGACCATGCCGGACGCCGCCGGGCTGGTGCTCGCCAGCGACCAGGACGACGCCCGGGAGTACGCCGCGATCGTGAAGCGGATCACCGGGCACACGCCGGCGCTGATCCTGTCCGACGACCCGAAGGCCAGCAAGAAGCTCTCGCGGTTCACCAACTCCGACGAGCGGTTCGCGGTGTGCGTGCGGATGATCAGTGAGGGTGTCGACATCCCGCGGGCCGCCTGCCTGGCATGGATGACGAGCTACCGGACGCCGCTGTTCTTCGCCCAGGCCGTCGGCCGCGTCGTGCGTTCCCGCCGGCCGGGGGAGGCAGCAACGGTGTTCCTGCCCGCTGTCCGTCCGTTGCTGGCACTCGCCGCCGAGATCGAGCAGGCCCGCAACCACGTCATGCCACCCCGCGCCGAAGCCGGTGACACTCACGACCTCGATCCGCTGATCGCCGAGGAAGACCGGTTGGTCGGCGTCGACAGCTGGGAGGCGGTCGACTCCGACGCCGAGTTCGCGCACGTCCTCGAGGGCGGCCGCGCCGTCGTCGCGCAGATCGCCCACAGCGAGGAGGACCAGGACTTCCTCGGCCTACCGGGCCTGCTCACCGCGGAGCAGACCGCCTCTCTGCTCGCGCGTCGCGACGCGGCCCACCGGCGCAGGGCCACCGGCGACGACCTCCTCCGCAACAGCCGCGGTACGGCGTGGCAGTCCGCGGTGGGCCTGAAGAAGGAGATCCACGAGATGGTCGGGCGGCTCGCCGCTCGCCGGAAGATCACCCACTCGGCGGTGCACACCCTGCTCCGGCAAGCGGTGCCGAGCCCGTCGAAGGCGCCGACCGAAGAGGTGCTCGCGGCGCGGCGCGACTGGCTGATGGAGCAGCTGATCTAGCTGCCCGCGGGACCGCGAAGCGGGCCGACGGCGCATGGTCGATGATCATCGACATGAACCGCATCGCGGCCGGGTTCTTCAGCCTCACCCCGCCGGCCCCGCCGGATGACGACGGGAGCTATCTGCGCTGGCATCTCCTTGACCACATGCCGGAGCAGTACCGGATCCCAGGTATCGCGCTAGGACTGCGCTGGATCGCCGATGGCGACTACCCGATGCACCGGATCGTCGCGGATGGCGGTCTGGACGAGGTGGGCAACGCGGTCGCCTATCTGATGTCCGACCCGGTGCAGGAGACCTACGACGCGTTCATGGCTCTCGGAGCCGAGCTTCGCGAGGCCGGCCGGTTCCCCGAGGTCAGGCCGTCACTACAGACCCGGCTGCTCGCGGTCGAGGCGCGACACGCGGCGCCGGCCGCCGCCGTCTCAGCCGAGGTCGTCCCGTTTCGCCCGCACCGCGGCGTGCTGCTCGTCGTCGAGGGCCCGAACGACGACGAGACGGCCTGGCACGACTGGCTGGCGACGGGGCACGACTCAGCGATGCTGGAGGTTCCCGGCGTCGCGGGCATCTGGTCGTTCCACTCGACCGGCCCGTGGCGGCTGCGGCCGGCGTGTGAGGGTCCGCCGCAGCGCACCACCGTCGTGTTCCTGGACGCCGATCCGATCGTCACGACGCAGCGGTTGGCCCCGATGATCGAGCAGCGCTGGTCCTCGCGTGCGGTCCGCCCGATGTTCGCCGGCCCGCTCCGCACGATGATCGACTGGGAAGCCTGGCCAACGGAGGCGGCTCGATGAAGCTCGAGGTCAGCTAGTGCGACTCTCCCTCGTCACACCGGTGCTCACGATGCTCCCGGGCGCGCACGCGCGGTGGGAAGAGTCCGCAACGATCGACCACGTCGCCCAGATCGCGGCGGCGTGCGACCGGCTCGGCTACGACCACATCACGTGCAGCGAGCACATCGGCGTGCCTGCGACCGAGGCGCCGCGGCGCGGGGCGACGTACTGGGATCCGCTCGCGACCCTCGGGTATCTCGCCGCCCGCACGGAGCGGATCCGACTGGCGACCAACGTGCTCGTCCTCGGCTACCACCACCCGCTGGAGATCGCGAAACGCTACGGGACGCTCGATGTGATCAGCGGCGGGCGACTGATCCTCGGGGTGGGCGTCGGCACCCTCGAGGAGGAGTTCGACCTCCTCGGCGCACCCTTCGACGATCGCGGCAACCGAGCCGACGACGCGATGCGGGCTCTGCGCGCGTCGCTGTCGCAGCACGAACCCAGCTACGAAGGCACCCACTACTCCTACCGCGGGTTCGTCATCGACCCGTGCGCAGTGCAGGCGCGGGTACCGATGTGGGTCGGCGGCCGGACACTGCGCTCGTTGCGCCGGGCCGCGGAGCTCGGTGACGGATGGACGCCGTTCGCGGTCAGCCCGCAGCAGGTTCGCGAGTGGCTCGGACGGATCGAGATCGCAGCTGACTTCGAGGTCGTCCTCGCGCCGTCGCGTCCGCTCGACCCGATCGAGCAGGTCGACGCCACCACTGAGGAGCTGGCTGCCCTCGGCGACGCCGGCGCGACCATCGTCAAGGCCAGCCTCGTCCATCACTCGCTCGCCCACTGCATCGAGCAGCTGGAGGCACTCGCGCGCCTCGCCGAGGCGATCTAGCGGCCCGCCTTCACCGCCGCATTGGTCTTGGGGTTGTAGCAAGCGCCGGGCATGCCGAGCATCTGCGCGGGCACGCACCGGTTGGAGTTGACGCAGGCGCGCGTCGACTGGTCATCGGCAAGAATGTGCGCCGCGACGTCAGGCTCGGCATAGAACGGCCGACCGATGCCCACCATGTCGGCCTGCCCGCCGTCGAGGATCTCGTTCACCTCCGCCGCCGTCCGGATCCCGCCGACGGCGAAGACCGGGATCGACACCCGTGCCTTCACCGCGGTGAAGAGCTCGCGGTTCCACACCGGCTTGAAGGGCGCCCGCCTGCCACCCCACCAGTACCCGAAGCGCAGCGCTGCGCGACGCGACCGTCTTGGCGCGGCCTTCACGAGCCGATCCGCCATCGCCTTGTTGGTGTTGAGGTTGGTAGGCGCGTCCCCTCGCGCGAGCGTCGCGTCGGGAAGCACCGACACGATGACGGGCGTGACGGCGTCGTACCCCCAGTCGGCAGCGAGCCGGGCGAGCTCGACCGCCTCGTCGTGAGTTGCGTGCGCGAAGCCGGGGGGCGCGACCTCTGCCGGGATCTTCACGCTGCAGGGGTAGTCCGCGCCGGCCCGCTCCGCGACGGCCTCACGAATCAGCCGCAGCACCCGCGCCCGGTTCTCCATCGATCCGCCGAACTCGTCGGTGCGCCGGTTGTAGAACGGCGAGAGGAACTGGTCGAGCAGCTTCGCGTTGGCGGACCCGAGCTGCACCCCGTCGTAGCCGGCCTCTCGCGCCCAGGCCGCCACCTCGCCGTAGCGGGTCGCCATCCCGCGGACCTCTTCGGTCGTCATGACGTGGATCGGAACGCCGCGAAACGACGGCCGCAGGAACCACGGCAGCGGCGAGGCGGCGAGGACGGGGCCGGTGCGCGTCGAGGCATACGGCTCGTGCCAGGCCTCCATCGAGTAGATCCCGGCGTGACCGATCTGCAGCCAGATACTGGCGCCGGCGGCCTGCACGGCCTCGACCATGGGCGCCAGCCGCAACGTCTTCTCACGGGTGTCCACCGTCGTCATCCCCGGTGACGAGCGACCTTCCGGCCAGATGCACGACGATCCCTGGATGATCAGGCCGACGCCGTGCTCGGCGTTAGTGACGAAATGACGCTGGTACGTCGCCGCTGCGTTGTCGCCATCACCGGCGCCTTCCAGCACGGGCGCCCGGTAGAGCCGGTTGCGTACCGTCGCCGCACCGATGCGCAGCGGAGTGTTCAGCAAGGAGTTCACACCTCAAATATCGCCCATGTCGTCCAGTTCGACACGAGCCTGCTCCGCGGAGCGGACCCGGTTCCGCCCAGCGCGCTTCGACGCATAGAGCGCTCGGTCGGCCGACCGAAGCAGGGTGGAGGCGTCCGCGCCGTCGTACGGGAAGGTCGCGACCCCCACGCTCGCGGTCACCTTCACCTCGGTGGCGGCATCCTGCACCGCCACTCGCATCCGGTCCGCGAGCTTCAACGCGAGACCGGCAGAGCATCCAGGCAGGACCGCCGCGAACTCCTCGCCCCCATAGCGGGCGATCGTGTCGTAGGAACGTACCGAGCGCTGCAACGCCCGGCTGATCTGCCGCAGCACCGTGTCGCCCGCGATGTGGCCGTGGGCATCGTTGAGCGCTTTGAAGTTGTCGATGTCAATCAGCAGGATCGACAACCGCCCGTCGGCGCGGGCGGCCCGGCCGATCTCGCGGTCCAGCGCCCGGTCGAACGCGCGCCGGTTCGAAAGCTGCGTCAAGCCATCCGTGATCGCGAGCTGCCGTACCCGGCGCAACAGCTCGGCGCTTCGCAACGCGACCGCAGCATGTCCGGCGAATCGCTCCGTCACCGCGATCACTCGCTGTTCCGACCGGCTAGCCGCCCACCGGCCGAGGGCGACGACCAGCACACCGACGATCCCGTCGGCAGCGAGCGGAACGACGAGCACATCGCGGATCGCAGGCATCGTCATCGACAGCCACGGGTCCCTCGACTCATCGATTCCGTCGAGCCGGATCGTCGCGCGTTCCTGTATCGCCTGCCGGATCACCGACGTCTCCTCGATCAGAGGGTCGTCGGCGATCGCGGCCAGCCCGCAGATGGTCAGAAGACGCGGTAGCTCGTGGTCCACCTCGAACAAGATCATCCGGTCGTAGCCCAACGCATCGCTCAGGGCGTTGAGCAGCAGCACGCCGACGCTGGCGGCATCCTCGGCCTTCTCCATGTCACGACCCAGATCGACCAGCCGATCCAGCTCGTCGCGCCGGCGCCGCAGCTCCCGCTGGTTCACGGAGGCGAGCATCGCGGTCGCGATGGTCAGGACCCACAGCGCGGCGAGGTAGGCCGCAAGCCGGGCCCATTCCCGATTCGACGCGGCCGAGCCGCCGAACCCCTGCAGCTTGGTCTGCCACTGAGCGATGAAGAAACCGAGTTGCGCAACCGACTGCCAGACCGCGGCTGCCAAGCCGATCCGCGCCGTACCGAGCAGCGTGACGACCGCGAGGTAGACAAGCACGAGGTAGCGCACCGGGCCGCCCGATCCGCCCGACAGGTAGCTCGCGCCTGCCAGGAACGCGCCGTCGACGCCGAGCGCAAGCCAGAACAACCACCGGTAGAACCCGCCCGTCAGCCAGCGCGACAGGGCCTCGATCCCGAAGGTCGTGACCAGATAGGCCGACGAGACCGTCGCGAGGAACAGCTCCGACCGGAGCAGCTCGTCGGGGAGGATGGCGGCGTAGATCACGGTCGTGACGGCAAGGACGGCACGGAGCGACCGCAGGTAGAGCGGACGCTCTCTCAGCGGGTCCAGCTCCCTGCTCGTCACGGCCGCCGTTGCGGCGGCACGCGCGGTCCGCATTGCCGTTCTGTTCGTTCCCCTCGTCCGCGTTGACGCCGTCCGGGTGACGGTCAGCCCATATGGGGGTAACGCCATTCCCCCGTTGGCCGGAGAGTCTCCTTCACTACCAGGGGACTGGTCCAGCGCAACAGGTTGTACGCCGACCCGGCCTTGTCGTTGGTGCCGCTCGCCCTGGCGCCCCCGAACGGCTGTTGGCCCACGACCGCCCCCGTCGGCTTGTCATTCACGTAGAAGTTGCCGGCGGCATAGCGGAGCACGTCACGCGCGAGATCGACGGCGGCCGGATCGGTCGCGAACACTGCTCCGGTCAACGCGAACGGGGTCGCGCGGTCGACACGGCGCAGGATCTCCGCATAGTCCGCGTCGTCGTACACGTGAACCGCCAGCACCGGACCGAACAACTCAGAGGTGAAGACCTCCTGGTCGGGATCAGTCCCGACCAGGACGGTGGGTTCGACGAAGAACCCTTCGCTGTCATCGGCGCCGCCGCCGGCGAGGACCACGATCGAGTCGTCGGCGCGAGCACGCCCGACCGCTGCGGTGATGCGGTCGTAGGCACGACGGTCGATGACGGCGCCCATGAACATGGCGAAGTCCGTCGGATCACCCATGGGAATGGCGCGCACCGTGTCGGCCAGGTCGTCGCGCAGGCGCTCCCACACCGACGCGGCGATGAACGCGCGCGAGGCGGCGGAGCACTTCTGCCCCTGGTACTCGAAGGCTCCGCGCACGAGCCCGACGCGAAGCGCATCCACATCGGCAGACGGGTGGGCGACGACGAAGTCCTTCCCGCCGGTCTCGCCGACGAGACGCGGGAAGTCGCGATAGCCGTCGAGATGGTCCGAGACCGCACGCCACAAGTGGCGAAACGTCGGTGTCGATCCTGTGAAGTGGACCCCGGACAACCGTGGATCGACGAGCGCAACCTCGCTCACTGCTGCACCGTCACCGGTGACGAGGTTGATCACCCCAGGTGGCAGTCCGGCCGCCTCGAGCAGACGCATCGTGTGATGGGCGGCCAACGCCTGCGTGGGTGACGGCTTCCACACCACAGGCACCCCCATGAGCGCCGGCGCCGTCGGGAGATTTCCGGCGATCGAGGTGAAGTTGAACGGCGTGATCGCCAGGACGAAGCCTTCCAACGGACGATGATCGATGCGGTTGGTTGCGGCCGGGGTCGAGAGCGGCTGCTGCTCCTCGATCTGTCGCGCGAACGCGCCGTTGAAGCGCCAGAAGTCGATCAGCTCGCATGCCGAGTCGATCTCGGCCTGATAGCAGGTCTTCGACTGTCCGAGCATCGTGGCCGCGTTGACCAGATCCCGCCATGGACCGGCCAGGAGGTCGGCGGCCCGGTCGAACACGGCAGCCCGCTCGTGCACCGTGCGACGACGCCAGTCCTCGCCTGCGACGAGGGCCGCATCGACTGCGGCGGCGACCTCCGCCTTCGACGCCTGCCAGGTGCGGCCGAGCAAGGCGCTGTGCCGATGCGGCTGCACGACGTCGATCGGGTCGCCACTGCCGGTCCGCTGTTGGCCGCCGATCGTCAGGGTGAGATCGATCGGGTCTCCCGCGGTGAGTGCGTCGAGCGCCGCCGCGAGGGACTCCCGCTCCGCCGTACCGGGGGCGTAGTCGCGCGCCGGCTCGTTGACGGGGAGGTCGCTCACAGGAACCCCAGCTCCTGCACCGCGTACCACCCGAGCTCGGCGGCCGCTGTCTCGCCGCGCGCGAAGTCGACGTCGTCAGGAGGCGCCGTCGCGTCACGCAGCAGGGTCACCGCCGCACCGACGCTGGCAGCAGCGGAATCGTCGTCGACCAGCGCGCTCGCCCACCGCGACACCGGCACCGCACTCCGCAGCCGCACCGCGCCGCGTTCATCCGGATCAGGCGAGCAGTCGGCATCGTCGACGTCGACGGCAAGCACCACACGTCGGGCCGGCGCGTCGACATCGGCCGCGAGCAGGTCGAGCGCGGCAACCGCGGCCAGCGATGACGCGGCATACTCGAGCTCGTCAGCGTCACCTTCGCGGTACCACTCGCGAAGGGATGGGGTTACGGCGTACGCCGCGCCGGCCGCACTGGCGGCGTCCGCGGCGATCCAGTCCCGCAGCAGCGGGACGGTGGCGGGCAGGTAGACCCGCACCCCGCGTTGTCCCTAACCCGCTTCGGAAAGCGGTGACGGCGAAGTCACACCGGCGAGCGCGGCAGCGGTTGTCCGCAACGCGGTGTCCAGGACGGCGCCCCGACGACGATGGTCCATCAAGTTCACCCCGATCGCCTCCAGATCCTCGCTGCCGGGGCCGAGCAACGTGACGGCCGTGCCGGAGCGACGCACCTTCCCTGCCTCGCGAAGGACGCGTTTCGTCATGGCCCGCCGAAACCGGCGCTCCATGCGGGCCACGACAGTCGAGGGCTCGTCGTAGTCGAAGGAGATCATCGGCGCGAGCACGATGACCTCATCCAGGCCACGCCCGGCGAGCAGGTCAAGTGAGGTGGGCGAGAGGGTGCCGCCATCGACGTAGCAATGGCCCGAGATCTCGATCGGCGCGAACCAGCCGGGGATCGAGCACGACGCCATGACGGCGTCGGACAGGCTCGCCTCGGGCGCACCCGGTGAGCCGAAGGCGACCCGTTTCCCGGCGTCGTAGTCCATGGCAATCATCCAGGCGGCCGGATGCTCCGGCCACGTGCCGTCGGGATTCACCTGACGGACGAGCTCCTCGAGGGCAGCGAGCGTGCCGCGGCCGCGGGGAGCGAGGCCCGACAGCGCCGCGAGCACCGGGAGTCGCCGCGGGTGCAGGACGGTCTTCGCCAGGAGCGACGCCGACCCGATCCGTAGCTGCGGCCTCGGTGGCAACGTGCCGCCCGCGGCCGTGTCGGGATCGAAGCCGATGTCGGGATCACCCGGCGCGACGATCCCGCGCTGGTGGTTGATCAGCGTCTCGACTCCCAGCCCGCAGGCGAGCATCGCCCCGACGACCGAGCCCGCCGACGTACCGACGACGATCTCGGCGTCACGCGGGTCCCATTCGTAGGCGTCGGAGACCGCCGACAACGCGCCGATCATCCAGGCGGCGCCAAGCACGCCACCGCCCCCGAGGACCAGGCCGCGCCTGGGTGCTGCCTGGCTCATTCCGCGATCTCCAACAGCGCTGTCATCGGGCTGTTTCCAACAGCTCTGCGAGTGAGTCCTCGATACACGTTGCCAGCACATCGATGTCCGGCATCGCATCACGGTCGCAGTTCATGCCGTAGTAGACGCCACCGTTGTAGGACATCAGACCGATCGTCACGGCCTGACCCTTCGCGAGCGGAACGACGGGGAAGCAGTCGTCCATCCGGGCGCCGGCCGCGTACAGCGGGAACTGCGGACCGGGCACGTTCGTCACGATCACATTGAACAGTCGCCGGGAAAGGCCGGCTCCGAGGCGCGCCGCAGCAGCGTGGATCGTCGGTGGTGCGAACCCGGTCAACCGCACCAGGGCATCCGCCCCGACCGACTGCCCGGAATCCTTGTGGCCCTGCATCGCATAGCTGATCTGGTGCAGCCGGACCGCGGGGCTCGGCTCACCGACCGGCAACTCGACGAAGTACGACGAAACCCGATTGCCGAGTGCACCGGACTCTCCCTCACCGCGCACGCTGACCGGCACCATCGCACGAACCACCGTGCTCGGCACGACGGCCTCGCCACGGGTCAGCAGCCAGGCGCGCAGGGCACCTGCGACGGTCGCAAGTACGACGTCGTTGACGGTGCCGGCGTGGGTCTTGCGGATTCGCTTGTAGTCATCCAACGAGGTCGACGCCATCCCGAACCGCCGCTGCTCGCCGATCGTGGCGTTGAGCGGGCTGTCCGGCGCCGACCGCAACGAGGTGCGTGCCACCGACGTGATCCCGCTGAGGGCGCCGACCGCCCGGCCCACCACGGCGCGCGCGTCGACGATGCCGGAGCGCATCGTCTCCACCGCAACCGCCGGACGGCGAAGCGTGTCGGCAACCGCGCCGAGGACGAGCCCAGCCCGGCCCGGCTCCGGTCTCGGCACCCACATGTCCTCGGGGGCATCCTGCACCGTCGGCGACACGTCGAGAAGGACGGTTCCGATGTCGACTGCGCTGACCCCGTCGACCATCGCGTGATGGGTCTTGGTGATGATCGCGAACCGGCCGTCGGCCAGACCTTCGACGAGATAGATCTCCCACAGCGGACGGGCCCGATCGAGCGGCCTTCCTTGCAGGCGTCCGACGAGCGCGCGCAGCTGGCCGTCGTCACCCGGCTTCGGCAGCGCGCTTCGCCGCACGTGATAGGTGATGTCGAAGTCTTCGTCGTCCACCCAGATCGGGTTGGCGAGCCGACCCGGCACGAACTTGAGCTTCTGGCGGTAGCGCGGGACCAAGGAGATGCGGCGGGCGACCAGTGCGCAGAACGCGTCGTAGTCGAACGGCTCCCCCGCAGGCGGAGTGAACCGCGCGACGCTTCCGACATGCATCGCCGTCGTCGGCGACTCCAGATACAGAAAGGAGGCGTCGAGTGCAGAAAGCCGTTCGGTCACTGGGTAAGTGTTCCAGGCTCAGCGCGTCTCAACCACTGTGCCCACGGCGGGCGTTCGCCCGAAGGTCGATCCCGAAGAGCGCCTCGAGCTCCTCGATCGTCTGCTGCGGCGTGACGTGGTGCACGCCAACCATCCCGACCGCGACCGCTCCCCGGATGTTGGGAGCGAGGTCGTCGACGAAGACGCAGGACTCGGGAGCCAGACCCAGCTTTCCTGCCGCCAGCTCGAAGATGCGGGCTTCGGGTTTGCGCATTCCGACCTCGCCGGAGATGACAACCGCGTCGAACAGCTCCTCCCAGTCGTGCCGCGGGTAGTCCAGACCCCAGGAGTTCGACAGCAAGGCCGTCGACAGTCCCGCCGCCCTGGCGTGGCGGAGCGCCGCGGTCATCGCAGGCTCGTGGCCGAACCCGGCGAACATCCGGGTGAGGAGGCCTTCAGCCTCGACCGGACGACCGTCCACGGTCCTCAGATGGGCGGCAAGCTGACGCTCGAAGTCGGGGACCTCGACCTCGCCTCGCTCCAGCGCGTGAACCGGGCTGTCCGCCGCGTCGGTCCCGTAGGCGGTCCCGAGCCACTCCCGCATCGCTGCCTTGAAGCTGACCGGGTCGATGCCATCGCTGTCGAGCCAGTTGTCCGTCGTGTCCAACAACGGGGAGGTCAGCACCCCGCCGTAGTCGACGATCAACGCCTTGAGCTCGGTGGTCACGTGGACGACACTACGACGTCGTAGCAGCCGCGCTTGGCGTGCAGGTGGGACTCGGCGTCACGGAAGGGCTCGGTGACGACGCGTTGAGGATTGCGCGCTCGGCCGCGTCGGCCTGCGCCACCGGGACGAGGGCGCGGAACTTGGGTCCGATGTCGAGCTCGAGGGTCTTGCTGCCGTCGACGGGCATCAGGGTCGCGCCATCGAACTGGGCCGCGACCAGACGGGCCGCCTCCGATCGGTCGGCGCTGTACTGCACGGTCGCAACGCCCTTGCCCCGAAACAAGGTGTTGCCGACCTTGCCGATCGTGAAGCTGCGCTGCCGTAGCTGGTGCGCGACGTCGGCGGCGAGCCCGGTCTTGAGAGTCGCATTGCGCACCGTCAGCCGCACGTGCTGTGCCGGCGGGGTGGGTGCGGCCGACGGACATCGCGAAAGCACGGCCGGGGACGCCGCCGTGCCGCCATCGAAGAGCTCGTAGCTGCCGAAACCCAGACCGGCGACGGCAAGCACGACGGCCGCAACTGCGAACCGCTGCCGCCAGTTGCGGTGCTTGTGTCGCGGCGAAAGATCACCACGTCCGGGGATGGTCACGGCCCTCGATGCTAGAGAACAGGACGACTACGCAAGACTTGTGCCTCGACGTACCGGCGCCTCACCCGCGCAGATTCCTAGGAGGAGCACATGGACTTCGCGCTGTCAGCCACGGCGGAGGACTACACCAAGCGCCTCAACGAGTTCATGGACTCGCATGTCTACCCGGCGGAGCCCGTGTACGAGGAGCAGCGACGGGAGATGACCGCGGCAGGTCGCGGGCACTACGTCCCTCCGGTCATCGAGGACCTGAAGGTCGAGGCGAAGGCCCGTGGCCTGTGGAATCTCTTCTTGCCGGCAGAGTCGGGGCTGTCGAACGTCGACTACGCGCATCTTGCCGAGATCACCGGCCGCTCTCCGCACCTCGCGCCTGAGGCCCTGAACTGCGCCGCGCCTGACACCGGGAACATGGAGGTGCTGCACCTGTTCGGGACGTCTGAGCAGAAGGAACGCTGGCTGCGCCCCCTCCTCGACGGTGAGATCCGGTCGGCATTCGCCATGACGGAGCCGGCAGTCGCTTCGTCCGACGCGACCAACATCGCCACGGACATCCGACGCGACGGCGACGACTACGTCATCAACGGCCGCAAGTGGTGGATCAGCGGGGCCGCCGACCCACGTTGCGCGGTGATGATCGTGATGGGCAAGACCGACGCCAACGCATCGGCGCACGCGCAGCAGTCCATGATCCTCGTCCCCATGGACACGCCAGGGGTCACGGTGGTTCGCCCGCTACCCGTCTTCGGCTACTGGGACCAGCACGGACACTGCGAGATCGCGTTCGAGGACGTCCGGGTGCCGGCGTCGAATCTCATCTCCGAGGAGGGCGCCGGATTCGCCATCGCGCAGGCCCGGCTCGGCCCCGGTCGGATCCACCATTGCATGCGGGCGATCGGGATGTCGGAGCGCGCCCTCGAGCTCATGTGCAAGCGAGCGACCTCGCGCGTCGCGTTCGGCAAGCCGATCGCGCAGCAGGGCACGGTGCAGGCTGACATCGCCGAAGCTCGGATGGCGATCGAGCAGGCCCGCCTGCTGACCCTCAAGACCGCGTGGCTCATCGACACGGTCGGCGCGAAGGGCGCTCGCACCGAGGTCGCCGCCATCAAGGTGATCGCACCGCGAGTCGCATGTCACGTCCTAGACCGCGCGATCCAGGTCCACGGCGGCGGCGGGGTGAGCGAGGACTTCCCGCTCGCGTCGATGTACGCCCATGCCCGCACGCTTCGACTCGCGGATGGACCGGACGAGGTCCACATCCGTTCGGTCGCCCGCCAGGAGCTAGGCCCGTACCTGCAGTAGGCGGCGCCGCGAACGGGCCGGCACAGCCGGGTCTCCGGCGACCCGACGGGCCAGGTCGCGGATCGCGAGGCGGGCTGGCGACGTGGCCGCGACCTCGCGCCAAGTGCGCCCGGAGGCGAGAGCGGTGTCCGCAGTCGCGGCGTCCTCGGCAACCATGACGGCGTCGTCGAGCTCTGCGTAGCGGCCGAGAGCGAGCGCGATCTGGCGTACCGGGTCGCGGCGGCCTATCGAGGCGCGCCGTACCCGGTTCACGACCGTGATCGGCGAGGACGCGTCGGCCGACCGGGGAAGATCGGCCACGCCTCGGACGAAGCGCACGAGCCCGACCGGATCGGCAGCCGCGACCGCAATGACGCCATCGGCCGTGCCGAGCACATCAACCGCCGCGCCGTTACGTCGTGGAGCGATCGTGTCGTAGGAGAGCTCCTCGTCCTGCTCCACACAGAAGCCGACGTCGACGACGATGAACTTGAATGCCTGTCTGGCACGCTCGAGCAGCACGTCGAGCGCCGCCGGACGCAGCTCGGGCCACCGATGCGGACCCGTGATCCCCGTCAGCATCCGAAGCTTGGGCCGGACCTCGACGGCGAGCCGGCGCAGGGCTGCCGCGTCCAACGAGCCGGCGTTCGCAGCCCGGCACGCCGCGGCGATGCCGGATCCTTCGTCGAGCAACCCGACCAGCTGCGCCAGCGCCGCGCCGTAGGTGTCCAGGTCGATGCAGAGCGTGGGATGACCGAGTCCTGCCAGCTCCGCTGCCAGGTTCACTGCGACGACACTCCGACCCGGTGCGCCGGCCGGGCCCCAGACCGCCAGCACCCGGCCCGCGGCGAGCAGCGGCCCCTGCGGATACACCGGTGCCGGATCCTCCGGGTCGCGTCCCTCGCCCACCGCGGAGACCACCGCGGCCGCGACGCCGGCAGCAGGGGCGCTGTCGGCGATCACCGCGTCGATACCGAGGCGGCGCAGCCGGTCCCGCGCGGCGACGTCGTCGGGGGCGAGTGCCACGACGGCGATGCCGGCCTCCCTCAACCGTTGCACCGCGGTGCGATCCAGCCGCCGCAGATCGGCCGAAAGCACGGCGGCCTGCGCCAGCCCCGCCGCACCGGCCGCCAGCAGGTCGGCGAGGTCGACGCAACGCCTGACCACGGTCACCCCGAGATCGATGTCGTGCAGACCTGCCGTCAGCTCAGCCTCGCGACGGGCGTCACCAATCGCGGTCAGCACTGTGACGTTCACGGTGCCGCCGTCGCCGTGGGCGCGGGCAATGCCGTGGGCGGGGGAAATGCCGTGGGCGGCGGGGTGATCCCAGCCACCACCACCGCACCGGGGACGCGAACCAGATCGAGGGTCCCGCTCTCGACCGCTCGCACAACGTCGGGCACGCTCACTGCCGGCACCTCGATGACGACAGAGACGGCGGCGCTGCTCGACAACGCACCCGACGTGCTCACCGACTCCACGGGCGCGGCGCCGATGACGAGCCTGGGGCGCACCGTCTTGTCGCGCGCCGGGTTCCTCCTCGTGCCGTAGATGTCCACGACATCCCCGCGGGTCAGGTCGAGGGGCGCATGCCCGGCACCGACCGGCACCGTCACGAGTCGTTCGGCGGCGATCGCGGGCGCCGCACCGGTCAGCGCGGCAACCGGCACCAGCTCACCGCCCGCGACGTAGCGGGTGACGACGTATCCGACGGGCGGCCGTCCGGCCGCGATGTACCGCGTCCCCTGACCGTCGAACCTCACTCGCCCGACCATGAGATCCGCGGCCACCAGGTGCTCACCCGGCACCAGCGCGCGGCGGGCGACGTACACCGACGCGTAACGGTCCGCGGCCGCCAGCACGTGTGCACCGATGACCATCGGCAAGACCACGATCACGATGCCGACGAGGAGTCGGACGTCGAACCATCTCGGCGCGGACCG
Source organism: Mycobacteriales bacterium (assembly GCA_035548055.1). GTDB lineage: Bacteria > Actinomycetota > Actinomycetes > JAFAQI01 > JAFAQI01 > DASZTV01. The sequence continues at coordinate 44,250 of DASZTL010000069.1, read as the reverse complement.
GCGCACCGACCGTGGGCTGTCAGCTGTCACGGCCGGGATCCTGCCCGAGATGGATGAGCTCGGGCCGGACTCATCCACAGCGCCTAGTCGAGACGAGGACGTATCACCGCGACCGCGGGCAGCGCGAGGGTGCGGATGCCGCGAACCAGACCAGACCGGCGTGGCTCGTCCAACGAGTGCTCGGCGAGGTCGAGGTAGTCGGTCCCGACACGGTCGATGGTGCCGGTGTAGACCGTGCCGTCGGCCAGCACCACTGTCGTCGGTGTCCGGTCGCGGGACAGCACTCGAAGCACGTGGGCAAGACCCACCGCCTGGCCCGCGGCTTCCGGCCCGGACACCTCGCGGGCCGCGACCGGCAGATCCCGAGCCGTCACGATCAGTCGCGTCGCGATCACTGCGGGCAACGCGTCCCGGATCTCGAGCAGCAACCAGCCGGGACCGACCCGGCGGGCCTCGCCGATCATCACGCCGACACCGGATACGGACAGCTCGATGATTCGGCCGACCGCAGCGCGCAGCCGCCCGTCGAACGACGTCGATGCGAACTCGCGACGGGTGCGCTCGACGACCTCGGCGGCGAGCTCCCCCTCAGCAGCGGCCTCCAGCTGCAGCTCGAGATCTGCGAACAACCGGTCCCAACGCATGGCGTTCCTCTTCACCGCGGGTGTGCCCTCCGACGCGACGCAGAGTGTGGCACCGAATCCTTCACCCACAGCGCGACAGCCTGCCTTGACGCCGCACCCGGCGGCGTCGCACTCTCCCGCACCGTCCGCACTAACCGGAGGTAGCGATGACCGGCGACACCACGCCCGTGCAGACCCTGGCGGAGGTGCTGGTGTTGCGGCGTCCGCCGCGGCTCGACGGACCGTACGACGACGAGCACGCTGAGCCGCCGGCACCACTGGTCGACGGGAGCCTGGCGCTCGCATTCCCGCCGTCGGTGAGCACCGGATTGCCACTTCGGCTGGTGCCCCCCGCCGGAGCTGCCGCGCCAGGGCCGAGCATGATTCTCAGCCCGCGCCGATTCGCCGCGCCGCTCGCGCAAGGCGTCGCCGAAGTGCTGATGGGCGTGCGCCCACCGCAGCAGCTGGCACAGGCCACCACGCTCGACGTGCTGGGTCAGCTCGAGCGCAACGCCGGGCGGCTCGCGCCGAGGGACCCGGCTCGCAACAAGGCCCGACCCCGGCCGCGGGTCTCTTCGGTCCGGCTCTGCGAACCCGCGGCGGGCGTTGCCGAGGTGTGCGCCGTCGTCGACACCGGCGTACGCCGGCGCGCCATCGCGCTTCGTCTCGAGGTGGTCGACGGGCGCTGGCAGTGCACGGTCCTGCGAGTCGGATGAGGGCACCCGGCTTGGGCTGAGTGCAGCAGCAAGCCCTGTCCGCTCGCTGCCAATGCCTCTCGCGGCCGTGGGGAAATGTTGATCTTCTCTGGTGCCGCGGCACCGGCCGTCTCTATCTTCCGCCCCCATTCCAACCCGGGGAGGGGACATGCAACTCATGCCGTTGGAGCGAATCCAGTCGGCGCCGGAGCCGGCAACCACACCGGTGCTCCGGCTGATCACCGATCGGCCGCGACCAAGTACGGAGCCGGGCTCGGTTCGCGCCGGGCGCCGGGATCCGCGAGCCGTCGCTGCGAACTTCGCCCGCGGAGTGGCGGAGGTCTTGGTCCGGGCACGCAGCGTCGATCAGCTGCGCGACCTCGCGACCTTCGATGTGATCCGGGTGATCGAGCGAGCCGCGAGCCGGCAGCACCACTTGCCGGGTCGACCCCCGCCGCAACCACGGCTCCGGTCAGTCCACCTGGCCTCACCAACCGCCGGCATCGTCGAAGCGTGCGCGGTCGTCGAAGGCGGCACCCGCGCGAAGGCGTTCGCGTTCCGGCTCGAGTACGTGCGCGAGCACTGGCGCTGCACGGTGCTGCAGCTGGGGTAGCGGTGCGCTCTGCCTCTACTGCGCCCCGGGAGCACCGTGGCAACGCTTGTATTTTCGGCCGGACCCACACGGGCAAGGCGCGTTGCGTGACGCGTTCGCGAAGCCGCCGCCCGACCCCGCGGCGGCGCTGCTCTGCTGCACCCCGCCTTCGCCATCCACCGTGGGTGCGGAGTACTGCAGACCCGACGCCGGCTGGTGGCTCGGCACGCCGAGCGCCCGACCGATTACCTCCTGCACCCTTTCCCGATCGCCGGCCGGGTGCCCTTGGGAAGCCTGCGGTGCGCCGCCGCCCGGGCCGGATGGCGCCGATGCTGCGTCGCCGGCCCCCGCCTCGGTGAACGTGCCCGGCGCCGCTGCGCCGCCGTCGACGACCGCGCCCGAGGCGACCGGCGGCTGCTCGACCGCGGCTAGCTCGTCGACGTTCACCTGGACGTAGAACAGGAAGCCGACGGCCTCCTCTTTGATCCCGTCCATCATGGCGCTGAACATGTCGAAGGCCTCACGCTGATACTCGATCAACGGGTCACGCTGGCCATAGCCGCGGAGCTGGATGCCTTCCTGCAGGTAGTCCATCTCGTAGAGGTGCTCGCGCCACTTGCGGTCGAGCACCTCGAGCAGGACGCGCCGCTCGAGCTCACGAAGCAGCGGCGTCCCGTCCGGCGCCAGCCCGAGGGCCTCCTCGCGCTTGTCGTAGGCAGCCTGCGCATCCGCGCACAGCTCTTCGACCAGGAACTCCGACGACAGGCCGCCACCGGAGCGCTCGTCGAGCTCGGCGACGCTCGCGGCGACGGGATACAGCTGCTTGAGTCCCGCCCACAGCGCGTCCAGGTCCCAGTCCTCGGCGAAGCCCTCGCTGGTGGCGCCGCTGACGTAGGCAGTCACCACATCGTCGATCATGTGCCGGATCTGCTCGTGCAGATCCTCGCCGCCGAGGACACGACGACGCTCGTCGTAGATGACAGTGCGCTGCTTGTTGAGCACCTCGTCGTACTTCAGGACGTTCTTGCGGATCTCGAAGTTCTGCTGCTCGATCTGGGTCTGCGCGGACCGGATCGACCGCGACACCATCTTCGACTCGATCGGGATGTCCTCGGGGAGGTTGAGGCGATCCATGATCGCCTCAACCATGTGGGCGTTGAACAGCCGCATCAGATCGTCGCCCAACGAGAGATAGAAGCGCGACTCGCCGGGGTCGCCCTGGCGGCCCGACCGACCGCGTAGCTGGTTGTCGATACGTCGCGAGTCGTGACGCTCGGTACCGAGGACGTAGAGGCCGCCCAACCCGACGACGTCGTCGTGCTCGGCCGCCACCGACTGTTGCGAGGACTCCAGGGCCGGCGGCCAAGCTGCCTCGTACTCGTCGGGGTCGTCGACCGGAGACAGGCCTCGTCGCGCCAGCTCATCCGCCGCGAGCACCTCGGGGTTCCCGCCGAGCATGATGTCGGTACCACGGCCAGCCATGTTGGTGGCCACCGTTACCGCGCCACGCCTGCCCGCCTGGGCGATGATCGCGGCTTCCTTCTCATGGAACTTCGCGTTGAGGACCTCGTGTGGCACGCCACGCCGCAACAGAAGGCCCGACAGCAACTCGCTCTTCTCGACGCTGGTCGTGCCGACCAGGACCGGCTGGCCCTTCTCGTGCCGCTCCGCGATGTCTTCGACGACGGCGAGCCACTTCGCCTCTTCTGTCTTGTAGACGATGTCGGCCTGATCCATCCGGATCATCTCGCGGTTGGTGGGGATCGGGACGACGCCGAGCTTGTAGACCTGGTCGAACTCGGCCGCCTCGGTGGCCGCCGTACCGGTCATTCCGGCGAGCTTGTCGTAGAGCCGGAAGTAGTTCTGCAACGTGATCGTCGCGAGGGTCTGGTTCTCCTGCTTGATCTCGACGCCCTCTTTGGCCTCGATCGCCTGGTGCATGCCCTCGTTGTAACGACGACCCTGCAGGATCCGACCGGTGAACTCGTCGACGATGAGCACCTCGCCGTTCATCACGACGTAGTCCTTGTCGCGTTTGAACAGCTCCTTCGCCTTCAACGCGTTGTTGAGGTATCCGACGAGCGGCGTGTTCACGGCCTCATAGAGGTTGTCGATGCCGAGCTCATCCTCGACGCGTTCGACGGCAGACTCCAGGACGCTCATCGTGCGCTTGGCTTCGTCGCATTCGTAGTCGACGTCGCGGGTCAGCCGGTTCGCGATGCGGGCGAACTCGATGTACCACTTCGCGTTGTGCTCCGCGGGGCCGCTGATGATCAACGGCGTACGTGCCTCGTCCACCAGAATCGAGTCGACCTCGTCGACGATCGCATAGTTGTGGCCGCGCTGGACGAGCTCGTCCTCGCTCCACGCCATGTTGTCGCGGAGGTAGTCGAAGCCGAACTCGTTGTTCGTGCCGTAGGTGATGTCACAGGCGTACGCCGCGCGACGCGCGTCCGGCGTCTGCTGGGCGAGGATCACGCCGACCGTGAGGCCCAGGAAGCGGTGGATCCGGCCCATCCACTCCGCATCGCGCTTGGCGAGATAGTCGTTGGTGGTGACGATGTGGACGCCCTTGCCGGACAGTGCGTTGAGATAGGCCGGCGCGACCCCGGTGAGCGTCTTGCCCTCACCGGTCTTCATCTCGGCGATGTTGCCGAGGTGCAGCGCGGCCGCACCCATGAGCTGGACGTGGAACGGGCGTTGGCCGAGGGTGCGGGTGGCGGCTTCACGTACGACGGCGAACGCCTCGACCATCAAGTCTTCGAGGGACTCCCCTTCGGCGTATCGCGCCTTGAACTCCGCGGTCTGACCGCGGAGCTCGTCGTCGGACATCGCGTGGAAGTCATCGGCGAGCAGCTCCACCTGAGAGGCGATCGACTCGAGGCGACGCAGGATCTTGGTCTCACCCGCGCGCAGAACTCGGTCGAATACGGCCACGGGCCCAGTCTATGGCGTCATCCCCACCAGAACGACGCGGCGATGACCGTGTAAAGGCCGATCAGCGCGGCGCCCTCGAGCCAGTCGTACTCGCCATCGATGATGACGAAGCTGACGGCCAGAACCGAGGCGACCACGGTAGTGACCAGCAACGGCGGGAAGGCCAGCGTGAAGGCCGTACCGCCGATTACGGGGGAGAGCAGCACGAGGACCGGCGCGAGGACGAGTGCGATCTGCAACGGCGAGTTGAGGATCACTGACACCGCGTGATCGGAACGACCGCGGTAGGCGAGCTGGATTCCCACGACGTTCTCGACCGCGTTTCCCGCAATCGCGACAATCACCAGGCCCGCGAACGCTTGCGAGACGTGCAACGAGTCCAGTGACGGTCGAAGCGCCGCGACGAACCAGTCGGACACGAAGGCGGCGAGCGAACCCGTGACGGCGAGAGCGCCGATCGCAATCGGAACCGGCCACAAGGTCCCGGCTGCGTGCTCCGGTGTAGCCGCCTCGTCATCGGTACGGCGCATCGATGACGGCACCGACATCGCGAAGACGGCGAGCAGCACGATCGAGGCGATGATCGACAGCGCTCGTTCGTGCGGGGCCGCCGGGCTGTGCACGTACGACGCAAGACTCGGCACGAGCAGCGCGGCGACGGCCAGGATCAGCAGCGCGACCAAGGTCCTGGCACGGTCTGCGTCAAACGGCTGCCGGCCATGCTTCAGGCCGCCGACCGCGAATGCCAGACCGAGCACCAACAGCGCATTGGACAGGATCGACCCGATGATCGCGGCTTCGACGACGCGCACCAGCCCTTCGCGCAACGCGAAGATGCAGACGAAGAGCTCGGGCAGGTTGCCCAGCGCGCTCTGGACGACGCCGGTGGCGCCCGAGCCCAGCCGATCGGCGACCTGTTCGACGCTGCGACCGACGAGTGCCGCGAGTGCCGCCAGTGCCAGCCCCGAGAAGATGAAGGTGGCGACGTGCGCCGAGCCGGAGTAGTTGAGAACGCCGGCAGCGATCGTCAGGACCGTCGCCGATCCGACGATCAGTCGGTCTGACCTTGCGAGAACCACCCGCCGTCAGGTGATCTCGAGCAGCTTCTCGCGGACGGCGTAGACGACCGCTTCCATCCGCGAGTGCAACTGCAGCTTCTCGAGGATGTTGCGGATGTGGTTCTTCACCGTGTTCTCGCTAATGAAGAGCTGTTTGGCGATGTCCCGGTTGTTCATGCCCTTGGCAACGAGGCGAAGGACCTCCATCTCCCGGTCCGTCAGCCGCGGCACGGGCACCTGCTGGCGTTCCTCGCCGCGCTTGATCATCGAAGCGAACTCGTTGAGCAGCTTCGACGCCATCGACGGCGAGATGAGCGACTGACCGCCGTGTACGGCGCGCACTGCCGAGGCGACCTCGTCGATGGGGATCTCCTTGAGCAGGTAGCCCATCGCACCGGCCTTGATGGCGTCGTAGAGGTCGGCTTCCTCGTCGCTGATCGTCAGCATGATGATCTTTGCGCTCGGCACCGCCTCCTTGATGGCGACGCAGGCGTCGATTCCACCGCGCTTCGGCATGCGGACGTCCATGAGTACGACGTCCGGGGTGTTCTCGATCGACTTCTCCAGCGCCTCGGTCCCGTCCTCGGCCTCGCCGACGACCTCGATGTCGGGCTCGGAGCCCAGCACCATCTCCAGCCCACGACGGAAGAGCGCGTGGTCGTCAACGACCAAGACGCGGATCGGGTCCCCATCGCCCGGCGGCAGCTGCTCGATTGCACTGCTGTCGGTCATGTCCGTCACGGTGTCCTCCACTTGCGCGCGTACGCACTGCGTCGGCGCGCGAGCAGGGCAGGCGTCTACTCGTCGCCGGGGCCAATAATCGCACGCGCCCCGTTGAAAGCGGCTCGGGTCGACTCCGGGCTGCGCGCGCCGTGGTGAACCCGCCGGCGGTCGGCGGCCCTGCGCAGCTGGTTGCCGAGCTTCGCGACGGCCGCATCGAAGGCGGCGAAGGCGTCCGCGGCGGCTCCTACCGCGCGCCGCGCAGGACCGCGCGCATGGTAGGTCAGCTCGACGTGGATCCGGCCGGCCGACTGGCGCGGATTGCGCTCCTCGGTCACCTCGACGTCAACCCGGTCGGCCTTGTGGTCGAGTCTGGCAAGCCGATCCAGCTTGTCCTGCACGTCTTTGCGAAACCGTTCCCCGACTGTGGTGTTACGCGACCTGACAACGATGTCCACCGGGCGGACCTCCTCGTCTCATCTGGGTAAGACTGACGGTAGTGCTATTCCCCCGGCTGCCCAACTAACAGTTTTCCGGCGCCGGGTGGCGGCGACCGCTGCGGCACCCAGGACGCACGCTCCCGCCCCGGAGAGCGCTTCCGTCGCCGCCACCAACGTGGCGCCGGTGGTGACGAGGTCATCGACGATCAGCACGGTCGCTCCTCGCACCCGCGGGACGGCGGATCGGCGCACTTCCAAGGCACCCGCCAGATTCGTCGCGCGGGCACTCGAGGACAGACCTGCGGAGTCGGCCACCGGGCGCCGCTGCCGCAGGACCGCCGCGACCCGGTACCGGCGATCGCCGGCTCGCAGCCGCCGGGCCGCATGCTCAGCGAGCAGACGGATCACATCGTCGCCGCGCCGCCGGACAGTGGCGGCCGCGGACGGAACCGGCACTACCAACAACCCGCCGGCGCTGTCGGTCACGGCAGCCGTCAAGCAGCGCGCCACCACCTCACCCAGCGGTGCGGCCAAGCCGACAGCGCCGCGCTCCTTGAACTCGATCAGCATCGACCGGACCGGTCCGTCGTACTCCGACGCCACCCAGGTCGGGGGCATCCCCGCCGGGCACGGCGTCGGGACATGGCGCACCGCCGGAGCGGCGAGCGTCACTGCGCAGCGACCACAGACGAGGGACGCCGGGGTGCCGCAGCCCGAGCAGCGGGTCGGACAGATGAGATCGAGCAAGCCCATCCCGGCAGCATCGATCTGCTCCGCGCGGCGCGCCGTCGCCGGACCGCGGCTTGTGGACGCCGGGCAGCTATCCCCCGGCGTACGTCGGGGCTCGGCCGCTCGACACCTTGTGCCATCTCTGACCGACGAGCTGCCACGTCCCCGCCCGCCCCGACGCGAGGATTCGGGAACGTGGGGCCGCCGCAACCGCGACAACATCGGAGGGCAGCCCGACCTCCGACAACGCGTGCATCTGATAGCCGTTCGTGCCAACCCTCACCACGCCTCGACCCCCGCCGGGCACGGACACCGTCGTCACCAGCTCGTCCGCGTCGACCCAGGCGAGCCCGGACACGTCGTAGCTCGCGGGCACCACGACCCGCGGGCTGCGGAAGGCCAGCCGGCCGCCGCCGCGAACGACGGTGGCCAGCACCACCTCGTTCCCTGCGACGGCGCCGAGCACGAGCGCGACGCGGGTGCCGTCACGGGACACGGCGAGCGCACGGATCGCCGCACCCCGCAAGGCGGGGGCGAGAGCGATGCGGCGCTTGGCACCGGTTGCGGGAACGGCATACACCGCGCCGCTCGAGGTCGCCGCCATCGCCTCGTCGCGCGGACCGAACGCGGGTGACGTGATGCTGACGTCGCGCAGACGCTCGCGAAGGTGACCATCCGCCACCTTTCCGACAAGCAGGCGCCGCCCGGAAGCGCCGGCGCGCACCGCAGCCGCCACGAGGCCGTCGGAGCTTCGATTCGCCGCGACGGCCCGTGTGCCGCGCAGGACGGCAGGGACCGAGCCACCCAGTCCGGAAACCCTGCCGCCCACCACAACCAGTGCACCGCGAGTCGACGACGAGGCGTCCGGGTCGAACTCGGGCCACGACGACACGAGCTGGAGACTCGACACGCCGGGCGCCTCCAGCGGCGTCCCGTTCGCCAGCAGGCGAACCGCGGTGACCGAGGACAGCTGACGCAGGGTCCACACCACCTGCGCTGACAGCCGCGCGAGCTGCTGGGCAGTCAGCTGGCGGGTGCCGACTGAGAGATCCACGTCGGCGACGCCATCCGCGGTGATCGGCACGTTGCCGACCAGCGCCGTCCCTCGGGGCACCGCGGTACGCACGCCCGGCGCGAGCATCGGGTTGGGTCCGGCAATCAGCGCCCGCATCAGCGTGGTGGCGAGCCCGGGTTCGTGCGGAGACTCGAGCACCGGCTCGGGGACGACGCGCGTGCCGTCCGGTGTGAGGAAGTACAGGGCCGCCGGCTGCAGGACCCGGCCGGCGTCATCGGAGGAGATCAGCGCTCCCGCGGCGAGCTTCGAGATCCGCCAGTCGCCGGCGCGCCGGGCCACCGCGAAACGGCGCGTGATCCTCCCGGGGTCGACCCGGTACACGCCGCGCGGACCCAGCACTCCCACCCGGCTGGCGTGAACGACGACGGTGTCCCGTGCCGTGCGCACCACACGGGTGGGCTCGGCGTACACGGCGATGCCGCTGTCCGCGCTCCAGGTCGTCCCGGGCACGAGATAGGAACGCGCGACGCCGTACCCCCCGTCGCTGTCCACCATCGCCCGCAGGAACCCGCTCACCAGCTGCACCGGGCTCGCTCCGGGCAACGGCCCTGCCGGGACCTCTCGCACCGTTGCGTCGGCGAGCCCGCCACCGGCCGCGGCGATCGGCCGTCCGACCTTGACCGGCCCCGCGTCCGGAACGCCGGCACACCCCGCGACCACGAACGCCGCCGCGACCGCAACGAACCAACGGCTCCGATGACTTCTCATGCTCGCGCTCCGGCGTCTTCCGGCTCGAGCGGCAACGGTGAGGTCGTCAGCATCTCCCCCGCGTGACACGGCAACGTCACCCGGAACGTCGAGCCGCGGTCGGGCTCGCCCCACGCCTGCAGCCACCCGCCGTGCAACCGCACGTCCTCGAGCGCGATCGACAGTCCGAGACCGGTACCACCACGGGTGCGGGCACGCGCCGGATCGGCCCGCCAGAACCGGCCGAACACGAGCGACGCCTCCCCCGGCCGCAGTCCGACGCCGTGGTCACGGACGGTGATCGCGACGGCGTCGTCGCTGCCACGAAGCCTGACTTCTATCGGCTGGCCCTCACCGTGCTCGAGCGCGTTGTCGATGAGGTTGCGAAGAACGCGGTCGATTCGCCGCGCGTCGACGTCGACCACGACTGGGCTCGCGGGCAGGTCCGCAAGGATCATCGAACCCTGCCGATCAGCCAACGGGGCAGCGAGACTGATCGCCTGTCCGACCAGGTGCACCAGGTCGATGGGCTCGGCGTCCAGCACGGCCGCGCCCGCATCGTGGCGACTGATCTCGAGCAGGTCGGACAGCAGTGCCTCGAAGCGGTCCAGCTGGGCCTGCAGCAGCTCGGACGATCGCGTCAGCTCGGGCGGCAGATCGGCACTGGAGTCGTGCAACATGTCCGCGGCCATGCGAATCGTCGTGATCGGCGTACGAAGCTCGTGCGACACGTCGGCGACGAACCGCCGCTGGAGCCGGCTCAGCTCGCGCAGCTGGGAGATCTGCTGTTGAACGGTGTCGGCCATGCGATTGAAGGACGCGGCCAACGTCGCAAGGTCGTCCTCGCCGCGAACCCGCATCCGCTCCTTGAGCCGGCCGGCTGCGAGCCGCTCGGCAGTGGCGGCGGCTTGCCGGACCGGCCGGACCACCTCCCGGGTCACGACCGCGGCGATGCCGACGAGCAGCAGCACGAGCGCGGCGCCGGCGAACCACATCGTTCGCTCCACCAGCCGCAGTGTCGAAGCCTCGCGCGTCAGCGGCAGGACGTAATAGAGCTGGTAGCGCACCGACCCCGCCTGCACGGGTGCGCCGATCACCAGTGCGGCGGTGGTCTGCAACCCTGTCGTCTGCAACCGGGTGTAGGTCCACGCCTCCCGACCTTGCCGTTGCACTGTCCGCTGGAGTGCGGGCGGAATGCTCGCGACGGCCACCGCCGGTCCGTACGATGGAAGGCCAGGGGCGGCAGGCAACATGACGACGTCGGTGTCGCCTTGGTTGCTCGACAGCTCGGTGACGATGCCGTAGGCCGTCCGCTCGACGGAGTTCGGGTCGGTGTTGGGCAGCGCGAGGAACTGGTCCTGCGCGCGCTGCACGCCCGTACTGACCAGGCTCTGACCGGAGTGGACGGCGGAGCTGAGCAGACCGCTGCGCACCTGGTGCAGGATCGTGACGCCGATCAGCAAGCTGACCGTGGCCGACAACACGAGCGTCGTGGCGACCACCCGGGTCTGCAGCGACCCCCGCCACCTGTGTCGGATCGCTTTGGCCGCCCCTGCCAGGCGCGAGCTCAAAGCGGACCGGCCTTGTATCCCACCCCGCGCACCGTCACCACGATGTCGGGGTGCTCGGGGTCGCGCTCGACCTTTGCCCGAAGGCGCTGGACATGGACGTTGACGAGACGGGTGTCTGCGACGTGGCGGTACCCCCACACCTGCTCGAGCAGATGGTCGCGGGTGAAGACCTGTCGCGGTTTGCGGGCCAACGCGAGCAGCAGGTCGAACTCCAGCGGCGTGAGAGCAATCGCCCGGCCATCGCGGCTCACAGCGTGGCCGGCGACGTCGATGACGACGTCACCGATCTGCAGGACCTCACCGGCAACCTCGTCATTGCGACGCAGTCGCGCCCGGATGCGCGCGACGAGCTCTTTCGGCTTGAACGGCTTCACGACATAGTCGTCCGCGCCGGACTCGAGTCCGATCACCACATCCGCCGTGTCCGCGCGCGCGGTGAGCATGACGATCGGCGTGCCGCTCTCCGCCCGGATCGCGCGGCAGACGTCGATGCCGTCGGTGCCGGGCAGCATGAGATCGAGCAGGACGAGATCGGGCTTCGTGCTGCGAAACGCCGCCAGCGCCCCGTCTCCGTCACCCACGAACGACGGTTCGAACCCTTCGTTGCGAAGCACGATGCCGAGCATCTCCGACAGCGCGGGGTCGTCATCGACCACCAGCACCCGGGCCTTCACCCCACCATCGTGACATCGCGACCGCGTCGTGCCGTGTCCCCAGCCTCCGCCGGGCGCCGGTTGCGTCCCCAGGCGCCCCGCCGGCCGGTCACCGCTCGAGAGCGCTGTCAGGTGTCGGGGACACCCTGTCGGCATGACAGGAATGGTTGTCGACGCCTGGACGGTTGTGGCTCACACCGATCGAGCGCTCACCGCGGACGCGGCGCAACGAGTAAGCGATCTCGTCACCCACGAGCTCGCCGCTGCTGTCGAACGACTGTCGGAGCTGCTCGGCCCGACCGTCGAGGTACGGGTCGAGCAGTAGCAGACGTCGCCGCCTAGTACCGGTAGGCGTCGCTCTTGAACGGCCCGTCGGCCGAAACACCGATGTAGTCGGCCTGCTCCTGGGTCAGCGTCGTGAGCTTCACGCCGAGCGCGTCGAGGTGGAGTCGCGCCACCTTCTCGTCCAGGTGCTTGGGCAGGACGTGAACCCCGACCGGGTATTCCTCGAGCTTCGTGAACAGCTCGACCTGAGCGATCGTCTGGTTCGTGAAGGAGCTGCTCATGACGAACGACGGATGCCCCGTGGCGTTGCCGAGGTTCAGCAGCCGGCCTTCGCTCAGCACGATGATCGAGTGGCCGTCGGCGAAGACCCACTCGTCGACCTGCGGCTTGACGTTCTCGCAGCGGACCCCCGGCAGGGCGGCGAGCCCGGCCATGTCGATCTCGTTGTCGAAATGCCCGATGTTGCCGACGATCGCGCCCTGCTTCATCCGGGCCATGTCCGAGGCGTTGATGATGTTGAAGTTTCCGGTCGCGGTCACGAAGATGTCGGCGGTCTCGACGACGTCCTCGAGTGTGAGCACCTGGTACCCGTCCATCGCTGCCTGCAGCGCGCAGATCGGATCGATCTCGGTGACGATCACGCGCGCGCCCTGCCCGCGCAGCGACTCGGCACACCCCTTGCCGACGTCGCCATAGCCGAGAACGACGGCCACCTTGCCGCCGATCAGGACGTCGGTGCCACGGTTGATGCCGTCGATCAGCGAGTGCCGGCAGCCGTACTTGTTGTCGAACTTCGACTTGGTGACCGAGTCGTTGACGTTGATCGCCGGGAAGAGCAGCTCACCGCGCTCGTGCATCTGGTACAGGCGGTGCACGCCGGTCGTGGTCTCCTCCGTCACGCCCTTGATGCCCCCGGAGATCGTCGTCCACCGAGTGGCGTCCTCGCCGAGTGACTTCGTGAGCAGTCTGAGGATTACCGCGTACTCCTCGGAGTCCGCGGTCGACGGGTCGGGGACGGTGCCGGCCTTCTCGAACTCGACACCCTTGTGCACCAGGAGGGTGGCGTCCCCGCCGTCGTCGAGGAGCATGTTGGGACCGGCGCCGTCCGGCCACAGCAGGGCCTTCTCGGTGCAGTCCCAGTATTCCTCGAGCGTCTCGCCCTTCCAGGCGAAGACCGGCACGCCGGATGGCGCGTCGACGCTGCCGGCCGGACCGACGACGACCGCAGCAGCCGCGTGATCCTGTGTCGAGAAGATGTTGCAGGAGGCCCAGCGCACCTCGGCCCCGAGCGCGACCAAGGTCTCGATGAGGACCGCGGTCTGGATCGTCATGTGCAGCGAGCCGGTGATCCGCGCGCCGGCGAGGGGCTGCGTCACGCCGTACTCGGCACGCATCGCCATGAGGCCGGGCATCTCGTGCTCGGCCAGTTTGATCTCTTTGCGACCGAAGTCGGCAAGCGAGAGGTCGGCGACCTTGTAGTCCATCGGGGCTCCGGGATTCGTCGGCGGGGAGATCAAGTGGGAACGGTCTGGCAGGACAACCAGGCTAGTCGTTCGCGAGCCTTGCTTTGAGGTCGTCGATTGGGCCGATTGGCGTCGGGTCGAAACCGCTGGCAAGCCCGAGATAGACAGACGCGAAGTCGACCAGCCCGACGATCGACGCGAGCCGCTCGAACCGGGACGCACCTTCTGCCGTCACCACCGAGACGCCGACACCCCGCGCGCGGGCGACCTCGGCCGACGCGTCGGCCCGAGCACTGGCCATGCCACCATCGTCGTCGCGCAGCAAGACGAGCCGGAGCCGGAACGGATCGGGGTCGGCTACCCGGTCCCGGAAGATGTCCTCCTCCGCAACCGCTCCGGCGAGCCTTCCGTCGAGCGCGACCGACTGGTTGTGGTGTGCCTCCGGCAATGCCCCAGCCATGGCTGCCGACTTCGCGTTCTCCATCACCTGACAGGCCGCGCGCGTGGCGGACACCGGGCCGACGTCACCGCACCCCCAGAACATGGGCAGCGTGCCGAGTAGCTCGGCGGCGAGCGACTTGGCCGGGTTGACGAAGGACTCGAGGTCGGGCCGGCATGCGGACGCGATCGCCTCGAGCCGCGTGGCTGCCGCTTCGAGGTCGCCAAGATCCGCGCCAAGGTCGAGCAGCCCGGCTTGCTGGGCGACGACCACCAACGGCGTGATCAGGGCCCACAGCGACGCGCGCGGCGCGAGCTGGCCGGTGACCGGGACGTAGGCGCCGTGCTCTGACCGGCAATGCAGATCGAGCGGCGAGCCCGCCGCGCCCACACCGAGCAACCGCGCCCCGCGACGCGCGGCTTCCACCGCGCTGCTCAGGGTCTCGGCCGTCGTACCGGAGCAGGACACGGCCATGACGAGGTCAGCCGCACCGACCCAGCCCGGCAGGCCGTAGCCGCGATGGACCACCACGGGCACCGGCGACTTCGCTGCCGTCAGCGCTGCGAGTACCTCGCCTGAGATTCCGGAGCCACCCATGCCGGCAACGACGATTGCGCGCGGCCGCGACTCGAGCCCGAGCTGTTCCAGCGATGCCTCTTGCACCGACCGCAGCGAGGTCCTGATCTGTGCTGCGGACCCGGCAACGACTCGGAGCATGCCCGAGGGATCCAGCGACTCGAGAGCCGCCGGATCGTCGAGGCGTTCCAGAGCGACGGTGGGCATCGATGAAGTGAGCGCGGCGAACGCCTACGCGTCCGGCTTGCGCGCCTCCTCGATCAGCAGCACGGGGATGTCGTCACGCACCGGGTAGACGTATCCACAGCCCGTACACACCAGCTCACTCGCGGCATCGTCGGCGCGAAGGTCAGCGCGACAGTTCGGGCAAGCCAGGATCTCGAGCAGCGACGGGTCGAGGTTCACAGCACGAGCCTACCGATCACGGACTAGCCGCGGATGACGGCGAGCACCTCGTCGCGCAGCCGCTCCATCGACGCCCGGTCGGCGGCCTCGACGTTGAGGCGGAGCAGCGGCTCGGTGTTCGACGGCCGGACGTTGAACCAGCCGGCGCCATCGACCTCCACCGTGAGCCCATCGAGCTCATCGGTTCGCGCCCCGGGCCGGTCGGCGAAGGCGGTTCTCACCGCGGCGAGCGCTGCGCCGGTGTCCGCGACCTCACTGTTCACCTCGCCCGACCCGACGTAGCGGTCGTAGGACGTGAGCAACCCGGACAGCGGTCCGTCCTGACTGCCGAGCGCGGCAAGCGCATGCAGGGCCGCGAGCATGCCTGAGTCGGCGCGCCAGAAGTCACGGAAGTAGAAGTGGCCGGAGTGCTCGCCGCCGAACACCGCGCCCGTCTCCGCCATCGTCGCCTTGATGAACGAATGACCGACTCGAGTGCGGACCGGAGTTCCACCGTGCTCCCGCACGATCTCGGGCACAGCATGGGAGGTGATCAGATTGTGGATCACGGTGGCCCCCGGCTCCCGCGCCAGCTCACGCTGGGCGATGAGTGCGGTGAGAACGGACGGCGACACCGTCTCTCCCCGCTCATCGACCACGAAGCAGCGGTCGGCGTCACCGTCGAAAGCCAGGCCGATGTCGGCGCCCCGCTTGCGGACCTCGGCCTGGAGGTCGCGGAGGTTCTCGGGCTCGATCGGGTTGGCTTCATGGTTCGGGAAGCTGCCGTCGAGCTCGAAGTACATCGAGGTCAGCTCCACCGGAAGCGACTCGAAGACCTTCGGCACCGTCAGCCCGCCCATCCCGTTGCCGGCATCGACGACGACCTTGAGCGGTCGGATCTCACGGACGCCGGGTACGAGACCGAGCAGGAACTCGGCGTACTCACCGAGCAGGTCCTGCCGTGTCACGGTGCCGGGCGGAACGTCGGCGTCCGGCACGCCCGCCTCGACGAGGTCCCGAATCTCCGCCAGCCCGCTCTCGAGCCCGATCGGTGCGGCACCGGCTCGGCACAGCTTCATGCCGTTGTAGCGGGCTGGATTGTGGCTCGCCGTGAACATCACACCGGGAACATTGAGGGTGCCGGACGCGAAGTAGAGCAGGTCGGTCGACCCGAGCCCGGCGTCGACGACGTCCGCGCCCTGCGCCGTCGCTCCCGCCGCGAACGCGGCGGCGAGGCCCGGGGAGGACTCCCGCATGTCGTGCGCGATGACGATCCGGTCGGCACCGAGGTAGCTGACGAAGGCAGCGCCGAACTCGCGCGCGAGCGGGGTGTCGAGGTCGTCGGGAACCACGCCGCGGATGTCGTACGCCTTGACGATCGAGCTGAGCCGGCTCACCCAGTGACGCTACCCACTCGTGCGCAGGCCTCCCCTCCCCTCGCTGAAGCAATGTCACATTGCCCACACGATTCGTGCGCTGGAAGACCTAACCGTGGGGGCAATGTGACATTGCTTCAGCGCTCTCGGGCCGCCCGCAGGCAGGCTCGAGGGCGAAGCAGCGAGAGCTACTTCTGCTTCGCGGTGCGGCTCAGCACGGTCGCGAAGTCGAGGGCACCCGACGCGTCCGCCCAGACCTTGTGCTCACAGGCGTGGCACGACTGGAACGTCACCGGCGTGCCGTCGGTGAGGGTCATGGCCAGCGAGGTCACCCGCTCGCTGCCGCAGGCCGGGCAGCACTCGCCGGCGCGGGCACCGGGCCGGGTCAGCGACGTGGGGGTGGCGTCGCGCTGGTCGGGAATGGTGAGGCCGGCGGCCTTCATGGCATCGATCGACTTCATCTCGGGGAACCTCCCGGTGGGCACCGGAGTTAGCGCTGGGACGGGGAAGGGCTGGGTTCGAAGCAAGACAGTCATCGGCGGAACCGCCGGATGGCTTGAATACGGGGACGATATGGGACAAACCGGATAAACCGGACTTACGTTGTCGGCGGTATCACCCGTAGATGGCCGCGGCGACCGAACTCCGCCGGCTCCGGCTCGGCGACGACGGGCACCGGCGGCAACGGACGCGCCGCCTCGCGCACCGCCTCGGCGAGCGCGGCGAGGTCGTCCTCACCGGGTAACGCGGCGTCGGCGTCGACATCGAGCCGGACGACTTCCCAGCCACGCGGCGCGGTCAGCCGGTCCGCGTGGGCGTCGCAGAGGTCGTAGGAGTGCGGCTCGGCATACGTCGCGAGCGGCCCCACCACCGCTGTGGAGTCCGAGTAGGCATAGGTGAGCGTCGCGACCGCCGGGCGGCCACATGCGGTGCGCGAGCAGCGGCGCAGAGGGCTCACGCGGCGACGGTACTCGCCGCCAGTGCCGTGAAGCCATCACCGACGCCCGTGTCGCGAGGGTGATTCCGCCTAACCTGTGGCGGGATGCGGCGGGACCGGCACGGCAGGGGCGCGCGAGGTGCGCTCGCTCCGGCGAGCATGCCGATCGCGGCGAGGCCGGCGGACCGGTTCGATCGGCTCGCGAGCGCGGCGGTCGAACACGTCGAGCACCGCTGGCGCGAGCAGCTCGCCAACGTCGAGTTCGCGGTCGACCTGGTCCCACCCGCCGAGATCGACGAGCCTGCCGAGGGATCGATCGAGTCGGGCGGCGTGCTGCTCGCGCAGATCATCCCGGCGACCGGTCGGCAGCGGGCGCACATCGTGTTGTACCGAAAGCCGATCGAGCTTCGCGCGCGCGACAGCGCAGACCTCGAGGACCTGGTCCACGACATCGTCGTCCACGTCATCGCGAACTTCCTCGGGCTGGACCCAGGCGTCGTCGATCCCGGATTCGAGGAGTAGCCCCTCACCCGGTGGGCCCACCTAGCGGACGGCGAGGCGCGGCTCCTGCCGCACCTGCGGCAACGCGATGGGGAGCGGGAGCGAGGTCAGCGGTTCGGTCGTCAGGAGCGCGCCGTGGGCTCCGTGCAACAGCAGCATCCGCACGGCATGGACCGGCCCGTCTCCGGTCGACGTCACGACAAACGACCAGGGGCTGTTCGGCGACTTGACCGTGTCCGTGACATAGGCCTGTACGGTGTGGCCGGCTTCGACGTCGATGGTCCGGCTGCGACCACCCGGCGTGGTGAGACGCACCGAGCCGGCGCGGTCACCGGGTGCGGTGAGGATCAACACGCAGTCCCCACCCTCAGGCTCACGGCCGATCGCAACTGCCGCCGGCGAGGTGAGAGGGTTCGTCGCCGCGAGCCAGACAAAGTCGGGGCGCAGTCTGCGGTTGCCCGGTACCAGGCTGGCCTGTCCCGAGGCGAACACCGGCACGTCGCTGGTCAGCATCACCGCGCCGGACAGTCCGCCGAGCGCCTTCGTCACATCGACCGTCGCGGTACGGCCGGCGCCGACGACGAAGTCTCGAAGGCTCGACGGTGTGAACTGGCCGTTCGGCGTCGCGACCTTCACGGCAACGCTCGCATCCGAGTCTCCCGGATTCACGACGACCAGGCTGCGCGGACCCGCTGTCGCCGGGAATCCCGGAATGACCAGGTGGCGATCCGGAGGCAGTGTCGGCGGGACGAGGTCACCACCGTTGGAGTCCACCCCGTGGCTGCGGCGGTCGATCACCGACGCGGTGACCGCACCGCTGTCCGCATGCACGTGCATCGCCACTGTGGGGATGTCCGGCGCGACCTTGAAGATGCCCACCGGGACGCGCGAGTGGGCCGGCACCCGGATCGAGGCCAGCCGCGGGTTCTGGACCTCACCCTTCGGGGTCCACGCCGTGACGGCCACGCTCGCGTCAGTCGAGCCGGCATTGGCGAGCACCAGCCGGTTGGTGAAGCCGAGCTTTCCGTTGCCGCCCGCGAACCACCAGTCGGTGGCCGGAGGCAGGCATGCCCCACCGGCGAGCGCCCGATAGCGGCCGCTCGTCGTCTCGATCATCTGGTCGGCCACCACGCTCGCCGCGATTGTGCCCTCGACGTTGATCGCCACCGACGCGGGCTGCAGGTCACGACTGTGCACGGTCGCCCACGGACGCACCTTCAATGTGGTCGTCTTCGCCTTCGGCCCGTCGAGGACTGTCGCAGTGATGGTTCCGGTGCCATGGGTCGGGGTCGGCAGCGCGGCCCCGACGTCGGAGACCGTCGCGACCCCGGTCGTGTGTCGGGGCGAGCCGTTGACGACCGGGCAGACCAAGGTGCGCGCAACGACCGGCGCGGTGCCAGCCGCATTCCTCGTCCGATGCGACGCCGTGACGCCGGTGAACAAGGAGACCACCACGGCGACTATCACGATGCCGCCGAAGATCGGCGTGTCCCGCCTCACAGCGGTTCCTGCCGATGCGGGCGGGACCCGGCTCCGGCGCCGACGAGCACCACGGCCCCGAGCCCGAGCAGCTCGAGGACCAGCCACCAGTGACGCCCGCCGCTGTCGAACTGCACCCGCACGGTCCCGGCGTGCGGGGGGACGACGAACGCCTGCGCCCATCCGTACGCCGTGGCACGTTGCAGCGGTGCACCGTTCAGCGTCGCCCCCCAGCGCGAGTCGACCGGCTCGGCGAGCGCGAGGAGCCGGGGTGCCGTAGAGGTACCGATCGTGGCCGCGTCGTCACCGCGGAACGGCAGAACCCGGGTCGGGGCTTTCGCCGGGACAGCTCCGCCGCGGGCCGCCGTGGCGGCCGTGCCGGACAGCAGCGTCAGCTCACCCGTGGCGAGCGAGGAGTGCCACACGGTCGCGCTCGGTACCAGAACGACCGAGAGCGTGCTCGCCTGTCCCAGGGCCGACTCGACCCGCTTGGCGGTGCGAGCGGGCGCAACGATGTAGTTGATGCCGAACGGGACCAGCTCCGCCCCCGCCCCCGCCCGGCCGGCGACCAGGTCCTGGACGGCGTGAGCGAGGTGCATCGACGCGCGATCGGCCGCCGCCCCGGATGCCGGCGCATCACCCGAGCCGAGCACGGGCCCACTCGGGTCCCGAATCAGCGCGTAACGGACCAGCCCGGCATCGCCACCGAGCACCAACGCGCGACCTGCGGTCGGCAGCGCGAGCTCGGAACGGAGATACAGCGGCAGCACGGCCGGGTCGCCACCGCGAAGTGGCTTGTCGACGCCCCGGACCAGCCAGGCGCCGACCAACGTCGCGGTCGATGCGAGCGCGAGGCCGACGACGGCGACGGCGAGCGGCTGTCGCCAGCCGAAGCTCTGGTCACGCAATGCCGGCCTGGCGCCGATAGCCGCCACAACCGCGGTGAGCAAGGCGCCCGCGCCGGCGACCAGCAACGGGAGACCGGGCCAATGACGCGTGCTCGGGAAGCCCGTGGTGACACTCGCGCCACGGGTCATCAAGATCGCGACGACGACACCGAGCACGAAGACCGCGGCTCCGACGCGCGCCGCGGTGACGCGGCTGTCGCGCTGCAGGCCCAAGACGATCGCGCCGACGATCGGAATCCCGATCCAGAACGGCGGCTGCGCCGGACCGCCGGCGTGCAACAGGGCAAGGAGGATCCCCGACGGCGCCGTACGCGCGGCGTAGAACTCGGGCAGGCCGCTACCGGCGAACAGCAGGCTCGGGTGCGCGACCACGTGCCAGGTCCACGGCATCAGGACAACCAGCGGAACGACAAGAATCCCGGCGGCCACCCGGAGGTGATAGCCGGCCGCGATCGCCGGAGCCGCCACCTCAGCGCGCCGGGTGCCCGCGATGAGGACACCGCCACACACGAGCGCGGCGATGACCCACAGCAGCGGCGCGAAGGCCGTCGCCACGGCAAGCCACAACCCGGCGCGCACGGTTCGCCCGCGCACGCTCCCGACGGCCGCCGGCTGCCATGCGATCGCGATGCTGCGCGCCACACGTGGCAACACGATGGCGGCAACGATCACGTCGAGCCGGCCGGACGCGATGGCACCCGTGGCAGCGGGCAACAGGGCGTAGACGACGGACACCCAGATCCGGATCCGTACCGCCGTCGTCAGCACGCGAAGCGATGTGAACGCACTCAGGGCGGCCAGCGGAACCGCACCGAGGACGATCACGTCGACCGCGAGCCACGCCTTCCCCAGCAAGACCGTCGCGAACAGGGCGAGCAACGCGACCGACGGTGCGGCGGACGTGGTCGAGCCGACGCCGGCGGCGTGCCAGCCGCTGAAGTACGTCGACCAGAGGTCGCCGGCACCGCCCGGCGCGGGGAGCAGCCGCCCACCGTGGATCGTGCCGGACAGCACGTTGCGTTCCGCGATGAGGGCAAGGATGCTCAGCACGATCAACAGCAGCGATGCCGGTCGCCGCAGGAACTCCCCGACCGCACTTACCTCGTCGGCGAGCGACTCGACCTCTTCGGACACCGGACCGGACTCGACCGCCACGCGGCGACGTGAGACCGGCGCGTCCGGAGTCCCAGTGCCCTGCGGTCGCATCGCGACGAGGTTCGACGCCCACCGCCCCGATGGCGGGAACAGCCGTCGCAGGTCGCTGTAGCCGACCTCGCGAGCCTCGGCGCGCGCTTTTCGGCTCGCCATGATCGTGCGTGGCGAACCGAACAGCTGGCCGACCGCACTAAGCTCGGCAGCGGCCTCCCGCGGTCGACGTGACAGGACGAGAAGCGCGACCGCCTGCAGCACCCCCAGGACGACGTAACGCACCAGCAACAGCGGCACGAGCCAGTCCGCGGTGTTGGCGAGCACCACGCGCATTCCGTTGCGCCGCCTCACCGTCAGCGCCCGCAGCGGCGGTCCGCTCGGCCGGTCGCCGACGCAGCCGTCGGCGACGTGGCGCAACACGGCTCGAGGTACGACGACGACGCGCCCGCCGGCCGCGTTGACCCGCCAACCGAAGTCGATCTCTGCGGCGTACTCGGCCAGCTGCGGATCGAGCCCACCGAGAGAGTCCCAGACGTCGCGGCGGATCAGCGCGCCCGCCATTCCGACCGCGAGCACCTCGTCCGCGTCGTCGCGCTGCCCCTGGTCCGGCTCCCGGCGATCGAGTCCGGTGTCGACTCGTCCCGCGGCGTCGATCGACAGCCCCGCCTGCAGCAGCAGCGAGCCGTCCCAGTCGAGGATCTTCGGACCGGCCAGCCACACCGACGGCGAGTGAACGACCCGCAGCAACAGCTCGTCGAGCGCCTCCGGCTCGGGGGCGCTGTCGTCATGCAGCAGCCACAGCCACTCGACCGGCGCCTCGTCGCGCTGCCGGCGACTCGGGCGGCCGGCAAGGAGCTCGAGTGCCGCGGTGACAGCGGGGCCGACGCCGCCGGCCGGATCGGTCTGGATGACGTGGGAGTCCCCAACCCGGTCGGTCGCGACGGCGACAGTGCCGTCCGCGCTGCCCAGATCGACGACGACCAGCCGGTCTACCCGGCGTACCTGAGCAGCGAGCGCATCGAGCGTCGTCGGCAGTCGCTTCGCCCCGTCACGGCAGACGACGATCGCGGTGACGACGTGGCCCGGGTGCCGGGTGCGCGAGGAGGTCGGAGACATAGCGGTATCCGGCATCTACCGGCCTGTGAAGCCTACGCGGGAGCTGACGGCGTCAGCCGCAAGGCCGCACCGAGCGCCGCGTGCGAGGCACGCAAGCGAGTCCGGTTTGTCGGGGCCCCCGCGGAATCGCGAAGCGATTTCGTGGGGTACAACGCCGCGGATGGCGTCGTCAGCCCCGCGTCAGACGACCTGGCGCTTGAGGCGGCGCCGCTCACGTTCGGACAGGCCACCCCAGATGCCAAAGCGCTCATCGTGGGCCAGCGCGTACGACAGGCACTCGCCGCGAACGTCGCAGCGGCCACACACGCGCTTTGCCTCCCGGGTCGATCCCCCCTTCTCAGGGAAGAACGCCTCGGGGTCGGTCTGGGCACACAGTGCCTCGACCTGCCAGGGCAACGGCAGGGTCTCGTCCTCTGGGCCCAGCACTACGAACTGTTCGGTCATGGCGCCTCCACGTCAGCTCGCGACCGATCCGGCGGCCGCGAGGCCCGGCGTGTCCTGGTCGGAACGGTTGGGCTGCTGTCGTAGACAGCACCGCTTCGAGCCGGTGGGGAATGACACGCGTGGAATTACATGCGAGTCGTAACCCAAAAGTCAAGGGGGGTGGTGGTAATTACTCCACCCCTAAGGCCGTGGTAGGGAGACCTCAGGACTCGTCGGCCGAAGCGGCCGAGACGCTCTTCGCGGCTCGCGCCGAGGACTTCGCAGCGGTCTTCACCGCACCCGACGAGCCGCCGCTTTTCCTTGCGGGCGCTGTCTTTCTTGCCGCCGGCGCCTTCCTCGTGGCGGAGCTTGCGGCAGTCTTGGTGGTCTTCTTGGCGGTGGCCTTCCCGGCCGACTTCGGAGCCGGTTTGGCGGCGGTCTTGGCGGCGGGTCTCGCGGCCGCCTTGGCCGGCCGCTTCCGGGCAGTCGAAGCCGTCGATCTCGGCGCCGGGCGCAGTCCCGAGCGTTGCGCTACCGGTTGGGCCGGCGTCGGAAGCGGTTCGGAGAGCCGGGCGACCACGCCAGGGACGGAGGGGATGTCCAACTCGGGCTCACCGGCGTGGCTGCGGCGGAAGCGGGCCGCATCGCGACTGTCCCGGTGTCGGTCGACAGCCTCCCCGACGCGGCTCGCCACTGCGCGCCGCTCGCGCGTCGTAAGGCCGGCGGCGAACTCCTCCAACACATCGTGCAGCACGCGGTCACGCTCGCGCTCCAGAGCGCGATCACGATCGGCGAGGTAGGCCAGCAGCGCCTGCCCGGCCGCGACCAGCCGCTCGGTTCCGCCGCCGATCGAGCCGCTGACGGCACCGATCGAGTCGACCTGCTCGGCAAGCGTCGCCTGAACATCAGCGAGCACGCCCGCTGCGGCGGCACGCCCCTCCGACACGATGACGTCGGCCCGGGTCTTCCAATCGGTGCGAAGCTCGGCAAGCGCATCGGCGACGTTCGCGCTCGACCCGCCAACCGTCTCGTCGACGTGCTCGCGCACCTCGTCCAGCGCGTCGGCGAAGTCGTTGCGCAGCTCCGTCAGCTGAAGCTCCACGTTGTCGCGCGTGTCGACGCTCGCCCGCTCAAGCGACTCGAGCACGCCCCCGAGATCGTCCAGCAGCCGCTCACGCGCGTCTGCAAAGCCGTTGAGGATGCCGTCCTGCAGCGACGCGAGGTGCTCATCGATCGGGCGCGTCGACTCATCGACAGCTGTCATGACCTCCGTGATGAGCGCCTCGATGTGACGGCGGTCGGCATCGCGCGACGCCGGGTCCTGCAGCGTCTCACCGAGGGTGCCGAGGCTGCTGGCAACCGCCTCGCCCAGGTCTTCGAGTCCAGCCCGGACCGCTTCGGCCCACTCATCGAGAGCACCGGCTTGCTCCTGCAGCGCCTCCGACGTCTTCTCGCGGTGCTGCGCGGCGGCCGAGCGCTCGCCGTTGATCGACTGCAGCAGCGCGGCGAGCCGATCATCGAGCGAGGCGATCCGTGACTCCAGCCGGTCTGACAGCGCGTCGACCGTGTCCTCGATCGCGGCGAGCCGCTCTTCGAGCTCGCTGATCTCGGCGCGAAGTCCGGTCAGGGAGGCGGCCACCACCGGTCCGACCGGCAGCCCGCCGTCACCATTCGTGGCGGCGGGTCGTCCGACCAGCATCTCGAGCCGGTTGATCAGCGCCGGTCGCTCATCGGCCTGCGTCTCCGTCACGCTGACTCCCCTGGTTTCCATCAGCACCGCAGCGAGTGGAACGAATATGGCGGTTGGAACCTTACGCGCGAATCACTGCGGGCGCTCGCCGCACCCGCGCCGACGTGCGAAAGACTGCTGGACGTGCGGGTGACGGCATGCGGATAGCCGCATTGTGTGGCGGGATCGGCGGCGCCCGGTTCCTCCTGGGGCTGCGCACCCTCGGGCACGACGTCACCGCGATCGTCAATACCGGGGACGACCTGACCGTCCTGGGTCTTCGGATCTGCCCGGATCTCGACAGCGTCGTCTACACGCTCGGCGGCGGCATATCCGCCGAGCGAGGCTGGGGACGAGACGGCGAGACCTTCCGGGTGCGCGATGAGCTCGCGGCGTACGCCGGGTCCGTCGCCGCCGCCGAGCCGCTCGTTCCCCACTGGTTCGGCCTCGGCGACCTCGACCTCGCCACCCACCTGCTACGCACCCGGTGGCTGGCGGACGGGGTGTCGCTGTCGACCGTCACGCAGCGGTTGTGCGAACGCTGGCACACCGGCCTTCGGGTGATCCCGGCGAGCGACGACTGGCTCGAGACCCACGTTCAGCTCTCGGACGGGTCGGTCGTGCACTTTCAGGAGTGGTGGGTCCGGATGCAGGCACAGGTGCCCGCGACCGGCTTCGAGGTGCGCGGGTCCGAGACCGCGAAGGCGGCACCGGGGGTCACCGCGGCGATCAACGGCGCGGACGTCGTCCTGCTGGCCCCGAGCAATCCCGTGGTGTCGATCGGGTCCATCCTGGCGGTGCCCGGAATCGCGGCGGCGGTGCGCGAGACCCGCGCGACCGTCGTCGGCCTGTCCCCCATCGTCGGCGGCTCCCCCGTCCGCGGAATGGCGGACGCCTGCCTTGCCGCGATCGGTGTCGAGACGGCCGCTGACGCCGTCGCGCACCATTACGGAGCCCGCCGGTCGGGCGGGTTGATCGACGGTTGGCTGGTCGACGAGACAGACGGCGACCTGGCCGCTCCGCTGGCCGCGGCCGGCTTCGCCTGTCGTGCGGTCCCCCTGTTGATGCACGACGTCGCGGCTACCGCGGCAATGGCTCGCGCCGCCGTCGACCTTGCGGTGGAGCTGGCGTGACATCGGCCATCCAGATCTGGGCGCTCGAGGGCATCCCCGAGGTCGGCGAGGGCGACGACATCGCCGGGTTGATCGTCGCAACCGGCGTCGAGCTGCGCGACGGCGATGTCGTAGTGGTCACCAGCAAGATCGTGTCCAAGTCGGAAGGCCGCCTCGTCACGGGCAGCCGCGAGGATCATCTAGCCGCCGAGACCGTTCGCGTCGTCGCCCAGCGAGGCCGAACGCAGATCGTCCAGACCCGGCACGGGCTCGTGCTCGCGGCCGCCGGGATCGACGAAAGCAACGTCCCCGACGGCACGGTTGCGTTGTTGCCGCTCGACCCGGACGCATCAGCGCGACGGATCCGGGCGGGTCTGCGGTCGCGCCTGGACATCGACGTTGCCGTGATCATCACCGACACGATGGGCCGGCCATGGCGCGACGGCGTCGTGGACAGCGCCATCGGCGCGGCAGGCATCGAGGTGCTCGAGGACCTGCGGGGCAGCAGCGACACGTTCGGACATGTGCTCGAAGTGACGGTGACGGCGCATGCCGACGAGCTGGCAGCAGCTGGGGATCTCGTCAAGGGCAAGCTGTCGAATCGACCGGTCGCCGTCGTCCGTGGCTTCGAGGTTCGGCGCCCCGGAGAGGATCGGGGCGCCAAGCCGTTGGTACGCCCTTCGGCCGACGACATGTTCTCCGCCGGAACCCGGGACGCACGAGCCCAGCTGGTTCGTGACAGCGCGCCGGCGCCGAGTGCTGCGACAGGATCAGCGCCGGATCGTCAGGCGATGCAACGTGCGATCGATGCGATCTGGGCTCCCGCGGTGAAGCTCGAGATCGCGACGGACGCGCGATCGATCACAGGGATCGGCGAGCCGCTCGACGTCGGCTACGCATTGGGCCGGCTGATGGCAGCGCTCGCCGCCGAAGGTCTGCGCGCCACCGAGCCGGTCGCCACGGTTGATGGTGCGCGGCTCGAGATCAGGGAAGCGGAGTGAAGCGCAGCGCCGCGTCCGCGATGACCGCATCGTTCCAGACTCGGATCCCGCTGGTCAGCTCGTTGTCGGCACCGATGGTGGCACCCTCGCCGATCACCGCGTTGGCGATGACGGTCCGCTGACCGATCTTCGCTCGCCTGCCAACGATCGAGTTGAACACCGTCGCCCCCGGAGCGATGTGCACGCCGTCGGCGATCACCGAGCGGGTCACCTGCGCGCCAGCGTCGACCTTGGTTCGCGGGCCGATTACCGACCCGCCGTTGACGACCGCACCGGCGTGCACGACCGCGTCCTCTTGCAGGAGTGCCTCGCCGGGAGGCGCGATCAGCGCCGGCGACTCGACGACGCCGGTGACGATGTCGGAGCTTCCGCGCACGAACGACACCGGCGTACCGACGTCGAGCCAGTACGACGTGTCGACATATCCCAGCAACATCTCACCGGCATCGAGCAGTTCGGGAAAGGTCTCACGCTCGACAGAGACGACTCGACCCGCAGGGATCAGATCGATCACCTTGCGGGTGAACACGTAACAGCCGGCGTTGATGCGATTGGTGACCGGCGAGTCCGACTTCTCGATGAAGCCCGTCACTCGGCCATGTGAGTCGGTGGGAACGCAGCCGAACGCCCGCGCGTCCTCGACCTCGACGAGATGCAAGGTCACCGCCGCGTCTCGTCGGCGATGCATCTCGAGCTGTGCGCGGATGTCGTGCCCCGACAACACATCACCGTTGAGGACCAGGACAGGATCGTCTGGTCCGGCCTCGAGACGGCGCGCGACGTTGCGGATTCCACCCGCCGTGCCCAGCGGCTCGGTCTCCGTCACGAAGTCGATGCGCATCCCGAAGTCGCGGCCGGTCCCGAAGAACTCATGGAAGATCTCCGGCCGGTACGACGTCGCGAGAACCAGGTGCTCGACGCCGGCAGCTCGCAACCGGGTCACGAGATGCGACAGAAAAGGCGCGCCGGCGAACGGCAGCATCGGCTTGGGGGTGCGCAACGTCAGCGGCTGCAGGCGAGTGCCCTGTCCCCCGACGAGGACGACGGCTTCCACGGTGTCGCAGGTCTTTCAGGCCTGCGACACGGCGCGGGCGTAGGCGGCGAGGTGCGCCTCGGCGCTCGCGGCCCAGGTGAACTCCTGGGCACGGGCGAGCGCGGCGTCGGCCAGCGCGCGACGGCGGGCCGCATCGTCGAGCAGAGCCGACAGCGCAGCACCGATCGACGCCGCGTCGGGCTCCGTGTAGGCCACGGCGTCACCACCGACCTCCGGCAGCGACAGTCGCGGGGTGGTCAGGACCGGCGTACCGCACGCCATCGCCTCGAGCACCGGAAGGCCGAAGCCTTCGCCGTGACTCGGGAAGGCCACCGCGATCGCGCCCCCCAGGTAGCCGGGCAGGTCAGCGAAGCGGAGATAGCCGGGACGCACGACTCGCAGGTGGCTGGGCACTTCCGCGACAGCAGCGTCCACGTCCTCGTCCCAGCCCCGGCCGCCGGCAAGCACCAGGGCCGGCGGGTCGTCGCGCCAGCTGACCGCCTCGACCCAGCCGCGGATCAGGGCCGGGACGTTCTTTCGCGGTTCGAGGACGCCGAGAAAGGCCACGTACTCCCCCCGAATGCCGAGCCGCGCGGCCACGCGCGCCTTGTCGGCGTCGGTCGGCGGGTGGAAGAGCTGGGGATCGACCCCGTGGTAGGCGACGTCGATCATGGTGGGGTCGGCGTCCAGGACTCGCACGAGCTCGTCGCGGGTTGCCTTGCTGGGGACGATGACGCGGGTCGCTCGGCGTAGCGCGGTCCTGATCGCGGACCGGAAGAAGGTGCCCTTCACCGCCGCGATGTCGTCGGGGGCAGTGAAGAAGGTCGCGTCGTGAATGGTGACGACGACCGGCCGGCCGGCACGCAGCGGCATCGTGTAGTGCGGGGAGTGGATGACGTCGACCGCCAGCTGCTGGGCGACCAAGGGCAGGCCGGTCTGCTCCCAGGCCAGGCGGGCCGGCCGGTGCGCGATCGCGGGTGGGCCGGGCACCATCGTCGCTTGCGGCGCAACCTGGGAGTAGCGCTCCGCGTCGGCTCGCTGGCAGACGATCGCGAGATCGGTGCCAGCGGCGCCAAGCGCGCCCAGCAGCCCGTCGACGTAGCGCCCCACCCCACCACGGTCGGCGGGCACAGCGGTCGCGTCGACCAGCACTCGGGGGGCCACGAGCGGCTCCCTCCCCGTCTGATCTCGATGTTGGTTCCCTGCGTATTTCAGCGTAGCCCCGTGCCATCCCTCCTGGCCCAAGGTGTGATCGCGACACGAAGCAGCAATCCTGTTGGTGTGATCACACCCGCCGCCCTCCTGGACAACGAGCTACGCCGGGACGGGGCACGCCCCTTCATCACGGCATACGACGCCGACGGTGGCCGAGTCGAGCTGTCCGTCGCGACCATCGCCAACTGGGTGGCCAAGACCGCCGGCTACCTCGAGGACGAGATCGGGATCGAACCAGGCGAACAGCTGCGGGTCGAGCCGACACTGCACTGGCTGACCGCCGTGGTGCTCCTCGCCGGCTGGACCGTCGGTGCCGACGTGGTGACCGCGCCGCGGGGCGAGGCGCTGATCGACGTGCCGTTCGAGCCGATGGGCGTGGCGTTCAGCCGGATGGTGGCGGCCTACCCGGACCACTACGTCGCGGCATCGCCGACCGGGGAGTCTGCGCTGAGCGCTGCGCCGAGCCTGCCGGCCGGGGTGCGGGTGCTGACGACGCTGCCACTCGAAGGCGACGGCCTCGGGCTCGGGTTGCTCGGCCCGCTCGCTGCGGGCGGTTCCGCGGTCTACGCGGCGGCAGACACGAATCATTCGGTGATCGCGACCGAGGAGCGCGTCACCCACACCGCGGGGATCGATCTGGTCGGTCTGCCGCGTCTGGGCTAGCTCCCGTCCGGCTGCTCGCAGAGCTCGACGAACGGCGCCATCGATGAGGGGTCGGCGAGCGCACCGCGGGAGACCGCCTTGTCCAGCGGGACGCCGGCGAGGACTCGCTTGACCGGCACCTCGCACTTCTTGCCGTTGATCGTTCGGGGTACGGCGGCGACCGCGATGACCTTGTCGGGCACGTGCCGTGGCGACAGCTGCGAGCGGGTCACCGTGCGAACCTCCGCCGTCACCGCTTCGAGCGAGGCGCCCTCGCGCAAGACGACGAAGAGCAGCAGTTGGCCCTCGACGCCCGCGGCCGAAGTATCGATGACCAGGGAGTCGACAACATCGGGCAGGGACTCGACAACGCGGTAGAACTCCGACGTCCCCATCCGGACGCCGCCACGGTTGAGCGTCGAGTCACTGCGGCCGTAGATGACGCATGAGCCGTCCGCCGCGAACTTCACCCAGTCGCCGTGACGCCACACTCCGGGAAAGGTGTCGTAGTACGACGCGCGCAGCCGCGACCCGTCGGGGTCGTTCCAGAAGCCCACCGGCATCGACGGCATCGGCTCGGTGATGACGAGCTCACCGACCTCGTCGATCACCTGGTGGCCGCCCTCGTCGTACGCGACGACGGCGCAGCCGAGCAGGCTCGCCGGGATCACACCCGCCCGGACCGGCAGGTCGGGCGCGCCACCCACGAATGCTGTGCACACGTCCGTCCCGCCCGACAGGGAGGACAGCATGACGTCGCCGCCGACGGCCTCGTAGACCCAGGCGAACCCCTCGGGCGACAGCGGCGCGCCGGTCGACCCGACGGTCTTGACGGCTGACAGGTCGACCGACTCGGCGGGCCGCAGACCCGCCTTCTCACACGCCTGGATGAACGGTGCCCCCAGGCCCATGCACGTGATGCCGGTGCGCTCCGCGAGCCGCCACAAGGTCATCTGGTCGGGGAACGCCGGGTTGCCGTCGTAGAGCACGATCGACGCCCCGACGGCGAGGCCCGAGACAAGCAGGTTCCACATCATCCAGCCAGTGGTGCTGAACCAGAAGAAGCGGTCTCCAGGTCCCAGGTCGAGGTGCAGCGCCAACTGCTTCGCGTGCTCGAGCAGGATGCCGCCGTGACCGTGCAGAATCGGCTTCGGCAGTCCCGTGGTGCCCGAGGAGTAGAGCACCCAGAGCGGATCGTCGAACGACATCGGCTCGAAGCCGATCGAGCCCCCGACGGCCAGCAGTTCCGCCCAGGGCGTCGCGGCAGGCAGTGTCGCGGACTCGTCGAGGTAGGAGACGACGACGGTGTTGCGCAACGTCGGCAGCTTGGTGCGCAGCTCCTCGACCGTGCCGGTGATCTCGAACCGCTTGCCGCCGTAGTGGTAGCCGTCGACCGCGATCATCAGCGTCGGCTCGATCTGAGTGAATCGATCAGCGATCGCGGTGGGACCGAAGTCGGGTGAGCAACTCGCCCAGATCGCGCCCAATGACGCCGTAGCGAGCATGGCGACCAGCGCTTCGATCCCGTTCGGCAGCAGCGCGACCACCCGATCGCCGCGCGCGATCCCCTGCTGGGCCATCCAGTTGCGGACACTCGCGACCTGAGTGCGCAGATCACGCCAGGTGGCCTGTACCTCTCGCCCGTCCTCGCGGGCGGCGACAACAGCGACGTCCTCCAGCTCGACCCGCCGCAAGGGGTAGAGCAGATGCTCGGCGTAGTTGGTGCGCCCGCCGGGGAACCAGGTTGCGCCCGGCATCTGCCGGCCCGCGAGCACGCTGTCAGGCGGAGTCGACCACCGAACACCCGACCACCTGTCGAAGGCGCCCCAGAACTCGTCGAGCTGCTCGACCGACCAGCGATGCAGGTCGGCGTAGGAGTCGAACGACAGGCCGCGCTCGGCCTGCAGCCAGCGCCGGAAGTCCGTCATCCGCGAGCCCGCGACTCGCTCAGCGCTCGGGGTCCAGAGCAGATCGCCTTCGGCTGTCACCAGCCGAACGCTAGCGAGCCGGCCGGCTGATCACCGCGAATACCTGCAGCAGCCTGCCGGGCAGATGTCGTGCGACGGTCCAAGTGCGGACAGTGCGCGGCGTGGGGCGGTGCGATCGAGCCGCTCCTGCACCAGCTCACGAACCATCGCGACGAAGCGCGGGTCCGAGGCCGGCGGGTCGGTGCGTGTAAACCCGAGGCCGAGCTCCTTGGCCGTCGCGGCCGCCTCGACGTCGAGATCCCAGCGCACCTCGATGTGGTCGCTGACGAAGCCGATCGGGACCACGACCACGTCCCGCGCGCCCTGCGCGGAGAAGCCGCGCAGGGCCTCGTCGACGTCCGGACGAAGCCACGGCACCGCTGGGGGTCCACTGCGGCTGGAGAAGGCGATCTCCCATCTGATGCCCGGTGCGGCGGCAGCAATCAGCGATGCGGCCGCCTCGAGCTGCGCGACATACAGGCCTCCCTGCGGGCCCGCCGCCGCCGCCATCGCGTCAGGAATCGAGTGCGCGACGAACAGCAGCCGCGTCGTCGCGCGGAAGTCGGACCCGATTCGATCCGTGGCCAAGGCGACGGCGTCCATCTGCGGCGTGATGAAACCCGGATGGTCGAAGAAGTGACGCAGCTTGTGCAGCTCTGGCGCCGCCGTCCCCAATGCGCCGGCGGCCGCCGCCAGGTCGTCCTGGTACTGCCGGCATGCGGAGAACGAGGAGTAGGCGGACGTCACGAACACCAACGCGTTGCGAACGCCTGCCTCGGCCATCTCGCGCACGACATCAGCGACGTACGGCGACCAGTTTCGATTTCCCCAGAACACCGGAAGGTCGATGCCGTGCATCGCGAAGTCCGCCGTCACCGCCGCGACGAGCGCGCGGTTCTGCGCGTTGATCGGCGAGACCCCGCCGAAGTGCAGGTAGTGCCGAGCGACCGCTTCGAGCCGCTGCCGCGGAACGTCGCGACCGCGCGTCACGTTCTCGAGGAACGGCATCACGTCGTCGGGGCCCTCCGGACCACCGAACGACTGAACGAGCAGCGCGTCGTAGCTCAGAGCTGTGCCCGGTTCAACGCAGCGGGTTTGCTTTCAGGAGGTTGCGAGACATGACCACTCGCAGGATCTGGTTGGTGCCCTCGTAGATCTGCGTGATCTTCGCGTCGCGCATCATCCGCTCGAGCGGGAAGTCGCGGGTGTAGCCGTATCCGCCGAGCAGCTGGACGCCATCGGTCGTCACCTCCATGGCGGCATCCGAGGCGAAGCACTTCGCTGCAGCCGACATGAAGGTGAGGTTCGCCTCGAGCCGCTCCGACATCGCGGCGGCCTGGTAGATCAGGGCGCGGGCGGCCTCCGTCTTCATGGCCATGTCGGCAAGGATGAAGGACACCCCCTGGAACTCGGCGATCGCCTTGCCGAACTGCTTGCGCTCCTGGACGTAGCGGGTGCAGTAGTCGACTGCCCCTTGCGCGATGCCCAGCGCCTGCGCGCCGATGGTGAGGCGGGTGTGGTCGAGCGTCTTGAGCGCGGTCTTGAACCCGGTGCCTTCTTCTCCGATCATCCGGTCGCCGGGAATCCGCACGTTGTCGAAGTAGACCTCGGCCGTAGGGGAGCCTTTGATGCCGAGCTTCTTCTCCGGAGCGCCGAAGCTGAGACCGCCGTCCTCCTTCTCGACGACGAACGCCGAGATGCCGTTGGCGCCCTTGTCCGGGTCAGTGACCGCCATCACCGTGTAGAACTTCGAGACCCCGGCGTTGGTGATCCAGCGCTTCGTGCCGTTGAGGACCCAGCAATCCCCATCGCGCTCGGCGCGGGTCTTCATCCCGCCCGCGTCGCTTCCCGCCTCCGGCTCTGACAGGCAGTAGCTGAACATCCCCTCGCCGCCGGCGAGCCTGGGCAGGTAGGTCCGCTTGAGGTCCTCGCTGCCCGACAGCAGCAAGCCCATGGTGCCGAGCTTGTTCACCGCAGGGATCAGCGACGACGCCGCACAGGCGCGCGCTACCTCCTCGATGACGATCGCCGAGGCGATCGCGTCCGCGCCGACTCCGTCGTACGCCTCCGGCACGTGGACCGCGTGCAGCTCAGCGCCGACGAGAGCATCATGCACGTCCCACGGGAACTCCGCCTTCTCGTCGATCTCCGCAGCGCGCGGTGCGATCTTGTCGTCGGCGAGCTCGCGCACCGTCTTGCGCAGCAGCTGATGCTCCTCGGGGAGCGTGTAGAGGTCGAAGCCCGGATCCACTCGCACATGGTAGGCGGGAGGTCGTTCTACCCTTTTCGGATGGTCGCCCCCAGGATGACGGTGCTCGGTACCGGCTATCTCGGCGCGACGCACGCCGTCTGCATGGCCTCACTCGGCTTCGAGGTCCTCGGTCTCGACGTCGACCCGACAAAGATCGAGCGCCTAGCGGCGGGCGAGGTGCCGTTCTACGAGCCGGGCCTCGAGGCGCTCCTGCGCAAGACGCTGTCCAGCGGTCGACTGCGGTTCACGACGTCGTACGAGGAGGTTGCCGAGTTCGGTGACGTCCACTTCCTGTGCGTCGGGACGCCGCAGAAGGAGAACGAGTACGCCGCCGACCTCGACTACGTGTACGCCGCTGTCATGAGCCTCGCTCCGCTACTGACCCGCCCGTGCGTGTTCGCCGGCAAGTCGACGGTGCCGGTCGGAACGGCCGAGCGAATCACGATGCGCATCCACGAGGCGGCGCCCGCGGGTGAAGCTGTCGAGGTGGTGTGGAATCCGGAGTTCCTCCGGGAGGGCTTTGCCGTCGACGACACGCTGCATCCGGACCGGCTCGTGTTCGGCGTCACGTCGGAGCGGGGCGAGCAGGCGATGCTCGATGCGTACGCGCCGGTCATCTCCGGTGGGACTCCCGTTGTCGTGACCGACCTTGCCACCGCGCAGCTCGTGAAGGTGGCTGCCAACGCCTTCCTCGCGACGAAGATCTCGTTCATCAACGCGATGGCCGAGGTGTGTGAAGCAACCCACGCCGACGTCACGAAGCTGTCCGAGGCGCTGTCTCACGACACGCGGATCGGTGGGCGCTTCCTGCATGCCGGTCTCGGCTTCGGCGGCGGCTGCCTTCCGAAGGACATCAGGGCATTCATGGCCCGGGCCGGAGAGCTCGGGGTCGACCAGGCTTTGACCTTCCTCACCGAGGTAGACGCGATCAACCTGCGTCGCCGTGCCCGCATGGTGGACCTTGCCCGCGAGCTGCTCGACGACTCCTTGTCGAATCGCCGTATCGCGATCCTCGGTGCTGCCTTCAAGCCGAACAGCGACGACATCCGGGACTCCCCCGCCCTCGACGTCGCCACGCGGTTGCACCAGGCCGGCGCGGAGGTCGCCGTCTACGACCCGGCAGCCATGGACAACGCGCGAGTCCGCTACCCGGATCTCAACTACGCCGGGTCGACGCTGGAAGCAGCCCAGGGTGCCCACCTCGTCCTGCTGCTCACGGAGTGGCTTGAGTTCCGGGAGGTCGATCCGGCCGTCCTCGCCGAGGCCGTCACGAGCCGAAACATCATCGACGGCCGGAACGCCCTCGACCCGGATCGGTGGCGCCACGCCGGATGGACCTATCGAGCCCTGGGTCGCCCCTGACGGTGGGGCACCTCACCAACTGGCATCGACGTGCCAGATCCCCCGTTCGGCTCCTTGTACTGAACTTCCGGCGCCACCAGACTTAAGTCCGGGCGAGCGGGGGTAGGACCGGAGTCGTGACGGACGACCACTCAGTCGATGACGGCCGGCGCGAGCTGGACATCGCGCTTCGGCTGCTCTCTGACGGCGTGCCGCTGTCCCTGCTGCTCGACCTCGCGACGCCACCGCACTCGAGCGACATCTACAACGACGAAGTCGGCGACGCGGACTGGCTGATCGGCGCTACTTCCTAGACGTGCTCGGCCTCGGCGATGCGCAGCAGCGCCATCCGGTCAGGCTTCCCCGACGAGAGCCGCGGCATCGCCGCGACGACGACGAGCTGGCGCGGCAGCGCGGCGACCTGCAGTGCCCCGCGACACCACTCCCTGAGCTCCGCCAGCGAGGGCGGTGGATCGACCCGGGACACTATGACCGCCACCACGCGCTGCCCCCAGCGGCGGTCCGGCATGCCGATGACCTCGGCGTCCGCGATCGCGGCGTGACGCCGTAGCTCGTCGGCGACGTCACCGGCCACCACGTTCTCGCCGCCGGTGACGATCACGTCGTCGGCGCGACCGAGCACCCGCAGCCTGCCATCCTCGTCCATCGCACCGAGGTCATTGGTCACGAGCCAACCGTCATCGAACACCGCGGCGGTCAGGTCCGGTCGCAGCCGGTAGCCCTTCATCAGCATCGGCCCCCGCAACGCGATCCGGCCGTCCGGGCGAAGCGTGACGTCCACCCCGTCGAGCGGCACGCCGTCGTACACACAGCCGCCGGCCGTCTCACTCATCCCGTACGTGGTGACGACCGGAACCCCGGCCGACCGTGCCCGTGCCAGCAGATCCCTACTCGCTGCACCTCCACCGAGCAGGATCACGCGGAATCGCCGCAGGTCCACGCCCTCGTCGAGCAGCGTGACCAGCTGGGTGGGTACGAGCGACGCCAAGGTCGCCTCCGTCGATGCGAAGCGCGTGACCTCGAAACGCTCATGCACGACGAGCGGGATGTTGAACCGGCGCGCTCGCAGCATCACCTGCAGGCCACCGACGTGGTGCCACGGCAGGCACGACAGCCACACGTCATCAGGCTCGAGCCCGATCCGGGCGTGTACCGCCTTGTTCGCGACCTCGAGGGCAGTGTGGGTGAGCTCAACCCCCTTCGGCACGCCGGTCGAACCGGAGGTCGCGATGACGAGCGCGACGTCGTCGGCCACGGGCTGGTCCGTCCCCATCGCGCCCAGCAGCGCCGCTCTGACCGGCGGCGGGGCCGTCGGATCCAGCGGAAGAACCGCATGGCCGGCCGACCACGAAGACTCGAGGGCCGCGATGAACTCCTCTCCCGGCGGCATCGCCAGGCTGACGAGAGAGCGCTCGGTGCGGGCTGGCATCGTGGTACGACGGTAAACGCCCAGATGAGGAGCACGACAACGTGTCCGACGAACAACCATCGCGCTCGATGGTGTGGCTCGAAGCCTCCCGGCCCCGGACCCTCCCGGCGTCGTTGGCGCCGGTCGTCGTCGGTACCGCCGCGGCGGCTGAGGGAACTGGCCTCTCGCACGTGTCCTGGGGCCGGTTCGGGCTCGTGGTCGTCGTCGCTGTCGCCGTGCAGATCGCGGTGAACTTCGCCAACGACTACTTCGACGGGGTTCGCGGCGTCGACACCGTGCAACGGGCCGGCCCGCGACGGGCCGTCGCCAGCGGCCTCGTCACGCCACAGGCGATGCGCCTCGCCATCGTCGTGGCGATGGCCGTTGCGGCCGGTGCCGGACTTGCGCTCGCAGCCGTCGTCTCGTGGTGGCTCCTGCTGGTGGGAGCGGCCGCCTTCGTTGCACTGCTCGGGTACAGCGGTGGACCGCGACCGTATGCGTCTGCGGGGCTCGGCGAGCTGTTCGTCTTCCTCTTCTTCGGGCTCGTCGCCACCTTGGGCTCGTCATACGTCCAGCACTCACGGCTCCCGGCGACGGCATGGATTGCCGCCGTCGCGACAGGCGTGCTCGCCGTCGCCATCCTGGTGGTGAACAACCTTCGCGACGTGCCGACGGATGCGATCGCCGGCAAGCGGACGCTGGCCGTCCGCATCGGCGAGACCCGAACTCGCCAGCTGTTCGTCGCAGCGATCGCGGTCGGACTCGGCCTTGCCGTCATCGGCGAGCCGGTCGCGGCACGATCTGCCTGGCCGCTGCTGGCCTTGCTGGCCCTGCCACTTGCCCGCGAGCCGATCTCGGCGGTACGCGGGGGCGGCGTCGGCCGGGCCTTGATCCCGGCATTGGGCGGAACCGGGAAGCTCGAGCTCGCGGTCGCGGTACTGCTGGCCGCCGGCCTGCTCCTGGGGTGAGCAGGAGTGCCGGGCCGGCGATGGCCGTGTACGACATCCCGATGCGGGTGCGGTTCCGAGGGCAGGAGCGCCGACGGGGGGTCGTGTTCAAGGGAGCGGCCGGGTGGGGCGAGTTCTCGCCGTTCCCCGACTACGGCGCGAGCGTGTCCTCTCGTTGGCTCGCGGCGGCGCGAGAAGCGGCGACCCTCGGCTGGCCGGCGCCGCTCCGCTCGTCGATCCCGGTGAACACCACGGTCCCCGCCGTCACGCCGCAGCAGGCGCACACGATGGTCACGGCGTCGGGGTGCCGGACCGCGAAGGTCAAGGTCGCTGAGGCCGGGCAGACGCTGGCTGATGACATCGCGCGGGTCGAGGCGGTTCGCGATGCGCTAGGGCCGTCCGGCGGGTTGCGCGTCGACGCCAATGCGGCATGGGACGTCGACGCGGCAAGGGTCGCGCTCCGCGAGCTGTCCCGCTTCGACCTGGAGTACGCCGAGCAGCCGGTTGGCAGCCTCGAGGAGATGGCCGAGCTCCGCCGTTTCGTGGACGTCCGGCTGGCCGCCGACGAGTCGGTTCGCACCGCCGCGGATCCGGTGCGCATAGCGGGACTGGAAGCCGCGGATGTGGTCGTCCTGAAGGTCCAGCCTCTCGGCGGCGTTCGCACCTGTCTCGAAGTCGCCGAGGCCTGCGGGTTGCCCGTCGTGGTCTCCAGCGCCGTCGAGACATCGATCGGTATCGCCGCCGGGGTCGCGCTCGCGGCGGCGCTGCCCGACCTGCCGTTCGCCTGCGGCCTCGGCACGATCCCGTTGCTCGCCGATGACCTGTGCGCCGATCCGCTCGTGCCGATCGACGGCGCGCTGCCGGTTCGCGCCGCCGTGCCTGACCCGGGACTGGTCGCCGTCTTCGCGGCCGACGACGCGACGCGGGACCACTGGCTCGCACGGATGACGTCGGCGCAGGAGGTCCTCGATGCCCGCTGAGAACGCCGGCCGCGCGTTCGCGCTCGTTCTCGTCGACCAGTTCGCCCGGCTCGGGGTGCGCCACGCGGTCCTCGCCCCGGGTTCGCGATCGACGCCGATCGCGTTGGCCCTGCTGGAACATCCCGAGATCGATGTGCACGTCCGCATCGACGAGCGCAGTGCGGCGTACCTCGCCCTCGGCATCGCGAAGGCGAGCGGCCAGGTCGTGCCGGTGCTGTGTACCTCGGGTACGGCGACGACGTACTTCCACGGCGCCGTCATGGAGGCGGATCTCGCCCGCGTCCCGCTGCTCGTGCTGACCGCCGACCGGCCGCCCGAGCTGCACGGGATCGGCGCCAACCAGACCGTCGAGCAGTCCGGCCTCTACGGCAGCGCGGTACGGCTCAGCGTCGACGTGCCGGCTCCGGAGTCCTCGGCTGCCGCGACGAAAGAATGGCGCGAGCTCGCGTTCCGCGCCGTCGTGGCCTGCACCGGCGGGCAGGGGGTCGCGGCCGGGCCGGTGCACCTGAACCTCGCGCTGCGTGAGCCCTTGGTACCCGTGGACGACGGGATCGGCTTCCCGCACGACCTCGGTCTGGACGGGCGCCGGGTGACAGTGAGTCGGGCGCGCAGCGATTCCGGTGCCGTTGCCGCACTGACCGCCCGGCTCGGCGGGGTCCACAACGCGGTCGTCGTCGTCGGCGACGTTGCGGGCGATCCGGACGCCGCGGTTCGATGGTGCGAGGAGGCCGGCTGGCCGCTGATCGCGGAGCCACACAGCAACGCCCGGCGCGGTCCGTGCGCACTTCGGGCGGTCGACGCGCTGTTGCGGGATGCCGACTTCGTTGCCGGCCATCGGCCCGACCTGGTCCTTGTCCTCGGCCGGATCGGCCTCTCCCGAGCCGTCCCGGACTGGCTGCGAACGGTGCCGCATGTCGTGATGTCCCCGGACGGGGCGAACTGGGACACGACGCGGGCCGCCCTGGAGGTGATCACCGCATCGGCGGACACCCTCGACCGTCTGGAACCTGCGACCTACCGCGCCGATCCAAGCTGGCTGGCCGAATGGCGGGCCGCATCCGCCCGGGCCGGCGCCGCTGTCGACCGCCTCCTCGACGGCGGTGACCTCAACGAGCCGCTGATTGCCCGCGAGGTAGCGCGTCTGGCGGCTTCCGGCAGCGCGCTCGTCGTGGCGTCGTCGATGCCGATCCGCGATCTCGACGTCGTCATGGAGCCGCGATCGGACATCACAGTCTTCGCGAACCGCGGGGTGAGTGGCATCGATGGCTTCGTCTCGACCGCACTCGGCGTGGCGATCGCCCGCCCCAACGCGCCGACCATCGCGCTGTGCGGAGACCTCTCGTTGCTGCATGACAGCAACGGTTTGCTCATCGGAGGCGAGCGGGCGCCCGATGTCACGTTCGTCGTCGTCAACAACGACGGGGGCGGGATCTTCTCGCTGCTCCCACAGGCTGGTGCCGTCGCGCCGGCCGCCTTCGAGCGGTTGTTCGGCACCCCGCACGGGGTGGCGATCGAGACTCTCGTCGCGGCGTACGGCATGGACCATGACCTGGCCGCAACGCGGGCCGAGCTTGCCGACGCGCTGGCTCGTCGCGGTGGCGTTCACGTCGTCGAGATCCGCACCCGCCGGGCGGACAATGCGGTGCTGCACGACCGGATGCGTGAGGTCACATCTGGGTAAGGTTCGGACCATGCCCGACGAGAACCCGCGCCAGAACATCACCTTCCCGAGCAACGGCAACGAAGCCCACGGCTACCTCGCGGTTCCGGCTGGCGGCGGCGGACCCGGCGTGATCGTGATCCAGGAGTGGTGGGGTCTCACCGACTACATCGCGGGGATCGCCGACAAGCTCGCCGCCGAGGGCTTCGTGGCACTCGCACCTGACCTGTACGGCGGGAAGACGACGCACGACTCCGACGAGGCGGGGTCGCTGATGATGAGCCTTCCGGTCGAGCAGGCAGCACTCGATCTCGCCGGCGCGGTCGACTTCCTGTTGGGGCATGAGGCGGTGACGTCGACCCGGTTGGGTGCCGTCGGCTTCTGCATGGGGGGCGGCTTCGTCTTGATGCTTGCCGCGCAGCAGGGCGAGCGGATCGCGGCCGCGGTGCCGTTCTACGGAGTCGGGCCCGCGGTACCGGCGGCCTATGCCGGCGTGACCGCCGCGATCCAGGGCCACTACGCCGAGAACGACGACTTCTTCCCGGCCGATGCGGCGCGAGCCCAGGCGGACCAGATCCACACCGAGTCCGGCACGGACGTCGAGTACTTCTTCTACCCGGCCGGCCACGCGTTCCACAATGACGAGAACCTGCTGGGCACCTACGACAAGGAGCAGGCGGACCTTGCCTGGAGCCGCGCCGTCGACTTCCTAAAGGCGCAGCTGGGCTGACGCCGGTTACGCGGCCACCGCCACTGGCGACGTGGCGGACGCCGACCGGGTCGGTGCCCAACCCGGGTGCCGGAAGACGTAGCCGAGCGCGTTGCGGATCGAGCCGGCGCCGCGTACATCGTGGTAGATCGCGACCCACTCGTGGGTCTCGATGCGGAACGGGTTGTGGGTCGCGATGTTCTTGGTCAGGCCATAGGTCACGGGTGCGACCTCGGGCTCGAACGAGCCGAAGATCCGATCCCAGATGATCAGGACGCCGCCGTAGTTCTTGTCGAGGTACTGCGGGTTCGAACCGTGATGCACCCGATGGTGGCTCGGGGTGTTGAACACGAACTCGATCGGCGCCCACATCCGGCGGATCACCTCGGTGTGGATCAGGAACTGGTAGAGCAGGTTGATCGCGAAGCTGGTGAGGATCAGCTCGGGCGCGACGCCCAGGACCGCGAGCGGCGCCAGGAACGGCAACGTCGAGACCACCACCCACGGCTGCCGGAGTGCGACCGACAGGTTGTAACGACGGCTCGAGTGGTGAGCGACGTGGATCGCCCACAGGACTCGCGATTCGTGGTGCAGGCGGTGGTACCAGTAGTAGGCGACGTCGACGCCGACCATCGCGACCACCCAGGCGAGCCACCCATCATCGAGCTGCCACGGCGCGACGCCGTACAGCGCCACGAGCGCAGCGACCTCGACCAGAGCCCACGGCGCACCGAGCACCTGGCTCCCCGCACCGGTCGCGATGTTCGCCCAGGTGTCGCGCGGCTCGTAGCGAGCCTTGCGGGCGCCGCGGATCGCGAATCGCTCGACGAGGATGCTCAACAGGAACCCGGGTCCGGCAGCCAGGAGGATCAACTGTGCGGTCGTCACAGGGCCAGCCTGCCACTACTGGTCCAACCAGTCAACCAGTACCGGTTCGGCTCGCTAGAGTGGAGCCATGGCGCTCGCTCCGGTCGCGGCAGCTCCGCTGTCGGAGCAGGTGTACCGCCGGCTGCTCGACGCGATTCTCGCCGACGAGTTCGTCGAGGGGGTCCTGCCCTCCGAGCGCGACCTCGCGGCGGCCTTCGAGGTCAATCGGCACGCGGTCCGCGAGGCGCTGAAGCGGCTGCAGCAGTCGCGCCTCGTGGATGTCAGCCAGGGGGGCTCGACCCGGGTCCTCGACTACCGCACAGAGGGCCGGCTCGACCTGCTCGCCGACCTGCTGGTCCGCGCCGGGAGGGTCGACTGGAAGGTCGCGCGCTCAGCGCTGGAGATGCGCGCCTCGATCGGCGCGGACGCCGCGGCGCTGTGCGCGGTACGGGCTCCGAAGTCACACCGGGCGCTTCGCAAGGTCGCCGACGAGATGGCGTCGCACCCCGACGACCTGGCCGCCCTGGATGCCGACAACGTCGTCTTCTGGACGGCGATCGTCGAGGGCTCCGGCAACCTTCTCTATCGCCTGTCCCTCAACACCCTGCTCGACGGCTTGAAGATCCTGGCGGGCTCCCTCGGGGCGGACATCGTCTACCAGCTCGCCCGCGAGGAGTACCTGCAGATCACTGAGCTGCGAGAGGTCGCTGCGGCCATCGGGGCCGGCGACGCCGAACGCGCCCGCAAGACGGCCTACGAACACCTTTCCAGGACGGTCACCGCCGCCGGCTGACACTCGCCATTGCCACCTGAGCACGCTCTAGGGTGCTCAGACGGCAATCAGTGTTCGAGCGCCGTGGCGAGACGCTCCAAGGTGCCGCTCATCGTCTGGCGGTTGCGCTCGGCGCGGTCGTCGACGCCGGACATCTGCTTGCTCATCTCGAGGACCGACTCGGGTCGCAGATCCTCGCTCCACTCGGTGACGCGGCATCCCGAGTCGCTCGGCTCGATGCGGTAGCCCCACGTCGCGTAGTGGAAGTCGAACATCGAGCACTCGAAGGCGAACGCGCGGCCGGGATCGGCCTCGATCACCTTTCCCTGGCTGGTCCACTCGTTCTCACCGTTGCGGTTGTGACCATCGAAGACTGCGCCTACAGCCGGGCCGTCGAATCCGTCATGCCACTCGCACGAATGGCACTCTTCCGACCACTCACCCATGCGGGTCACGTCGGAGATGGCCGCATACACCGCGTCGGGTGAAGCAGCAATGTCACGGGAGATCTCAAGTCGATCGGTCATGCGGCAACTATGCCCTAGGCAGCGTCACCCGGATCTTCGACTGCGAATGCCCCAACGCCTCCCAGTCGTCCATGAACCGGGCCGTGAGACCGTGGCGCGCGGCGGCATCGATCAGGGTCTCGGTCCGGTAGTAGAAGTCCTCGCGAAGCTTCCCATACTCCTTGCCTTCGGTGCGCTTGAAGGTGAAGTCGAAGAAGCCGTCCGGCTTCATCACCCGTCCGACGTGCGCGAAGCAGTCCTCGATGACGTCGAGCGGCGCGTGGGAGAAGACGCTGTGCGCATGTACGACGTCGAACGTCGCGTCCGGCAGGAAGGCGAACGTCTGGTCACGCACCAGCACGAGATAGGGCAGCTTCTCCCTCAGCCCGCGATCAGCGATCGTGTGCTGTGCGGAAAGGAGCACCTGCTGGGAGATGTCGACGCCGTAGTAGTGGCCCGGCTCGACATATCGGATGATCCGCCACCCGGCACGCAGGTTGCCGCAGCCGATCTCGAGCACGCGGTGCTCCGGGCGCAGCCCGTGCTCCTTGAGGTAGTCGAACTGCATCTTGCCGATGCGGCGCGAACGCGCCGAGATCTCGGAGCCCACCGCCGTCGCTCTGCCCTGCGTGACGAGGTCGTCGACGACCGCGCCGTAATAGTCGAGATGGTCGCGATGGCTCACCCGCAGCTTCACATCACGACGCAGCCGGTGGAGGTACCACCTCGCGCGCTCGGGATACCGCAGGGCATGTCGCGCCGTATCGGCCAGGCCCCTTCGTTTTCTCGGCAACCCCACCCCTTCCCTCGCGTAGTCAACGCGCCAGACACCCGCGGGGTTGACCGCTTAGAGCAGGGCCGACAACACCGCGTCGAACTTCGCGGTCGTCTCGGCGACCTCGGCGTCCGGATCGGACTCGGCGACGATGCCGGCGCCGGCCCACAACCGGGCGGTGTCACCCGAGAGCTGAGCGCAGCGCAAGGCGATGGCGAACTCACCGTCCCCGCGGGCGTC
This sequence comes from Mycobacteriales bacterium, assembly GCA_035548055.1. Lineage (GTDB taxonomy): Bacteria > Actinomycetota > Actinomycetes > JAFAQI01 > JAFAQI01 > DASZTV01. The sequence continues at coordinate 258 of DASZTL010000069.1, read as the reverse complement.
GACCCAGCCGACCGGGCCGGCGTAGCGGCCGCGCGGCGCCGCCTCGAGCGCCGTGATCATCGCCAGGGCCTCGGGTCGCGGCGTGCCGCCGACTGCGGCGGTCGGGTGCAGCCGCACGGCCAGATCGAGCGCTGAAGGCGGGTCGGCCGCGAGCCAAGCCTCGACGTGCGTCGCCAGGTGGGTGACGTTCGCAAGCCGAAGCAGCTGCGGCGTCCCGTCGCTGACCATGTCGGCGGCCACTGCGTCGAAGACCTCACG
>DASZTL010000068.1:0-25179 GCA_035548055.1 Mycobacteriales bacterium | reverse complement strand
ACCGTCTCCGACCTCGAAGGCAGCGAGGCCAACGGGATGTCGTCGGACACGACGCTGTTCCGGGCGCGCTGGACCGACGGCGACGGCGCCCATGACGAGCGGCTCGTCGCCCGCATCGCGCCCGACCCCCACGACGTGCCGGTGTTCCCGACGTACGACCTGCAAGGCCAGTTCGACGTGATCCGCGCCGTCGCCGCACTCACGAAGGTGCCGGTGCCCCGCCCGTGGTGGTGCGAGCCGTCCAACGATGCGCTCGGCGCGCCGTTCTTCGTGATGAGCCGCGTCGATGGGCTCGTCCCGCCGGATGTGATGCCGTACCCGTTCGGCGACAACTGGCTCTACGACGCGGGCGCCGACAACCAGCGCAAGCTGCAGGAGTCGACGGTCGCGGCGATCGCCGCCCTCCACGACGTCACCGGCGCCGCCCAGCGACTGCCGTTCCTCGAGAAGGACCGTCCCGGCGACACCCACCTGCGCCGCCACGTCGCGAACACCCGCGCCTGGTACGACATGGTCGCCCGCGAAGGTGCGCCGTCGAAGCTCGTCGAGCGCGCCTTCGACTGGCTGGATGCGAACTGGCCGGCGCACGAGAGCGAGACCGTCCTCTCGTGGGGCGACTCACGCATCGGCAACGTCCTCTACGACGACTTCGAGCCGGCCGCCTTGCTCGACTGGGAGATGGCCGGCCTCGGCCCGCGCGAGCTCGACGTGGCGTGGCTCGTCTACGCGCACCGCGTCTTCCAGGACATCACCGGGGCGCTCGGGCTGCCCGGCATGCCGCACTTCCTGCAGCCTGTCGACGTCGCGACGCAGTACGAGTCGATCACCGGCTACGCCTGCCGTGATCTTCGCTGGTTCATGGTCTACGGCGCGGTGCAGTGGGGCATCGTCTTCCTTCGGACCGGCGCACGCGCGGTGCACTTCGGTGAACGCGAGTGGCCCGAGGACCGCGACGAGATCATGCACAACCGCATCCACCTCGAGTCACTGCTCGACGACATCGCTGAATAAGGGGCCACTGATGCCGGTTGCGCTCGACGAGTACCCGCTCCACCAGACGCCGCTGTCCATGCGGTACGTCGCGAGCAGCGACCGCAACTTCTATGACCGCTGCTACTTCAATGCTCACGACCGCAGCGGCGAGATCTTCCTGATCACCGGCGCGGGCATCTACCCGCAGCTCGGCGTGAAGGACGCATATGTCGTCGTACGCCGGGGCGACCTGCAACACGTCGTCCGGATGTCCGACGCGCTCGACGACGAGCGGATGAACCTCGCGGTCGGCCCCTACCGCGTCGAAGTGCTCGAGCCGCTTCAGCAGATCCGGGTCGTGTGCGACGCCGACTCCGCCGGGATCGGGTTCGACCTGAGATGGCAGGGCGCGTTCCCCGCGATCGACGAGGAGCGCCACCTGCTCCGCACCGGGATCCGCCCCATCCTCGACACCTGGCGGTTCGCGCAGCTCGGCACCTGGGAGGGCGAGATCCGCGTCAGCGGCGAGACGATCGCGGTCACCCCGGACACGTGGGTCGGCTCGCGCGACCGGTCGTGGGGCATCCGGCCGATCGGCGAGGCGGAGCCCGCCGGCAAGCCGGTCGACGGCGCCGAGGACTTCGGGTTCTGGTGGCTCTACGTCCCGGTCAAGTTCGACGACTACGCGATCGTGCTCATCGCGCAGGAAGACGGCAACGGGCACCGCACGCTCAACGACGCCGTTCGCGTGCACCCCGACGGGCGCATCGACCAGCTCGGCTGGCCACGCGTGAAGATCACCTACCGCTCCGGCACCCGAGTACCTGAGCACGCGACGATCGCCATGACCGAGCCCGACGGCACTCCGATCGTCATGGAGGTCGACTCGCTCGGCCATGTGCCGCTGCACGTCGGCTGCGGGTACGGCGGTGATCCGGACTGGGCGCACGGATCGTGGCGAGGCCCGAACTGGCTCGAGGGCACGACGTACGACTTCACCGATCCGGCGGTGGCCGGACGCACCCAGTGGGGCGTGGTCGACCACGTCGGCCGCGCCACGCTCAACGGCGACGTTGGCTGGGGTCTTTTCGAGCACGGAACGATGGGCCGCCACGCGCCTAGCGGCTTCACTGACTTCATGTCGGTGGCACCGTGACTACTGTCGCGGGAACCGCGACGACCACCATCAGCGGCGCGAAGGTTCTCGTCACCGGCGTGACGAGCGAGGTCGCGAAGCCGGTCGCCTTCGCCCTCGCCAAGGAGAACGAGGTGTACGGCGCGGCGCGGTGGAAGGACCCGGCGTCTCGCGAGCCGTTCGAGTCGGCGGGGGTAAGGCCCGTCTACCTCGACCTGGTCAAAGGCGACCTCAGCGCGCTCCCGGATCAGGTCGACTTCGTCGCGCACTTCGCGGTGATGAAGAGCGGGAAGTGGTCAGTGGACCTCGACGGCAACGTCGGCGGGCTGTCCCTGCTGATGGAGAGGTTCGCGGACGCGAAGGCGTTCTTGCACTGCTCGACGTCGGCCGTCTATGAGCCTCACCCGCACGACGAGGCGCACGAGGACTCACCGCTCGGCGACAACCACCGCGCCTACTACCTGGAGACCTACTCGATCTGCAAGATCGCGGCCGAAGCAGCCGCCCGCCATGGCGCGAAGCGCTACGACCTCCCCACCACGATTGCCCGACTCAACGTGCCGTACGGCGACGGCGGCGGCTGGCCGATGTTCCACCTCGCCCAGATGGAGGCTGGCCAAGAGGTCGCGGTGCACGAGGTGCGTCCCAACGTGTTCCAGCCGATCCACTCCGACGACATCGTCGCGACGGTGCCGAAGCTGTTCGAGATCGCCGGCGTCCCGCCGACGACCGTCAACTGGGCCGGCGACGAGCAGGTCAGCGTCGAGGACTGGACGGCGTACCTCGGCGAGCTCACCGGCCTGACGCCGAGGCTCGCGGTCTCTGAGCACTCACTCGCCAGCGGCCGGGTCAACCTCGACCGGATGCACGAGCTCGTGGGTCACACGACCGTGCACTGGCGCGACGGCATGCGACGTATGGTCGAGGCGATGCGACCGGATCTGCTTAAGTCCTAGGAGTGCGGCGGGAGCGAAGAGACTTAGGTCTCCTTGCCGCCGGCTCACTCGTCTCCGTGGCCGGCGACGCAGCGGCGATGATCGCCCTGCTCCTCGAGCTTCGGTCGCACGGTGTCGGATGGGTGTCAGCTGCACTCGGCGCCGAGCTGTTGCCGTTCGTGCTGTTCGCCTCCTTCAGCGGGAGGCTGGTCGACCGCGTCGACAACCGCCGGCTGCTTGTCATCGGCCTCGCCGGCCAGGCCATCGTCGCCGTGCCGCTCGCCTTCGCCCGCGCGCCTTGGTTGATCGTGGCGTTGTTCTTCGGACTGAACGCCGTCGCGACACTCGTGCGACCGGCGAGCAGCGCGATGGTTCCCGCCCTCGCCGGCGAGGCGGGCGCGACCAAGGGCTACGCGTGGGTCGCTACCGGCGTCGGGATCGGTTGGATCGTCGGCCCCGCCGCGGGTGGCCTGCTGATGTCCGCGACCGGAGTGACGACCACGTTGCTCGTCGACGCCGGGACCTTCCTCCTCACAGCCGCCGCGTGCGCTGCGCTGAGCGCCACACGTCAGCTCGACCCGCCCGCCGGTGCGGCGGAGGCATCGCACGGGGGCATGCGGATCATTCGCCGCGACACCGTGCTGTTCCTGAGCATCATCACGACTGCGATCGCAGTGGCATGCGCCGTGGTCGACAACGTTGCCGCCCCGTTTCGGTTCATCGACCAGCTCGCGACGACGTCGACCGGGTACGGTGCCTACCTCGCGTTGTGGGGCGTGGGTGGGATCGCCGGCTCGCAGCTCCCCCGTCGTCTCGACCCTTCGAAGCTTCCTGTGGCCCTCGCCGTCGGCAACGGCTTGTCGGGCGTCGGAATCGCCGGTATCGGACTGGCTCCGTCACTGTGTTTCGCGCTCGGTGCCGCTGTGGTCGGTGGCATCGGCAACGGGATAGCGAACGTAGGCCAGTCCGCCCTCGTTGCCAGCCGCGTCGACACCGCGCAGCGCGGCCGCGCCTTCGCATCGACGGCGGCGGTGATCCAGACCGGCGTCGGCGTCGGGACCGTCGCCGGCGCGCCCCTCGTCGCCGCGATCGGAGCCGGCCACTCGATGATCGCGGCCGGCGGACTCGCCGCGTTGCTCGCCGGAATCACGGTGGTCTGGATCCTCGCCCGGTAGGTCCGGAACGCCTGGGCGGGCTACGCCACTGCTGGCGCGGGACTCGGGCGGCGCAGCAAGGAGACGGCCGCCGCCACCACGAAGCCGAGCCACACGATGAATCCGACCAGCCCGACCGCGATCACCTTGCTGCCGGCCACCATGGCAGGCGTACAGGCACCCGCGACGACGAGCAGGAGGCCACCGAGTGTCCCGATGCGCTTCCACGCGTCAGCGAGCATCCCGCTGCCCGCGGCTGCGGCGCTCAGCCCGACGAGGGCGATCCCGATCGACACCATCAGCAGTCCGAAGACCGCGTTGTGCAGCACCCACAGCGCGGCGACCGCGCCGGAGCTCGGCGTTCCGCGGTGCACGTATTCGGCGAGCGCGATGTCACTCGCGACCGTCATGGTGAACATCGCGACGATGCCGGCCGCACCGAAGCCACCCGCGATCGCCGGTGCCCGGCCGGCACCGTCAATCAACCGCGAGAGCAACGCACCGAGGAAGAACATCAGTCCGACCGCGCCGACGGCGTAAAGCGCAGCGAGCAGCTCGGTCGTTCCGAGGTGGCTCCCGTAGAAGGCGATCACCTTCGTCGCACTGGCGTCGTCTGCCGGAAGGTCCTTCGCGCGGATCAGGTTCTGCACCACGACGCTCACCGCGAAGACCAGGCCGCCGATTCCGCCAACGATGCCGGCGGGCGCGAGCCTGGCGGCGAGCGAGGTACGGCCGTCGGCGGCACGCGCCGCTTCAGTCAGTTGTGACATCCGGTCCACCTATGATCGAGAGGTCGGAACAAGGTTCAAGTGACTTGTATGTCATACCAGTGAGTTGAACGAGGGTCAACCGTGAGCGAGAATGCCGGGCGCCCCACCCGTCGCGCCGCCCAGGCCGCACAGACCCGGCAGGAGATCCTGCAGGCGGCCCGCCGGCGATTCGCGACCGAGGGCTACGCCGCGACCAGCCTCAAGGACATCGCCGCCGATGCCGGCGTCTCCGTCCAGACGCTCTACGACAGCGTGGGCTCGAAGGCGGACCTCGTCCGTCGGCTCAACGACCTCATCGACTCAGAAGCCGACATCTTCTCCATCATCGCGGGCGTGGCGAGCGAGACGGATCCTCGGGCGCTTGCCGCAGTGCCGGCTCGGGTCACCGCACGGCTCCTCGGCCGGTGTGGCGACATCATGCGCGCCTGCGTCGCCGGCGGGCTCGCCGACCCGGGCTTGCAGCCGCTCCTCGAAGAAGGTGCGCGCCGGCACCGGGACGGCGCCGCCGCAATCGCAGCACGGCTCGGGGCACTAGGTGCGCTGCGCAAGCCGCTGACCGTCAAGCAAGCCGCAGTCACGCTCGCCGCGCTGGCAGAGTTCCGGCTCGCGATCGTCCTCGTCGACGACCACGGCATGTCCGTCGCGCAGGTCGAACGCTGGATCACCGAGCTGTCCATCCGCGCCGTCCTCGACTAGCGGCGGCGTTCGAACGGCGCTCACGCACCGACCTGTTCGAGGCCGGACTCCAGGACCGTGCGCAGCGGCGGGCGCTCGCTGACGTCAATGTCGTGGTGGGTGTGGCCGAAGCCGTCCTCGATCCGGATCGGCTGCAGCAGCGACGTGGACGCGGTGGCATCCGCCGCGAGGCGGCCCTGCGAGATCAGCCGGTCGATGACAGTGTGCAGCACCTCGGCAGCCATACGCCCCAACGCCGACAGGCCCGAGTGCGAGTGGAACCGCTCGTGGAGATCGACCTGAGCGATCGCACCCGGCCCGAGCAGCTCGTCGGTGTCGAGCAGCAGCCCGATGTCGACGCCGTATCCGCAGCGGAACGGCAGCTGCTCGAGCAAGTCTCGGCGGGCGGCGTACTCACCACCGAGCGGCTGCACGATCCGGCCGAGCTCCGGCCAGAACGCCGCGAGCAGCGGACGAGCCGTCAGCTCGGTGACGCGGCCGCCGCCGACGGTGACGTCAGCTTCGGTACGACGGTCGTACGCGCCCTTCACGAAGGCGACGCGCGAGTCGACGAGGAGCGGTCCGAGCAGAGCGGGTACGAAACGCGGATCGAAGCGCTCGAGGTCAGCATCGAGGAAGACGAGCAGGTCGGACTTCGTGGCGGCCACGCCCTGCCACATCGCCTCGCCCTTGCCGGGGCGATCCGCGGACACCACGCGCGCACCCGCGCTTGTCGCCAGCTCGGCCGTGCGGTCCGTCGATGCGCTGTCGACGACGACCACCTCGTCGACCAGGCCGTCCCCGTGCTCGTCGAGCACGGCGCAGACAATGTCGCCAACTGTCTGCTCCTCATTGCGGGCGGGAAGGATGACAGCGACGGTCCGATCGGCCTTCCGGGCGCGAACTCGCGCGGCCGGCCAGTCCGCGATCCGGCTCATCTCGTCGACCGCGGCAACCACCCGGATCTCCTCGCTCATTTGGACAGCACCGCGATCACACAGCAGTCAGGCGACTCGCCTCCGGTCTGGGCTGCTCCGTCGGCTCCGGCACCATCGATGATTCCGGCGACCAGCTCACGGTTCATCCCGCAGACCAGCTCGGGTGTGATGTCGGCGACCGCGCGGAACGGGCAGTTGCGCAGCCGGACCGCTGGCGTGCCATCGTCGACCGGCTCGTAGCCAAGGTCATCCAGTGCTGACACGACGGCGGCTCGGGCACGGCGACCCGTGGGCGGCCGGCACGACTCGCCGATCCGCCGGCCTTCGTTGCGCGCGACGTCGTACGACGCAGTCACGGCGTCGTCGGGTCGATCGGTCACGGCACGTGCCAGCAGCCGAGCTGCGAACACGTAGTGGCGCGCCGGTACCGAGAGCTCGACCTCCATTCCCGAGGCGACGTAGTGCTTGGCGGGTCGCCCGGCACCGGGCCCACCGCGACGGCCCTCCGGCCGTGCATAGCCCGTGTCGAGGAAGCCGGCGTCGGCAAGCCGGTCGAGATGGAACGCAGTCAGCCGGCGGTTGATGCCGGTCGCCCGCGACACGTCGTCACGAGTCAGTGGGCGGCGCGCCTGACGGACCACGTTGTAGACCTCGCGGCGGTGCGGCTCGGACAGCAGCTGCGCCAGCTCCCAGGCGGACGCGGCTCCCTGGCTCTCGATCTCGGTCACTCCCCGATTCTATCGACAAGTTTTGTTAGTGATAGTACGGTCGGACTATGAGGCACTTTTCATTCCGGCCGTCGTTGACCATGAAGGGCAGAAAGAACAAGGGTCTTCGCGGTCTTTCCGGCAAGCCGTTGCATCCACCGCTGACCGACGTGCCGATCACGGCGTACCTCTTCGTGGCCGTGTTCGACGTCCTCTCCGCCATCCTGCACAGCTCGCACGGCGACCTGGGCCGCCAGCTCTACCTCGCGGGCACGTGGACGCTGCTCGGTGGAGCAGCCGTCTCGGTGCTCGCCGCTCTCACCGGTGCGATCGACTGGTGGAAGTCCAGCGAACCCGGCACGCAGGCGCGACGCACGATCAATGCGCACGCGTCCACGATGATCGTGGTCACGGTCATCGTGCTGGTCGACCTGATCGTCCGGCTCACGTCGTACGACGACCGGATGTCGGCGCCTGGGCTGATCGTCACGCTGTCAGTGATCGCCGGCGTGCTCGTGTCGTTCGGCGCGACGCTCGGTGGTGGACTCGTCTACGACTACGGCTTCAACGTCGAGACGGCAGGCGACCACCCGGTCTGGCACAAGAACGAGACGGACGTCTTCCCGGGACAGGCGCACGAGTGAGCTCATCCGTCACCTCCATCGCCGAGCAGCGGACTCGCGACCTCGGCACACTGGGCGGCATCGACCTCGAGGCCGCGGAGGTCGCTGCCGAGGCCCTGATGCGCGCCCTCGGCATGGACCCGGAGGCGCAAGGCCTTTCCGACACCCCGAAGCGGGTCGCCCGCGCCTACGCCGAACTCCTCACTCCCCGCGAGTTCACGATGACGACGTTCCCGAACGATGAGGAGTACGACGAGCTCGTGCTCGCCAAGGACATCCCGTTCACGTCGCTCTGCGAGCACCACTTGCTGCCGTTCACCGGGACGGCCTCAGTGGGCTACCTACCCGGTCCGCGAATCCTCGGATTGTCGAAGCTCGCCCGAGTCGTGGAGCTCTTCGCGCGGCGACCACAGGTGCAGGAGCGTATGACGAAGCAGATCGCCGGGTGGCTCGACCGCCAGCTCGGCCCGCGCGGCGTTGGTGTCGTGGTTCAGGCCGAGCACACCTGCATGACGTTGCGGGGCGTGCAGGCGCGCGGTTCGGCCACTGTGACCAGCGCGCTCACCGGACTGATCCGTACTGACGAACGGACCCGGGCCGAGTTTCTCTCCTTGGCGGGCTGAGGCCGCCCGGGTCTTACTGGTTGCTGCCGGGGATCAGCGATCGGGCCATGTTTGCGCAATCCGCCAACACCTGCGCGCTCGAGCCCGAACCCGTCCCCAGCTGACCGGTCACACCGGCTAGGTCGTCCTCGTCGCTGCCGGCAGACTGCTGCGCGCCGATGTTCGCGGCTACCGCCTTCTCATCATTCGCGAGCTGGGCGTACCTCGGGTCGAGCGCCGCGGCTTGCGTGGCCAGGTCGGCAGCTGCCTGCCCCGAGGTCTGACAGGCCCGGCTGGCCAGCGAATAGGCGCTCGGACCGGTGGACCCGTCGCTTCCCCCGCCACACCCGGCGACGACCAGGGACGACAACAGCACCGAAGCCGCGATCTTCTTCACGCCAGCATTATCGGCACGAAGAAGCGCCAACTTGCCCGATTCGATCAACGAGGCAGATCGGCGAGGACCCGATCAGCCTCGGCCATGATCCGCTCGATCAGCTCAGCACAGCTGGGCAGGTCTTCGATCATCCCGACCACCTGGCCACTGGCCATCACCCCGAGGTCGACCCGTCCGTCGACCATCGCGGCCCGCAGCATCATCGGGGTGTTGCCGGCCATCAGCACCTGCGACCACGACAGCTCCTGGGTCTTGCGCATCGCCGCACCCTCGCGAACCATCGCACGCCAGGTCAGCCCGGCGTCCTTGCGGAACCGCGCGGCGTTGCGCACCGCGCCGCCGAGCCTGCGTGCTGCCGACGCGGACTCGAGCGTCTCGACGAGCTCGCTGCTCAGGACTCGGTGCGGGACGCCATCCACTTGCTTGGTCACAACGGTGTCGGCGACGGACTTCGTCAGGTAGTGCTGCTTCACCGCCTCGGGCACCGGAGAGTCGCTGGTCAGCAGGAACCTCGTACCCATCGCGACGCCGCTCGCGCCGTACGCCAGGGCCGCAACGAGGCCGCGACCGTCGAAGTAGCCGCCAGCCGCGACCACCGGCACCTGACCGCCGACCGCGTCGACCACCTGTGGCAACAGCAAGGAGGTCGGCACCGAGCCGGTGTGTCCACCGCCCTCGCCGCCTTGCACGAGCACGGCGTCAACCCCCCACGACACGACCTTCTCGGCGTGCCGCTTCGCACCGATCGACGGCATGACGAGCACACCGCCTTCCTGCAGTCGCACGATCAGGTCCTGCTTCGGCGCCATCGCGAACGACGCGACCCGGACACCTTCGCGGATCAGCAGCTCGACGCGGTCGCCGACATCGGGCTGGTCCGCGCGCATGTTCACGCCGAACGCCGCGTCGGTGCGCTCGCGCACGTCCTTGATCGCGGCCGCGAGCTCGTCGTACGTCATGGTGGCGGCGGCCAGGATGCCGAGCCCGCCTGCTGCTGACGTCGCCGCGGCGAGCTGCGGGGTCGCGACCCAGCCCATCCCGGTCTGCACGATCGGGTAGCGGATGCCGACGAGCTCGGTGAACCGCGTCGACATTCCCTGGCGCTTGCGAGGCGGCACTATTCCGGAACTTCCCTGCCGCGCGCGTTCTTCGGGTCGAGCGCCTCGATGATCGCGAGCTCGGCAGCCGTCGGCTCCCGCGAGGTGGCTACGTCACCCGGCACGACGAGCTCGAAGCCCGTCGCTGCCACGACGTCGTCGACGGTCACGCCCGGGTGGACCGACCGCAACCGCATCCGGTGGTCCGGCGTCTCGAAGTCGAGCACGCAGAGGTTCGTCACGACGTGGCGCAGCCCGTGGTAGCGGGTCGCCGCCTTGCCTGCGGCCTCGGCGCGGTCGTAGCCGACCCCGGTGACGACATCAACCGACTCGACGAAGACGCGCGGCCCGTGGTTCGGCACCCAGTAGGACGTCACGTTGTTGACGGTGTTGCCCGGCGCGCCCCGGAAGCCGAGCAGCTGCGACTTCGGCCGCTTCATGTCACCGATCGCCGCGAAGTTCTGGTTCCCGAAGGGATCGATCTGCGAGCCGCCCATCATCACGTGTCGGCGACCGGACCAGACGACGTCGAACATCGTGCGGTAGGGGTTCCACGCCTCGACCGCACCATCGGCGTCGGTGAGCATCGCCTCGCCGTCGGTCATCACCAGGTCCGGCTCGAAGGACTTCCGGGCAAGCAGACCGCCGATGCGCGGGATCGTGCCGATCGGGTTCGCGACGATCTCGCCGTCACCGCGGAAGCACTCGGCGACCGCAATGACACAGATGTCGGATCGAGTGGTGCTCATCGAGCAGCGACCTTCTGCTGGTAGTCGGCTTCGCTGATGTCGATCCAGTCGGCGCGCCACTGCTGCCATGCCTCCGGCGACGCAGCACTTGCGGCGTACTCCTTCTGGAACGCCTCGTCGCGTTCGTAGTCGGGCGTGCAGGACGTGAAGTGCGCGCCGTTCGGTGTCTCGGCGACGCCGTCGGTCCACAGCCGGCTGATCCGCTGGGTGTGATGGCTGCCGAAGCCGGCGAACTCCGACGTCTCGACGATCCGCTCGCAGGTGACGAACGACTTCGCGGCCGCCTGGCACATCAGGTCGTCGAAGTAGAGGTCGGGTCCGAGGAACTGCGCATTGCCACCCTTGTCCGCGCGGTTCTGATGAACCAGCGCGACGTCGAGCGCCAGCGCCGGCATCGCCACCAGCTCCTCGCCGTCGTCGTACGGCGAGACGACCGTCTTGATCTCGGGCTGCTTGGCAACGACATCCGAGCCGAGTCCGACGCGGGTCGGCAGGAACGGCACTCGCCACGCAGCGGCCTGCAGGCCGAGCAGGAACATGCCTTCGTCCACCTCCATCGCGTCGATCGAGCCGGACTGTCGAGCGAGGCGGAAGTGCGGCTCGAGGGCGATCGAGTCCAGCGAGACGAAGGCGAAGACAACCTTGCGCACCATGCCTGCGGCGCACAGCAGGCCAACGTCCGGACCGCCGTACGAGACGACGGTGAGGTCCTTGAGAGATGACCGCAACATCGCGCGGACCACCGCCATCGGCTTGCGCCGCGACCCCCAGCCGCCGATGCCGATGGTCATTCCGTCACGCAGCTCGCCGACGATGTCGTCGACGCTGACTCTCTTGTCCGGCATCAGATCTTGTCGTCTTTCGCCCAGCCGTCGCGCTTCTCGACAAACGAGTCCCGCGACTTGTCAGAAACTCCGGAGAGATTGAGCTCGAAGGTGAAGCCCTGCTCGAACCGGTAGGAACGCTTCACGTCCACCGGGTCGATTCCGTTGAGCGATGCTTTGGCAGCCCTGATCACCGTCGCGTCGATCGTCGCGATCTGCGCCGCGACCTCGAGCGCGGTTGCGCGAAGCTCATCGCGGGGGACGACCTTGAGGACCGAGCCGTAGGCCGCGAGCTCCTGAGCGGTCGCGCGCTCTGTCGTGTAGACCATCTGCCGCATCCGGTGTTGCGGGACGAGGCGGGCGAGATGAGTCGCCGCTCCGAGCGCGCCCTGCTTGACCTCGGGAAGGCCGAACGTCGCGTCCTCGGCGGCCACGATGATGTCGGCGTTGCCGACCAGGCCGACACCGCCACCGAGACAGAAGCCGTTCACCGCGGCAACGACGGGCACCTCACAGTCGTAGACCGCGGCAAACGCTGCCGCACAGCCTGCATTGGCGCCGAGCAGGGCGGTGAAGCCCTCCGTCGACTGCATCTCCTTGATGTCGACGCCCGCGTTGAACCCCTTGCCCTCCGCGGCGAGTACGACGGCGCGGACCTCGCCGTTCTTGCCAGCTGCCGTGATGGCCTCGGCCAGCTCGAACCAGCCCGCAACGGTCAGCGCGTTGACCGGCGGTGCGTCGACGACGACCTGCGCGACGTGGTCGCTGATCGACGTGCTGATAGCCACAGGCCCGACTTTCTGATGGGTCGTCAGATTCGGTGCAACCATATACGGATGACCACGGACCTCACTGGCCGAGTGGCTCTCGTGACCGGCGGGACGAAGGGCCTAGGTCGGGGCATCGCTGTGGCGTTTCGCGCTGCCGGCGCCGCCGTCGTCGTCTGCGCCCGAAACACCCCTGATCCTCCGGTCGAGGGATTCGTCGCGGCCGACCTTCGTGATCCCGACGCCGCGGGTGCTGTCGTTGCCGCGGCCGTCGAGCGCTTCGGCCGTCTTGACGTTGTCGTGAACAATGCCGGCGGCGCTCCTCCGGCGGCCGCCGCCGACGCCTCACCCAACTTCATCGGCAAGGTCGTCGGCCTGAACCTGTTGGCGCCGCTGTACGTCGCCCAAGCGGCCCACCGGGTGATGAGCGAGCAACCCGAAGGCGGCGTGATCATCAACATCGGCAGCCTGTCCGGGCATCGGCCCTCCCCCGGCAGCTCGGCGTACGGCGCCGCGAAGGCGGGACTGTCGAACCTCACCGCAACGCTCGCAATGGAGTGGGCACCGAAGGTCCGAGTCAACGAGATCGTCGTGGGCTATCTCGAGACCGAGCAATCTGGCCTCTTCTACGGCGACGAGTCCGGCATCGCACGAGTGGCGGAAACGATCCCGATGAAGCGCATGGCGCAGCCGTCAGACGTCGCCGCAGCGTGTCTCTTCCTGGCGTCGAGTGATGCAGCCTTCATCACCGGCGCAAAGCTCGCCGTGCACGGCGGAGGCGAGCCGCCGCCGTTCCTGTCCGCGGCGGCACACGCATGAGCAGCGGGACAGAAATCGCGACCTATTACGATCGCGTCCGTGGCCAGATCTGAAACGGCGTCAGGTACGCGGACTGACTCCGCCGGACGCGCGAAGGGCGCGAAGGGCGCTCCGCCACTGCGTGCCGTCGATGGTCGCGTCCCGGGCCGTCGTGGGCTGGCGACCCGCAAGCGTCTGGTCGAGTGCACGATCGACCTGCTCGGCAACACGGCGTACCGCGATCTGAAGGTCACCGACATCACCCGCGCCGCAGGCACCTCACCCGCGACGTTCTACCAGTACTTCGTCGACCTCGAGAGCGTGCTGCTCGCGGTCGCCGAGCAGGCGGTCGAGGAAGGCCAGCGCCTGGTCGACCTCATCGCGGGTCGGCAGTGGGCCGGCACCGCCGGGGTCACGAGCGCCGAGGCGCTGGTCGATGGGTTCCTCGACTTCTACCGAACCCACCGCCCGACGCTGCGCGTCGTCGACCTGCTCTCCACCGAGGGTGACCGCCGGTTCCGCCACCTCCGCACTTTGATCCTCAACGGGATGACGAAGGCGCTCGCCGCCGAGATCGAGAAGGTGCAGGGCAAGGGCAGCGACGTCGACCCGATGGCGATGGCAGGCACGCTGATCGGCCTGCTGCCGCAGATGGCGGGGCATCAGGGTGGGTTCGAAGCGTGGGACATCCCGTTCGCACATGTCCGTGAGGCAATGATCCGGCTGATCTACTGGGGCGTGACGGGTCCCAAGGTCCCCAGACGCTGATCCACCCGGCGGTTCCTCAACCGTTACCGCTGTTGGATCGGGGGTGCCCAGCCGGGACGCCGGATCAGGCAGAACGGATGGCCTGCCGGGTCGGCGTACACGTCACCATCCAGGTGCCGCGCCCCGATGGCGACGACCTGAGCTCGCGCCGCGTCGACGTCGTCGACCATCACGTCGAGATGCACCTGCTGCGGCACAGCAGAGTCGGGCCAGGTCGGCGTCACCTGGTCAGGAGCGAGCTGGAAGGCGAGGCCCGACGTGTGATCGTCGCGAGCCACCACGCAGAAGTCGTCGCTTCGATACGTCACCGGCCAGCCGAGCAACGCCGCGTAGAACTCGGCGAGCGCCGTCGGATCCGGGCAGTCCAGGATGACGTGGTGCAGTCGGCCGATCACGACCGCTATTAGCTCAGGCGAGTGGTCAGCTCGTCGAGGAAGCCTGGCACGTTGCGCTCGAGCCAGTCGATGGTGAGGTCGTGCGGGAGGGCGGTAGCCGGACCGTGCTCGAGATAGGTCTCGACCGCCTCACGAACGAACAGCCCCTCATCCACGACCCCGAAGCTCGTGGAGGTCTCGGGCTCGACTCTCACCTTGTGGTAGGTCACGTCGCTGCCTTGTGCCTCCTGGACCTGGACGGCCCATTCGTGATCGGCAAGCGCCAAGATCTCGATCGTCACGACCGCTGCCTCCTCGCACACCCCCTGGGATGGATGCCCGCGGGACTGGTCTTTCACGCCGCGCGGCAGGAGTCAAGCGGTAGCGGGCCGCTCGCACATCGCGGCAAGCGCACTCAGCGGAGCGATGACCGCGCCGAGTAGGACGCACAGCAGCACCTGCACCATCACGAAATGCGGTGCGCTGGCGCCATCACGCCCGACGAGAAGGACGACCGCGACGTCGGCCGGCGCGAGGGTCGCAAACGTCACGACACCGAGACGGGCGCCCCTGCGCCAGGCGGACGGTACGCAGATCCAGGACCACAGGCGACTCGCGAACGGCGGGTCGATGGCGGTGAGCGTCCCCGCCATCCGCTCCTTCGCCACCGCGGAGCTGACGCCGACCATCGTCAAGAGCGGCAGGACGAACAGCGTGCCGAGCGAGTTGTAGAGCAGGTTGGTCGTGAACGGATTGCTGGTCCACCACGCCACGTGATGCCCGCGGGCGCCGGCAGCGGCAAGGCCGGTGTTGAGCACGATGTTGACGAAGGCGGTGATCAACACCGAGTTGATGAAGATCCACTGCCGATGCGCCGACGGCACCCGGCTGAAGACCCCCTCCGCACTCATCGAGGCATTCTCTGTTGCGGACGCGCGGCCGTCGAGGGACGTCAGACGAACAGGCTCGCTCGCGTCGCCACGAGCTGGCGCTGTTGGTGGCTGTCACCGAGCAGCAGCCGCAGGCCGGTCGCTCGCTTGAAGTAGAGGTGCGCGTCGTGCTCCCAGGTGAACCCGATGCCGCCGTGCATCTGAATCGTCTCGGCCGCAATCCGGTAGGCGGCCTCACCACACACGGCCTTCGCGAGCGGCGCGACGACGGCCAGCTCGTCGGGCGCCCCGTCGACGGCCCAGGCCGCGTAGTACGCCGTGGAGGTCGCCGACGCCAGGTCCACCGCCAGATCGGAGGCACGATGGGCCAGTGCCTGGAACGAGCCGATCGGCTTCCCGAACTGCTCACGGGTCTTGATGTAGGCGACGGTGGTGTCGAGACACCACTGCGCGACCCCGACGGCCTCGACGGCCAGCGCGACCCGAAGGACGTCCACCGCCCGGGCGGCCGCCGTCGCATCGGCGAGCCGGCGGCCTCGCGCATCTGCAAGCCTTACCGTGCTCAGCGGTCGCAACCGGTCGACACCGATCCGACTGTCCGCCTTGAAGTACGCCGACTCGACCAGCCACAGCCCGTCGCCCGTCGCGACGACCAGCCGATCGGCGTCCTGCGCGCCGATGACCTGGTCGACCTCGCCGGTCAGCCGGGCGGTACTCACGGTGACGCCATCGCCGGCGACGACAGCAGCGCGATGTTCACCGCTCACGAGCTCGGCGAGCACGTCGGCGACGCCCTCCGTCCTCCCGATCGCGCTGACCGCGGCAAGCGACGTGACGATCGGAGTGGGCCACAGCCCGCGGCCTGCCTCTTCGATCACCACGGCTGCGTCGACGAACGAGCCGCCCAGGCCACCCGCCTCCTCCGGCACAGCGACACCCATCAGGCCGAGCTCTTGCGTCAGCAGTCGCCAGAGGTTGGTGTCCTCGGCAGACGGCGTGGCGATGACCTCGCGAAGCCGCGCCGACGAGCAGTGGTCGGCCGTCACGTCACGCAGCATCCGGCGCAGCTCGAGCTGCTCGGTGGTCAGGGAGAAGTCCATCGCGACCGATCGTAGGTGACCACGGTCTCGGAAGCTGCGCCGGGGAATCGGGGCCCCGCGGCCGTCCTTGGAGCGCTCCCGGGTGGCGGGTGGGGGGCAGTGGGCGGAACGTCGTGGGGAGTTTCTGACGACCCGTCAGATTCTGACTAGAGTGGCCTGCGTGGACTTCGATTTCACTCCCGAGCAGCAGGCGTTTCTCGCCGAGGTAGAGGCGTTCCTCGACGCAAACGAAGACCCCGAGGTCTTCGACCCGACCCGCGAGAACATGGCCCAGATCGTCGACACCCCGGAGCGCCGCGCCTTCATGAAGAAGGTCGCCGAGCGCGGGTGGATGGGCATCACCTGGCCGAAGGAGCACGGCGGCAAGGAGGGCGACGGCGTCTACGAGTACCTGCTCAACGAGGCGCTCGCGCGCCGCGGCGGCCCGCAGATCGGCAAGGGTGTCGGAATCGTCGGCAAGACGATCCTCCGCCACGGCAGCGAGAAGCTGAAGGCGGAGTTCCTGCCGAAGATCCTCAACGCGGAAGTGGAGTTCGCGGTCGGGTACAGCGAGCCCGGCGCCGGCAGCGACGCCGCCTCGATGCAGCTGCAGGCCGTCCGCGACGGCGACGAGTGGGTACTCAACGGCCAGAAGATCTGGACCACGTCGGCCCACTTCGCGGACTGGTACTGGGTGGGCGCCCGCACCGATCCGGATGCGCCGAAGCACGCGGGGATCACGCTGTTCCTGATCCCGATGGACCACCCCGGCCTGACGATCCAGGGCATCTGGACGATGGGCGACGAACGTACGAACTCGGTCTTCTTCGATGACGTGCGCGTGTCCAACGACTACGTCGTCGGGGAGCAGGGCAGGGGCTTCCAGTACATCTCCGAGGCCCTCGACCTCGAGCGTTTCACGATGTTCACGTTCTCTCCGATCAAGGCCCGCCTCGACCTGCTGGTCGACCACGTGAGAACGGCAACGCGCGACGGCGAGCCGCTCAAGGACGACCCGGTCGTTCGGCAGCGCATCGCGGCGCTGGCCACTCAGGCCGAAGTCGGCCGGATGCTCGGCCTGCGCTTCCTCGCGAAGTCGGTGGCGGGAGGCGCAGCGCCGACGTCGGAGGCGAGCGAGTACAAGCTGTTCGCGACGGAGTTCTCCAAGGCTCTTGCCGACGCGTCGATGGACATTGCGGGTCCGGGCGCGCAGCTGCGAGTGGGTACGGACGAGGCTCCGATGAAGGGGCGGGCGGAGTCGACGTACCGCTACACCGTCCTCGACACGATCGGCGGCGGCACCTCCGAGGTCCAGAAGAACATCATCGCGCGGCGCAAGCTCGGCCTTCCGAAGAACTTCTGAGGATGTCCGGACTGCTCGACGGCATCACCGTGCTGGATCTCGCCAGTGTCGGTCCGGCCGTGCGCGCCTCCGGGTGGCTCGCCGACTACGGCGCGTCGATCATCAAGGTGGGTCCGGTGCCGCGCGACGCCGGCACCCAGATCAGGCCGAAGGCGCACTACTACAGCGGGGGGCGGGGCACCCGGACGGTCCAGCTCGACCTCAAGTCGCCCGCCGGGCGCGAGACGCTCCTGCGGCTGGCCGAGCACGCGGACGTGGTGATCGAGAGCTTCCGGCCAGGCGTCGTCGCGCGGCTGGGGATCGGGTACGACGACGTGAAGAGCCGCAACCCGCGCATTGTCTACTGCTCGACCAGCGGCTACGGCCAGACCGGACCGCGCGCCCACTGGGCCGGCCACGACATCAACTACCTCGCCGTCAGCGGGTTCCTCGCCACCGGTGAGCGCGGCCCCGACGACAAGCCGATGGTGCCGGGCGCGACGGTCGCCGACAGCGCGGGCGGCGGGCTGCAGGCCGTCGCCGCGATCCTGGCCGCGCTGGTCGCGCGGGGGCACACCGGAGAGGGCTGCTATCTCGACGTCGCGGTCGCGGACGGGATGCTCGCATTGATGTCCCTGCAGGTCGACGACGTGCTGGCGACCGGCACCCCGCAGCTGCCGGGGAGCGCGCCACTGTCTGGCCGCTACGCCTGCTACGACACCTACCGCTGCGCTGACGGCGAGTGGGTCGCGGTCGGCGCGATCGAGGCGAAGTTCTGGGCGAACCTCTGCACCGCGCTTGGCGTGCCTCAGTGCATCGAACGCCAGATGGACGACGGCGCGCAGGATGAGATCCGCCAAGCCCTCGCGGTCGTGTTCGCAACGAAATCTCGCGACGAGTGGGTTGCCGTACTTGCGCCGGCGGACACCTGCGTCGCCCCGGTGCTGTCTGCCACTGAGGTCGCCGCAGATGAAGCGGTCTCGGCTCGCGACGGAATCGCCACTGCCCACCCGGTGAGTGGTCCCGACTTCCCGCAGCTTGCGCCGCTGCTGGCCGGCGCCGAGCGCGGTTCCCGTTACGACCTGCCGGACCGCAGCCGTACCGACACCGACGCCGTCCTCGCTGAGTGCGGCATCACTCCAGAGGAGATTGCGACCTTGCGGAATGAAGGGGTGATCGCGTGAGCGACCTGCCTGCAGAGCTCGAAGCCCTGATCGACGTACCGCAGTACGACGAAGTCGGCGAGTTCCCGGTCGAGCGCGGCTACATCTGGAGCTCCTGCGCGTCGGTCGAGAACGGCAACCCGCTGTTCTGGGACGACGCGGTCGCCGAGGAGCTCACCGGCGGCGTCATCGCGATGCCGTCGATGATCTCCAACTGGTTCCGCCCTCACTTCTGGTCTCCGGGCCGCGACGTCCAGCCGATGCCGCTTCAGGTGCACTTCGACCTGAAGGAGAAGCTCGGCCTGCCCGAGGCGGTCATGAGCGACAACACCGTGACCTACTACGAGCCGGTGCGGGTCGGTGACGTTCTTCGTACCTGCCAGAAGCTGCGTTCGGTGAGCCCGGAGAAGCAGACGAAGCTCGGCACCGGCCGGTTCTGGGTGATCGACGTGGAGTACCGCAACCAGCGCGGCGAGCTGGTCGGCATCGAGTCGTGGACCGGCTTCGGCTATCGACGGGAGGACGCGGCATGACGGCCACCACGACCTACGCGGTGCGGACGTTCGACCAGGTCAGCGTCGGCGAGGAGTTGCCGCCGCTGAGCTACGACGTGACCGCGACGACCGTCGTACTCGGCGCCCTCGCGTCCCGCGACTGGCGCCCGCAGCACCACGACTACGCGTTCGCCACCGAGCGCAACGGCGTGCAGGACATCTTCCTCAACTCCCCCAACCAGGCCGCCTGGCTCGAGCGTTACATCACCGACTGGAGCGGTCCGCGCGGCCGGCTGGGCAAGCTCGGGTTCCGGATGCTGGACTCGATCTTCCCCGGCGACACGATGGTGTTCCGCGGAACGGTGACGTCGGTCGAGACCGACGACGCCGGCTGCGGTTGGGCCGGTATCGAGGTGAAGGTTTCGGTGGACGAACGAGTCTGCACCATCGCAACGGCCCGCATCGCAGTTCCCACCACCCCGGACGACAACCCTTGGTCTCGCCGCGGCGAAGCCTGGAAGCCGTAGGAGACACGACACATGAACCTCGACTTCACTCCCGAGCAGGACCTGCTCCGCGACTCCGTACGGCGTGCCTGCGAGCGGCACTCCGGCCTCGACGTCGTCCGCAAGCTCGAGAACGACCCGGTCGGGTACTCCCCCGAGTTGTGGCAGCAACTCAGCGAGCTCGGGGTCACCGGACTGGTCATCGACGAGCAGTACGGCGGCAGCGGTATGACCATGGTCGACGCCGCGGTCGTCTACGAGGAGTTCGGCCGCGCGATCGTGCCGAGTCCGCACTTCGTCAGCGCCGTCCTTGCGGCTGGGCTGATCGGACGGTCAGCGAACGAGGAACTGAAGGGCCAGATCCTGCCGGGCATTGCGTCCGGCGAGACCATCGTCACCGTCGCGAGCCTGGAGCCGGACAACGGCTTCTCGCCCGCCGGCATCCAGCTCACGGCGACGAAGTCGGGTGACGGCTGGACGCTGTCCGGCGCCAAACGGCACGTGCCGTTCGCACAAGCCGCGGCGTCGATGATCGTGCTTGCTCGCGCCGAGGGCGGTCGCGGTGGGTCTGGCGTCATCGCCTTGCTCGTCGACGCTTCGACCCCCGGCATCACGCTGACCCAGCAGCTGACCGTCGCCTCGGACGCGCAGTTCCGGGTCGACTTCGACAACGTGACGGCTCGCGCCGTCGTCCACGAGCCGGGCGCGGCGTGGGAGGCGTGGCACGACACGATGCTCGACGGAGCAGCGCTCCTCGCGGCGCAGGCCGCGGGCGGTGCCCGCGCAGCGCTGGATCTCGCCCGCGACTACGCCAACACCCGCGAGCAGTTCGACAAGCCGCTCGCCGCGTTCCAGGCGATCTCGCACTACCTCGCCGACAGTGTCACCGCCGTCGACGGCGCACAGACCCTCGCCTGGGAGGCGGCCTGGGCGCGCTCCGAGGGACGATCGGTCGAGACCCTCGCGCCGATGGCGAAGAGCTACGCGTGCCAGACGTTCCGCAAGGTGTCCGCGACCGCCGTACAGATCTTCGGGGGCAATGGCTTCACCGTGGAGTTCGACATCCAGCTCTACTTCCGTCGCGCCAAGTCGATGCAGATCAACAACTGGGACGAGCGCTACTGCAACGAGCTGGTAGCCGCCCAGCTCCTCGACGCGTGAAGGACAGTGGCTTTACCCACCGCTGTGGAGTCTTCGAGGATGATTCTCGGTAGGTAAGGCCACTTTGCTCACCGGACGTGTAGTCGGCTGGCGGTGCGAGCAGCGTTCCAGTGGGTGCGATGGTTCGCGAAGTACGGCGGCCGGCTCGACAGCGCAGCGGTCTCCAGCCACAGCCGCTTGAGGTGGCGGACCCGACCGGATTCGGCGTCGTCCTGGTATGCCGTGCGGCCATGCAGCACGTGGTAGTTGTTGATGAACTGCATGTCTCCCGGCAGCAGCTCCATCAGGACGTGGCTCGTCGGATCGTCGGCCATCGCCACCAGTGCGTGCAGCGCCTCCTGCTGGAGGTCGGTCAGCCGCGGCGCCGCAGAATGCAGCTGTGATGCCCAGATGTAGGGCGGGATGGCGCGGACGAAGAGCCGGCCGTTCCATTCGGTGAACACGGGCACCAGGTAGTACGGCTTGCCGCCCTCCGCCTGCTCGCCGCGGAAGTCATAGGGGTACTGGTCGTACAACGCCGCGGCCAGATCCGGGCGTTCGCGGACGAGCCGGTTGTGGATCAGCACCGAGCTCGCGACGGCAGACAGGCCACCGGAGCGGCCGTTCTCGAGGCACATCAGACCAACCAGGTCCGATCCGTCGCAGTGGAACGGCAACGCGATCCCACCTAGCTCGTTGCCTCGCGCAGTCGGGTCGTCGATGCGCTTCGCCTGGTCGGTCACATCGCCGAGCAGATGCCCGTGCTTGTTCTGCGCCCACGGCATCCCGAGGTGCATGCCGATGCCCCAGTAGAGGAGCTCCATCTCGGCCTGGGTGTAGGCCGACCGGTCGATGCCACGAAGCCGTACGAACCCGCGACCGTCGATGAGCTCCGTCGCGATGCCGGCCAGCCGGTTGGCCAGGGTCGGCAACGGAAAGTCCTCACGACCCAGGTCGAGGACGTCGTCGGACTTCTTGAGCGCATGGCGCAGTGACGCGTCGAGCTCGGCGAGGTCGGCCTCAGTGAACACCTCGGTCCACGTTGTCTCGTCCGCGACATCGGCTGACGTCCACTCGCAGTGCGGCTCGAGAACGGTCAGATCGGTTGTCGACCTCGTCATCGCGTCATCTCCTGTCGGTCGGGCTGCGGCCCCCTGACCAGCCGGCCGGGCAGCGCACCCGTGGCCTCGCCGTTCGCGTACGTCTCGACACCGGAGACGATCGTGTGCCGGTAACCGACCGCTTCCTGCATCAGGCGCTTGCCTCCCGCCGGCAGATCGTGGGTGATCCGCGGCCGGCGCAGCGCCAGGGAGTCGAAGTCGATCACGTTGAGGTCTGCCTTGTACCCGGGAGCGAGCAGCCCTCTGTCGAGCAGGCCCACCGCCTCGGCGGTCCCGCGGCACTGTCGCTGGACCAGGAACGGCACGTCGTACGTCGTGCCGCGGTTGCGATCACGCGCCCAGTGGGTGAGCAGGGTCGTCGGGAAGCTCGCGTCACAGATCGTGCCGACATGCGCGCCACCGTCGCCGAGCCCGGGCACGGTGTGCCGGTGCCCTAGCAACTCCGCGGCGGCGTCGAGGTTTCCGTCCGCGTAGTTCAGGATCGGCGCGTAGAGCAGCGCACGACCGTCGCCGGCGAGCAACAGGTCGACGTAGTGCTCAACCGGATCGACACCGAGTCGCTCGGCCGTGGCCTGCACGCTGTCCTCGGGCAGCGGCTCGTAGTTAGGCGGGTCGCCGAGGTCGAAAACGGCGGTGAGCGGTAGCCGCGCCATCGACTCGCGGGCTTCCGCGACCAGCTGGTCACGACGTTCGAGAAGTGCCCTGGTCTGTTCGGCGAGCGGCAGACCCGCGACGGCGAGGTACGACGGGCAGCGGCTGATCGGGTTCACGCTCGCCGTCAGGCCGACCAGGATGCCGACCGCTCGCGCCGCGACCTGGGCGCGCATCGACAACCCTTCGGCGTTGGCCCGATCGAGCAGGTCGAGCTTGCCCCGATACCCGGGCCCGGGAGCCGTCTGGAGCAACGAGAACGACAGCGGCCGACCTGACTCCCGCATCATCTCGAGCAGGGTGTCGCCCTCGCCCTCGACGCTGAAGTCGGAGACCACCTGCAGGACGCCTCGGCCGGTCTCGCCGATGGCACGTGCGATGCCGACCAGCTCTTCGCGGGCGGCGGTCAGGGTGGGTGTCGGATCGCCGCGGCTGGTCCGATGGTTGAGCGTGCGCGACGTGGTGAACCCCAGCGCTCCGGCGCGGACGCCTTCGGCGGCGAGTCGCCCCATCTCGGCGATCTCCTCGGCTGTCGCGGGCTCGCGGTTGGCGCCGCGCTCTCCCATGACGTAGACCCGGATCGGAGCGTGGCAGACCTGGGCGGCGACGTCGACGTCGTAGCGACGGCTGTCGAGCACGTCCAGGTAGTCGGCGATCGACTCCCAGTCCCAGGACAGGCCCTCGTCGAGGACGACGCCCGGCAGGTCCTCGACGCCCTCCATCAACTCGATGAGCATGGCGTGGTCCTGCGGTCGCACCGGAGCGAAGCCCACCCCGCAGTTGCTCGTGACGACCGTGGTCACGCCGTGCTGCGACGAAGGCTGAAGCCGGTCGTCCCACGTTGCCTGACCGTCGTAATGCGTGTGGATGTCGACGAAGCCCGGCGTGACGAGCGCACCGTCGGCGTCGATCTCGCGGCTACCGCTTCCGTCGACCTTGCCGACCTCGACGATGCGGCCACCGTCGATCGCGACGTCCGCGGTACGGGCCGGGGCTCCGGTGCCGTCCACCACGGTCCCTGCCCGCACTACCAGGTCGAACGACATCGGCGTACCTCCGTTGGTGGCACCCACGAGTATGGCCACCGGCGCCGGCTTCCTCGAACTAGTGGTGGGATGCGGATATGACAGAGCCGGCTAGCTCGCAACTCGATACCCGTTTCTCCGACCCTTCGGCCCAGGCGACCGGTTGGGACACCACCCTCGAAGTCCTCGAGAGGGCCGAGCTGTTCTGGGTCACCACGGTGCGGGCGGACGGTCGTCCCCACACCACGCCCCTGGTCGCGGTCTGGTCGGACGGGGCCATGTGGTTCAGCACCGGCCTCGGTGAGCAGAAAGAGATCAATCTCCGGGCTAACCGCCACGTGATCCTCATGACCGGCCGCAACGACTGGGACCAGGGGCTCGACATCGTCGTCGAGGGCGAGGCCGAACGGGTTGAGGACCGCGGTCGCCTCGAACGTGCCGCACATGCGTGGACGAAGAAGTGGGACGGGCGGTGGACCTACGACGTCACCGACACCGGCTTCGAGCACGCCGGCGACGGCCACCACCAGGTCCTGGTGTTCGCGGTCCGGCCGGAGCGAGTCCTGGCCTTCGGCAAAGGCGACTTCTCGCACACCAGTCACCGCTTCTAGCTTTTCGCGCAACGATCCGACGCAACATCCGTCGAACGCGGGTTCACGATGTCCGGCCGGCCGGCTAAGCCACGGTGCAGCGGGCTGCCAATCCGGCGATCTTGGCCGAGCGCGTGAACGACGCCACGATGTCGACGTCGAGCCCGGCGGTGATGTAACTGAACGACAGTCCGGTTTCGGGATCCGCCCAGGCGATCTGGCCGCCCACGCCGAGGCAGCCGAACGCGCGCGGCGATGTGTGGGCGCCGAAGCCTCGCACCGCCGCCCGGTCGTCGTCCCCGGCAACCACCAGGCCGAGGGTTCGGTTCGCCGGACAGCTGAACAGCGGATCGACCATCGTGTTGCGCACGTTGCCCGTCGCGTCCGCGAGCACCGCCGGGTCCCACAGTTCTCCCGGATTGTGCAGCAGCGCCTGGTAGAACGTCGCGACATCCGCGGCGGTCCCCACGCCGCCCGCACCGGGTACCCCACTCGCGAGCACCGCGGGCTCATTGAACCGAAGCAAGAATCCCTCGCCGGTCTCCGTCACCCGGTCACCCAGCGTCTCGGTGCCCTCTCCCACGACTCCGACACTCTCGATGTGCACCACGTCGCCGGTGGCGCCGAGCGTCAAGCCGGGAATTCCCAGCGGAGCCGCGAGCCCCTCCGCGAACAGCCGACGGAAGTCGGATCCGGTGACCTCGTCGATGACCTCGACCAGCGCCCAGTACGCCGACGTCGGGTGGTACTCCGTCTGGGTGCCGGGCTCCCAGTCCAGCCGCCACGACGACATCCGCTTGCGACGCTGCTCGCGGTCGGCGCCCTCCTCCGGTCGCATGGGGGCACGCGGAAATCCGGCGGTGTGGGTGAGCAGGTGCTCGACCGTGACGTGC